>NZ_JXTE01000050.1 GCF_000972385.1 Streptomyces sp. WM6386
CTCGAACGCCGGACGGGCTGAAACACCTGGACCGGCATCGACAGGCGCAGCCACCAGGCCTCGTCCTCGGACGCCGGGCGGGCTGAAAGTTGCGGGTGGGTGGGGGATGGGGACGGCCGACCCTCGTCCTCGGACGCCGGACGGGCTGGATCTGTCGCGCAAGAGGGTGTGTGTCACACCGCCTCCCGGTTCCCCGTGTCGCCGGTGGACCCTATCGTCAAGGTCATGTTCGCCGCCTATGCCGCCCGCATCGACCGTGACCAGCCGCTCTCCGGACTCGAGTTGGGGGAGCGTCCGGCCCCCGAGGCCCGACCCGGCTGGAGCGTGATCGACGTCAGGGCCGCCTCCCTCAACCACCACGACCTCTGGTCCCTCAAGGGCGTCGGCCTGTCCGAGGACAAGCTGCCGATGATCCTCGGCTGTGACGCCGCCGGTGTCGACGAGGACGGCAACGAGGTCGTCCTGCACTCCGTGATCGGCCAGACCGGACACGGCGTCGGCCCCAGGGAGCCCCGCTCCATCCTCACCGAGCACTACCAGGGCACCTTCGCCGAGCAGGTCGCCGTGCCGACCTGGAACGTCCTGCCCAAGCCCAAGGAGCTCTCCTTCGCCGAGGCCGCCTGTCTGCCCACGGCTTGGCTGACGGCGTACCGGATGCTCTTCACCAACGCGGGCGTACGCCCCGGGGACTCGCTTCTCGTCCAGGGGGCCGGCGGTGGTGTCGCCACGGCCGCGATCGTGCTCGGCAAGGCCGCCGGTCTGCGGGTCTTCGCCACCAGCCGGGACGAGGCCAAGCGCAAGCGGGCGATCGAGCTGGGCGCCGTGGAGGCGCTGGAGTCGGGGGCGCGGCTGCCGCAGCGGGTGGACGCCGTCATCGAGACCGTCGGCGCCGCCACCTGGTCCCACTCGGTGAAGTCCCTGCGGCCGGGCGGCACGCTGGTCATCTCCGGTGCGACGAGTGGCGACCGGCCCTCGCACGCCGAACTCACCCGGATCTTCTTCCTGGAGCTCAAGGTCGTGGGCTCGACCATGGGCACCAAGGACGAGCTGGAGGACCTGCTGTCCTTCTGCGCGGCCACCGGGGTGCGTCCGGTGATCGACGAGGTGCTTCCGATGGACCGGGCCCGGGAAGGCTTCGAACGGCTGGCGTCGGGCGAGCAGTTCGGGAAGATCGTGCTCACGCATTCCTGATGTGATGTCACGTGACGTGGTGTGAGGCGGGTCCGGGGTGCCGGGCCCGCCTTTCCTGCGCCCTGGGTGTCAACTTTGGTTGACATGCGGCTTGCGTCAACGTAAGTTGACGACATGACCGAAGCAACGGATCTCGCCGAGCGGGCGGGCGACCGCGATCCACGGGTCGGCCTGCGGGCCGTCGCCGCCCTGCGCCGGCTCCTCGAACAGCTGGAGTCGGTGCAGGTGCGCAGCGCGCGCAACCAGGGCTGGTCGTGGCAGGAGATCGCCGCCGAACTCGGTGTGAGCAGGCAGGCCGTGCACAAGAAGTACGGGAGGCATTGATGTTCGAGCGGTTCACGAAGGACGCCCGCGCCGTGGTGGAGTCGGCGGTGGCACAGGCCGAACGGACGGGCGCGGCCACCGTCGACGCCGAGCACATCCTGCTCGCGCTGCTCGACCGCGAGGCGAGCCGCGCCTCCTTCGCCCTGGCCTCGCTGGGCGTCGCGGAGGAACGCAAGGAGTCGGTTCGGCAGTCCCTGGCCGAGTCCCGGCGCCACGCCGGCCTCTCCCAGGCCGAGTCCGACGCCCTCGCCGGACTCGGCATCGACGTCGCACAGATCGTCGCCCGCGTCGAGGAGGTGCACGGCGTCGGCGCGATGTCAGGCGACCGCAAGGGCAAGAGCGGCCTGTCCGGGCGCCGCCCCTTCAGCCGGGGCGCCAGGAACGTCCTGGAGCGCTCCCTGCGCACCGCCGTCGCCCGCCATGACCGCCGGATCGGCGACGAACACATGCTGCTCGCCCTCACGATCCGCCCCGGCGTCCCGGGCGAGGTGCTCGCGGACCATGGGGTGACATACGAGTCGCTGGTCCGTGTGCTCTACGGCGACGGGGAGGCGAAGGCGGGCTGAGGCAGGGCGGGGGCGGGCCCGGGGCGGTCGGTCGGCGCCGGGCCCTGAGGTGGGGCCCGAGGGGACTCAGGCCTTCGGTGTCCGCAGCAGCGCCCCGATGTGCGCCGCCGCCGTCGACAGGTGCCGGCGGGCGTCGCGGAGCTGGTCCGAGGTGACGCCGTGGTCCCGGGCCGCGTCGCGGATGTCGTCCCGGAAGCGGTCGAGGAGGCGGTCCAGATCGCGGGCCGAGTCCCCGGTGCCGTCCTCATGGGCCCAGGTCGGTTCGTACTCGGCGGGGAAGTCCTCCGGGGTCTGCGAGT
This sequence comes from Streptomyces sp. WM6386, assembly GCF_000972385.1. GTDB lineage: Bacteria > Actinomycetota > Actinomycetes > Streptomycetales > Streptomycetaceae > Streptomyces. The sequence continues at coordinate 2,381 of NZ_JXTE01000050.1, forward strand.
ACTCGGGCGCGCCCGGCGCCGACTTCGCGGCGCTCTTCTCCGCGTGCCCGTGCCCGAAGCCGAAGTCCTTGCCGAACTCCCTGCCGTAGTCCCGCCCGAACTCGCCGAACTCCTTGGCCAGTTCGGTCAGCCCCTCGCGCACCCCCGTCGGCCAGTCGCCCCGCGCGAAGTGGTCCTGCACCTGCTCCTGGACCCGCCGTGCGATGCGCTGCACCTCCTCCTGCGCCTGGACCCGCGCCCGCTCCTGCGCCTCCTTGGCCTGACGCCGGGCTCGCTGGGCCTCCTCGCGGGCCCGCCGGCTCTCGTCCTTGGCGCGCCGGGCCTGCTCCTTCCACTCCTGCTTGACGCGGCGCATCTCCTCCTTGGCCGCGCGCCACGACTCGCTGTCGGTGTGGTCCCCGGACTCCCCTGGGGAGCCGTCCTGTTCGCCGCCACTGCGGGCCTGTGAGGCGGCTGCCCGCATCTCGCGCCGCAGGTCGCCCGCCGCGCCGCGCACATCGGCCCGGATCTCGGCGGCGAGCTCGGCGACCGACTCCCGGATCTCCAGCTCCAGATCGGCCAGCTCACCGCTGCGGTCGGCCAGTTCGGCGCGGCCCGCGTCCGTGATGGCGTACACCTTGCGGCCGCCCTCGGTGGTGTGGGTGACCAGGCCCTCGGCCTCCAGCTTGGCGAGGCGGGGATAGACGGTGCCGGCCGAGGGTGCGTAGAGCCCCTGGAACCGCTCCTCCAGCAGCCGGATCACCTCGTAGCCGTGGCGAGGGGCCTCGTCGAGCAGCTTCAGGAGGTAGAGGCGGAGGCGGCCGTGGGCGAAGACGGGAGGCATGTCAGAGCACCTTCTTGTCGGTCGTGCCGTCGGCCGGGGTGTCGTCGGCGTCGGCCGCGTCCGCGGCGTCAGCGCCCTCACCCGGGCCGGAAACGGAATTGTCCCCCGAGTCGCCCTGGGGATCGGCCACCGGGCCTGTGCCCGCCTCCTCGGGCGCCGGGCCCATGTCCGCCGGGTCCACGTCCCACGGCACGTCCTCGGCCGGCGGTCGCCGCAGCAGGGCGATCGAGCCCGAGACGGTGGTCGCCTTCAGGCTGCCGTTGCCCGCGCCGAGCCGGCCGGTGATCCGCTTGGCGCCCCACTGGCCGCCGACCCGCAGGTCCTCGAAGGCGTTGGAGACCTTTCCGCTCGCGGTGTTCGCCTCCACCTCCGCGTCGGCCGGGTGGGGGAGCCGGATGGCGATCTCGCCGGAGACGCTCGTCAGGTTGATGTCGGTCGGGCGGCTCGTCGGATCGAGGTCGACGATCATCGAACCGCTCACCGAGTCCGCCTTGACCGAGGAACCCGCCTCGACCACGGTCAGGTCGCCGGAGACGGAGTTGAAGCGGAGGTCTCCGCGGAGGGCCTGGGCCTCCAGGTTGCCCGAGACGGTGTCGGCGCGGACGGGGCCGGTGAGCCCCACCAGCGTGGTGTCGCCGGTGACCCCCTTGACCTCCGCGCGTCCGTCGATCCCCGAGACCACGGCCGCGGCGCCCACCACGCCCACCTCGACCCGGGTGCCGGCCGGCACCGCCAGCGAGACGACGGCACGGCGCCGCCAGCCCTTGCGGTCCAGCCACTTGAGGAAGCCCTTCCAGGGCAGATCGTCGTAGGCCACCGTGAGGGTGCCGCCCTCCTGGGTCACCGCCAGGGGCGGTCCCTCCAGCTCGGAGACCTCCAGACGGGCGGAACCTTCGTCCGTGCCCACGACGTTCACCGTTCCATTGACGATGCGCACATGGAGCTGGCTCACCGGCTCGTCGAACGTGAGTTTCCTCGGCTCCGATACGGACCACTCGGACATGGTGCAGACCTCCCCGTGACACCGCACACGCCATATCGCGTCTTTTGCTACTCACGATATATCGCGGACACGGAAAGTCAAGACACTCGTTCTGGGGACAGTTGCGGCCCAAAAATGCCCAAACCATACGAATATGCCTAGCGTGTGAGCATGTCCCCGACGGAAGCCCCCCGCCCCGGTACCCCTCGTGCCGGTCCCGCCCCGGGCGCCCTGCTGCTCTGCCGCGCGGAGCCCGAGTCCGTCGCTTCAGCTGCCCAGCTGCTGCGTGAGCGCATGCTGCTCACGGGCGCGGGCGCGCAGTGGAGCGTCCTCGTCCCCGAGGGCAAGCCCTGGCAGCAGGGCGGCGAGCCGGTCGACCGGGTGCTCACCGGCTGGGCCACGGCACTGGCCGTCGGCGCCCCCTGGCCCGTCCTCGCCCTGTGGTGGGACGCCGACCGCAGCGGCTACACCCTCGCCTCCGGCTTCCGCCGCCCCGTCGGCTACGTCTGGCTCGCCAACGGCACCCCGGCCGGCGAGGACGAGGCCATGCGCACCTTCGCCACCCGCCTGGGCCTGGACCCGGTCCTGGACGTGCAGTCCCTGAACGCCCTCATGGAACCGGACCCGGCAGCCGACGCCCGCGCCCGCCTCCGCGGCCTCCTCGCCGTCCTCACCCGCGCGGGCCTGACCCTCCCCACCGGGCTCACCCCCGGCGAAGCCGCCGACCGCCTCCGCGAGGTCGCCCGCGTCCAGCCGGACGCCCGCCCGGTCGAGTGGTCGGGCTGGCGGGACGCGGTCCGCGCGGAGCTCGACGTCGTCGAGAGCAGCCGCCTGGGCCCCTGGCTGCCCTGGGCAGGCACCCCCGGGGCGCGCGTTCTCGCCCTGGCCCAGGTGGCCGCGGGCGTCCCGCTCACGGCCTTCGGGCTGCGCCGCCGCAGCGGCGGCTGGATCACGGCGGGCACCCTGCTGCTGGCGCACGGGGCGCTGGGGCTGGCGTACGACCTTGCTCGTCCCCGCGACTGACGTACGGCATACCCTGAGGGAGTAGGTCCCAGGGCAGTGCCCGTCCGTATCAGGAGCGAGAGTTGTACTTCACCGACCGTGGCATCGAAGAACTGGAGAAGCGGCGCGGCCAGGAGGAGGTCACCTTCGAGTGGCTCGCCGAGCAGCTGCGGACGTTCGTCGATCTCAACCCGGACTTCGAGGTGCCGGTGGAGCGGCTGGCCACGTGGCTGGCGCGGCTGGACGACGACGAGGACGACGAGTAGTCAGTCCAGCGGGTCGGCGGCCGGCGGCAGATACCGCGGCCGCCCTTCCGGGTCGGTCACCGCGGTGAACCCCGCGCCCTCCAGCAGAGCGGCGTTCTTGGCCCGGTAGCGCCGGTTGGCGACGAGCAGGAGCGGGACGAGGGCCATCAGGGCGACCCAGACGGTGCCGCCGACGACGAGGCCGAACTTGATCCAGGGTCCGATGGCCAGCCCGGTGAAGCCGAACGCTGTGATCCCGAACAGCTGCTTCTCGGTGAATTGGGTGGCCAACTCGTAACTGATGCGCGCGTTGAGCACCGAGACCGCGTCGTCGTCCAGCGGCGGCAGCGCGCCTCCCGAGGCGGCGCCGGGGTATCTCACCCAGTTCTCCGCCGCCCGCGCGCGGGCCTTGGGATCGTGGGCGGGCACGACCCGGATCACGTACTTCTTGTTGAGTTGATGCGCGCTGTCGTACTCGTACCCGAACTGCTCGGCGTAGAAGGCCAGTCGAGCGAGCCCCTTGGTGGTCCCCAGGCCGGTGGTGGACTGGACGGGGCCACCACCGCCCATCCGGCGCAGCATCTTCCGTATATGGCGCTTGCCCATCAACACACCCCCGTAGCGGGAAGGGCCCGGCCCCCGGACGGGGTCGGGCCCTTCTGCGATCAATCGATCAACTGCTCCGAGACCTACGCCTCGAACACCTCACGCACCAGCTGCTCCTGCTCGGCCTGGTGACGCTTGGCCGAACCCACCGCCGGCGACGAGCCGTGCGGACGCGAGATGCGCCGCAGGCGCTCGCCGTGCGGGATGTCCGCGCCGACCGCCAGGTCGAGGTGGTCGATCAGGTTGAGGGCGATGAAGGGCCATGCGCCCTGGTTCGCCGGCTCCTCCTGGGCCCACAGGTACTTCTCGGCGTTCGGGTACTTGGCGATCTCGGCCTGGAGCTCGGCACCCGGGAGGGGGTACAGGCGCTCGACGCGGATGATCGCCGTGTCCGTGATACCGCGCTTCTGACGCTCGGCGTCGAGGTCGTAGTAGACCTTGCCGGCGCAGAAGACGACCTTCTTGACCGCTGCCGCGTCCACCGACGCGTCGCCGATGACCGGGCGGAACTGACCCGACGTGAACTCCTCCGCCTTCGACGCGGCGGCCTTGAGGCGCAGCATCGACTTCGGGGTGAAGACCACCAGCGGCTTGTGGTGCGGGTTGTGCACCTGCCACCGCAGGAGGTGGAAGTAGTTCGACGGCAGGGTCGGCATCGCGACCGTCATGTTGTTCTGGGCGCAGAGCTGGAGGAACCGCTCGACACGGGCCGAGGAGTGGTCCGGGCCCTGGCCCTCGTAGCCGTGGGGGAGCAGGAGCGTGACACCGCTCGTCTGGCCCCACTTCTGCTCGGCCGCCGAGATGTACTCGTCGACGATCGTCTGCGCGCCGTTGACGAAGTCGCCGAACTGCGCCTCCCACAGCACGAGCGCGTCGGGGCGGGCCAGCGAGTAGCCGTACTCGAAGCCCATGACCGCGTACTCGGAGAGCAGGGAGTTGTAGACGTTGTAGCGGGCCTGGTCCTCGGCGAGGTACTGGAGCGGGGTGTGCTCCTCGCCCGTCTCACGGTTGATGAGGACCGCGTGGCGCTGGCCGAAGGTGCCGCGCTGGGAGTCCTGGCCGGAGAGACGGACCGGGGTGCCCTCCAGCAGGAGGGAGCCGACGGCCAGCGTCTCGCCCATGCCCCAGTCGATCGTGCCGTCCTCGACCATCGTCGCCCGGCGCTGCAGCTGCGGCAGCAGACGCGGGTGGACGTGGAAGGTGTCGGGGATGTTGACCTGGGACTCGGCGATCCGCTTCACGGTCTCCGAGGTGATCGCGGTGTTCACGGCGACCGGGAAGTCCGCCTGCGGGTCCGAGATCGGTCCCGCGGCCGGCTGGGCCGTGATGGCCTCGCGGACCTCGGTGAAGACCTTCTCCAGCTGGCCCTGGTAGTCCTGCAGGGCCTGCTCGGCCTCTTCCAGGGTGATGTCGCCGCGACCGATGAGGGACTCGGTGTAGAGCTTGCGCACCGAGCGCTTCTTGTCGATCAGGTCGTACATCAGCGGCTGGGTGAAGGCCGGGTTGTCCGACTCGTTGTGACCGCGGCGGCGGTAGCAGATGAGGTCGATCACGACGTCCTTGTTGAACGCCTGACGGAACTCGAAGGCCAGCCGGGCCACGCGGACGACGGCCTCGGGGTCGTCGCCGTTCACGTGGAAGATCGGCGCCTCGATCATGCGGGCCACGTCGGTGGCGTACATCGAGGAACGCGACGACTCGGGAGCCGCCGTGAAGCCGACCTGGTTGTTGATGACGATGTGGACCGTGCCGCCGGTGCGGTAGCCGCGCAGCTGCGACATGTTCAGGGTCTCGGCCACCACGCCCTGGCCCGCGAAGGCCGCGTCACCGTGCAGGGCGACCGGCAGGACCGTGAAGTCCGTGCCGCCCTTGTTGATGATGTCCTGCTTGGCGCGGGCGATGCCCTCGATGACCGGGTCGACCGTCTCCAGGTGGGAGGGGTTCGCGGCCAGCGAGACGGTGATCTGCTCGCCGTCCAGGCCGGTGAAGGTGCCCTGGGCGCCCAGGTGGTACTTCACGTCGCCGGAGCCGTGCATCGACTTCGGGTCGAGGTTGCCCTCGAACTCGCGGAAGATCTGGGCGTACGACTTGCCGACGATGTTCGCCAGGACGTTCAGCCGGCCGCGGTGGGCCATGCCGATGACGACCTCGTCCAGGCGCGACTCGGCCGCGCTGTCGATGACCGCGTCCAGGAGCGGGATGACGGACTCGCCGCCCTCCAGGGAGAAGCGCTTCTGGCCGACGTACTTCGTCTGCAGGAAGGTCTCGAAGGCCTCCGCCGCGTTCAGCCGGCGCAGGATGCGCAGCTGCTCCTCGCGCTCCGGCTTGGAGTGCGCGCGCTCGATGCGGTCCTGGATCCACTTGCGCTGCTTGGGGTCCTGGATGTGCATGAACTCGACGCCGGTGGTGCGGCAGTACGAGTCGCGCAGCACGCCGAGGATGTCGCGCAGCTTCATCAGGGACTTGCCCGCGAAACCGCCGACCGCGAACTCGCGCTCCAGGTCCCACAGGGTGAGGCCGTGCTCGGTGATGTCCAGGTCGGGGTGCTTGCGCTGGCGGTACTCCAGCGGGTCGGTGTCGGCCATGACGTGGCCGCGGACCCGGTAGGAGTGGATCAGCTCGAAGACGCGAGCGGCCTTGGTGACGTCGTCGTCGTGCGAGGCGTCGATGTCCTTGAGCCAGCGGACCGGCTCGTAGGGGATGCGCAGGGCCTCGAAGATGTCGTCGTAGAAGCCGTTCTCGCCGAGCAGGTAGTTCGCGACGACGCGCAGGAACTCGCCGGAGGCGGCGCCCTGGATGACCCGGTGGTCGTAGGTCGACGTGAGCGTCATGACCTTCGAGATGCCGAGCTTGTTCAGGGTGTCCTGGGAGGTGCCCTGGAACTCCGCCGGGTAGTCCATGGAGCCGACGCCCATGATGACCGACTGTCCGGGCATCAGACGCGGGACCGAGTGGACGGTGCCGAGGCCGCCGGGGTTGGTCAGGGAGACCGTGACACCGGTGAAGTCGTCCATCGTCAGCTTGCCGTCACGGGCGCGGCGGACGATGTCCTCGTAGGCCTGCCAGAACTCGAAGAAGTTCAGCGTCTCGGCCTTCTTGATGCCCGCGACGACCAGCTGGCGGTCGCCGTTGGGCTTCACCAGGTCGATGGCGAGGCCGAAGTTGACGTGCTCCGGCTTGACCAGGGTCGGCTTGCCGTCCTTCTCCGTGAAGGAGTAGTTCATCGACGGCATGGCCTTGATGGCCTGCACCATCGCGTAGCCGATGAGGTGGGTGAAGGAGATCTTCCCGCCCCGGGCGCGCTTCAGGTGGTTGTTGATGACGATGCGGTTGTCGAAGAGCAGCTTCACCGGGACCGCGCGCACGGACGTGGCCGTGGGCACCTCGATCGAGGCGTTCATGTTCTTCGCGACCGCGGCGGCGGGGCCGCGCAGCGTGACCAGCTCAGGGCCGCCCGCGGCCGCGGCGGCGGGCTCGGCCTGCGGCTTGGCCGCGGCGGGCTTCGCAGCGGCCGGAGCCGGGGCGGCGGCCTTCACGGGCGCCGGAGCGGCGGCCGCGGGCTTCGCGGCCGCAGGCGCGGCGGGAGCCGGCGCGGGCACCGCAGGAGCCGCGGGAGCGGCCGGGGCGGCGGGCGCGGCCGGGGCCGGCGCGGCAGCAGGGGCCGGGGCCGCAGCCGCCGGGGCGGCAGCGGCGCCCGGCTTGTAGTCGGCGAAGAAGTCCCACCAGGCTCGGTCTACCGAGTTCGGGTCCTGGAGGTACTGCTGATAGATCTCGTCGACGAGCCACTCATTGGGACCGAACGCCGCAGCGGGGTTCTTCCCCGCTTGGTCTGCGTCGGTCGAGATGCTCGAGTTACTGGGGGACTGTGGCGACACGGCGGCAACCGCCCTCTTCCGCTTCACAAGGTGATGGACAGCGGGAATAAAGGCTACGCCCCCATGGCCGGGAAGGTCAGGCCGGGCAAGGTCATCGTCGCGTAAGTCACATCGGAAAGTGTGTTTCGGGGCCAGAAATGGCGGGAAACAAGCGTGGTTCCGGTTCTCACGGCGTGAGCTGGGAAGGGGTGAGCACGGCCTCTGGACGCCGATGGCGCGGGCCTGTGGCGGATCACCCGTGATCACACGTGTCCGTCAGCGCGGACCGCGGTGGATCTTGTGGCTCCGGTTCGAACTTTACGTCAACTTGGCAGAGATGGAAGTCCCGGAAGGGTGACAAGAATCCGGCAACCCCGCTTGGATTCGGCCACTCCGATCCGGCCGCCGTGCAGATCCACCGCCCAGCGGGCGATCGCCAGACCGAGCCCCGTACCGCCGTCGCTGCCCGGACCGTGCGGCCGGTTCACGGCCCCCCGGTTGAACCGCTCGAAGACGCGATGCCACTCCGAGCGCGGGATGCCGGGGCCCTCGTCGAGAACCTCCAGCTCAAGGGAGTCCGGCAGCGGCCCGCGCCGGGCCTTCACCGTCACGCGCCCGTGCGGCGGGCTGTGCTTGACCGCGTTGTCGATCAGGTTGGCCACGACCTGGTGGATCCGCTCCGGGTCCGCGTTCGCGGTCAGCTCGGGCGGGGACACGTCCAGGTGCAGATGCACGTCCGTCCGCGTGTGACTGCCCGATCCGGAAGCGATGCCCGCACGCGCCGAAGCGACCATGTTGGCCTCCTTCAGCACGCCCGACAGATACGGCCACACCTCGAAGCGACGCGTCTTCAGAGGTACGACGCCGTTGTCGAGGCGGGAGAGGTCCAGCAGCGTCTCGACCAGCCGTCCGAGCCGCTCCGTCTGTTTCAGCGCCGTCCGCATCGTCTCGGGATCCGCGGGCGAGACCCCGTCCACGATGTTCTCCAGCACCGCCCGCAGCCCCGCGATGGGGGTGCGCAGCTCATGGGAGACATTCGCCACGAGCTCCTTGCGCTGCTGTTCCTGGGCCTCCAGGTCGTCGGCCATCCGGTTGATGGTCTCGGCGAGGTCGCCCAGCTCGTCCCGGCGGTTCTCCCGCACCCGGCGGGTGTAGTCGCCGTGCGAGATGGACCGGGCCACCGCGTTCATCTCGTCCAGTGGAGCCGTGAGCGAATGCGCCACGAACTGCGTAATGAGCAGTGTGGCGATCATCGAGAACACCGTGATGAAGCGCAGCTCCGTCTTGGTGCGAACCGCGATCATCGACAGACCCGTGGTGATCAGGACCGAGGTGACGACGAGCGCACCCAGCTTGGTCTTGATCGAGAACGGGCGCACGCCGCCCCAGGGCTCCCAGGGACCTCTCCGTCCGGACGGACCGCCGCTCATGGCGTCGGCGTCTCCAGGGCGTAGCCCACGCCGTGCACCGTGCGGATCCGCTCGGCACCGATCTTCCGGCGCAGCGCCTTGATGTGGCTGTCGACCGTGCGGGTGCCGGAGGCGTCCGCCCAGTCCCACACCTCCGCGAGCAGCTGCTCGCGGGAGAGGACCGCGCGCGGGGTGTTCGCCAGACACACCAGCAGGTCGAACTCGGTCGGGGTGAGGTGAACATCCTCACTCCGGACCCGCACCCGGCGCTGCGCGTGGTCGATCTCCAGCTCGCCCAGGCGCAGGATGCCGCTTCTGGGCGTCGCGGCGGCCAGTGCGGCCCGCTCCACCCGGCGCAGCAGCACATGCACGCGTGCGGCCAGCTCACGCATGGAGAACGGCTTGGTCATGTAGTCGTCGGCGCCGACCCCGAGTCCGACCAGCATGTCGGTCTCGTCGTCGCGCGCGGTCAGCATCAGCACCGGCACCGGCCGGGCCGCCTGCACGCGACGGCAGACCTCCAGACCGTCGAAGCCGGGCAGCATGATGTCGAGGATCAGCAGATCGGGCTGCCAGGCCTCGGCCGTGTCGACCGCCGCCGGACCGTCGCCCGCGGTTTGCACGAGGAATCCCTCGGCACGCAGGCGGGTCGCGATGGCCTCCACGATCGTCGGATCGTCCTCGACCACCAGCACCCGGCGCTGTGCGCCAGGAGTGGCCGTAGCCGTGCCGTTGTGGGAGGTGTGTGTCTGCTCCATCGCCCGCCCCAAGGGTTGCTTTCCGGAATCAGTGGGGTGATCCCGCTTACTGGCTTATGCCTGCGCATGCTTGCGATTGACGCTTGAATGATCTGCGCCAGGGAAGCAGAGTACGGGGAGTCACCACGCCTCGGCTATCCAGGTCGGACCCCGAGGTGCACGACGTCCGGAACGCCCCGGGCAACCGGCACCTCTTCGGTACGCACCTGCTGGAACCCGGCATTCCGTAGGGATCCCTCGAATTCCGGCGATGGCTGCGCCGACCATACGGCCAGTACCCCACCGGGCCTCAACACCCTTGCGCAGCTGGCCAGTCCGCTCGCCGAGTACAGCCCGTCGTTGCCCTCGGTGACGGTCCAGTCGGGCCCGTTGTCGATGTCCAGGCACAGCGCGTCATACGTGTCCGATGTCTCATTCACATATGTGACAAGATCCCTTTCCAGAATCTCGGTCCGTGGATCGGCGAGCGCCGGCGCCGAGAGCGCGGCCAGCGGGCCGTACCGGTGCCAGTCGATGATGGCCGTTTCGCGCTCCACGACCGCGATCCGGCCCCAGCGCGGATCCGTGGCCGCATGTGCGAGCGAGAACCCGACCCCCAGCCCGCCGATCAGCACGCCCGGCTCGGGCCGCCCGTCCAGCGCGTCGAGTGCCATGTCCATCAGCAGCCGCTCCGAGCGCCCGTCGGAGGTGTCCATCAGGAACCACCCGTTGACGATGATCTGCAGCAACTCACCGTGCCGGCGCAGCACGACCTCACCGTGCGGGCCCTCACGACGGTCCAGGACTTCGGGGATGTCGTACGAGATGGGCATCGGCCCATCCTGGCAGTTCGGTGGGGGGTGCACAGGGATTACCGGGGGCCCGGCCCCCCGGTCGGGGAAAAGCGTGAACTGCGGTCAGGGCGGGCCAGGTCAGGGCCGATCACCGTGGACGGGAGGGGACGGACGGTTCTTGAGAAGTGCCTGTGAATAGGGGTCCGCGTGGCGCCGGTCACAGACACGGGGGCAGGAGGGCGCGAAGGCTGGGGGTGAGACGGAAGGAGCGCCTCACGGTGAAACGGACCGAGGTGACTGGGCGGGCTTCTGAGGACACGGCCGGGCCGGCGTCCGAACCGGGCTCCGGGGCTGTGGCCGAGGGCGGGACCGCGTCCGTGGAGTCCGCGGCTGCGGCGCTTCCTTCGCCCGACGCCCATTTCCCCGGCGTACCGGGCCTGCTGGACGGGCTGCCGAAGCAGCGCGGTCCGGTCCCCGTGCCGGCCGCTCTCCCGGTCGCCGCCCCCGCGGCCCGCCTCCGTATCCGCCTCTGGCGCCTTCTCCCCACCCCCACCGGGACGCCGTTCACTTTCGGTTACGCCGCCGTCCTGGCCGTCACCTCGCTCGTCACGGAGTACGCCGACCCGGCCCTCGTCCACTCCCTGCTCCAGGGCTCCAGCACCGACGTGGCCCACCTCGTGCGCACGCCCGTGCTCGTCCTGCCGGCCAGCGCGCTGTGGATCGCGGGCGGGATCGCGTCGCCGTACGTGCTCGGCTTCCTGCTGGTCATGACCGCGCTGGAGCGGCGGATCGGCGGTCTGCGGTCGGCAAGTGTCTTTCTGCTGGGCCACGTTCTGGCGACGTTGGCCACCGAGCTCCCGGTGGGCCTGGCCGTCCTGGTCGGCCACCTCCCCGACACCTCCCTGCACCGCCTCGACTACGGCATCAGCTTCGGCGTGGCCGCGGGCACGGGCGCCCTGGCCGGGCTGCTCTCGCCGTGGCTGCGGTGGCCGTTGCTGGGGTTGTACGGGGGGATGCTGGTGCAGGATCTGCTGGCCTTCACCGACCCGATGACCGAGTGGGGGCACCTGATGGCGCTGGCGATCGGTGTTGCGACCTGGCCGGTGGTCCGGCGCTGGGCGAAGACCCACGGCCGCCCCTCTGCCTAGGTCTCGCTCGCGGCGGCCAGTGCCCTCGCCAACCCCGGCACCCCGAGCCGCTGTTCGTCCTCCGGGCCCGTTCCGTGCAGGCGGTTCCTGAGCTGGTAGGCGGCCAGGAAGATCTCGGTGTCGGCCACGGCGCGACCGTGCGGCGCCCGCCGCCGGGTGCGACCGGTTTTCGTGCGGCGCCCTCAGCCGGTGAACTTCGCGCTGGTCAGCGGTGCGGTGACCGTCCAGCCCAGCGACTCGTACAGCCCCCGCCCCGCGGGGGTCCCCGCCAGGACGCAGGTCTCCGCGCCCTGTTCGGAGGCGGCCCGCTGGAGGGTGTGCATGACGACCGTGCCGAGGCCCTTGCGGCGGTGCTGCGGCGACGTCTCGATCTGGTCGACGACCGCGGTCGCGCCGGTCGGGGCGAGCTGGCCGCGGGCCGCCCAGGAGCCGTCGGGGGCGGCGAGCATGGTGCGCGTGACGCCGCCGCGGGACCAGGTGCGCAGACGGTAGCCGTCGGGGGCCGTCGGCTCGTCGGGAGCCGTGGTCAGGGGGAGTGTCATCAGGTACCCGGGCTCGGGGTCGATCCACCAGCCCTCGCCCAGCCAGCCGCCGACCACGGCCGGATCCCGGAACACCTTGAGCCACACACCGGCGCCGGTGACCGTCCCGGCGACCTTGCGGACGACGGTCTCCTCGGCGTCGCCCCCGGTCGCGCCCAGCACGTGCCGGGTGACATGGCCGTCCATCCCCATGTCGATCGTGCAGCCCCAGGGTTCGAGCACCGGCGGGGCCGCCCCGCGCGAGACGGCCCATCCGTCCACCCACGCCCGCACGATCCGATCCACGTCGAGGCCCCCTTGTTGGTAACGATCGAAAGCTGCTGATGGTTATTACATCAGCAGCGTCACCCGGCCCGGCAGAGGTGATCGCTCACAGCGAACGCCCCTTGGGGAACATTCGAAGGCTCAGGTGCATTGAGTCGGCATAGCTCAACTTGAGTGCCGAAGGGGAGATCATGGCTTCGACGTCCACACCGCTCACACTGCCCGTGCTGCCGCTCGACGACGAGGTCGTGCTGCCCGGAATGGTGGTCCCGCTCGACCTGAACGACCCCGACGTACGCGCCGCGGTGGAGGCCGCCCAGGCCGCCGCCCGGTCGGAGCCGGGCAAGCCCAAGGTCCTGCTGGTGCCACGCATCGACGGCACCTACCCCGGTACCGGCGTCCTCGGCACCGTCGAGCAGGTCGGCCGGCTGGCCGACGGCGACCCGGGTGCGCTGATCCGCGGCCGGGGCCGGGTGAGGATCGGTGCCGGGACCACGGGGCCGGGTGCCGCCCTCTGGGTCGAGGGCACCCGTATCGACGAGACCCTGCCCGAGCCGCTGCCGGGTCATGTCACCGAACTGGTCAAGGAGTACAAGGCCCTCGCCACCGCCTGGCTGCGCAAGCGCGGCGCCTGGCAGATCGTGGACCGCGTCCAGGCCATCGAGGACGTCTCCGCGCTCGCCGACAACTCCGGTTACGTGCCCTTCCTCACCACCGAGCAGAGGATCGAGCTCCTGGAGACCGCCGACCCGGTGGCCCGGCTGAAGCTCGCCACCCAGCAGCTGCGCGACCACCTCGCCGAGCAGGACGTCGCCGAGACCATCGCCAAGGACGTCCAGGAAGGCGTCGACAAGCAGCAGCGCGAGTTCCTGCTCCGCCGCCAGCTGGAGGCCGTCCGCAAGGAACTGCGCGACCTCAACGGCGAGAAGGACGACGAGGAGTCCGACGACTACCGCGCCCGCGTGGAGGCCGCCGACCTGCCGGAGAACGTCCGTGAGGCGGCCCTCAAGGAGGTCGACAAGCTGGAGCGGTCCAGCGACCAGTCGCCCGAGGGATCGTGGATCCGGACCTGGCTGGACACCGTGCTCGAACTCCCGTGGAACGAGCGGACCGAGGACGCCTACGACATCCAGGGCGCCAAGGCGATCCTGGACGCCGAGCACGCGGGCCTGGAGGACGTGAAGGAACGGATCACCGAGTACCTCGCGGTGCGCAAGCGGCGCAACGACCGGGGGCTGGGTGTGGTGGGCGGCCGCCGCGGCGGCGCCGTCCTGGCACTGGTCGGCCCGCCCGGCGTCGGCAAGACGTCCCTGGGCGAGTCCGTCGCGCACGCCATGGGCCGCAAGTTCGTCCGCGTCGCCCTCGGCGGTGTGCGGGACGAGGCCGAGATCCGCGGTCACCGGCGTACGTACGTCGGCGCGCTGCCCGGCCGGATCGTCCGTGCCGTCAAGGAGGCCGGGTCCATGAACCCGGTGGTCCTGCTCGACGAGATCGACAAGGTGGGGTCCGACTACCGGGGTGACCCGGCGGCGGCCCTGCTGGAGGTCCTCGACCCCGCGCAGAACCACACCTTCCGGGACCACTACCTGGAGGTGGAACTGGACCTGAGCGATGTGGTGTTCCTCGCCACCGCCAACGTCCTGGAGGCGATCCCCGAGGCCCTGCTCGACCGTATGGAACTGGTCCGCCTCGACGGCTACACCGAGGACGAGAAGGTCGTCATCGCCCGTGACCATCTGCTCCCGCGCCAGCTGGAGCGGGCCGGTCTCGACAAGGACGAGGTGACCCTGGACGAGAGCGCCCTGCGCAGGCTCGCCGGTGAGTACACACGCGAGGCGGGCGTCCGCACCCTGGAGCGGTCCATCGCACGGCTGCTGCGCAAGGTCGCGGCCCAGCACGAACTGGGCGAGCGGAAGCTGCCGTTCACGGTGACGGACGAGGAACTGCGGGGCCTGATCGGGCGGCCGCACCACGTGCCGGAGTCGGCGCAGGACCCGGCGGAGCGCCGTACCGCGGTGCCGGGTGTGGCGACGGGCCTCGCGGTCACGGGAGCGGGCGGTGACGTGCTCTTCGTGGAGGCGTCCCTGGCGGACCCGGAGACGGGTGCGGCGGGTCTGACCCTGACGGGCCAGCTGGGCGACGTGATGAAGGAGAGCGCGCAGATCGCGTTGAGCTTCCTGCGCTCGCACGGCGCCGAACTGGAGCTGCCGGTGGGCGATCTGAAGGACCGGGGCGTGCACATCCACTTCCCGGCGGGCGCGGTGCCGAAGGACGGCCCGAGCGCGGGCGTCACGATGACGACGGCACTGGCGTCGCTGCTGAGCGGGCGGCTGGTGAGGACCGATGTCGCCATGACGGGCGAGGTCTCGCTGACGGGGCGCGTCCTGCCCATCGGCGGCGTGAAGCAGAAGCTGCTGGCCGCGCACCGGGCGGGTGTCACGACCGTCATCATCCCCAAGCGCAACGAGCCCGACCTGGACGACGTCCCCGCCGAGGTGCTGGACAAGCTCGACGTCCACGCCGTGACGGACGTCCGCCAGGTCCTGGAACTGGCGTTGTCGCCGGCCGTGAACGGGGCGACGTCGGAGGTTCCGGTGGCGGCGTGACTTCCGATGGCGGCGTGACGGACGTCATCGGATGAGGTGAAGGCCCGGGTTCTCGTGAGGGAGGCCCGGGCCTTCGCCGTACGCGTGGGTGGGGGATCAGCCGTTGGCGAGCGCCCGCACCCTGTCGAGCGCCCCGTTGAACCGGTCGTGGTCGCCGACCGTCGGCCCGGACGAGGTGTACTGCCACATCGTGTAGCTGCTCCACCCGGCCGGCAGTGTCCCCACGGTCGAGGCGTAGCGGGCGATCCACAGCGGGTTGGCGGCGAAGCCGGCGTAGTCGCCGGTGCACTGGGTCCACCAGCTGGTGGAGGTGTAGATGACGGCGTCGCGGCCGGTGCGGGCCTTGTACCGGTTCAGGAAGTCACGGATCCAGCTCACCATCCCGCTCCGGGTCTTGCCGTAGCAGGAGTCGCCGTACGGGTTCCACTCGATGTCGAGGGTGCCGGGCAGGGTCCTGCCGTCGGCGGACCAGCCGCCTCCGTGGTCGACGAAATAGTTGGCCTGCGTTGCGCCGGTCGTGGTGTCCGGGGTCGCGAAGTGGTACGCGCCGCGGATTATGCCGACGCCGTAGGAGCCGCTGTACTGCTGGGAGAAGTAGGGGTTCGTGTAGTACGTCCCCTCGCTCCCCTTGGTGTAGGCCCACCGGACCCCGCTGTTCCAGAGGGCCGTCCAGGCGACGTTGCCCTGGTAGCTGGCCACGTCGACGCCCTCGGTCTGGGCGGCGCGGGTGCGGGCGGGCAGACCGCCCTGTCCGTCGTGGGCGACGACGCCCATGCCCATGCGGGCGGTGCCGCGGGTCGGCGTGGCGGTGGCGTCGGGCGACTCGGAGGCCGACGCCGGGGCTATGGACAGCAGCGCGTATACGGCTGTGAGGAGGCCGGCGAGGAACAGGTGGCGCGGGCGGGGCGATCCGGGTCTGTGGGCGGGCATGGCGTGCCTCCGAGGGCTCGGTGATGCTCGGTGGGGGAACACCCGGCCGGGGGTGTATGGCGTGGGCATGCCAGGCATCGCCTGGTCGAGAAGCTACGCACGTCGACGGACTGGTGGGAAGAGGGACCGGCGGCTGCCGTTGGTCTAGCCCTGCGAAATACTTACCGAGCTGCGGTGACGGCGCAATTTGGCGGAAACTTTCAGGACCGGGAAGACCGAGGCAGGGACTGACGTGCACGAAGACGGGAACGGCGGCGGACGCGGAGATGGCTCCGACGGGTCCAGGACTGGTCTCGACCAGCCCGAATTCCTGGCGTTGGAACGCGAGTTGACCGTGCTCCTGCGGCGCGCCCGGGCCAACCAGGGCGAGATGGCCCGCGAGGTCCACCCCGACCTGGAGTCCGCCGCGTACGGGTTGCTGGTGCGGCTCGAGGAGTCCGGTCAGCAGCGCGCCACGGAACTCGCCGCATACATCGGCGTGGGCAAGGCCACCATGTCCCGCCAGCTGCGCGCCCTGGAGACCCTCGGCCTCGTCACCCGCGCCCCGGACCCCGCGGACGGCCGCGCCTGGCTCGTCGAACTCACGGCGGAGGGGCGGTCCCGGGTGGGGCGGGTACGCAACGCGCGCCGGGCGCGGTACGCGGGACGGCTGGCGGACTGGAACCCCCGCGAGGTGGCCGAACTCGCACGGCTTCTGCATGAGCTGAACCGGGGTACGGAGCGCTGACCTGGCCGGCGATCGGTGGCCAGGCCAGCGGGCTCGGCATCTGCGGGGCGGCCACCGCTCTCGCCGCGTACGGCCGCCTCACAACTCCGCGTACACCACCGTCGCATCGTCATGCGTCTTGCTCCGCCCCAGATACACCCGCCCCTCCGCATCCGCGCCCTCCAGCTCCCGCACCCGCGCCACCAGCGCGCCCGCCCCCTCCTTTCGTACGAAGGTGAAGCAGTCCGCCCAGTCCCCCTCGCGGAACTTCTCCACCCACCGCGTCGCCCCGTCCGTCAACGCGGCCAGAGAACGCACCGAGGACCGAGGCAGCACCCCCGTCACCGCCCGTCCCGCCACCGACGGATCGGCCGCGGCGGTGAAGAAGCCGCCCTCCATGTTGCGGAGGGTCGAGTCGATGAGGGCGTCCGTGGCCAGGGAGGAGCGGGGGAGGCGGGAGAGACGGTCGTCGAGGACGGCTGTCACCGTGCCGTCCTCCGACTCCAGCAGCAGGGCCGAGTCCGAGAGGACCAGGTACTCCACCGTCCGCGCCGACCAGCGTGCGACAACCACCGTGGCCTGTGGTGTGCGTGGGTGAGAAAGGTCACAGGTGTGACCGTGTGACTCGGAGGTACGGGAGATGGCGAGGCTCAATGCCTCGGCCAGCGGAACATCGGGGAGGGAAACGGTCAGTTCGGTCAGTGCGCCACCCAGTCGTGCCGTGAACCAGGGGACGGAATGCAGACACCCCGTCTCGCCCGTCGGCGGCGTGACGCCGTCCAGGATCACGAGCGCCCCGCCCTGTCCGGAGGCCGGAAGGGCGACGCTCGCGAAGTCCTCGTTGGGGCGGGTCCGGTCGCCGGGCTCCGAGATAAGTTCCGTACGCATTCGGCCAGTCTGCACGAGCCCTTCACGGTGTTCACAAAAGGCTGGCAATGGTCGCCGGACGGGCGCAGTCGCGCAGGTCAGGCGCCTGTTTTGGGAGGGAATGGTTCGCTCCGGGAAGGCGTGGTGGCGGATAATGCCATCGGTCGGCGGCGACGTCCAACCGGCCCGCCGATCAAGGTCGCTGACCATGCCACCGGAACTTGCTCGCCAACTCCCGTCCGGGGTTCACTCCTTCGGGTGGCGGGTCGGGTGATGCGCGCCCGCTGCCCAGCGGCACTGGGAGGGTCGGGAAACGTACCCGGTGTGTGACTCCAGTTGACGGAGCGTCACCCGGGCCCATGGGTACACGAGTCAGGAATGCGAGCACCGGTGCAGAAGACGCGGCCTCGTCGTACGAGCAAGCAGACGGCCCCCGCCGATCCCACCACCGCCGACGGTTCCCCCGTCGGCAAGGGCCGCCCCACCCACGTACGCAACCGGCTGATCGTCGCCGCGGCCGTCGTGGCCGCCGCCATCGCCGGAGCCGGCACCCCCTCGATCCTCGCCGGCTCGGGTGAACTGAGCGACTCCCAGGACCTGGTGACGCTCGCCGAGCAGACCCAGGACGCCCTGATCCTCGCGCACTCCCTCGCCGACGAGCGGGACGAGGTCACGTCGTACGTCGCCGCCGGACGCGCCAAGTCCAAGGCGCCCTCCGAGCAGCGCGGCGCCCGCGTCGACCGGCAGGTCGAGGAGTTGCGCGCCGACACCGACACCCCCGCCGACCTCCGTACGGATCTCGAGGGCATCGCCGCCCTGCGCCGCGCCTCGCTCACCGGCAGGAGCACCGCCCTCGAGGTGCACCGGACCTACTCCGCGGCCATCAACGAGCTGCACCGTCTCGCCGAGCACCTGGCCGAGCAGATGCCGCCCCGCGCGGGCTCCGGCGCCTACGCGCTCGCCGAGCTCGACTCCGCCGTACAACAGGCGGCCGCCACCCGCGGCCTGCTCCTCGCGGCGCTCAACGTGCCCCGCACCACCCAGACGGTCACCGACCCGATCACCGGCATCGCCTCCACCGTCGTCACCTCCTCGGCCGCCGACACCAAGCAGCGCGACGCCCTCAGCGCCGCCGCCCAGCAGGCCAGGCTGCGCTCCGACGCCGCGCTCGCCGACTTCCACGACACGGCTCCCGAGGCAGCGAAGAACAGCTACCAGTCCACGGTCACAGGCCCCGAGGTCAACTCCGCCGAGAAGTACCTGGCCGGCCTCACCGACCAGGCCACGCTCTCCGACGGCGAACTCGACACCAGCACCAAGAAGGCCGACGCCGCCCTCTCCGCCCGCGTGGACCTCATGCGCGGTGTGGAGTCCGCCCTCTACAACCAGCGCACCAAGGACCTCGCCCAGCTCCGCGACGACGACGTCACCGCGCTGGAGCTGCGCGTCGCGATCCTCGGCGCCCTCATGCTGCTCGCCGTCGGCATCGCCACCGCCATGGCCCGCACCCTGACCCGCCCCCTCGCCGTCCTGCGCCTGGGATCCGCCCGCCTGGCGCAGTCCGAGGAGCCGACCGCCGAGGAGCCGGTCAAGTTCACCGGCCGCAACGACGAGTTCGCCCAGGTCGTCCGCTCCGTCAACGCCCTGCACGCGCACGCCGCCGCCGTCCAGGAGCGCGTCGCCACCCTGGAGTCCGACCGCAAGCACCTCGTCGGCCAGCGTCAGAAGATGGCCGACGCCCGCGAGGAGCTGCGCACTGAACTCGCCGAGTCCGCCGCCCGGTTGACGCGTCTTCGCGAGAGCATCGGCGGCACCTTCGTCAACCTGGCCCTGCGCACCCTCGGCCTGGTGGAACGCCAACTCGCCGTCATCGAGGGCCTGGAGGAGCGCGAACAGGACCCCGACCGTCTCGCCACGCTCTTCAAGCTCGACCACTTCGCCACGGTCATGCGCCGCCACAGCGAGAACCTCCTCGTCCTCGCCGGCACGGAACACGTCCAGCAGCACGCCGGTCCGGTCCCGCTGGTGGATGTCGTACGGGCGGCGGTGAGCGAGATCGAGCGCTACGAGCGGGTCCGTATCGCGGCCCTGCCCCCGCACGCGCATGTCGCGGGCTTCGCGGCCGACGACCTGTCCCACCTCCTGGCCGAACTGATGGAGAACGCCACGTCGTCCTCCCCGCCGGACATGCCCGTCGAGGTCTCCGGCTGGCTGCTGGAGAGCGGCGAGGTCATGCTCTCCGTCCAGGACGAGGGCATCGGCGTGACCGACGAGCGGCTGACCCGCCTCAACTCCCGCCTCGCCGACTTCGACCCGGACTCCCCGTACGACCAGGAGGGCGAGGAGGGCCTCGGCCTCGGTCTGTACGTCGTCGCCCGCCTCGCCCACCGCCACGGTGTCCGCGTTCAGCTCCGCGAGCAGAAGCAGGGCGGCATCGCCGCCGTGGTCGTCCTCCCGAAGGGCCTGCTGGCACCGGAACCGTCCGCCGCGGTCCCCTCCACCGCCCCGCTGTCCGGCACCACCCACACCTTCTCCCTCCCGGGCGCCGACGCGGAGGCCAACTCCAACGTCCTGCCCACCCGTTCGGGCACCGGCGACGTGCTGGTGGCCCTGGCGGAGAAGGCGGTACGGACGTCGGAGCGGGCAGGGGAGGAGAGCCCTGCCGAGACGACGATGGAGCTGCTGGTACCGATTCCGGCGGAGCCCGAGGCAACCCCTGAACCCGTGGCCGCCGACGGTGAGGAACCCCCACAGGGGCCACCCGCATCCGACGACGAGACCGAACACGAGCGCACCCCGGACGAGGACCAGCTCACCGCGAAGGGCCTCCCCAAGCGCACACCCAAGATCACCGCGCCCGCGACCACACCGCGCCCGCGAAACAGTTCCGTGGACGCCGAAGCCCTCCGCCGGAGGCTCGGCGGCTTCCGCCGGGGGGCGGAGGCCGGCTACCGCGACGTGGAAGCAGAGATCGCCGAACAGACGGGTCAGACGAGGACACCCGCACACAGCGAAGAATCCACGGGGGGAACTCCCGAGGAGGCAAGCAGTTGACCGCGCCCAGTACCTTCGGACTGAGCAGTGAAGCCCGCAACCTGCACTGGCTGCTGACGAACCTGGTCGAGGAGGTGCCGGGCATCCAGTCAGTAGCGGTGGTCTCATCGGACGGCCTGCTCCTGCTCTCCTCCGACCCCGGAACCAACGACGAGGCCCGTCAGACCCGCACCACCCCGAAGGGCCCACGAGGCTCCTCCGCCGACCTCGCGACCATCGTGTCCGGCATCGGCAGCCTCACCATCGGCGCCGCCAAGCTCATGGAGTCGGGCGGGGTGAAGCACACCATGGTCGCGATGGACGAGGGCAGTCTGTTCGTGATGTCGATCAGCGACGGCTCGCTGCTCGGTGTGCACGGCTCCGCGGACAGTGACATGAGCGTCGTGGCGTACCACATGGCCTTGTTCGTCGGCCGTGCCGGGCATGTGCTGACCCCCGAACTCCGCAGCGAGCTACGGCAGTCGCTGGAGTCCGAGACCACGGGGGGCGCGCGATGACCGGCCATCCGAACCTCCCCGTCCGCGGCGGCGACCGCAAGCCCGCCCGTGTCCGCCCGTACTCGCTCACCGGCGGCCGCACCCGATTCGGCCACGTCCTCCTCGTGGAGACGTTCGTCGCGGCACTGGAAGCCCCCGAGGAACGCAAGGAACTGACGAAAGGTTCACTCAACTCCCGCGTCATGCCGGAGATGCGGGCCATCGTCGAACTCTGCCGCCGTATGCGCACGGTGGCCGAGATCGCCGCGCTGCTGAAGATGCCGCTCGGCGTGGTCCGCGTGCTCCTGAGCGACCTCGCGGACCAGGGAAAGATCCGTGTGTACGGCACCGGCACCGGTCACGGCACCGGCCGCCCGGACCGCGCTCTGCTCGAAAGGGTGCTGAGTGGACTCCGTCGTCTCTGACGCCGCTCGTGGCGTCGCCCCACTCGTCGACGTCGAAAGCGACGACAACCTCAGGTCCTGGCAGACGGACCGCGCCCGGGCCCCGATCGCGACGAAGATAGTCGTGGCCGGCGGCTTCGGCGTCGGCAAGACCACGCTCGTCACCGCCGTCTCGGAGATCACGCCCCTGCAGACCGAGGCGCTGATGACCGAGGCGAGCGAGGAGACCGACGACCTCACCGCCACGCCCGGCAAGCTCACCACCACCGTGGCCATGGACTTCGGCCGCCTCACGCTCGACGACGACCTGGTGCTCTATCTGTTCGGCACGCCGGGCCAGCAGCGGTTCTGGTTCATGTGGGACGACCTGGTGCGCGGCGCGATCGGCGCGGTCGTCCTGGCCGACACCCGCCGTCTGAAGGACTGCTTCCCGGCGCTCGACTACTTCGAGAGCTGCGGGCTGCCGTACGTCGTCGCGGTCAACCACTTCGACGAAAGCGAGCTGTTCGAACCGGAGGACGTGCGGGAGGCGTTGACGATCCCCGCGCACATCCCTGTAATGATCACGGATGCGCGCCGCAGGATCTCGGTGATCGAGAGCCTCCTGGCCCTCGTCCGCCACGCGCTGGACGAAACACCTGAGTAGTCGCGACCTAGGAGCCACCACCCGTATGCGGAAGATACTCGTCGTAGGAGCCGGCCAGTCCGGTCTCCAGCTCGCCCTCGGACTCCAGTCGCACGGGTACGAGGTCACCCTGATGTCGAACCGGACGGCGGACGAGATCCGCTCCGGCCGGGTCATGTCGACGCAGTGCATGTTCCACACGGCACTGCAGCACGAGCGCGATCTCCAGCTGAACTTCTGGGAGTCCCAGGCCCCGAAGATCGAAGGACTCGGCGTCTCGGTCGCGGCCCCCGGCTCGTGGGCCGAGGGCCCCGCGGCCCGTGCGATCGACTGGGTGGGCAAGCTCGACGGGTACGCGCAGTCGGTCGACCAGCGCGTGAAGATGGCCGGCTGGATGGAGACGTTCGCCCAGCGTGGCGGACAGCTCGTCATCCACGGCACGGCGGTCTCCGACCTCGACTACTTCTCCCGTACGTACGACCTGGTGCTGGTGTCGGCGGGCAAGGGCGAGCTGGTGTCGATGTTCGGCCGGGACGCCTCCCGTTCGCCTTACACCGAGCCGCAGCGCGCGCTGGCCGTGTCGTACGTCCACGGCCTGGGCCCCCGGCCCGAGCACCCGGAGTACGACGCGGTCCGCTGCAACCTGGTCCCCGGCGTCGGCGAGCTCTTCATCATGCCGACCCTCACGACCTCCGGCCGCGCGGACATCCTGTTCTGGGAGGGCATACCCGGCGGCCCGCTCGACGTCTTCAACGGCGTCAAGGACCCCGCGGAACACCTCTCCCTGACCCTGGAACTCATGGAGACGTTCACGCCGTGGGAGTACGCGCGGGCCACGAAGGTCGAACTGACCGACGCCGGCGGCACGTTGGCGGGCCGGTACGCGCCCACCGTCCGTAACCCCATCGGCCGTCTTCCCGGTGGCGGCCTCGTCCTCGGTGTCGCCGACGTGGTCGTCGCGAACGACCCGATCACCGGCCAGGGCTCCAACTCCGCCGCCAAGTGCGCCGCTTCGTACCTCGCGTCGATCCTGGAGCGCGGGGAGAAGGAGTTCGACGAGGAGTGGATGCGGGGGACGTTCGACCGCTACTGGGACACGGCCCAGCACGTCACCAAGTGGACGAACGCGATGCTGGCCCCGCCGCCGGAGCACATCCTGAACCTCATCGGTGCGGCAGGGCAGTTGCAGCCCGCCGCCGACCGGTTCGCCAACGCCTTCGACGACCCGGCCGACTTCGAGAACTTCTTCTACGAGCCCGACAAGACCGCGGCCTACCTCGCCTCGCTGTCCTGATCAGGGCGTACGGCTCCGAGGATCGGGTTCGACGCGATCGGCGACACCTTGACCTTCTCGCCGGTCCTCGGAGCCTGGACGATCTCGCCCTTGCCCAGGTACATCGCCACGTGCGTGGCGTCGGCGAAGTAGATCACCAGGTCGCCGGGGCGCAGTTCCTTCAGAGGGATACGAGGGAGCCGCGCCCACTGCTCCTCGCTGGTCCGGGGGATGGGCGTCCCCGCATGACCCCACGCCTGTGAGGTCAGACCTGAGCAGTCGTACTCCTTCGGCCCCTCCGCACCCCACTTGTACGGCTTCCCCAGCTGGTCCATGGCGTAGCGCACCGCCTTGTCGCCCCGGTCCGACGGCTTGCGGTCCTTGTCGCTCAGGGCACCCGACGCGATGAGGTCGTCCTGGGCCTCGGTGATCTCGTCCTCCTCGAACCTGGCGAGCTCCCGCAACTGCTCCTCGCTCAAGGAGGAGAGCAGCTCCTCGACGTCGCGCAGCTTCTTCCGTACGCCGTCCCGGTCCCTCTTCTGGCGTGCGGCCAGCGTGAGTTGGGCGTCCAACGCCTTGCGGGCCTCGCGCGCCACGCCGTCGGCCTTCTTCTCGCTGCCGGTCAGGCGGCCGACCGTCTCGGCGCGTTCCCGGGCCAACTGGCCGATGACATGGCCCTGGTCGAGGGCGTGCTGGGGGTCGCGGGCCAGGAGCAGCCGGACGTACGGGGAGATGTTGGTGCTGTTCTGGTACTGCTGGCGGGCCAGGCGGCCGGCCGCGCCCCGGCTGTCGTGGAGCGAGAGCCGGGCCCGCGACAGCGCGGTGTCCAGGCGGAGCACCTGCGCCTTCTGCTTCTTCAGCTTCTCCTCGGTCGCGTTGTACGTCTCCGTGGCCTGCTCCGCCTCCCGGTACAGGCGCTGAAGGTCCGTCAGCAGTTCGGCGACGGTGCGCTCACCGGGTTCCGGTACGGCGTTCGCGGGCACGGGCGCCAGGGCTGTACCGGCCGCGATCGCCGCCGTACACGCCAGGCGCAGAAGCCTTCCTGACACGTCATCACCTCCGGTGCGGGACAGCCACTCTGTTCCGCACGGCGAGCATGGGACGGGTCGGGAGGGCGCGCGCGTCGAGCGTGCGCGGTTCGGCCCAATCACGTCACCCGTCGGTGTCCTCCCGCTTGCCGCCCGGCGTGGCGTCGGGCTTGGTGGCGGGTTTCGACCATGGCCAGCGCGGACGGGAGGGCGTGCCCTCGGGCTCGTACTCGTACTTCCACCCCTGCTGGAGGCCGAGCCGTTTGCTCTGGCCCCGTGGGACGCGGCGGTAGACCAGCACGGTGGGCGGGCCGCCGGCGGCGTCCGGGACCGGGATGCGGTACTGCTTGGGCGGGTGGCCGGTGGGGCCCAGGAGGACGGGCAGTACGCGGCCGTCCATCGGTCCGCCCTCGAAGGGGGTGTCTTCGCTCTTCACGGGACCAGTCTCAGATAGGCGACGTGAGGTTCTGCGCCAGCGTCGCCGTCTGCGGGTCGCGGGCGGCGGTGACGGTGAGTACGGCGACGAACTGCTCGACCAGCCAGTCGCGGAGCTCGTCGACGGGGGGTTGCTTGCCCTCGTCGAGCCAGATCAGGGACGCCGCCTCCACGGCGGTGATCCACATGCGTACGGTCATGCGGAGCCTCAGGCCGGGTTCGCTGACCCCGAGATGGCTGAGGATGTGCTCGGCCGCGGCTCGGCGTACGCCGTCCACGATGGCGGTGGTGCGGGACGTCTCGACCACGCTGCCGCCCTGGAGCAGGGCGCTGAACCCGGTGTCGTGCTGGTCGACGAAGGCGAGGTAGCGGTCGAGGGCACGGGAGAGACGGATGAGGAGCGGGCCCTCGCGGGGCTCGTCGAAGCACTGCTGGAGTTCATCGGCGGCGGATCTGAGGGCGGCCTCGTACAGCTGCTGTTTGCCGCCGGGGAAGTACCGGTACACCAGGGGCCGCGAGACTCCGGCCGCCTCCGCCACGTCGTCGAGAGACACGTCCTCGGGTGCGCGGTGCGCGAAGAGGCCGAGGGCGGACTGGAGAAGCTGGGTGCGGCGCTCCTCGACACTCAGACGGCGATAGGCGGGCGCGGCAGGGGTCATGCCTCGAAGGGTAGTCGGCCGTCCGCGGGTCCGTTGTGGCTGGTCGCGCAGTTCCCCGAGCCCCTGAAGGTCGGGACAGCCAGGCACGTCCTCGACTGCACCCACCCAGGGGCGCGGGGAACTGCGCGACCAGCCCCCACCGGCCCGCACCCGACCATCAGGCCAGCAGCCCCGAAGACCTCCACAGCCGTCGCCCGACACCCCGCAGCACCCCGATGTCGTCCAGGAAGTCCGTCAGCTTCTTCGAGCCCGTCTGCATGACCTCCCGACGGTGGCCACTGGCCTTCACCTGAGCCATCGCCTCCCGGCTGTCCAGTCCCACATTCGTGTAGACCTCCGGATTCACGAACGCCACCGAGAACACCCGAGCGAACTCCCCGGACGTCACCCGAGTGAACTCCTGCGACCACCGGGGCGCCGTCATCATCTGGCGGCGCAGCTCCTCACGGGCGTAGCGCACATGGCGGGCCTCCTCCACGACGTGGATGCGGGTCACGCCCCGGATCAACGGCTGCACCCGCTCGTCCGGGAACGTCAGCCGCTGCATCCAGTCGAGGACCTCCTCGCCGAGCAGGGTGGCCGTGAAGGAGCCGGGGGTGGTGGAGACGGTCTTGAAGAGGCGGCCCAGGTTCTGGTGGGCCCGGCTGACCGGGTACCAGGGAGTGCCGCCGCGCGAGATCAGGCGGGCGAACATCTTCGAGTGCCGGCACTCGTCCTCGATCTCGGTCAACGCGTAGCGCACGTGCGCACTCGTCGCCGCCTTGTCGTAGATGTGCCGGACGAGCAGCTGCATCAGGATGATCTCGAACCAGATGCCCAGCGAGGCCAGCGCCGCCGCCTCGTGGCGCGAGAGCAGGATCCGCTGCTCCTCGCTCATCCGCTGCCACATCGGGGTGTCGTAGAGGGAGACCAGTTCCGGGGGCCAGAACCACTTGCCCTCCTCGAAGGGCGCCTCCCAGTCCAGTTCCTTGTCCGGGTCGAAGGAGTGCTTCGCGGAGGAGTCGAGGAGTCGCTGGGCCACCTGCTCCCGGTCCTTGAGCAGGCCGAGCGCATCACGCAGCCCCGCGAGCGCGTCGGCGTCCGTCAACGTCGTCATGCCCTTATGAGACTGCTTGTCAGCAAGCTCGTCAATCCCTCGCGTGCGACTTGTTGACCCCGCGTCTACCGCGTGTGAGCCTGCGGGACATGCCGACTTTCGACCTGTACGCCACAGATCCGGGAGACCCCCACTGGCAGGTGCCGGCGACCGGCGCGGCGCGCTTCAGCTGGGAGGCCATGTTTGTTGGCCAAAAGAACGGCTCTGGGCGGGACCGTCTGCTGGCCCTCTACCAGAAGGGCAAGGACAAGCAGTGGGACGGGCAGAAGCGCATCGACTGGGCGGTGGAGGTCGATCCCAACGACCCGCTCGGCACGCCCGACGAGTCCATGTCCCTGTACGGCACCAAGCACTGGGCGAAGCTGACGGAGAAGGACAAGGGGGAGCTGCGGCAGCACTACGCCTCCTGGCAGTTCAGCCAGTTCCTGCACGGTGAGCAGGGCGCGATGGTCTGCGCGGCGCGGATCGTCGAGTCCGTGCCCGATCTCGACGCCAAGCTCTACTCCGCGACCCAGGTGATGGACGAGGCCCGGCACGCGGAGATCTACGGCCGGTTCCTGCACGAGAAGATCGGGATGCTCTACCCGATCAACGACAACCTCCAGTCCCTGCTCGGCGACACACTGCGGGACAGCCGGTGGGACATGCCCTATCTGGGGATGCAGGTCCTCATCGAGGGGCTTGCCCTCGCCGCCTTCGGGATGATCCGCGACACGACCGACAAGCCGCTGCCCAAGCAGATCCTCGCCTACGTCATGCAGGACGAGGCCCGGCACGTGGCCTTCGGGCGGATGGCGCTGCGGGACTACTACAAGCAGCTCAGCGATGCCGAACTGAAGGAGCGGGAGGAGTTCGTCATCGAGGGCTGCTATCTGATGCGGGACCGGCTGCGGGGTGTCGAGGTCCTGGAGAACTTCGGGATCCCGACCGCCGAGGCCGAGGAGTACAGCGAGCGGTCCGAATTCCTCGCCCTGTTCCGGCAGTTGCTGTTCTCGCGCATCGTGCCGTGCGTCAAGGACATCGGACTGTGGGGCAAGCGGCTCCAGCAGGCCTATGTCGACATGGGGGTCTTCGGGATGGGGGACTCCAACCTCGATCTGCTGATGGCCCAGGACGAGGAGATCGCCGAGAAACTGGATGCGGAACGGTTCGCGGCGGAGGAGCATGATCGGGTCGCCGAAGTGCGGCAGTCGATCGAACTGGGGGCCAGTGAGTGACCATCGTCTCGGACCGTGCCGTCGCGCGGCGCAGCCTCGAGGGCCTCGCCCTCGGTGACGCGTTCGGCGAGCGCTGGTTCCCGCTCTTCCGGGAGCCCCGGCAGGCGTACAACGAGGTCCGTGACCGTCGTATGCCGCAGGAGCCCGAGTGGCACTGGACCGACGACACGGCCATGGCGCTCGGGATCTTCCGGGTGCTCGACGAGTTCGGTGAGGTACGCCGGACCGAGCTGGCCCACGCGTTCGCGCTCGGCTACGACGCGGATCCCGCCCGCGGGTACGGCCATGGCATGCACCAGTTGCTGCCCCGTCTCCTTCACGAGCCCGGCCGCTGGCCCGAGTTCGCCCGGGAGAGCTCTTCGGCGGCGAGGGCAGCCTCGGCAACGGTGCGGCGATGCGGGTGGCGCCGTTGGGCGCGTGGTTCCACACGGATCTCTCCCGGGTGGTCGAGCAGGCCACCCTGTCGGCCGAGGTCACGCACGCCCATCCGGAGGGGGTCGCGGGTGCGGTCGCCGTGGCGGTGGCGGCGGCGCTGTCGGCCGGGCACGAGCTGACGCTGGACGCGGTGGCGTCGCTGACGCCCCGGAGCGCGGTCCAGGAGGGTCTGGTCCGGGCCGCGGAGGTCCCCTTCTCCACGGAACCCTGGAAGGCCTCCGACCTCCTCGGCCACGGACAGCGCATCCGCGCCGACGACACCGTCCCCTTCGCCCTCTGGACCGCCGCCCGCCACCCCGACGACCTCGTCTCCGCCCTCTGGTCCACCGCCGAGGGTTTCGGCGACGTCGACACCACCTGCGCCATCACGGGCGGCGTCGTCGCCGCCCGCACCGGCGTGGAGGCCGTGCCGGAGGGGTGGCTGCGACGTCGGGAGGCGCTACCCGGCGGAGCCGGCTAGGGCCTAGACCCCGCAGCCCAGGTCCTCCGGCACCGCGAACGACACCGGCTCCGCGCCCTGGGCCGGGAACGACGTCCGCAGCGTGAAGGCGTACGGTGTCGGGCCGTTCGCCCGCAGGTGCAGGAGCCGGGACTCGGCCTCCGCGACCGTCGGGCGATGGCCGGCCGGGACCCACCACAGGGCCGTCATCGCCTCCGCGACCTTCTCGAACCACTCGCGGCGCCGGGCCAGCATCTCGCGGTGCTGCCCCTGGTACATGAAGGCCGTCAGGGCGTCGGTGTCCCGCCACGCCGTCAGGTTGATGATCAGCCAGTCGTCGCCGAAGACCTTGATGTCGGTCGCGTCGCCCCCCTCGGACTGCAGACGCCAGACGTAGCCGTCGGCCGCTTCCGCGGAGGCGTTGACCGGGTCGAGCGCGTCGACGAAGTCCTTCAACTCCGGTGAGTCCAACGGGAACTTGAGGCGGGAGATATTGACCTGGGCGAGTTCGTACGCGACGGCTGAAGTCATGTACCGAACGGTAGGTCGGTCCTCTGCCGGAAGTACAGACCCCGTCTCACCACGTGAACAGATGCCGCCTGCCTACGAGTTGAGCACCGCCTCCATCACGGCCCGGGCGATCGGCGCCGCGTCCCCGCCCCCGCTGATCTCCCCCCGGTCCGCCTCCGCGTCCTCCACCACCACGGCGACCGCGACCTTCGGTTCCATGTCGCGCTCGCCCTGCGCCCAGGAGATGAACCAGGCGTACGGCGTCCCGGAGTTGCCCACCCCGTGCTGCGCGGTGCCGGTCTTGCCGCCGACGGTCGCGCCGGGGATCGCGGCGTTGGTGCCGGTGCCCTCCCGCACCACGTCCCCCATCAGCTCCTTCAGACGTACGGCGGTCGACGGGTACATCGCCTGCCGTACCGTCCGGGCGCCGGACGTCGCCACGGTGGCGCCGCCCGAGCGGGTCGTACGCTCCACCAGATACGGCGGCCGCACCTGACCCCCGTTCGCGACAGCCGCCGACACCATCGCCATCTGCAGAGGCGTGGCCCGTGTGTTGTACTGCCCGATCGACGACAACGCGAGCTGCGCCTTGTCGACGGAGACGTCGAAGGTGCTCTCGGCGACGGAGAACGGGATGCCGAGCCCCTGGTCGTTGAAGCCGAACCCCGCCGCCGTGGCCGCCATGTCCGCTACCCCGACCCGCACACCCAGCTTGGCGAACACCGTGTTGCACGACCACACGAAGGCCGCGTGCAGCGAGGCGTCCTCGCAGCCTGTCGCCTCGTTCACCAGCGAGGTCGAGGTGCCCGGCAGGCGGTACGGGTCCGGCGAGTCGGTCGGCTCCTCCACGTCCGTCACCACCCCCGCGTCCAGCGCGGCCGCCGCGGTCACCACCTTGAAGGTCGAACCCGGCGGATAGGTCTGCCGGATCGCCCGGTTGAGCATCGGCTTGTCCGGGTCCTCGTTCAGCCCGGCCCAGGACCGCTCCACGGCCGCGTCGTTCCCGGACAGCACCCCGGGGTCGTACGACGGACTCGACACCAGCGCCAGGATCCGCCCGCTCGACGGCTCGACCGCCGCCACCGCGCCCTTCCGCCCCGCGAGCCCCGCGTAAGCGGCCTCCTGGGCGGCCCCGTTGATGGTGGTGACCACGTTCCCGCCGGGGCTCTGGGCGCGGGTGAAGTCGTTCCACAGCGGGAACCCCGAGAGCATCGGGTCGGTCCCGGACAGGATGCCGTCCTCGGCGTGCTCCAGGAACGTCGTACCGTAGATCTGCGAGGCGAACCCGGTGACCGGCGCGTACAACGGGCCCTTCGGATACGTCCGTTCGAAGCGCAGCCGCCCGTCGGTGTCCTGGGAGCCGGTGACCGGCTCCTTGCCGACCAGGATGTCGCCGCGCGGCTGGCCGTAACGGGCGATGGACGAACGGCGGTTGGCGGGGTTGTCGTCGTAGGACCGGGCCTCGAAGACCTGGACGCGGGTGGCGTTGACGAGCAGCGCCACGAGCAGCAGGGCACAGAAGCAGGAGGCGTGCCGGATGTAGCGGGTCATGTGCCGGGTCCTGTCCTGGGTCATGGGGCCAACTCCCCGTCGTACTGGCTGCGGGCCGAGTCGCTCACCCGGATCAGCAGCGCCACGATCGCCCAGTTGGTGACGACCGACGAGCCGCCCTGCGCCAGGAACGGCATCGCCATCCCGGTCAGCGGGATCAGCCCGGTCACCCCGCCCGCGATGACGAACACCTGCAGCGCCACGATCGAGGCGAGCCCGACGGCGAGCAGCCGCCCGAAGGGGTCGCGCAACGCCAGCCCGGCCCGGATCCCGCGCTCCACCAGCAGGGCGTAGAGCAGGAAGATCGCCGACAGCCCGGCCAGGCCCAACTCCTCGCCCGCCGTGGCCAGGATGAAGTCCGACTTCGCCGCGAACCCGATGAGGATCGAGTGGCCGAGACCCAGCCCGGTGCCGAGCATGCCGCCGGCGGCGAAGGCGAACAGGGACTGCGCGAGCTGGTTGGGCCCCTGGCCCGCCTCGATCGTGGCGAACGGATGCAGCCAGTCCTCCACCCTGCTGTGCACATGCGGCTCCAGCCATCCGACGGCGACCGCGCCGAAGGAGGCCAGCAGCAGGCCCACGGCGATCCAGCCGGTGCGCCCGGTGGCGACGTAGAGGAGGACCACGAACAGTCCGAAGAACAGCAGCGAGGTCCCCAGGTCCCGCTCCAGCACCAGCACGCAGACGCTCAGCAGCCAGATCGCGACGATCGGCCCGAGCACGCGCCCGGTCGGCAGTTGGAGCCGCCACACCCGACGCCCCGCGTATGCGAGCGCGTTGCGGTTGGCGGCGAGGTAGGCCGCGAAGAAGACCGCGAGCAGCACCTTCGCGAACTCGCCCGGCTGGATGGAGAATCCGGCGATCCGGATCCAGATCCGGGCCCCGTTCACGGCGGGGAAGAAGATCGGCAGGGTGAGCAGCACGAGGGCGGCCGCCACGCAGACGTACGCATACCGCTGGAGCACGCGGTAGTCGCGCAGCAGCAGCACGGTCACGATGAACAGGGCGACGCCGACCGTGGACCACACGAGTTGGGTGGGGGCCGCCCGGTCGCCGGGCGTCTCCAGGTCGAGCCGGTAGATGAGGACCAGGCCGAGCCCGTTGAGCAGGACGCCGATGGGCAGAAGCAGCGGATCGGCGTACGGCGCCCGGTAACGCACCACGAGATGCGCGACCAGCGCCAGCACACCGAGCCCGGCGCCGTAGCCGGCGGCGCCGGGCGGGACGGTGCCGTAGGTGGCGAGGCCGACGTCGCAGTAGCCGTACACGGAGAGCAGTACGGCGACGACGATGAGGGCGAGTTCGATGCCACGGCGCCGGGGGAGGCGTACAGCGGGAGCGGGGGGATCCGCTTGAGCCACGGTGGTTCCGGCCTTGGTCATGTCCGGAACTTACCCAAATGGTGCAGGTTGTCTTCCTAGCCTCAGCACCAGCGTGGCGCGGGCCCGATGTTGTCGATGTACCGGGCGGCGCCCCAGGCCCAGGTGCCGTCCGTGAGGAGGTACCAGAGGTGGTTGCCGTCGATGTTCTGGCCACCGGTCTTGCAGAAGATCGACACGATCTCGCCCTGGTAGGCGTAGCGGATGACCTGCGAGCCGGTCGTCGGCTTGCTGCGCAGCCGCAGTGTGCTGGCCGTCACGACGCCCTTGTAGAGGCGCTGGTTGCTCTGGTGGTGCTGACCCCAGTCGTCGCGGGAGTCGCTCTGCGAGTCACCTTGGGAGCCGCTCCAGTCGTCGCGGGAGTCGCTCTGGGAGTCGCTCTGGGAGTCGCTTTGATGGCTGCCCCAGTCGTCGTCCGCGACGGCGGGGGTGACGGCGGACGCGGCGAGAAGGGCGCCGGCGACGACGGTTATGGAGAGACGGGAGCGCAGGGACATGGGGGAGACCTCCACGTATGGGGCGAAGCTGACTATTCGCCACATTAGGAGCACCGTCCGCAGGCCGCCTTCCAAACTGGGCCATAGGAGAACGCCGCCAGGGGCGCGGGGCTGTATCGATATGCGGCTCCGCCGCGTGGGCGCGACCAGCCACACACAACCGCCAGACCGCGAACTACCGCAGCACCAACGTCGCAACCGCCCCACCATCAACGGCATTCTCAAAAGCCAGCCGAGCCCCGAGCACTTCCGCCTGCCCAAGCGCAATGGTCAACCCCAGCCCATGCCCCTTCGAACCCCCCTCCGTACGGAACCGCTGCGGCCCATGCTCGACCAAATACTCCGGAAACCCGTCCCCGTGATCACGAACGATCACGACCGGCCCGTCGACGGTCAGAGACACCGGCCCCCGCCCATGCCGATGCGCATTGGCCACCAGATTCCCCAGCACCCGCTCCAGCCGCCGCCGATCCGTCTCCACGGCAACATCCCGTACGACGACGACCTCGGTGTCGGTCCCGGACGCCCGCACCACCCGCTCGGCCAGCGCCCCCAACGGTTCGGTGTCCAGCTCCACCCGCTCCCGCCCGGTGTCCAGCCGCGAGATCTCCAGCAGATCCTCCGTCAGCGTCCGTAGCGTCCCCACCCGATCCCGCACCAACTCCGTGGGCCGTCCCGGAGGCAGCAACTCCGCCGCCGCGTGCAACCCGGTCAACGGCGTCCGCAGCTCATGCGCCACGTCCGCCGTGAACCGCTGCTCGCTCAGCAGCTTGCCCTGCAGCGAGGCCGCCATGGAGTCCAGTGCCGAAGCGACCGCGGCGACCTCGTCCTGGGGCCGCGAGGGATCCCTCGTCCGGGGATCGTCGACCCGTGCGTCCAGATCGCCCGCGCTGATCCGCCGGGCCACCCGGGCCGTGGCGTGCAGCCGCCGGGTCACCCGTGTCACCGCGAACGCCCCCACCAGCAGCGTCGCCCCGATCGCCAGCACCGAGGACCACAGGATCGACCGGTCGAGGGCGGCGATGGTGCGGGCCTGCTGGCGGTAGTCGACACGGACCGCGAGGGCCCGGTTCCCGTCGGCGGGGCCGGCCGCCCACATCGCGGGGTCCCCGTCCCGGGTGGCGACCATCGTGCCGCGGTCGCCCGCCACGGCCAGGTCCCGCAGGGAGTCCGGCAGCCCCGGCGGATCGACGCCCGCGAAGGGGCCGAGGGTGTCCCCGGCCTCGTACGCCGAGGTCGCGTCCTCGAGTCGCTGCAGCGCGAGGTCGCGGGCCTGGCCGACGGTCTGGTTGGTCACCGAGACATGCACGAGGACGCCGAGCAACGCGGCGAGCGCACAGCACATCACCGTGATGAAGGCGGCGGCCTTCACGGCGAGGGTGCCGGCCCGCCGGGGGAGCGCGAGCCTCACCGTGAGCCCGCCGGCGGGGACTGGCTCTTGCCGAGGTGCAGCATCTCGTCGTGGGTCAGCAGCATGACGTGCTGCTCCGGGTCCCAGGTCCACTGGAAGCGGTACTCGTAGTCCGCGAGGTCGGACGGCGCGTGGATGATCACCGAGCGCCCGGCCAGCTCGACCCCGCTCACGGCGTCCTCGTTGGCCATGACCTGGACCAGCCGGCCGCCCTCGAAGGTGTAGACGCGCACCGCGGTCTGGTTGCCCGGCAGCAGCCGGAAGCCCAGCGTCAGGTCGGCGTGCCCGTCGCCGGTGAGGTCGCGGTAGTACGCCTTGAGCAGTGGGCACCGGCTGCCGGCCGGCTTCTTCCCGCAGTACGCCATGCGGCGGGCCGTCTCCCGGTACGGCGCCTTCGCGCCGGAGTACTCGTCGGGATGCTGGGCGATCTCCGCCTTCACGACGGCCACCGGATCCACCTTGTGGACGTCGTCGCCCGGCGCCGTGATGCCCTTCATGGCCTCGGACTCGCCGTCGTCGTAGTTCCAGGCGGGACTGGCGGCCGGGGTCAGATTCGGCCACAGCCGGGCCGGGCTGGTCGCCGTCGAGGTGGGGCCCGCGCCGTGCAGTCCGCCCGCGTCACCGCAGCCCGCGGCGGTGGCCAGCACCAGGGCTGCGGTGACGAGGGAACGGACGGGGCGTGGCACTGTGCTCCTGGCGGGACGGGCGGGCGGTGGGGTGTGACCGGCCCGTACACCTTATTCGTACGGAAGTCCTTTTTGCGCACCTGATGGGCGGGACGTGGGCCTACTCTGCCAGCTCCTCCAGCAGCCGCGCGGTCGGCAGCCCCGCCCGCAGATAGTCGACGAACAGGTCGTTGTGCAGCGCCCACGGCGAGCGGCGGGACCGGATCGTCCGGATCGCCTCCTCCGCGGAGCGTCCGCTCCGGATCAGCGCGTGTGCGATGACCAGTCCCGAGCGGTTGTAGCCGTGGTGACATCGGACGAGGACCTTGCGGCCCTCGTCCAGTGCGTCGCTCGCGGCCTGCGCGAGGCGTATCACGCCCGCGAGCTGGGTTCCGTCCAGTGGCCCGTCAGGAATCGGCCAGACATGGTGTTCCACTCCCGGGTCGGGCCCGTGCCCCGGCAGCCTCAGCAAGGTCTGGACGAGATCGAACTCGTCCTGTACGACGGCGAATTCCAGTTGCCCCGAGTGCCCCCTGAACTCGTGCCCGCCCATCCACAGGCCGGGCACTATCTCGCTCCATGGACTGTCCGGGGCCGGTACGTCGGGCTGCTTCCTGCGGGTACGCAACAACGCCTCCCCAACTCCCCCACCCAACTACTCCCAAAGGTAACCGCCTTCTTGCCCCTGGAGCACCCCGCCTGTTCCCATGGTCAAGGGGTGATGGTGCATGAGCGGACTGCGCGTCATACCGACCTGGCGACACGGCCAGGAGCGGCTCTACGTGTGCCTGACGGACGGGCGGAACGTCGCCTGGTACGACCGTGAGGCGGCCCGGGTGAACCTGTTGAGCGAGGACCGCAGGGACGACGTACTCGAAGTCCTCGGTCCCTTCCTGACCGGCCCGGTGGCGGTGGGTCCGCCCCCGGTGCCGACACCGGCGGAGCTCGCCCGGCTCACCCTCCACCCGGACGACGACCTGGCGCCCAACCGCCCCGGTGAGGCCCTCCAGATCGCCCTCGACCGCGACCCGGGACCACCGCACCGGCTGCGCCCGGACCCGCGCCGCAGGGCGCTGCTGGCCGAGCAGGCGGTGGGGGAGGCGCTGGACCGGCTGGACGGGGCGGGCTGGCACGTCCTGCACTCGGTCCCGCTGCCCGGCGGCGATCGCGTCCACCATCTGGCGATCGGTCCGGGCGGCCTCTTCGCGATCCATTCGGTGTACGCCCGCAAGCAACGGGTGACGGTCGCCGACCCCATGGTCTCCCTGGGCCGCCGCGAGCCCCACCCGCTGCTGCGCCGCGTCCGCGCCGACGCCGACCGCGCCTCCTACGCCCTGACCGCCGAGGTCCACCCCGTCCTCGCCCTCGTCGGACCGACGGACGTCCGGATCACCGCCCCGCCGAGGGAGGTCCGGATCATCGCGGACACGGAGGTGGAGAGCCTGGCCCGGCTCGGCGGGATGCTCAAGCCGGCGGACGTGGAGGCCCTGCACGCGATGGCGCGCGACCGGCACACGTGGACCTCCGGCGGCTGAGCCGACGTCCGGTGCGGCTCGACGACGTCCTGCCGTCGGCCGTCCGCGGCGCCGTCGTGGCTGGTCGCGCAGTTCCCCGCGCCCCTTCAGGGCGCTGCCGAACCGTGGAGGACTTCACCCGACCCGCTTAGGGCAGTCGAGCGGCGTCGGCGGTATCGAAGAGCGGGGAGAGCAGGTCGCCGTGGTCCTGGAGGCGGGGCGGGATGTCCGTGGCGAGGAAGGTGAGGTGGCCGGGTGACCGGCACGCCTCGACCTCGTCCCAGGTCACGGGGGCGGAGACGGTGGGCTCCTGGCGGGCCCGCAGGGTGTAGGGCGTGGCGGTCGTCTTCCGGGCCGCGTTCTGGCTCCAGTCGACGAAGACCTTTCCGGGCCGCAGGCTCTTGGTCATCCGGTGCACGGCGAGGCGGGGGAGGGCGCGCTCCGCGGCGACCGCCAGTTCCTTGGCGTACTCGCTCACCCGTTCGGAGGGGGTGGGGTGCACGGCGCCCAGCAGATGCAGCCCCTTGGACCCGGACGTCTTGGCGTACGCCTCGATCCCGTCCTCGGCGAGCCGCTCCCGCAGCCAGAGCGCGACCTCGCAGCAGTCGACGACGGTGGCCGGAGAACCGGGGTCGAGATCGAAGACGAGCCGGTCGGCATGGCTGGGCCGCTGGATCAGCCACTGGTGCGTATGGAACTCCGTGACGAGGTTCGCGGCCCACATCAGGCTCGCCAGGTCCTGGACCAGCACCATCCGCGCCGGCCCCTCCGACCTGGGCACCTCGGCGGTGGTGACCCAGTCGGGCGTACCCGGTGGCACGTTCTTGGCGAAGAACACCTGACCCTCGGGGCCGTCCGGATACCGCAGGAAGGACAGCGGCCGGTCCCGCAGGTGGGGGAGCAGGACGTCGGCGATGGTCGCGTAGTAGTGCAGCACCTCGCCCTTGGTGAACCCGGTCGCGGGATACAGCACCTTGTCCAGATTGCTGAGCGCGAGCCGGTGCCCGTCCACCTCGGTGATCGGCGTCATACGATGAGAATCCCACGGAATGGTCGGATAACGCCCTAATAGCCTTTATGTTCCTGAAAGGTGCTGATCGTGCGATCCATATGGAACGGCGCCATCTCGTTCGGCCTGGTCAGCATCCCCATCAAGCTGGTCAACGCCACCGAGAGCCACTCGATCTCCTTCCGCCAGATCCATCTGGAGGACGGCGGCCGCATCCGCTACCGCAAGGTCTGCGAGCTGGAGGAGAAGGAGGTCGGCTCGGCCGAGATCGGCAAGGGCTACGAGGACGCCGACGGCACGATCATCCCGATCACCGACGACGATCTCGCCCACCTCCCCCTCCCCACGGCCAAGACGATCGAGATCGTCGCCTTCGTACCGGCCGACCGTATCGACCCGCTCCAGATGGACGCCGCGTACTACCTCGCGGCGGGCGGCGCCCCGGCGGCGAAGCCGTACACGCTGCTACGGGAGGCGCTCAAGCGCAGCAACAAGGTCGCCATCGCCAAGTTCGCGCTACGAGGCCGGGAGCGACTGGGCATGCTGCGGGTCGTGGAGGACGCGATCGCCATGCACGGGCTGCTGTGGCCGGACGAGGTCCGGGCCCCGCAGGGCGTCGCACCCGACACCAAGGTCACGGTGAACGACAAGGAGTTGGACCTCGCGGACGCGCTGATGGACACCCTGGGCGAGATCGACCTGGACGACCTCCACGACGAGTACCGCGAGGCCCTGGAGGAGGTCGTCGCCGCCAAGGCGGCCGGCGAGACCGTGCCCGAGGCTCCGGAGCCCGCGAAGGGCGGCAAGGTCCTCGACCTCATGGCCGCCCTGGAGAAGAGCGTCCGCGACGCGAAGGAGTCCCGGGGCGAGGAGCCCGCGGAGGTCCGCCACCTGCCCCAGCGCAAGTCGGCACGCGCCACACCGAAGCAGGCGGGGGGCAAGAAGTCGACGGCGACGGCGACCGCGGCTGCGAAGAAGACGACTGCTTCCGCGAAGAAGACGGCGGCGTCGGCGAAGAAGTCGACGGCGACGAAGAAGACGGCGGCGAAGAAGACGGCGTCGAAGTCCACGGCGTCGAAGTCCACGGCGTCGAAGTCCACGGCTTCGGCGAAGAAGACGACAGCAAAGAGGGCAACACCCCGCAAGCGCTCGGCCTGAGACGAGCCGGCTGTCCCTTCCCACACCGCGGCCCGGCGGTGCCGAACTACCCG
This sequence comes from Streptomyces sp. WM6386, assembly GCF_000972385.1. Classification (GTDB taxonomy): domain Bacteria; phylum Actinomycetota; class Actinomycetes; order Streptomycetales; family Streptomycetaceae; genus Streptomyces. The sequence continues at coordinate 40,784 of NZ_JXTE01000050.1, forward strand.
GGCCCGAGCCCGAGCCCGAGCCCGAGCCCGAGCCCGAGCCCGAGCCCGAGCCCGAGCCCGAGCCCGAGTCCGAGCCGCCGCAAGGCCAGTACCGCGTTGTGCCCCCCGAACCCGAACGAGTTGCTGAGCGCCAGGTCGCCGTCGGTCGGCAACTCCCGCGGCTCCCCGAGCACCACATCCAGCCCGACCGCGTCGTCGACCTCCCGGCACCCCACGGTCGGCGGCACCACTCCGTGATGCAACGTCAGCACGGCAGCAACCGCCTCGACCCCACCCGCGGCCCCCTGCAGATGCCCGAGGTGCCCCTTCAACGCGGTCACCGGCACCGAGCGTCGCCCCAGCACGGCTCGCAGAGCACCCGCCTCGGCAAGGTCCCCCTCCACGGTCGCCGTCGCATGCGCGTTCACATGGACGACGTCCACGACGTACCCACCCGCATCCCGCACCGCCCGCCGCACGGCCAGCGCGACCCCGCTCCCGGAGGGATCGGGCGCGGCCATGTGATGCGCGTCGGCGGAGAGCCCCCACCCGGCGGCCTCGCAGTAGATCCGCGCACCGCGGGCCCGGGCATGCTCCTCGGCCTCGAGTACGAGCACCCCCGCGCCCTCTCCGTTCACGAACCCGTCCCGATCCTTGGCGAACGGCCGCGAGGGCGACCCCTCAGCGAGCCCCGCCTGGGACAGCGCCCGCATGGAGGCGAACGAGGCCATGATCGCCGGCGTGACGACAGCCTCCGCGCCACCCGCGAGAGCGAGGTCGACCCGGCCGTACCGTATGCGGTCGATGGCCTGCCCGATCGCCTCGGTCCCGGAGGCGCAGGCGCTGGTGACGGTCCGGGCCTCGCCGGTGATATGCAGGTCGAGGGAGACCTGGGAGGCGGCCTGAGAGGGCACGGTCATGGGTGTGGTGAGCGGTGAGACCCCACGGGGCCCCTTGTCCCGCAGCTTCCGGTCCCCGCCCACGAGCACGGACGCGTCCCCGAGGATCGCCCCGAGACTCACCCCCACTCGCGCCGGGTCGAGCCCGCTCTCGACCGTCCCGCCGTCCGTGAACCCGGCATCCCCCCAGGCCTCCCGCGCGGCCAGCACGGCGAACTGGGCGGCACGGTTCATCCGCCGAGCGGCAGCGCGGGGCAGCAGCGTGACGGGATCGACGGGTACGGTCCCGGCCACCCGCACCGGCAGCTCACGGAACTCCTCGTCGTCCAACTCCCGTATCCCGTGCCGTCCGTCGAGCAGCCCCCGCCACAGCTCGTCGACCCCGACACCGAGCGGAGTGACGGCCCCGAGCCCGGTGACGACGACCCGTCGAGGTCCGGCGGCGGCGGCCTCGCGCGCGGGCCGAGGGTGATGCCGTACGACGAACCCCTCCCGGTCCGCGTCGGCGGCCCACCGCCGCACGTCACGGTCGGACACGGGCGACTCGGCACAGTGATCGAGATCCCGATGCCAGACCCCCCACCGCCGTACGAAGGTCACCTCGACGGCACCCGGATCGACGGCCCGCAGGGACCCCACCCGGTCCCCGTCCCGGAACTCGACGTCGTCGAGAGGGGGCGAGGACAGCCGGGGCACAGCGGCGACATCCATCCGCCGGCAGGCGACGGTCACCGGCCGTTCCCGCCCGAGCACCTCGTCGCGGTCCACACCACCCAACGGGGGCCGCAACGTCAGCCGGATCGTCTCCGGCGACTCGGGCAGCGTGTGCGTGACGACGTACCAGCGCGGCCCCTCGACATCCTCCGGCGCCAGGGCGAGGAGATCCCCGGGGATGACCTCGGCGGCGCTAACGGGATGGGGATTTATCGGTACTTGCGGATTCTCGGACGATTTGGACATATCCGTACATGCTTCCTGTGGTCCGAACTGCCTTGCGGCAGGCCGTCCCGAGTGAACTGGACGAAAGCCGGAAAGGCCATAGTTGAAAGGGAAACATGCCCGGTTGCTTGCACTCCGCAAACAGGCCGCGAAACGGACCCGTCGTCAACTCACCTCAGTCGCCGATGAGTTGCCGGACGCGACTGTGGATGATCTGTGTGGAAGGTCACGGTCGCACACAGGCCGATCACCGCCCGGCATCACCAGCGCGGTACCCACCGCCAGCCCGAGCGCCGACAGCAGGGGAAACCGCCCGTCAGGAGCGAAGCCGTGCACGGCGAAACGAGCGAGAGACACGACGGCGAACGCCAGCCCGAGCCAGAGTGTCCAGGAGCGACCCTGTGCCGGGAGCCGAGCCCGCCCATGGATCCCCGTCAACGGCCGTACCCCCGCCACCACCCCGGCCATGACGACCCCGAGCACCACCAGCCATGGCACCCGCAGCCCCCACCAGCCGAGCGATCCGAGCGCGGGCTGGGGCGCGAGCCCGGTCAGATAGAAGCCGGCGGCCACGATGAGCACGGGCAGCATGTGCCACAGATAGAGCGTCATGCTGGCACCCCCGACACTCCGGACCACCCGCCACACCCGCTCCCGCGCGAGCACCCTCCTGAGGAGCGGGGCGAGCAGAAGGCACCCGCCCACCTGGGCCACCACCCAGGCGAGCATGGCGAGCGAAGGCGGATCGGTGTTGCTGGGTTCCTGCCCGGTGACCCGGATGAGACTGACGGGATAGGGCCCGAGGGCGACGAGCCCGACAAAGGCCGCCCCACCACAGCCCACCAGCGCGAGGCCCTTCCCCCGCAGCAGACCGTCCCGCCAGCAGAAGCCGAGCTGATAGGCGACACCCCACACGAGGACGTAGCCGAGAAGCCCTCCGTACGGCACGTACGCCACCACTCCGGCGACCACCCCCATCCCGGCCGGCACGAGCAGCCCCCACCGCAGATGCGCCGCATACAGCAGCGGCGTCAGCGCGCCGAGCACCAGATACACCGGCAGAAACCAGAACTGCATCGCCATGGCCCACCCGACGAGCTCGAGCGTGCCGGAATCCACCCCGACGGCCTGACACACCGCTACGGCGACCAGCACGAGGCCGCTGTAGATCCCGGCCGGCACCAGCAGCCGCAGCGCCCGCCGCCGCACCCACCCCGAGACGCCACCGCTCGCGGCGGCCCAGGACCCACCCGCCGCGTACCCTCCAGCCAGAAAGAACAGCGGCATGATCTGAAACCCGAGCGTCAGCCACTGCGTCCACGGAATCTCGGCGAGCAACTCCGGCGCACGGATCGCCCCGTCGGGCTCCCGCACGAGCGCGGTGATGAGCCAGTGCCCGACGACGACCGACACGATCGCCCAGGCACGCAGGAAGTCGACGTACCGATCTCTGCCCATGCCGGTGATGCTGCCATCAACTACTTCACCCAGCCCCCGACTTGGCGAAGCCGCCCGGAGACTGGGCCGGTCCCTGCTCCGACGTCTCAGCGGCGGCCGTCACCGCAGGCACGCTCGGGAGCCGGCTGTCACCGCCGTAAAGCTCCAAGTCCCGTCCGTCCGTGCGGCGCAGGGTTTCGACCCCGGCCGGATCGCGACGGTGGACCGTCGCCTCCTCGAGCAGGCGCGACGGTCGAACAGCACCTGACGCATCGTCAATTTCTCGGCGTCAGAGGACAGTTGAGCCTCCAGCGCCCACACCTCTTCATACAGGAGCAGTGCGTCGAGCAACGTCGACAGATGCGCCGGCCGCTCCGCCGTGCCGGGCGTCACAGCCCCCATCGACCGACGCTCCACGGGCGTGCAGACGCCCGCCCTCGAGCAGCCTCGCCGCCGCCTCACACGACGTCGTCTGGTCGATCAGAACGCCACTGGCCCCCACGGCAACCTCCCCGCAATCCCGGCTTCAAATGGGCGACCAGCTCCCCGACTTGAGGTCCACACGCTTGCCGCCGCGTAGGCAAAGCCTCACCTGGACCGGGGTGCTCAGTGAGGTCTCGGCCGCGCACTGTCGGTCGTCAGTTGCGGGGCGCACCTTCCGCGTTGTGCGTCGTTTCAACAATGGGTGCACGCATCAGGCATTCCGTCCGAATCCCCTCTTCGCACGGGGGCCTGGGCTGTCGACCCTCGCGATATGGGGGCTTTGGACGAGGGACCACGCAGGTTGGAGCGCGGGCGGTCACGCTGCCTCTACTGCGGCTTGTCGGCCGATCGCGTGGCGACGCTGGAGTACGACTGGGTGCTGCTCGAGCCGGACATGGAGCCGTTGGCCCACACCGTGCCGGCGGAGCATCGATGGATCGAGTTGTCCGACGGGCGGGTGACGGTCTACGGCGTGTGCCCGCCGGACCCCTTCCAGCGCTGCCGCATCGAACACCGACTCGCCTGCTCGGCCCAACCCCTACCCGACCTCTGGCCATGGCTGACAAGCCTGCGGGGCGAGAACGGTCGCCGAGCAGACCGACACCAGACTCCGGACCCGCCTCAGCCCCCGGAGACACTGCCGGACGCCGGGTGAGAACGCCTCGATCCCGCGGTGCCCACGGCTCACACATACGCGAAGACCCCGCACTCAGCATCACTGCTGGTTACGGGGTCTCTGGGCACCTCATACAGGGTGCCCCCGGCAGGATTCGAACCTGCGCACACGGCTCCGGAGGGCGTGCTCCAGTTCGTTTCGAAACCCAACTTGACCTGGTCGTTTTCGGCGACGACGTCGATGAAGTGCTGATCTCTATCGCATACCGTGCAGAGAGGAGGCCTGCACTGTGTGGTGGCGTGTCGCCAGTGGCACGGCTTCCCGAACGGGCGTTGATGCCGCTCGTGGTCGCCGGACTGATCGCATGGCGCTGGCTCATGAGTGCGACGATCAAAATCGCCTGCCATCCAGCTATCTTGACGCGTATCGTCAGTGGGATGCGATTCAATTCTTCAGGCGATCGCCGCCGCAGATCAGAGTTTGCATGGCCTGATGACGCCAGCGATGATGCACGCGAGTTGTTCGAACCGCGACCCCCACTCCGCAAAATTGTGGTTCTGGTGGATCACGAGATTTTGGTGGACGATTCCTCACCGTGGTCCAAAGAGGCACTGCTGACAGGGTTGCTAACTCATCCGTACGTTCAGGTGGTGAGGTACGCGGATGACGGCCCGCCTCCTTCTGCTGCGCGAATTACCTCTCCGTGGGGCGGAGAACACGTGCCAGGATGGGCTGTGCTACATCAGAGGCATGAGGACGGCGAGGTGCGGGGATTTATCACGGGAGATGAACAGAGTGTTTCGGGGCATGCAATCTATGGAAATTCTGCACTCATAGCCCGCAATGATAGAAATCACCCCGCCTACAGCAGCTTGGCGCCCGATGAGGCACTTAAGCGACGAGAGGCAGACGTGCTCGGCGCTAGAGTTGCGGAGGAAATTTCTGCCGATCTTTATATCACGCGCCGTGACTACCTTTCCGGTGAAGCGAAATATAAAGCTAAGAACGTGCTGCTATGCACTCCGGAGGAAGCTCTGCCGCTATTGGGCCTGTACCTGCGGCGGCAAGGGGTCTTCATCTACTTCCGAGGCGTTGACGGGAAGTTTCAATATCGCTGCAGTCGGCGACTTTATTTCTTTACGGGCGCCTTGGAGTTGCTGCCGTCGATGTGGCGATGGTCGACCGCTTTCGGGCAGTACGCACTTGCGGCTAATGATGACACTCTTCCGGCGCTTAGTAGTTCGCTTGTCCAGCGGGTGGAGCGAGCGCTGCAATCGCGAGATGAGCTATTTGCCGCGCTCAACATGCATGGGAATCGCGATTCTACGGATGATGCGCTGCGCAGTCTCGACACGGCCCTAATTTTCCTAATGGGTGCTCTTGATGCATCGGCGCGCGCCGCTCATCGAGTGCTCGGCATTTCCGTGACTCCGCGGAATGCGGGATGGCAGAGCCGTAATTGGCTGGAACGAGTGGCGGTTACGGCCCCGAAACTTGCAGCAATTTTTGACGAAGGCTCGGAAGCGCAGCACTTGCTTGAGATCCTGCGAAAATTCCGCAATTCTGTACACGGTGAAGCTCTAAGTCCTCTCACCGTCAAGGAAGGGAGTGACCCTGAACGTATCCTGGTCAGTCTGCCTCGGGAGGACTTGCAGGCTATCTTGAATTCTATGGATGCTCTGGGTGGACGAGACGCGTGGGGAGTGGAGTCACACTGGGACAATCACATGCATGCCGGGCCGGGGACTCTCCTCGGGGAAACGCTCGAACGAGTCGTCTCCGTATTGAACAGGATCATGCAAGAGACTCCGGTTGAGAGCCTGCAGGGCGTGCATGTCACGCCAGCTCAGTGTATGCCTCCAAATGATCCGAGTGGTAGATATTCTGACATGAAGCGAGAAGGAATTCGCTGGCAGTTGGGATTCTAAAGGTTGTCCCGTAATGCAGTGGACGGGTGTCGGTGGGTCCTGACTCGCTGATGCTGGATCAAGTATTAGCAATCTTCCAAACACGTCCGCCGGTCCCGCTGGTCTCGTGCTCGGGTTGATGCTTGACGCGGCTCGTCAACCATCCGCCGGAGCCAGACAGTCCGTGACATCGCGCTTGCGTGCAGTCGATCTTCATACCGCATATCTGCAAGTCTGGGCCGGGCCCAAAGTTAGTCCAGCAGATCGGCCACGATCTCGCGGGCGGCGCGGGCTCCGGCGACGGCGGCGATGCGGTCGCAGTCGCTCATGTCGGCGGCGGCGGTGGCGGTGGCGATCAACGTCTCGGCGCCGTACAGCGCGTCGATCGTCAGGCGCACGCGGGCGACCTGTGGCCCGGGAAGGGGCAGCTAGTTGGCGGTCTCCGACAGCATGAGCGCCAGCGAGGCGGGCGCCCACACTGTCGCCAGGCCATCGTCGGGGTCTCAGGCATGTAGATCTCCATTATGGAATCGGATCGGGAATTTCGGAAACGCACGCACGTGCTATGCCAACCGGTGTCGCTAGCGCATCGCAAGGAAGTCCATCTCCAGGGTCCTACACGTGTGTTTAATCGTGGCCGTCGCGCGCGACGAACCACATGCGGTGCGACACGAACGCATACGGTTGATAGGATGAAGTTGTGACCTACGACCCAGACGGCGACCCCGCCGCGTTCGATCCCGCAGACCTCGACGCGGTGGACGCCTGGCTCGACGACCCAGTCGTGAGCGCGCTACATGAAGACCTCGGGCGACAGTTCCGTGCGCTGCCACCAGAGCAACAGTTGGCCAAACTCGTCCCGGAGTTGGAGAAGGCGCAGGCCCGGTACGACGAACTCGCTAGCGCGGTCGCCGAAGCGCCCGTCGAAGATCCTCGCCGGTTCCTGCTCATTGCGATGGGTGATGACGTGGAGAAGTTCCGCACCCGCATCAACGAACTCGGCGGCAGCGCCTAAAGGTTGTCCTGTAATGCAATGGACGGGTGTCGGTGGGCCCTGACTCGCTGCTGCTGGTCCGCTCAGATGGTCATGGTCAGGTTGCGCATCAACGCGATGGCGCGGGCGGCGTACCACACCCCTTCCTTTGCGGCGGCAGTCGCGCAGGATTTTCCAGGTCTTCATGTGGGCCAGGGCGTGTTCGACGCGGGCGCGTACTCGCCGGTGCACCGTGTTCAGTTCCTGCTTCCACGCCGGAAGTGGCGACTGGCCGTCGCGCGGCTTGCGGTAGGGCATGATCACCTCGTGGTTTGCCCTGGTAGCCGCCGTCCGCCATCACCGCCGCGCCCCGGCACTGCCGCTTGACGCCGGACTCGGTGTAGGCGCGGGTGTCGTTGCGATTGCCGGGCAGCGGCTCGCCGACCACCACGGTCAGGCGGGTGTTGGCGTCGATGACGACCTGCAGGTTGGCCGAGTAGCGGTAGTTCTTCGAGCGGGCCGACAGATTGCGGTCGTGGGTGGGTACCAGCGTGCCGTCCACGATCAGCACCGTGTCGCTCGGGTGCTGGCCCTCGACCTGCGCCAGCACCAGGTATCCGGCCAGGTGCTCCACGATGCGCCCGGCCGCCGATTTGGAGACCCCGAACAGCAGCGCGACCTGTCGCAGCGTCAGGTTCGTACGGTAGTAGACGGCCACTAGCAGCACCCGGTCGGCCAGCGGCAACCCCCATCGCCGACCCGCACCGCACTGCTGGCCGCCGCGGTCGGCCGCCAGGCCCACCAATGCGCGGAACTGCCACTCGGACAAGCCGGTGAACACCGGGCTCCACGACGGCTGGTCGGCTCTGATCACTTGCTCCACGCCGGGATTAACGATCGGCACGCCCAACGATTACGGGACAGCCTTTAGTTGACTCGTCAGTAATGAAATTCGTGTAGCGGTCGGGCGGTGTAATGTACCGCTCTCACCCTTATCGATTCCCGTTCAGTGAATTATCTCCCCTGTGTCGCGCGACAATTAGCTCTGCAACCGTATGAAATTTCCATACGCGCCCGATGTCAGATTCACTATTGATGCGTCCTGAATAGACCCCGAGCAGGTTTCCTGCTGGTCCAGATAGGAAACCGGTTTTGCCGTCTGCCATCTCGGTTGCGCCACCCGGGGAGTAGGCGAGGACTGGAGATCCGGATTGGCCTTGACGCGTACGCGCGTCAATCAAAAAGCAAGGGAGGAGGTCGTAGTCAACCTCCGGCTCGGAGGCGATTGCGCCCTTGGTCCAGATCGGTAGCGACCCTCCAGCAGATTGGCCAAAGGGAAAACCGATGATATTTACCCAATCTGAGATGCCGGCTCGGAGCGTGGATTTCATGACCTCGGGTCCGTAGGGCTGAATGTGGACACCTTTAGTATTGGTGAGCGGAAGCGCTACAACATCAACTCTCCTGCCGTAGTCGGGGTGCTCGAACCACAAAGGCCGTCCTTCGCTGTCGATCAAAGGTTCATCGAAGTCATCCCAGTTGACTTCTTCTGAGGTGACTTTAGTCAAATGTCTAATAGTCAAGGTGTCCGGTGTTGCGCCTGATTTTGCCATTGGCTGGCCGGTGATCGGGTTCCTTCCGCTGGCGACGTGCCAATTTGTCACCAGGAAGGGCTGGCCGTCGTGCATTACAGTAAAGCCAGTAGCGGAACTTAGCGGGATGTTATTGGTTTTACTGGAGAGCAGTAGCGATCGCGTGGATGGCGGAGCTAGAGCCACAGGAGTGCTCCTTTGTCGGTAAAAAACAAGTTGAGGGCCGGGATCCACGGCGCCTCGGAGTGGGCATGCCGCCATGTAACACCATGGACCTCGATTAAGTCTGATGCTTTGCAGATTTGGTGGGAGCTGGTCTGGCATGGGAACTGAGTGAGGGGAGCGAGACGCGTAGGTCGTCGGTGGCGGCGATTTCCCCAGAGGGGAGGTAGCGGCCTGCCCGCCGCAGTTCATGGCAACGAGCGAACGGTGCGTGCTCTCCCGACGTCCACCGTTCGGCCGTACTCTTGGCCGCTATGGGAATGACTGAGTGGGCTTACTCGCTCTCGGAATCGCTGTTGTCTGATCCGCTCCCGCGTCGCTGGGCGCACTCACTGGGGGTCGCCAAGCGTGCTCGCTCTTTGAGCCCCGTTTTGGGCGACGATGCCGAGTTGCTGGAAGTCGCCGCAGTCCTGCACGACATCGGCTACGCGCCCGCTTTGGCCAAGACCGGATTCCATCCGCTTGACGGCGCTCGCTACCTCCGGACCGTTGCGAACGCCGACGAACGGGTCGTGCGCTTGGTCGCCCACCATTCCTGTGCGTGGATGGAGGCCGAGGCTCGCGGCCTGCGCGAGGAGCTGGAGGAGGAGTTCCCTCGCGAGAGCGGCCAGCTCAATGACGCGCTGTGCTACTGCGACATGAACACCACGCCCGACGGAACCCCCACGAATCCCGTGGACCGGATCAACGAAATCACTCGTCGCTACGGGCCCGACAGCTTGATTGGGACATTCATCCGCCGCGCCGAACCCGAGATCCTGGCGTGCACCGGTCGCGTGCTCGAAAGGGTCGCGGCGGTGAAGCGCCAGCCAGGGGAGTAGCTGAACAGCTGCGCAGTGGCACGAACGATGGCTGCGCGAGTCTCCCCGAACACTCGCTCCGACCTGGTGAAGCGAGTGTGTGATCTCCTCAAAGAGTGGGGTAGCTAGCCCCCGTCATTGGCGGCCTAGGGCCAGCACGTGCTTGTCAGCTTCGTGCTGGAGATGGGTCTCCGGACGGCGTGGGAGACGTGGAACCGAGGAAGCCGTTGTCCACAACCAGGAGGGGAGGAGCGTCCGCCGGCGGCGGGGATTTGATGCCGTCCAAGACGCGGGCAATCTCGTCGTACATACGCACGGCCTCTGCAAGACCGTCCCCACTCGGGGGGTGCGCTCGCCAATCCAGTACGCGCATGTAGTCGGCGAGTTGATGTCCGCTCAGGCGCACGCGGGAGAGTTCTCCAGACCCTCCGGTGATCTTCGCACCCTTCACCCCGTCTCGCCCGTGGCGGCTGCTTCCGTCGCTGTCCGTATCAGCAGACGTCAGGTCCCAGAGATCCCGGCGGCACTCGACGTAGAACACCTCGATTCCTGCTGCTTTACGCAATCGCTCCTGGTGCCCCGCTGGTGTCTTTGTCGTCGCAGAGCCGCAACTAGACAGCAGCACCGCCACGACAACTGCTAAGCCACCCTGCACCACACCACGCTTACTCATCACGCCCCCCAGGTGTCGACTCACGCCAGGATTGCGAAAGAGCAGGTCTTACGGCAGGGCGCAACCAGGTGGGCAGACGGCGCGTTCGGGGGCGCATCGGTCCACTGCCTGTGGACACGGGCGCATTTCTCAGGCGCCGCGGGCGGCGCTTCTTGAGCCCGGACATTCTGTCCGGGCTGTCATGCGGTGGCCGCCGCAATCTGACCTTGGCGGCGCTAGGCGCCCTGCCCGCCCCGCCACCTGATCGGTACCGTGAAGGATGCCCCTACTCCACCGGGAGGCAGCACCACATGCGTGGTCTTGGAGATCACCTCAGCATCGGCGAGCGCATCGCGTTCTACCGAAAGCGGCGCGGCTACACGCAAGAGGTGCTGGCTGGCCTGGTCGGTCGTAGCACCGACTGGCTCGCGAAGATCGAGACCGGGCGCCGCAAGCCGCCTCGGATCGACATGCTCACGGATCTTGCTCGCATTCTGCGGGTTCCTCTCGGGGATCTGCTCGGTCAAGCCGTGCTCATGGAAGACGAACGGCAGCAAGACGACGTCCCCGCCGTGCGTGATGCGCTCATGAGTCCGCGTCGTCTCTCACGGCTGCTCTTCGGGCCCGCCGTTGAGGCTCAGCTCCCTACGCCTGCACCTGCCGCCGTGCGTGTGGAGCAGGCATGGAACGACTACCAGGGCGGACGACTCAGCAGCGTCATTGCTGCGCTCCCTGCCCTGCTTCAGACGGCACAGGAGTTGGAGGAGCGAGCAGGCCGGCGTGGTGAGGACCGGGGCGATTGCTGGGCAGTATCGGCCCGGACTCACCACCTCGCGGCTACGACACTCGCGAAGATCGGAGAGTCGGATATCTCGTGGCTTGCCGCCGAGCGCGCGATGCGAGCCGCTGACGAGTCGGACGATCCGCTCGTGCTGGCGTCCGCGGCACGGTCTGGCACACACGCTCTGCTTGCCAACGGGCGCTATGACGATGCCCTCGAACTCGGCAACACGGCCGCCGCATGGCTGTCGTCTCAAGTGACCGAGCACGATCCGGCGGCGCTAAGCCTATTGGGGATGATCCACCTGCGCGCCGCGGTCGCGGCGGCGCGGCATCAGGACCGCTCCACCGCTACGGGGCTGTTGGACCGTGCCGAAGAACTCGCGGATGACCTCGGGTCGGATGAGAATTACTGGCACACCGGGTTCGGGCCGACGAACGTCCTGCTCCATCGCCTGTCCGTTGAGCTGGATCTCGACAACGTCTCGTACGTCGTGGAACACGGCCGGATCAACGTTGACCACATGCCGCAGGAGCGCAGCGTCTCGCACCGCATCGACTATGCGCGTGCCCTGTCGCTCGCCGGCCAGGGCGACGCCGCGTTCGCGGAGCTGCGTACCGCTGAGCGCACGTCGCCGCAGCTTGTACGCAACAATCCGAGGGTGCGCGAGACGCTGCGGGATCTGATCAAGCAGTCCCCCGTGACCGGAGGTTCGCGTTCGTCCGAGGTGTTTGTGATGGCGCAACGGTGCAGGGCGGTGCAGTGAGTTCAGGCAAGCGCGGGGTGCTCGGAGTCGTCGGCTCGGCAGCTGGGGGAGTGGAGGCGCTCCGGACCGGCCTTGTCGAGCCTGCGATAGACCGTGGTTGGCAGGTGGCCGTGACCCTGACGCCAACCGCTGGTGAGTGGTTGCGGATGACCGGCGAAGTTGAACGGTTGGAGAAGCTGACTGGGCTGCCCGTCCGCGATGCACCGCGGGTTCCTGGGGAGACTCGACCGCACCCGCCGGTTGACTGCTACGTGGTTGCGCCGGCGTCAGCCAACATGGTCGCAAAGCTGGCTTCGGGTGTGATGGACAACCAGGCGCTGACGCAGGTGGGCGAAGCCATCGGCACGCTCGGCTTGCCGGTCGTCGTCTTCCCTCGGGTGAACGCGGCTCACGCCCGCCACCCGGCTTGGCAGCGACACATCGACGCCCTGCGGGCAGGAGGCGTCCACCTCGTGTATGGGCCAGAGGCCTGGCCGCTGTACGAGCCGAGGGAGGCGCCAGCAGGGCGGGAGCTTCCGTGGCGCGCCGTGCTGGATGCCGTAGACGACGCCATGGGGTGACACATCGTCAACCTGCCTGGCCTGCAAGGAAAGAGGACCCGGACAGTCTGTCCGGGTCCTCTGCCGTGTGTGGCCACATGCTCGTAGACATGCCAGGGATCAACGAGCGAAACGACGAGTCGGGAGGGCTGACGCCCGCAGAACTCGCTTTGATCAAAGCGGGGTTGAGCAAGGCGCGCGCCACAGTCGAGCGGCTGTTGCAGCGCGCGGACGAACTCACTGTGAGGGCGGAGGCTTGCTGCCTACGAGTTGCTCAAGACGCTCCAGGCGCTCACCGAGCAAGCGGAGGGCGTCATGAATCGTGCTGAGCTCTTCGGAGAGGGCAGCGTAGGCGGGGCTGCTTCCCGGCTCCGTGCCGAGGGGTACCGACGGGTCGCGGACGAACGTCCCGCGCCCCTGCTGAGTGAGCACAAGCCCCTCTTCGCGGAGCTGGCCGTACGCGCTCTGCACGGTCATGAGCTGCACGCCGAGGTCCTTGGCAAGCTGACGTGCTGCGGGCAGGCGGGAACCGGGTTCGCGCTCGCCATCTGTGATCTCTCTGCGGTATCTCGCAGCGATGTCCTTAGCCGTCGGCTTGGGTGCGTCGGGACTCGAATCCATAGCCCCGAGGGTAACCGGACCTAGGTCAATCTCAGGCCGGGCGTGGCGAAGCCTCTTGACAGTCAGATTGACCTAGGTCAATCTGAAGTCGTTCCGGTACGGGATAGCTCGCTTCCACAGGGGCCCTGAGCTGGTCGTTCCTTGACAACTCCACAGCGTGACAAGCCGACGGGGTGAGATTCCCCGTTCCCGCAGCGGCCCGGGTGACGGCCGCCGGCGGCCACTTCCCCGCGCACCGGCTCTGGAGAACAGCCCTCGGGATCATCCCTTCCTCACGGGAGGTCAACCCGTTGGATGCCACCTGGTGTGCGCCGCCCTGCTGGCGTCAGAGCAGTGACGATGACGCACCCGGCCTTCCCGGCTCGGGGCCAGTCCGCCGCCGCAAGCGGCGGGCCGGCGAAGCCGGTTCCCTTCCTCGCCCCGCTGGTTGCACGTTCGGGTTCGACTCCCGACCGGGGCACTTCGGCCCGCCGCCTCTGCGGTGGTGGCCGCTTCTCGGGCTGGCCGCCCTCTCGCCAACGTTTCGCGGCCCCCGGCTCTCTCCGTCCCTTCGACTCAGGAGCAAGCCATGCATAGCTACGTCTCCGGCCACCAGGCCGACACAACGGAAGACTTCCTCGAACTTGCCCTCGGTACCCCGGTTGACCTGTGGCTCGGAGTCCAGGGGGAGACCGAGGAGGAGCGCGCCGCCCGGCTGGACGCGGCCCGCGACATCCTCGCCGACTACCCCGAGCTTCCCGACCGCGCGGTGCAGGTGGCTGCGCGGACGCTGGACGAGGCGGGCCTGCTCCGCCTGGCGCCCCTGCCCACGCCCAACGCCGCCCGTCGCCGCAGCCTGCGGACGGGAGTGGCCGCGTGAGCCAGAACCTGACGCTGGAGGACCTGGCCGCGCCGATGCGCGCACTGCGCCTGCTGGCCATCGACTTCGGGCACCTGCCCGCGCCAACCGTGAGCATCTCGCCCATCTACCCCGACCGGTTGGAGCTTGCGCTCCACTCCGGCTTGCTTGACTTCGAGGCCTGGCGCGAGGCGCTTGATGCCGCCCCCGGCGACGTCGAATACCGCGTACAGGGCGACGGCCGAACCAGCGTTCTGCGCACGATCGCTGCCTACGCGGGTGCAGAGCTGGAGTTGGTCGGCTACGGCGACATCGCCGTCCCGGTGCTCGCGGAAGCGGGTGCGGCATGAACGCCCCGGCTCGCGTCGACGCCTCGTTGACGCCCGGCAAGGCGCCGTCGACGCCCGTCAATGTAGACCGCGCCATTACCGCGCTCGCGGCGGTGCTCACGGTGGTGCTGACCGCGGTGGCGTTCTGGCTCTCGTACGAGCACTTGCAGGAGGTTGCCGCCCGGCACGGCATGCAGGAGGCGGTGGCCCGGTCGTGGGCCTGGCCCGCCACGGTGGATCTGTTCATCGTGATCGGGGAACTGCTGATCCTGCGTGCCTCGCTCGCCCATCGGGTCGACTGGTGGGCAATCGCCCTGGTCACCGCAGGGGACGGCGCCTCCATCGCGCTGAACGTGGCCGGGGTCGGGCAGGACGCCAACGCCCTCAACTACGTGGTTGCAGCGGTCCCGCCGGTGGCCGCTCTGCTGGCGTTCGGCGCGCTGATGCGGCAGGTGCACGCCTACCTCGCCCGACGGGCGATGACGGGCGTCACCACCCCGCCGACGGGCGTCGAAGCACCGTCGACACCCGTCACGGTGCCCGTCGACGTGCTGCCGCCCGTGTCGACCGCATCGGCGAATCCAGTGTTGGATCCGGTGTCCGCGGCTCCGGTGGAGCCGGTGGCGATCGAGACCGTGTCGACGCCCGTCACCCCGGATCCGGTCCCCGTCGCCAAGTCGTCGACGGTCGTCGACCTCTGCCTGCCGGTGATCTACGCGAACCGGGTGGACCAGTTGGTGCGGGCGCTGTACGGCACCGACTTCACGCAGCCGAGCACGACCCGCATGACGATGGCGATGGCCGGAGCGGGGCTCGGGGCGTCGGAGTCGACGGCCCGTACGGCGCGCGGCCGGGTCAAGGCGCGTGAGCCGTACCTGGCCGACTTCCCCGCCGCGATCGCCGGTTGAGCGGGAGGCCCGCGTCATGTCTCACGCCTATGGTCGCTGCTTCGATCCGACCGGCGCTCGCTACGGCATCCCCACCTACCCGTTCCGCCTGGCCCCCGACGGTCTGGCCACCCGGCGACAGCTTCGCGCGAAGGGGCTGCGTCCGGGTGGCCAGCCGATTGCTGCTCAGGTGATGCGGGCCAACCGGCGGGCCGGGGGCGTGCAGGTTGCCTACCTCTACCGGATCGATCTGGCCAAGCCGGTCCGTCCGATGACCTCCCGCAAGTGGGGTGCGCTCGCGCTGGCGATGCTCGCTCGCCGTACCTGCCCCCGCTGCCTGCTCGATGTCGGCTACTGCATCCCGCGCTCGTACGGCATCTGCGGGATGTGCCTGGTCGCCGAGGAACAGCGCGCTGCCTGAGTCCTTCAACTCCCAAGGAGCTTCGCTATGTCCAGTCGTACCCGTACCCGCAAGGTGAAGACCGCCGCAGGCGTCCACACCGTCCGGCTCCCGCGTCAGCGCGGGCGCCGCGCGCAGCCGTTCGTGGTCGTCGTCCCCGAGCATCCGTCCCTGACTCGTGAGGCGCTCGGGTTCGTGGGCCGTGGGCTGTGGATGGCCCGGCATGCGCTCGCCCCGACCGGCCTCGCCCTGCTGGCCCTGGTGGTCACCGGGCTGCTGCACGTCATCGCCTGGTGGTCGGCTCTCGTGCTCGCCCCCACGGCCATAGCACCGGCGGTGTGGTTCGCCGTCGTGCAGCGCTCGCGCCCCGCGCAGGGTTCCACGCTGGCCTGGCGCATCGCGCTGGCCGTCTTCGCCACGCTCGCGTTCACGTGGGCCGCGTTCGCCGCGGGGTTCGGGCCGTGGGCCGGTCCGCTGCCGCTGCTGTGGCTGCTCACGGTGATCGTCGCTCAGACCGCGTGGCTCATCGTCCGCCGCACGCACTGACCCGAGGAGACCTGCTCTGATGGCAACCCCCACGCAGAACGGCACCACCAACGGCGCGGCCGGCAACCCCAAGGGCAACAAGTTCGCCAACGCGGGGGCCGCCGCCGGCGGGCTCTTGGGCGGGCTGGGCAGTGCGTTCACCCCGCCGATCAACATCAACATCAACCGGAACCAGACCATCGGAGGCGGCTCGCAGGCCGGATCCCTGCTGCCGGCCCCGGAGTTCAACTCCCCGGCGCAGGTCCGCAACTACTGCAACACCCTGCGCGCGGCCGGCGTGACGCTGTCCATCGAGGTGGCGATGGCCGCGGAGATCCTCGAAAGCGTCCTGGCGGTGGTGCCGGACCCGGACGGGCGGCCGTTCGGCTCCCGGATCCGGGCCAAGAAGGTGGCCCGCAGGATGAAGCGCTCCGCGGACCACCTGCGCCACGCCGCCCGGGACGCCGCCGCCTGCTACTCCGCGTTCCAGCAGGAGTACGAGGAAGAGATCAATCGGGTCCGTCACCGGGCCCGGCGTCCGCAGCAGCCGGTCATGAACTGGGCTCAGCAGTAAGGAGGTTGGCCGATGAGCAGGAACCGAAACAGCATGACGACCCCCTACCCCGACGGCATGACCGGCTACGTCATGGACCCGCACGGCGGGCCGGAGAACGGCACGGTGCGCGCCTACCTGCTGCACAAGGCCAAGCCGCACCTGCCGCCGTGGCTCGGCTGGGCCGGAACCGGTCTGGTCGGCGCGTTGGGGCACTGGCGGTGGCCGGACAACGCGGCCGCCGGCGTCGGCCTCACGCTCGCGTCGGTGGCGCTGACCGGCGTCACCTGGGCCGCGGGCAAGTCGACCACCAAACAGCGCCGCCTGCACTCCGCGGTCACCGTCGCGTGCGGCTCCGCATGGGTCACGGCCGCGTGCCTGGCCGGACCGACGGCCGGGCCGGTCGATGACCTGTATCTGATGGGCGGGCCGGCGGTGGCCCTGTCCTGGAACGTGCGCCAGGTCCTGCGCCACAACGTTGAAGGCACGCCGGGTAGTTCGGACGGTGGTCTGCTGGAGAAGGTGGGGTTGGCGCGGGCGCAGATCGGGGCGGCGAAGGTGGAGCCGAACCGGGTCACCGCGCCGCTCGCGCTGCAGCCCGGCGAGCAGACCAACGAGGACGTCACCAAGGCGCTGGCGCGGATCGCGTCCGCGCTGGACCTGCCGACCTCCGCCATCCGCTACACCCCCGACGCGGGTTCCGCACGCCGCGGCGAGCTGGTCATCGTGCCGGAAGACATGCTCGCCGAAGTCGTGGAGTGGGAGGGCCCGTCCAACCTGGGCGGCTCGATCGCCGAACCCCTGGTTCTCGGCCGCTACGACGACGGCTCCGCGCTGGTGATGTGGCTGCCCGGCGACCCGGAAGTGGGCCGTAACTCCACCCACGGTCTGATCGCGGGCGGTACCGGCTCCGGCAAGGGTGATGCCGCCCTGAACCTGCTCACGGAGGTTCTCTCCCGCCGGGACGTCATCGTGTGGTTCTCCGATCCCAAAGCCTTCCAGGACTTCGCTCCGGTGCGGGCCGGGCTGGACTGGGCTGCGGAGGGCGGCTCGCAGACCGAGGTCATGGTCGCGGCCGTGGAGGCGGTCATCCCGGCGCGCACGCGGTGGCTCGGCTCGCACGGCTACCGCCAGTGGGTTCCCGCCGCCGCACAGGTGCAGAAGACCCGGAACATTCCTGCCGCACGGACGGCCGCGCCTGTGGCTGTGCGGGGATGCCGTTCCTGGTGACCTGGTTCGAGGAGGCCGCCAACACCCTGCGCGCGTTGGGCGATGACACGTTCACCGGCATCGCGCAGGAAGCCCGGTCCGCCGGAATCTCCCTGATCGTGTCGTTGCAGCGCCCGTCGTACGACCAGATGTCCACCTCCACCCGCGCCTCCCTGCCCTCCGTGATCGCGCTCGGCTGCGACCCGCGGGATGAGGGGTTCTCGCTGCCGGAGACGGTCCTCGACGCGGGCGCGCACCCCGGGGCGTGGGGCAACCGGCGACCGGGCTACTGCTACGTCGTCTCGCCGGGCATCGACGAGGCCCGCTACCCCTCACCGGGCCGCACCCGGCGCTTCAGCCTCCGGGCCGTGCCGGTCATGGAACGCCTCGCCGCATGGGCGCAAGCCAACGGCGCGGTCGCCGACCCCGTCACCGCGGGTGCGGCCTCTTCCGTGGCCGGACGCGCCTACACCGGCCGCACCGCTGCCGACGACGACGGCCAGCAGCCGACCGGGCTGCGGGTTGTCCGCGAGGAGGAGGACGACATGGACGACGCCGGGCTCCTGGTCGATCCCGAGGACGTGGACATCGACCCGGAAGAGGAGTTGCCGGAGCCGGAGGAGGGTGACGACACCCCGCTCTTCGGTGAGGAGAGCGGCCGCAAGCCGTCTCCGGAGGAGGCGCGGCGGTTGTTCGCTGCCGCGCTGGCCGAGTTCGAGGACGCGGGCCAGATGATCGTGGGCCCGAAGGACTTCATGGACTGGTGCGACCGCAACAACCTCTCCCGCCCGTGGGTGTCCGCCCGCCTCAAAGAGGCCGCGATCGAGGGCCGGTTGGAGCCGACGAACGCCACCGGACGGTGGCGCATCGTCCCCACCCCGCAGGCCGCCTGACACCAGCCTGACGCCTGACACCGTCACGACCCCCTGACACCCAAAACCCTAGGCAAACCCGCTGTCAGAAACGCGTGACACCCCTTCCTGACACCCCCTGACACCTGACGCTGACACCCCACCCGCACGGGCCCACGCCTCACACCGGCGCGGGCCCGCGGCCTACCCGAGGGAGGCTCGATGTCCGACCGTGACCCGCCGGGGATCCTCGCCCCGCACATCCCCGCCGACGCCTACCGCCGCGCCGAAGCCACCGGAGCGCCAGTCGTCATCGTCGTCCAGGGCAGTACCCACCACGGCATCCCGTGGCACCGAATCCTGATCCCCCTCGCCGTCGCCGCGGCTGCCGCCCTCGGCACCTGGGGACTGGTCGTCGCCCTGTGCGCGCTGCTCGATGCCGCCGCCCACGCCGCCACCGTCATCGCCGGCGCCGCCGGACCCATCGGCGTCGGCGGCATCACCCTCAAACTCACCCGCTCCAAGCACTGAACCAGGGAGACAGCATGTCGCTCGGAGAGACCCCGGTCACGATCATCGGCAACCTGACCGCCGACCCGGAGCTGAAGTTCACCGACTCCGGCCAGGCACTCGCCAAGTTCACCATCGCCTCCACCCCGCGCACCTTCGACAAGGACGCCGGCCAGTGGAAGGACGGCACATCCACGTTCTTCCGCTGCGCCGCCTGGCGCTCGCTCGCCGAACACGTCGCCGAGTCCCTCACGAAGGGCTCGCGCGTGGTGCTCTCCGGCCGGATCCGTCAGCACAACTGGCAGACCGATCAGGGCGAGAACCGCTCCATGCTCGCCGTGGAAGTCGACGACATCGGCGCCTCGCTCCGCTTCACCACCGTCGCCATCAACGGCAAGACGGGCGACAAGCCGGACGCCTCTGGCGACCCGTGGAACACCGACGGAAACGCCGACAAGCCCCCGTTCTAGATGCGCCCGGGGCGGTCGCCCTCTCGCCAAAGAATCGCGACCGCCCCGGCTCTCCCGTCCCTTCGACAGAACCGGAGACCTCCCAGCATGACCCATCGTCCCGCCGTGCCGCCGGAGGGCGGCAACATCAGCCTGTGCACCGGCTCCGGTGCGCTGGACCTGGCCGTGGAAGCCGTCACCGGCCTGCCCACGGTCCTGGTCGGCGAGAAGGACCCGGCCGCCTCTCGCCTGCTCGCCACCCGCTTCCTCCACTCGCGCAACCTGGGTGACATCACCGCCGTCGACTGGCCGGCGCTGGCCGCCGAGGTTGCGCGTCCGGCGGCGCTGACCGCCGGTTTCCCCTGCCAGGACATCTCCAACGCCGGACCTCGGGGAGGGATCGCCGGTGACCGATCAGGCCTGTGGAAAACCATCGCCCGAGCCATTCGCCACCTTCGACCCCGACTCGTCTTCCTGGAAAACGTCGCCGCCCTCCGAAGTCGGGGACTCGACGTCGTCGCCGCCGACCTGGCCGCGAGCGGGTACGACGCGCGGTGGATGTGCCTACGCGCTGGAGATCCCGAAGTCGGAGCCTGCCACCGGCGCGACCGGTGGTTCGCCGTCGCGTATCCCGCTGCTGAAGACCCCCACCTCCCAGTTGGGCAGGAACGGGGGACCGCAGCATCCGGACAAGCGCAAGACGGGCGGGCACGGGCCGACGCTGGAGGACGAAGTGGTCTTCTTGCTGCCCCCGGCCGGGGCCTGAGGCTGTTGCCCACCCCGGCCGCCGCCGACGGCACCGGCGGTCCCGGCCTCTCGCCCAAGCGCCAGGGTGGGATGAATCTGCGCACCGCCGTGACCCTGCTGCCGACTCCGGCCGCGCGGGACTGGAAGTCGGGCGCCTCCAACCTGATCGGCACCAACTCGCGCCCGCTGAACGAGGTGGTCGTCAACCTGCTGCCGACTCCGACCGCCGCCCGCTACGGCCGCAACCGCTCCGCATCCGAGGGTGCGAGCTCGCGCCCGTCGATCGAGTACCTGGCCCGCGACCTGGCCGACGGCTCGCGGTGGGTGGCCACCAACGGCACCGACTACGGCCCCGCCATCCGGCGTTGGGAGCAGGTGCTGGGACGCCCGGCGCCGGAGCCGACCGAGCCGGGCATCAAGGGCAACCGCCGGCTGTCCCCGGCGTTCGTGGAATGGATGATGGGCGCCGATCCCGGCTGGGTGACCGGCCCGGACCTGGGCCTATCCCGCTCCGACCAGCTCAAGATCCTCGGCAACGGCGTGGTCATCCATCAGGCCGCGCTCGCCTACCGCACGCTGCTGGCCGCCGAATCCGCACCCGAAGCCGTGGACCCCGAACCGGCCCAGCTCGCTCTGGACATCGCCTGAAGACGCCCGGAGCGGTCGCCCTCTCGCCAAAGAATCGCGACCGCCCCGGCTCTCCCGTCCCTTCGACAGAACCGGAGACCTCCAGCATGACGCATGACGCACGACCCGCGCTGCTGTCCGCAGCGCTGCACGCCGCCGCCCGCGGCTGGTACATCCACCCGCTCCGACCCGCCGCCAAGGGCTCCGCGCTGCACGGCGAACGCACTTGCCGCTACACCGGCGAGTGCGCCGACGGACACGTGAAGTGGGAACAGCGCGCCACCACCGACCCCGACCGCATCCGCGCTGCGTGGACTGCGGGCGCGTTCAACGTCGGCATCGCCACCGGGCCCTCCGGCCTGGTCGTCGTCGACCTGGACGTGCCCAAGGAGAAGAGCGGGAAGGGCAGTTCGGACGCACCTGACGGCGCGACGTCCTTTGCGGCGCTCTGCGAGCGCGCCGGACAGCCAATCTCCCTCACGTACACGGTGCGGACGCCCAGCGGCGGACTGCACCTGTACTACGCAGTGCCGCCGAACGTCCGCCTGTTCAACACCGCCCGCACCGTGGCGCCGAACGTGGACACCCGGGCGTGGGGCGGGAACATCGTCGCCGCGGGCAGCACCACCCCCCAGGGAACCTACGAGGTCATCAACGGCGCCCCGGTAGCCACGCTGCCCGCCTGGCTTCTGAGCCTGCTTCAGACTCCTGCTCGGACCGGCCGTGCCATTGCTCCACTGCTCATCCCGAGCCAGGCCACCCGCCGTGCGGAGGTGGCCCTGCAACGCGAGACGGCCGCCGTCATGGGCACCTCGGAGGGCGGACGCAACAACCGGCTGTTGGCGGGCGCCCGCGCCATGGGGCGCTTCGTGGCATGGGGCGAGATCACCCGGGACGCGGTCGAGACGGCTTTTCAGGCGGCCGGCGAAGCGGCCGGACTGTCCCCGGGCGAGTGCCGGACCACCATCCACAGCGCCCTGGACTGGTCGATCCGCACCTGCCGACCGAGGGAGACGGCATGAGCCCCCGCCGCGGCCCTGAAAAGCCGTTCCGGCTCACGTCCGGCCGCACGCGCCTGTCTCTGGTCACCCCGGAGGTCAGCCGTGGCACGAAGGACGACGGCCGCCAGGCCGTCCTTTCAGCCCTTCCCCCCGAACCGCCCGTGACCTTCGCGAGCGGCGTTCAGCCCGGCTTGCAGATCCGCATGACCGGCGTACCCGTCGCGGACTGGCTGTGCGCCTGCGGTCACCACGAACGTGCCCGCGGAAAGCGCGCCGTCATCGAACTGACCACCCGCGCCTGCGTCGGGCACTGCCCCCACCGGACCACCCCCCGCACAGAAGGGAGGAGCGCCGTATGACCAGCACCGAGGCGCACGCACCGACCATCGACGGCGCGGCCCTGCTCGATGAGGTCGAAGCGTTCCACCGCCGCTTCAACATCTTCCCCAGCGAAGCCGCCTATGTGGCCGTGGCACTGTGGGACGCCCACGCTCACCTGCTCGATTCCTTCGACTCCACCCCGCGTATCGCGTTCCTCTCCCCGGAGCCGGGATCCGGCAAGTCCCGAGCGCTGGAGATCGTGGAAACCTTGGTGCCCAACAGCATGGCCGCCGTGGCTGCGTCGGCATCCGCGCTCTTCCGGTCGGTCTCCGGCATCGACGGTGAGCGTCCCACGATCGTCTTCGATGAGATCGATACCGTATTCGGGCCCAAGGCCGGAGAGAACGAACAACTCCGCGGGTTCCTGAACGCCGGACACCGGCGCGGGCGGCTCATGTACCGGTGCGTGGGCGACGGCGCCAACCAGACCGTGCAGGGCTTCCCCTCGTACGCCGCGGTGGCCATGGCCGGACTCGGCTCGCTGCCCGACACGATCCTGACCCGCTCGGTCATCATCCGCATGCGTAAGCGTGCGCCCAACGAGACTGTTGAGCCTTACCGCGAACGACTCAACGAGCACGAAGGCCATGCCTTGCGCGATCGGCTCGCCGCCTGGGCCGACACCGTTCGCGACCGTATCGCCGGCGCTTGGCCCGCCATGCCGGAGGGCGTCACCGACCGCCCGGCAGACGTTTGGGAACCCCTGCTCGCGGTCGCCGACGCGGCCGGGGGCGTCTGGCCGGAGCGCGCCCGTCTGGCCTGCGTGGAGCTCGTCCGCGCGGCGCAGGACAACGGCGAATCCTCCCTCGGAGTCCGCCTGTTGACCGACCTGCGTGACCACGTGTTCAACGGCGCCGACCGCGCCCCCACGGCCGTCATCTTGGACAGGCTCAACAGCCTGGAAGACGCACCCTGGGGTGACCTCAACGGCAGGCCTCTGGACTCCCGGCGGCTCTCGCGCATGCTCAAGGAGTACATGCGGGCGGACAACAAGCCGATCCAGGCCCGGAACATGCGGACCGCGTCCGGACTGCTCAAGGGCTACTACGAGGCAGACCTGCGCGACGCGTGGATGCGTTACTGCCCGCCGCCGCTGCCGCCCCTCCTGGAATCCGCTACATCCGCTACATCGGCCACGCCTGGCGCTGAACCGCTTCTGACCAGCGTCAACGCGTAGCAGACCGACCACCTATCAGCCGCTACACCGCCCTCCCGGGCCGCTACATCCGCTACACCCCGGGAGCGGTGTGGCGGTTCTATCCGCTACACGCTACGCATCCGCTACCGAAAACAGGCTTCTGACCTGCGGTGTAGCGGATGTAGCGGATGTAGCGGAGCTGGGGGAGGGGGCGTAGCGATCCGCGACAGGAGTGACGCCGTGGCCAGGCCTCGCGACGAAATGCTCACCATCCCGCAGGTGATCGAAGAGATCGGAATCCCTCGGGCGACCTTCTACCGTTGGCGCGCCTGCAAGAAGGGCCCGAAGTCCATCAAACTCCCGAACGGCTCCGTACGGATTCGTCGTTCCGAACTCGATCGCTGGCTGACCTCGTTGGAGGAAGCCGCGTGACGAGCAACAGCAACTTGGGGGCCGGGCGGCAAAACCGTCCGGCCTCTGAGGGGTATTCCTTCGATGTTCGCCTATGGAACGTGACAAGGGTGAACAGCAAAACCCGGCCGTACCAACTGCGTTGGAAGGTCGGTGGCAAAGTCAGTAGCGCCACGTTTGCCACCACTGCGCTTGCCGATGGGCGCCGATCCGAACTCCGGCAAGCCATGCGCAAAGGGGAAGCCTTTCGGATCACGGATGGACTTCCTGAGTCCGAAGTGCGGACGGCCGAAGCGGCGGCCATGGTGCGTAATGATCCGTCGTGGTTCGAATTCGTCCGCGAATACATGGCAGTTCGATGGCGCACCGCCGCCGCGAAGACGCGCGAGGGGTTGGCTGACAGCCTCGCCACTGTGGCTCTCGCCATGATGGGGGAGGACACCAAGGCGCCGACGCTGGAGGACGTTCGACGCGCCGTGCGGTGGGCTGTCGTACCGGCGCACAAGGACGAGGAACCCCCGGAGGAGCTGGAGGCAGCGTACGCGTGGCTCGCGGCGCACTCGCTTCCGCTGTCGGCTCTCACGGACTCCAAGGTCATCCGGGACGTCCACTATCGGCTGTCCTTCAAGCTGGACGACACCCCTGCCGCAGCCGATACGTACAAGCGGAGACGTCGCGGATTCAACACCGCGATGGAGTACGCGATTCAAGAGGGCTATCTTGAAGAGAACCCCCTGAACGGCGTGAAGCGATCCACATCCCAAGGGGGCGATGCTGTCGACCCCCGAACCCTGGTGAACGAGCTACAGGGAAGGCAACTTCTCACAGCTGTCTCGTACGTGGGATCGGTGCACCGGAACCGCGGGCGTCGACTGGTCGCCTTCTTCGCCT
This sequence comes from Streptomyces sp. WM6386, assembly GCF_000972385.1. Lineage (GTDB taxonomy): Bacteria > Actinomycetota > Actinomycetes > Streptomycetales > Streptomycetaceae > Streptomyces. Next base: position 65,737 of record NZ_JXTE01000050.1, read on the forward strand.
GCATCCTTTACGCCGCTATGCGACCCGCTGAAGTCGTCGGACTCAGGCTGGGCGACTGTCACCTTCCTGAGCCGCCCCCGTACGTCGTGAGTCTCGTCAAGGGATTCAAGCAGCCCCAGGCGAAGTGGGGGATGCTGACTCTTCGAGAGACACGGCCGATCTCGGGAAAGAAGTGGACCGATTCGGGGGAGCGCCATGACAAACGCGGGCTGAAGTCACGGGACCCCGGGGCGGACCGACCGGTGCCGATTCCGCCCGTTCTGGTGGCGATGCTTCGGGCCCACATCGCAGAGTTCGGCACGGCCAAGGACGGCCGGCTGTTCCCGAACGAGCGCGGGGGACTGCTCGGGACCTCCAGCTACTGGCGAGTCTGGCAGGAAGCCCGGCCGTTCGCGCTCACCCCGCACAAGGTGGCATCCCCTCTGGCCCGCAAGCCGTACGACCTACGGGCCACCTGCATCACGAACTGGCTCCGCGCCGGCCTCCCCGTAGCCGAGGTGGCCCGGCGTGCGGGCAACTCTCCAGAGGTCATCCACCGCCGCTACGCCGGCGTCATCGACGACAGCGAGGAGGTGAACAACAGGAAGATCGAGCAGGCGATGGGGTGGAGCCCGGAGGATGGCTCCGGAGCGTAGCGATGCTCTATCGCAGGTCTATCGCGACCGCTGCGAAACAACGACAAAGAGCGGGAGTCAGTGAGACTGACTCCCGCTCTTTCATGTCGGCATCCGCACAGGTCAGAGCTGGTTTTTGCTGTCTGACTGGCGAGTGCCCCCGGCAGGATTCGAACCTGCGCACACGGCTCCGGAGGCCGTTGCTCTATCCCCTGAGCTACGGGGGCGTGTCGGTCGCGTTGCTCGCGGCGACGGGTAGAACACTACCAGCTCCGTCGGGGTGTTCATGAACGGGTTTATCGGCGTCGTAGCCCTGTCCGGGAGGGGTCGTCGTGGTCGGTTGTGGGGATTGGTGATCTCGTTCGTTCCCCTGTGGGGGCAGAAGTCGGTAAAACCCGGACGCGGTGGCCGGTCCGGACCTACTCTCGAGTTGTGCCAGGCGCATCGGGCCGGGTGCTTGTTGTGGACGACAACAAGGTCATCCGGCAGTTGATCAGGGTCAATCTCGAGCTGGAGGGCATCGAGGTCGTGACCGCGGCCGATGGTGCCGAGTGTCTGGATGTGGTGCATCAGGTGCGGCCCGATGTGGTGACGCTTGATGTCGTTATGCCCCGACTCGATGGGCTTCGGACCGCCGCCCGGCTGCGTTCCGATCCTCGGACCCGAGATCTTCCTCTTGCCATCGTCAGCGCCTGTACGCAGCACGAGGTCGAGAGCGGTCTCGATGTCGGCGTCGACGCCTTCCTGGCCAAGCCCTTCGAACCTGCCGAACTCGTTCAGCTCGTACGGCAGTTGATCGAGCGCAAGCATGCCGCGGACCCGGCCGAGGAGGATGGTGACGACGTCTTCGGGCGCGTCCTCGGCGCCGGGGAGACCGAGAGGGCCGGGCGCACCGGCGGCTGAGTCGGCCGATCGCCCCATCTTCCGCGCCGGCCCGGCCCCGTCTCGCACCGCCGTCCACATCGCGGACCTTCGCCCAAACCGACTCGCCTACCCACCCCCCTCCTCCCCTACGCTTGTCCCGTGACCCCCGTCGAGCTCTCCCGTACCGTGCTGCGCGCGGTCCGTCGCGCTGTCGACGGCGGGGAGCTGAGCGTGACCGTTCCGGGACGGGCCGTCGTCACGCCCCCCGGGCCCGGTGGCTGTGGTGACTACGCCACCAACATCGCCCTCCAGCTCGCCCGCCCCGCCGGGAAGCCATCGGCAAAGGTCGCCGCGATTCTCCGGCCGCATCTCCTCGACGCTCCCGGCGTCACCGACGTCGTCGTCACCGGGCCCGGGTTCCTCAACATCAGCCTGCGCGACACCACCCCTGCCGCGCTCGTCGAGGAGATCCTGCGGCGCGGCCCCCGGTACGGCCACCGCGACCGCCCCACCGGGCAGATCGTGCAGCTCCACGCCCCGCACGAGGTCCGCGCCGTCGTCGTCATGGACGCCGTCGCCCGCATCCTCGTATCCCAGGGCGCCCTCGTCCGTACGTCGTCGCAAGCCGCGCCCCGGCCGGAATGGACCGACATCCTCGGCGCGCGCGTCGACGCCTCCGGCACCCCCGAGGCGCCCGCCCCCCTCGACGTCAACGTGCGACCGGTGCCCGCC
>NZ_JXTE01000500.1 GCF_000972385.1 Streptomyces sp. WM6386
CGTGCTTTTTCATCGAGGTGGCGCGGCAAAACGGCGGAACCCCAGAATTATCGGGCGGGATGGTGCTCCTCGCCTGCGGCACGAAAAATAAGCCTCTTTTCCCTGATGAACGATCAGAAGAGGGCAGGCAAGAAAAGGCACTCCGAGACAGTGAAAAGGTTCAGTATGGGGTGCAAAGCAGTGATGCGCTGGGGGTCTCGGGACAGGACATCGTAATCATTGGCGGCGGTGACACCGCAGAACAGGCCGCTCGACTGTTCAAGCGATCCGGTAGCGCATCAGTCACCCTACTCACCGAAGAAATTAGGTCTCGACGACTTTCCAGATTGAACAGGGAAGACGGGATTATTGTCAAAAAGGCAGGGGTGCTCGATTTCGTAGACGAAGGGACACGCGTCGGCGTAAAAGTTAAACCCGGAAAAGGCCTCGAGAAGAAATACACCG
>NZ_JXTE01000501.1 GCF_000972385.1 Streptomyces sp. WM6386
GAGTTCCGGGTTGCGGTGCAGGACACGGAACAGGGTGAGCGGCTCGTGCGGTGCGTCCGGGGGCATCCAGCGGCGCAGCGACTGGTCGATGGCGGCGGGGTAGGGCGGGTGGAGCGGTTCTATGCGTGGCATGCGGCACCCTCCTGCTTCGATTTTCGAATCAGTATGCTGCTTTCAAAACCGAAGCACAAGGAGTGGGGCATGGGGTCAGACACGGAGTCCGCGACGCCGCGGCCAGGTGTGCCGGTACGCGGGTCCACGTCGGGCCGCCCCGTCATGGCGGCACTGGATCTGCTCGGCCGGCGCTGGGCGCTACGCATCCTCTGGGAGCTGCACCAGACACCCGCGGGTTTCCGCGAGCTTCAGCGGCGGTGCGAGCGCATGTCCTCCAGCGTGCTCAGCACCCGCCTCGGCGAACTGACCGAGGCCCGTCTCCTCGCCC
>NZ_JXTE01000502.1 GCF_000972385.1 Streptomyces sp. WM6386
CAACCGGCGCCAGACCGAAGAGAATCTGACTGAGCTGGAACGGCGCCGGTTACGCGTACGCCGCAACGCTCGACAGTGCAGCGGGCCACCGCGACTCCCTTGCGCCGCAGGGCGCGGGTGATCCGGCGGGCTCCGTAGGTGCCGCCGGACTCGTCGTGGATCTGCTCGATCATGGGCATGAGCTGTTCGTCGCGGAGCCGCCGGGCGGACTTCGGGCGCTTCTTGCGGGCGAAGTACGTCGACGGCGACAGGTCCAGCTCCCGGCAGACGGGATCGACGCCGAGGGCCCTTCTCGCGCAGGTGGTCGATCACCTGCTCGGCCTCGTCCGGGGACGGTCGATCTCCTGGGCAAAAAACACCGATGCGGCCTTCAGGATCTCATTGGCCCGCCTCAACTCAGCGTTTTCCTTGCGGAGTTGCCTGAGTTCGTCGAGCTCGGCTG
>NZ_JXTE01000503.1 GCF_000972385.1 Streptomyces sp. WM6386
CCGCTCCCCTGGGCGAGGTACCGGAAGCGGTGAGCGCGCTGGCGGTCAGCCCGGACGGCGCGACCCTGGCTGTCGGGGGCACCACGGGAACACTCCAGCTCTGGGACATCGCCACCCAACAGCCCCTGGGCGGCCCGCTGACGACCCCGGGCGAGGTGATCAGCTCGCTCGCCTTCACCACCGACAGCGGCACCCTGTACGCGGGCAGCCCCCATGTCCCTCTCCAGCGGTACGCGGTCGACCCCGAACGGGCGGCCACCCAGGTGTGTGCCCGGGCGGGCACGGGGGCGAACCTCTCCCGGGAGCAGTGGCGGACGCATGTGCCAGGGGTGGCGTACAGGAGGGTGTGCGACCGGGCCCCGTAGGGCTACGGGGCACTCGCTACAGGGCTGCGGGCCCAACAGGCCACGACAGCATCCGACGTCTTCACCATCATGAAC
>NZ_JXTE01000504.1 GCF_000972385.1 Streptomyces sp. WM6386
GCTCGGCCGCGGATGCCTTCGGAGCGGGGGCGCGGGTACGGCGGCGGCGTTGCGGTAGCTCGTCGTGGTGCCCGGTGAGGGGGGCGTGGTCGGTGCCGTAGCCGTGGGACGCCTCCGCCGTGGCCTTGCGCGTCGAGCGCGGCGTGCTGACCGCCGGTGGCTGCTCGACGGGGTCGATACGGCTGAGGAGATGGCTCTCGACTCTCAGCACCGCGCGTACACCACCGTACGGGGACGGTGAGGAGAGGTCGACGCCCAGGTCGAACTGCCGGGTGAGCTGGCCGATCGCGGCGAGTCCCATGCGGGGCGGGTCGCCGAGGCCGGTGAGGAGGATCGGCTCGGTGCCGGCCACCGTCCGCTGGGCGTGGGCCCGTTCGTCCTGGGTCATGCCCACGCCCGCGTCGTCGACGGTGACGCAGACGCCGTGATGCACGTGCTCC
>NZ_JXTE01000505.1 GCF_000972385.1 Streptomyces sp. WM6386
TCGCCGACCTCGGCCACGCGGTCGTCGAGGAGGCGGCGACCGCGGTCATCGCACAGGCCCAGGCCCGCGGCGAGGACGAACCGTGGACCCGGGCATCCTTCATCGAGGAGATCGCCGAGCTCCAGCGGCTACGGCAGTCGGCAGCCGCCGCGTCCGAATCCGTCCAGGTGTACGACCGTTCGCCGGTGTGCACCCATGCCCTCGCCCGGTACCTGGGGCGGCCGGTGCCGGCGTCGCTGACCGCGGAGATCGAACGGATCACGGCCGAGGCGATCTACGAGCCTCAGGTGTTCTTCGTCCGCAACCTGGGCTTCTGCGAACCCACCAGCGCCCGCCGGATCAGCTTCGCGGAGTCGCTGGAGTTCGAGAAGGTCCACGAAGAGAGCTACCACGCCTTCGGCTACGAGCTCATCGACATCCCCGCCGCCGACGCGGGCGA
>NZ_JXTE01000506.1 GCF_000972385.1 Streptomyces sp. WM6386
GGGCCAGGCCGCCGGTGAAGACGACGATCAGCGCACTGATCACCGCCATGATCATCAGCGCCACTGTCACCCCAAGCCGGACCGGCAGCACCTTCCAGACGGGACGGCCCTCGGGGACGTCGTAGACGGCGTTCGCGCTGCGGATGAACGCGGCGACATAGCCGGAGGCCGACCACACGGCGAGGGCCAGACCGGCGATCGCCATGATCGAGCCGATGCCGGCGTTGCCCTGCATCTGCTTGACGGCGTTGCTGAGCACGTCGCGGGCCGCGCCCGGGGTGCCCCCGCCGTGCCTTCCGTGCAATTTCAATGTCCGAACCATGGCATCCAGGTATCCGGACGAGCGCAGCCCATACGCTGCATTTACGACAAAATACTGCTCACTGCATGTTTTGCGACCCTTCATGGCTAGTCGGACAGGAGGCCAGCAGATAGGGG
>NZ_JXTE01000507.1 GCF_000972385.1 Streptomyces sp. WM6386
GAGGTTCCCGCCGATGGCGCCAACGCCTATGACAGTAATTTTCATGATTTGTCCAATGAGAGGTTGCACTGCCCCTGAGGGCAGCACAATGTGAAGGCCGGGTGGTGGTACCACCTGGTGTTGCGGGGATCAGGGCGGGGGCCTGACGTTTACGCCTGGGTCCCCCGCTCGCGGTAGCCGCTCGCGATGAGCGTGCGCAGCCGGTCGAGCGGCTCCCCCTCGGTGCCGGTGCCCTTGATCCAGGCAACGGAACAAGCCGCGAGGAACAGGTCGTGCCCGCGCACCGACGCGCGCACGCGCCCCGCGAGCTGCGCGGCTCGCACGTACTCATCGGTGGCGGAGATGAGGATGTCGCAGGGAATCGTGAGCGGGCCGTCCGGCTCCTGCGCCCTGGCCGCGGCCATGAGTGGTTCCGGAAGGCCGCTATAGGCGCTGAAG
>NZ_JXTE01000508.1 GCF_000972385.1 Streptomyces sp. WM6386
GGCAGGGCGAGTTGATCACGGCGGTCGAGATCCCCGCGTATCCGCGTCCGCTGAAGTCGGCCTACCTCAAGCTCCGCGACCGGCAGTCCTACTCGTTCGGGCTCGCCTCGGCGGCCGTCGCACTGCACATCCGGGGTGGCGTGATCCGCGAGGCGAAGGTCGCCGCCGGCGGTGTGGCCACCGTGCCGTGGAAGCTGTCCGCCATCGAGCGGGCCCTGATCGGCGAGTGGCCCTCGGACCGGCTGTGGGCCGAGGCCGCCACTGCGTCTCGGCAGCGACCGGCGCGGCCGACTGAACGCCGCGATCCACGACATCGACGCCGAGACCTCCTCGTACGAGACCTTCAACGAGGCGGTCATGCTGGCCGGGTGGCGTGCCCGCCGGGCGCCCAGATGGGCCGTTTCGCCCCCTTCCCCTCGACCCCCTCGCTGGAGGAG
>NZ_JXTE01000509.1 GCF_000972385.1 Streptomyces sp. WM6386
CTGCCGAAGCAGGGTGACCTGGGCTTCCAGGCTGACTTCCCGTTCCGCCCTGCGCTGGATGCGCGGTGACGCGGCGGCGCGCTCGATCACCGCGTCCAACTGGACCAGGCGCTGCGGCCCGTTCGGGCCGTCCACCAGCCGAGACCGGATCTCGCCATTGCGGTACCAGGATCGCAGGGCCGAGCGGGAAACGCCGGTCTCGGTCTCCGCCTTGGCCAGCGTGACCCAAGGTGTCTCGTCCAGTTGCTCGAAGAGCTCCAGCTCGTTCTGCCAGCTCGCGAGCCGGTCGTCCCAGTTCGACGGTGTCTCCATCACACCCTCCCTTCAGCATGGTGACCCTATCAATAGCAGTGTATTGACACGGTTGAGACCATGGAAGCATGACTTTCGAACGGTTCTCGGTGAAAGCCCGCAAGGTCGTCGTCACGGCTCAGGAG
>NZ_JXTE01000051.1 GCF_000972385.1 Streptomyces sp. WM6386
CGGGCACTTCGGGGGGGGGGGGGGGGGGGGGGGGCTCGGTGGGTTCGGGCGATTGCGGGGGGGGTACGGCGGGGACGTCTGTGTCATCCCCGAACCGACCGCCGGCACCCTGGTCACCGCCAACGCGGGCGCGCTGACGTTCCGGCTCACCGTCAACGGGAAGTCCGCGCACGGCAGTTCACGCGACGAGGGGGTCAGCGCGATCGACGCCTATCTGCCGCTGCACCGGGCGCTGGGGCGGCTGGAGGCCGAGCGGAACCGGGAGCCGCATCCGCTGATGGCGGAGTATCCGATCCCGTACGCCCTGTCGGTGGGGACCCTGCGCTCCGGGGACTGGGCGAGCAGTGTGCCCGATCTGCTGGTCGCGGACGGGCGGTTGGGGGTACGGCTGGGGGAGGAGCCGGCGGCGGCGCGGGCCGCGTTCGAGCGGTGTGTGGCCGAAGTGTGCGCCGGGGACGCCTGGTTGGCCGACCATCCGGTCGCCGTGTCCTGGCCCGGTGGGCAGTTCGCGAGCGGTCGGCTGCCCCAGGGGCATCCGCTGCCCGGCGTGATCCGCGGCGCGCACGCGGACGCCGGGGGCGGGCCGCTCAGGGAGCGCGGGGCGTCGTACGGGAGTGATCTGCGCCTGTACGCCGGGGCCGGGATTCCGACGTTGCAGTTCGGGCCGGGGGACATCCAGGTCGCCCACAGTGCGCGGGAGCGGGTGTCCGTGCGGGAGGTGGTGGCGGTGGCGCGGACGCTGGCGTTGACGGTGCTGCGGACGGTGGGGACGAAGTGACGGGAACCGGCGGGCCCGTCCGGCGATCTTCCTGAGTGGGCCGGGTCGGCCCGCGGGGGAAGGAGCCGTCCATGTTCACGTCCTGGCGCAGTGCCCTGTCGTACGCGGCGATCGTCACGCTCGTCTCGCTGGCCGTGGGGGAGGTCGGCAACGTTCTCTGGAGCCCCGAACTCCTCACCCCGGACCGGCTCGCCTTCCCGCTGGTCGCGATCGTCGTGCTCGTCGAGGCGCGGCTGCTGCTGCCCCCGCTGTCGCGCTGGAGCACGGCCGGCATCGACACCGGTCTGTACGCGCTCGTCCTGCTGCTGGTCACCGCCGCCGAGGCCGTGGTCTACGACGGTCCGCCCGCCGACTCCGCCTTCCTCATGCTGATCTTCGCACTGTTCACCCTCCAACTCCCGTCCGTCTTCGCACTGTCGGCCTGGCGCCACAGGCATCTGACCCCGCGCGGACGGGCGGCGCTCACTTCCTGACGGTTACGGAGAGGAGTTGGCCGCGGTCGGCGTCCGGGAGTCACCAACACCCGGGCAAGGACGCCGGCGCCGGTCCGGAGAACGGGTACGGGACCGACTTCTGCTGGGACGGCGGGTCTGCTGGGGACGGACGAGCCTGCCGGCGGCGGTCAGGTGCCCGGGTGATGCTCACCCTTCCGCTGTGTCGTCTCCGAGAGGCCTGGTGTCCTTGGCCCGCGGGGCTTTGATGGTGACGGGCTGGTTGATGTCGAGGAAGGTGACGGTCAGCTCGAGCCGCCCGTCTTCGGTGCCGGTCAGCAGGTCGAGATGCCTGGCCTGGAAGCGGAACTGCTTGGTGCGGCCGTCGCCGTCGATCCACAGGTCCATGGTGAGCGGGTCGGAGGCCTCCAGCCCGAAGATCTGATCACGGCGCTCGCCCCGCAGGCTGTCGGCGTCGACCGTCCCCTTGTAGTGCGTAGCCCTGGTGCCGTCGACCGCCTCGGTCCCGATCAACCGCAGATCCTTCGAGCCGACCAGGAGCGTGGACTGCACGAGCAGGTTCTGCTCCAGCTGACGGGGAAGCACGCCGTAGGACTGGTTCTCCGTGTTGCCGCGTCCCCATACAGCCGGTGCGGCGCTCAGCCAGCTCTTGCCGTTCAGCTTCTCGGAACGGACCGCGCTGCCACCGACGTACATGACCCCGTCGACGAACCGGATCTCCAGTCGGCCGTGCCCGCCCCGGTCGCCCCCTTCGGTCATGTCCATGCGCATGGCCGACGGTTTCGTGGTCATGGAGGCCTCGGCCTTCAGGCGGCCCTTCCCCGCCACGGTTCCACTGACTCGATAGTGGAGCGATGTGATGTTCTCGGAGTTCTCGGCCGCCTTCGCCACGGCCGCCGCGGGCGTCGCCTCGGGCGGGTCCCCAGCCACGGAATCGCTCTTGGCGCCCCCTCCGCAGGCAACTGATCCGCCGACGAGGAGCATGGCCGTGAACGCCGCGACTCTCACTCTGCCGGTCACCGAAACAACAGTGGATATCCCCACAATCCCCCCAGGCTGGATGGCGTGTTCGAGCCAAGATCGCGAGCCTAACCCGGGATGTGGCCTGTGGTCCGCGGGCCGGAAACCCAGACGGAGATGAGCACCCGTACTCATGCCTCGGCGCGGGTCGTCGGGCCACCGTGGAACACACGGCGACAACGGACGAACCGAAGGGATCCGCGATGTCGAACGTCTCGGGGCCGGGCCGCCTTGTGCGGTTGCGGCGGCTGCTCGCGCTTGCCACGGACAACTGGGGCGGCCGGGGGTATCTGGTGGTCTTCGCCGCTTCCGTGCCGGTGGCGTTCCTGTTTCCGGACAGTGTGTACGCGATGGCTCCGGTGCTGCTCACGGAGCCTCTGTCGATGCTGGGCGCGGTCTTGCCCTTCGGGCCCGGTAGCGCCGAGGGCAGTGGTGGGGTGGCTGTCGTGGCCGCCTCGGTCGGCATGGGTGCCTGGCTGCTCGCGTGCGCTCTGGTGAACGCCGCCGTGGTCGGTGCGCTCGCCCATCACGTCCGGGACGTGCGTGGCGACGCCCGGCACGCGTGAACCACTCCCCTCACCTCGAACGCCACCTCGATCGTCACTCCGAACGTCACTCCGAAGCGAAAGGCACTGACATGGCCCGTTCCGCACGCCCCCGATTCCCGAGGCTCCGAGCCCTGTTGGCGCCTGCCATGGACAACTGGCTCGCGCGGGGCTACCTCGCAGTCGTCGCGGTGTCGCTGGGGTTCTTCCTGTGGGCCGTGTACCTGTCGCCGGACCCCGGGTTCGCCGGGATCTGGCCGCTCATGACCACGGCTCCGCTCAGCATGATCGTCGGCGTCCCTCTGATGGCGCTGGCACCCGACGGGGACTCCCCGCTCGCCTGGCTGACCCCGTTGCTCTTCTCCGCGGGGACCGTACTGTGCGGGCTGTTCAACGCCGTACTGCTCGGCCTGCTGGCCCGCAAACTGACGGGCCGGGAGCCGCACCCGGCCGCCTGACCGTCACCGAGGGCGGCGAACGCCGGTCCGGTCCCGGGCACCCGCCCTCACCGTCACGGTCAGCCGCGCGACGGACCTACCGACCGGCGCCCCGGCTCAGGGCCAGACCAGGCAGTACGGCTGATGCCCCGCCTCGTGGAGGCGGTGGCTGAAGTCCTGCCACTCGTGCAGCAGTTGGTACACATTGAACGCGTCCCGCGGACCGCCACGGTCCGGGACCGTCGACCAGATGAACGCCGCCGCGCCCACCGCTTCCTCGCCGATGCCGCGCAGCGGGTCGACGACCGTCATGGGGAGCTTCACGACCGCGTAGTCGGGGTGCAGGACGACCAGTTCGAGCGGCGGGACCTTGTGCAGCGGGACGCCCTCTATGCCGGTGAGGACCATGGCCGCCATGGTCTCCGGCTTGATCTTGGTGAACATGCCGTTCATCCCGAGCTCGTCGCCGCCGAGCTCCTCGGGGCGCATCGAGATCGGGACGCGGGCCGCGGTCGCGCCGTCCGGCGCGCCGAAGTACTTGTACGTCACCCCCACCCGACCACCATTCCTGCTCCCCGCCCCCAGCTGCTCGATCCGACGTTCGATACGTCGGTCGTCCCGCTCCGACTCACTCGGGACCGCATGTCCTTGACGTGATTCTGCGGCTTCCTCCGCGTCGCGCCGGTGCCTTCCCCGCCGGGCACGTCGAGGACCCAGGTCATCAGTCCCCTCGCCCAGTCCGCCACCGCGATGCATATCTCCACCCGACTGCTTTTCTAGGAGGCGTGGCCCCCGCCGCGCAACCCGATCATCGTGTCAGTGACCTCCCCCACGGCCGCCCGCCGAAACGTGCGTTGAAACACCTGTCCGCAGGATCTTCGCAGCACCCGAACACCAAGGGCCGCACGAGCTGTGTCTATCAGCTCTCAGTTTCGCAGATGCCGTCGGACCACAGACCGCTGTCGCCCAGGGCCGCTGGCCTACCCTGAGGAGGAAAGTCGGCAACCGGAGTCCGAGAAGTCGGAGAAGTCGCAGGTCATGAGCGAAACGCCCTATTCATATGATGCGCCTGCCTCACAGGCACTGTTCGACCGTGCGGCCACCGTCACACCAGGCGGCGTGAACTCCCCGGTGCGCGCCTTCCGCGCCGTGGGCGGAACGCCCCGGTTCATGGTGTCCGGCACCGGCCCGTATCTGACCGACGCCGACGGGCGTGAGTACGTCGACCTCGTCTGCTCCTGGGGGCCCATGATCCTCGGGCACGCACACCCCGAGGTCATCGCCGCGGTCCAGGACGCCGTCTCGCGCGGTACGTCGTTCGGTACGCCCGGCGAAGGCGAGGTCGCGCTCGCCGAGGAGATGGTCGCCCGGATCGAGCCGCTGGAGCAGGTGCGGCTGGTGTCCAGCGGCACCGAGGCCACCATGTCGGCCATCCGGCTCGCCCGCGGGTTCACCCGGCGGACCAAGGTCATCAAGTTCGCCGGGTGTTACCACGGTCACGTCGACTCGCTCCTCGCCGCGGCCGGGTCCGGTGTCGCCACCTTCGCCCTTCCCGACACGCCCGGTGTCACCGGCGCCCAGGCCGGCGACACCATCGTCCTGCCGTACAACGACCTCGAGGCCGTGCAGGAGGCCTTCCACCGGCACCCCGGCGAGATCGCCTGTGTGATCACGGAGGCCTCGCCCGGCAACATGGGCGTCGTACCGCCGCGCCCCGGGTTCAACCAGGGCCTCAAGGACGCGTGCTCGAAGAACGGCGCCCTCTACATCTCAGACGAGGTCATGACCGGCTTCCGGACGAGCCGCGCCGGCTGGTACGGGATCGACGGGGTCAAGCCCGACCTGATGACCTTCGGCAAGGTCATGGGCGGCGGCTTCCCGGCCGCGGCCTTCGGCGGTCGCGCCGACGTCATGGCGCACCTCGCGCCCGCCGGGCCCGTCTACCAGGCCGGCACCCTCTCCGGGAACCCGGTCGCCACCGCCGCGGGCCTCGCCCAGCTGCGGCTGCTCGACGACGCCGCGTACGACAAGGTCGACGCCGTGTCCGCGCGGATCCAGTCGCTCGTCACCGAGGCGCTCACCAAGGAAGGCGTCGCCCACCGGGTGCAGAACGCCTCCAACATGTTCTCCGTCTTCTTCACGGACCGTGAGGTGCGGGACTACGAGGACGCCAAGAAGCAGGAGTCCTTCCGCTTCACCGCCTTCTTCCACTCGCTGCTGGCCGACGGCGTCTATCTGCCGCCGTCCTCCTTCGAGTCCTGGTTCGTCTCCACGGCCCACGACGACCAGGCGGTCCAGCGCATCGCCGACGCCCTCCCGGCGGCGGCCCGAGCGGCAGCGGAGGCGACCGCGTGAGCACCTCGACCAACCCCGACATCACCGTCGTACACCTCATGCGGCACGGTGAGGTGGCCAACCCCGACGGGGTGCTCTACGGCCGTCTCGCCGGCTATCACCTGTCCGAGCTGGGGCGGCAGATGGCCGACCGGGTCGCCGAGCACCTGGCCCCCCGGGACGTCACGTACGTCTGCTCCTCCCCGCTGGAGCGCGCTCAGGAGACGGCCACGCCGATCGCCAAGGCGCACGGCCTCGACCTCGCGACCGACGGGCGGCTCATCGAGGCCGACAACGTCTTCCAGGGCAAGACGTTCGGCGTCGGCGACGGGGCCCTGAAGCGGCCCGAGAACTGGAAGCACCTCGTCAACCCGTTCAAGCCGTCGTGGGGCGAGGCCTACGTAGACCAGGTCGTCCGCATGATGGGGGCGCTGGACGCCGCGAAGGATGCCGCGCGCGGGCATGAGGCGGTGCTGGTCAGCCATCAGCTGCCGATCTGGATCGTGCGGTCGTACGTCGAGAAGCGGCGGCTGTGGCACGACCCGCGGCGGCGGCAGTGCACGCTGGCTTCGCTGACGACGTTCACGTACCAGGGCGACAAGATCGTGTCCGTGGGGTACAGCGAGCCCGCGATCGATCTCGTCCCCGCGCATCTGCGTGCCGGTGCCAAGCCGGTGAAGGGCAAGAGCAAGGCGTTCGGCGCATAGCCGATAGGGCTGATGCGCAAGACGTGTTCGTGACATTTGTTGCGGAATCCGTGTGATCGAGAGGAACCTCCTCGTTCGTCGCGTCCTCTGAATGGGTGACCACTTCGCAGGACATGACGAACGGGGATGCAATGCGCACTCTCACCCGTAGGGGAGCACTCGGACTCGGTGTGGGTGGTGCGGCAGCCCTCGGGCTCGCGGGCTGCGGCACCCTCACCCCGTCAGAGGGGTCGAGCGGCGCTTCGGGTTCCACCGGCGACAAGCCCAGCAGCAAGCCCAGCGGCCAGAGCCACCGCGCCCGCCCCATCGGCGACGGCTCCACCTCCTACACCGGCAAGCAGCCCGGCCAGCCCGCCAAGCCCGAACCGCTGGAGCCGGGCCAGACCCCGCCGCAGTTCGTCGTCTTCTCCTGGGACGGCGCCGGCGAGGTCGGCAACGGACTCTTCCCGCGCTTCCTGGACCTCGCCAAGGAGCACGGCGTCCACATGACCTTCTTCCTCTCGGGGCTCTATCTGCTGCCCGAGTCGAAGAAGCGGCTCTACGACCCGCCCAACAACCCGGTCGGTGCCTCCGACATCGGCTATCTCACCGACGAGCACGTCAAGGCCACCCTGACCAACGTCCGGCGCGCCTGGCTCGAAGGGCACGAGATAGGCACCCACTTCAACGGCCACTTCTGCGCCGGCTCCGGCACCGTCGGCAACTGGACGCCCCAGCAGTGGCGCAGCGAGATAGACCAGGCCAAGGCCTTCGTGAAGGAGTGGCGGACCAACACGGGGTGGACCGATCTGCCCGCCCTGCCGTTCGACTACGACAAGGAACTCGTCGGCGGTCGTACGCCCTGCCTCCTCGGCCAGGACAACCTGCTGCCCACCGCCAAGGAGCTCGGCTGGCGCTACGACGCCTCCTCGCCCGGCGGCCGCCAGGTCTGGCCGGAGAAGAAGGACGGGCTGTGGGACCTGCCGCTCCAGGCGATCCCGTTCCCCGGGCACAGCTTCGAGGTCCTCTCGATGGACTACAACATGCTCGCCAACCAGTCGATCAACTCCACCAACGCGCCCGCCCACAACTACCCGGCCTGGCGCGAGCAGTCCGCCGGGGCCTACATCGCCGGCTTCCAGCGTGCCTACGAGACCAACCGCGCCCCGTTCTTCGTCGGCAACCACTTCGAGCGGTGGAACGGCGGCATCTACATGGACGCCGTCGAGGAGGCCCTGAAGCACATCGCGGCGGAGAAGGAGAAGGGCGAGGACGTACGGCTGGTCTCCTTCCGGCAGTTCGTCGACTGGATGGACGTACAGAAGCCGGAGGTGCTGGCCCAGCTGCGGACGCTGGACGTCGGGCAGGAACCGGCCGGTGGCTGGAACGCGTTCATGAAGGACAGCTCGCAGAGCACGGCGGGGAGCTCCTCGAACGCCGCCTGAAATGCGGATTTCCGCCCGCAAGGGGGGTGCGCAAGATCCTCAGAACGGGCATGCGAAACTTTTCACATGAGTGCCCTGACCCGCACCAACCGCCGTGCCGTCCTGTTCACCGCCACGGCCGCCGCAGCCGCGCTGACCCTCACCGCGTGCAGTTCCGGCGGCAAGGTGGGCGGCAGCGGTGACACCAACTTCATCACGGGAAACGACGGCGTCGACACGGTCGCCCAGGGCAAGCGGGACGCCGCCCCGGTGCTGTCCGGCAAGACCATCGACGGCGAGCAGCTCTCCACCGCCGACTACAAGGGCAAGGTCCTCGTCGTCAACGTGTGGGGCTCCTGGTGCACCCCCTGCCGGGCGGAGGCGAAGAACCTCCAGGCCGTCTCCGAGAAGTTCAAGGGCCAGGGCGTCCAGTTCGTCGGCATCAACACCCGGGACACCAACACCACCTCGGCGATCAACTTCGAGAAGGAGTTCGGGGTCACCTTCCCGAGCCTGTACGACCCGACGGGCAAGCAGATGCTCCGGTTCAAGAAGGGCACGCTCAACCCGCAGCTGATCCCCTCCACGCTCGTCATCGACCGGAGCGGCAAGATCGCGGCGCGGGCGCTGATGGCGCTCGGCGAGGACACGCTGACCGGCATGATCAAGCCCGTGCTCGCGGAGAAGTGACGTGAGCGCGACGTTGACGCTCGCCGAAGCCGTGGGCCACAACGAGACCGTGTTCAGCGGCGCCCTGCTCCTCGCGCTGCCGATCGCCGTGCTCGGCGGACTCGTCTCCTTCTTCTCCCCGTGCGTGCTGCCGCTGGTCCCCGGCTATCTGTCGTACGTCACCGGCGTCAGCGGCACCGATCTGGCCGAGGCCCGGCGCGGGCGGATGGCCGCCGGGGCCTCCCTCTTCGTGCTCGGCTTCACCGTCGTGTTCGTCTCCGGCGGGGCGCTGTTCGGGTACTTCGGGCAGACCCTCCAGGAGGAGCGGGACACCCTGTCCAAGGTGCTCGGTGTCCTCATGATCCTCATGGGTGTCTTCTTCATGGGCATGATGCCCTGGCTCACCCAGCGGGAGTTCCGCTTCCACACCAGGCCCGCCACCGGACTCGCCGGCGCCCCCCTGCTGGGCGCCCTGTTCGGCATCGGCTGGACGCCCTGCATCGGTCCGACGCTGTCCTCGGTGCAGACGCTCGCCATGCAGGACGGCAGCGCGGTACGCGGCGCCGTACTCACCGTCGCCTACTGCCTCGGCCTCGGTGTCCCCTTCGTGCTGGCTGCCGTAGCCTTCCGCAAGGCGCTCGGCGCCTTCGCCTGGGTCAAGCGCCACTACGTCTGGGTGATGCGCATCGGCGGCACGATGATGATCGCGACCGGTGTGCTGCTGCTGACCGGGGCGTGGGACAGCATCGTGCAGGAGATGCAGGGCTGGTCCAACGGCTTCACTGTGGGGATCTGATCGATGAGCAAGACGACAACCAACGCGCCCACCGACCCCACCCCCGCCACCGGCGACGAGGACCTCGGCGCCGCCGGCTCCCAGCTCTCCACCGCCCCCGAGGACACTCTGAGCGTGCCCGCCCTGGGCGTCATCGGTTGGGCCCGCTGGTGCTGGCGGCAGCTCACCTCCATGCGGGTCGCGCTGCTCCTGCTCCTGCTGCTGTCGCTGGGCGCGATCCCCGGCTCGCTGATCCCGCAGACCGGCACCGACGAGACGAAGGTCGCCGACTTCCGTAACGCCAACCCCACCCTCGGGGACGTCTACGACAAGCTCGGTCTCTTCCACGTCTACAGCTCGGTGTGGTTCTCCTCGATCTACATCCTGCTGTTCGTCTCCCTCATCGGCTGCATCGTGCCCCGCACCTGGCAGTTCGTCGGCCAGCTGCGCGGCCGCCCGCCGGGCGCCCCGAAGCGGCTGACCCGGCTGCCCGCCTACACCACCTGGCGCACCGAGGCCGAGCCCGAGCAGGTCCGCGAGGCCGCGCTCGCCCTGCTGAAGAAGCGCCGCTTCCGCGCCCACCTCGCCGGTGACAACGTCGCCGCCGAGAAGGGCTATCTGCGTGAGGTCGGCAACCTCGCCTTCCACATCGCGCTCATCGTGATGCTGATCGCCTTCGCCTGGGGCCAGCTGTTCAAGATGGAGGGCAACAAGCTGGTCGTCGAGGGCGACGGGTTCTCCAACACCCTCACGCAGTACGACGACTTCAAGTCCGGCACCCTCTTCACCCAGGACGAGCTGGACCCGTTCAGCTTCACCCTCAACGACTTCCAGGGCAGCTACGAGAAGACCGGCCCCAACCGGGGCACCGCGCGCACCTTCCAGGCCGACGTCAGCTACAGCGTGGGCGCCTACGGCAAGGACGAGCGGACGGTCATCAAGGTCAACAAGCCCATGGAGATCGGCGACTCCAAGGTCTACCTCACCGCCCACGGCTACGCCCCCGTCATCACGGTCCGCGACGGCAAGGGCAAGGTCGTCTACCGCGACGCCGTACCGCTGCTGCCGCTCGACAACAACATCACCTCCTCGGGTGTCATCAAGGTCATGGACGGCTACCGCAACACCAAGGGTGTGCGGGAGCAGCTGGGCTTCGAGGCCTTCTTCCTGCCGACGTACACGGTCGGCAGCGAGACGGCCTCCACCTTCCCCGCGCTGAACAACCCGGTGCTGAACCTCGCGGGCTACTACGGCGACCTCGGGGTCGACGCGGGTATCCCGCAGAGCGTCTACCAGCTCGACAAGTCCCATCTGAAGGAGTTCAAGGACGCCAAGGGCAAGCAGCAGCGGGAGAACCTCAAGCCGGGCGAGACCATGAAGCTCCCGAACGGCGCCGGTTCGATCACCTACGACTCCACGGCGGAGTGGGCCAACTTCCAGGTCACCCGCCAGCCCGCCAGCGACTGGGCACTGACCGGCTCGATCGTCGCGATCTTCGGCCTCGCCGGCTCTCTGTTCATCTCCCGCCGCCGGGTGTGGGTGCGGGCGGTCAAGGGCGCCGACGGTGTGACGGTCGTCGAGATGGCCGGCCTGGGCCGCAGCGAGTCCGCGAAGGTGCCGGAAGAGCTGGGTGACCTCGCGGGGATTCTTTACGACCAGGCGCCGGGGGTATCCGGCGAGACGGAGGCGGAGCCGGATGGTGTGTCCGACTCCGACGCGGCGTCTGTTGCCGAGGGGGCCGAGAATTGAATCCTCTCCCGCGCGGAACTAGGGAGATTCCTGGCTCACGCCGCCTGGCGGACCAGCGGCCCTCCAGGCCTTCCACGATCAACTCCAGCCGGGTTGAAACCAGCCCGGTATCACGACTGCCAGCTTCTCCGAAGACCACATCACCCGACGGCAAGTCGCCGGGATATTCACCCGAAGGAGTGCTGAGGTGACTCTCGCCGCCACAACCGAGTTGGCCGCCGCCACCAACGAACACCTCGCGAATCTCAGCAACACGCTGATCTACTCCGCGATGGCCGTCTACACCCTGGCCTTCTTCGCCTACATCACCGAATGGATCTTCGGTAGCCGCAGCAAGATCGGCCGTACCGCCGCCGCGCTCACCGAGGGGGCGGACGGCAAGGCGAAGGCGCCGGCCGTGACGGTGAAGAAGGGCGGCTCCACCGCCGTACTGGAACGGCCGAAGGTCGTGGTGCGGGCCGCGGCCGGTCAGCGGGATGTGCCGGACGGTCCCGGGGCGCACGGTGGGGACGAGCAGGGGGACCTTTACGGGCGTATCGCCGTGTCCCTCACCGTGCTCGCCTTTCTCATCGAGCTCGCCGGGGTCATCGCCCGCGCGGCCTCGGTGGAGCGGGCGCCGTGGGGCAACATGTACGAGTTCAACATCACCTTCTCCACGGTGGCCGTCGGCGTGTACCTCACGCTGCTGGCGCTGAGGAAGAACGTGCGCTGGATGGGCCTGTTCCTGATCACCACGGTCCTCCTCGATCTCGGCATCGCCGTCACTGTCTTGTACACCGCCAGCGACCAGTTGGTTCCCGCCCTCCACTCGTACTGGCTGTACATCCACGTCTCCACGGCGATCCTGTGCGGCGCGGTCTTCTACGTGGGCGCGGTCAGCACGATCCTCTACCTGTTCAAGGACTCGTACGAGAACAAGCTCGCCGGCGGCGGCAAGCCCGGCAGCTTCGCCACCTCCTTCCTGGAGCGGCTGCCCGCCTCGGCGTCCCTCGACAAGTTCTCCTACCGCGTGAACGCGGCCGTCTTCCCGCTGTGGACGTTCACGATCATCGCGGGCGCGATCTGGGCGGGCGACGCGTGGGGCCGCTACTGGGGCTGGGACCCCAAGGAGACCTGGGCGTTCATCACCTGGGTCGCCTACGCCTGCTACCTGCACGCCCGGGCCACGGCCGGCTGGAAGGGCCGCAAGGCCGCGTACCTCGCTCTTCTGGCGTTCGGCTGCTGGCTGTTCAACTACTACGGCGTCAACATCTTCGTCTCCGGCAAGCACTCCTACGCGGGCGTGTAGGCGCAGGGCGTAACCGCCTTACGGTGAAGGCCGGTTCCATGTGACCTGAGTCACGGGAACCGGCCTTCGTTATGCGGACAGGTGGAGGGGCGTGGATACGAATCTGCGGAAACGGATTCGCTCGTGGCCATCACCGCGGTCCTGGAGCGCGCCATCGTCGACAAGAAGGACCAGCGCCCCTGACCACGTGCGGAACCTCGCCCCACGGCCCACGCTGGTGTCATGAGCGGTTCCATCGAGCAGGGCGCCAGCCAGACCCATGGGAACACGCACATCCTGCACTTTCTGGTGCGGCTGCCGAGGCCCATGGAGATGGTCTGGCCCGCGCTGGCCACGGCGGGCGGGCTCGCGGGCTGGTGGACGGAAGCCGAGGTGCTCGAACCCCGGCTCGGCGGCGCTGTCGCGCTGCGCGGGCTGGGGGCCGGGCAGGTCACCGCCTGGGACGTGGAGCGGGTCGCCGAGTACACGGTGGAGGGCGGTGGCCGGATCAGGTTCCATCTGGAGCGCGACGGTGACGACGGCTCGGTCCTCCGCCTCACCCACGAGTTCCGGGGTGAGGCGGAGGCCGAGCCGCGCCGGCGGGCCCGCTGCGAGCGGCTGGTCGAGAAGCTCGCGGGTCAGTCGACCGGTTAGCCGACCGTGATCGAGTCCAGCTTCTCCCGCAGATACACATGCGAGTCGACCGGCTCGTACGCCACCCGCCCCACCGGAGCCGGTACCGACTCCACCACCGTGCCCGGGGTGCACTCACCGAAGTAGACGAGGGACATGAGCTCCTCGGCGGGCGCGTCCGCCGGCGGCGGCAGCACCCGGTGCCGTCCCGAGCGCCAGCGGTCGCCGGTCCAACGGGCCATCAGGTCACCGATGTTGATGGTGAAGGCGTCCGGGTCGAAGGGCGCGTCCTCCCAGCCGCCCTCGTCCGTCCAGACCTGGAGCCCGCCCTTGCCCGCCTGCCGGTCGAGGATCGTCACCGTGCCGAAGTCGGTGTGCGGGCCGATGCGGAACTGACCGGGCTGGGGTTCGCCGATGACCTCGGTCCCGGGGTACCAGTTGATGTTGAAGCCGTAGGTGGGGTGATCCATGTGCCGGGAGAAGAAGTCGTGTTCGAGCCCGAGGGCCACACCGAGCAGGTCGAGGAGCCGGTTCTCCAGTTCACCCATCCGTGCCAGGTACTCCGCGCACAGGGTCTGTAGTTCCGGCACCTCCGCCGGCCAGACGTTGGGCGCGTACCACTCCGCGTTGATCTCCGGGTCCTCGAAGGGCTCGTGCGTCGCGAAGGTCAGCGACTCCTTCAGGTCCGGCGGGGTCTCGGTGCCTTCCGAGTAGCCGTTGGCCTCGGCGCCGGGGCCGAGCCAGCCGCGGCCGCCGACCTTCGCGGTGTAGGGCTCCTTGACGTCGACGGGCATCCGGAAGAAGGCACGGGCGGCCTCGCGGATCGCCGCGCGCAGCTCCGGGTCCACACCATGCCCGGTGACCAGCAGGAACCCGGCGGTCTGGAGGGCCTCGTCGACGGTACGGGCGATGGCGGCGCGGGTGTCCGTGTCACCGTCCACCCAGGGCCTCAGGTCGATCGTGGGGATGCGCGGCTGGTCAGTCACCAATGTCCTCATTCCAGAGAGCCGGGTTGTTCTTGATGAAGTCGCGCATCAGCTCGACGCACTCGGGGTCGTCCAGGAGGACGATCTCCACGCCGTGTTCGGCGAGCCAGTCGTGGCCGCCGTGGAAGGTGGTCGCCTCGCCGATCACCACCCGGGAGATGGCGAACTGCCGGACGAGGCCGGAGCAGAACCAGCAGGGCGAGAGGGTCGTCACCATCGTCGTACCGCGATACGACCGCTGCCGCCCCGCCGCGCGGAACGCCGCCGTCTCCGCGTGCATGGACGGGTCGTCGTCCTGGACGCGCCGGTTGTGGCCGCGGCCCAGCAGGGTGCCGTCGGCTGCGTAGAGCGCGGCGCCGATCGGGATGCCGCCCGCGGCGAGACCGGCGCGGGCCTCCGCGACGGCGGTGGCGAGCTGGGTGTGCGGGTCCGTGGGGTCCATGCCTTCACTCTCCTGTGGCCGAAACACGAGGGCAACGTGCGGAAAGTACTCTCCCCGCAGCCCGCAGCCGGACGTTCTGTCAGCGGGACTGTCAGCGGCCTGGAGGTTCCCCGTGCCCGCCCTCACCCTCCGCGAAGTCCTCACCCTCGACCCCGTCCGCGCCGCCGAGCCCGAGCTGCTGGCCGGGGAGGGCGCCCTGGACCGTCCTGTCCGCTGGGTGCACTCCAGTGAGGTCTACGAGGGCGCCAACTTCCTCGACGGCGGCGAACTGCTGCTGACCAACGGTTTCGGGCTGAGCGAGCCGGACGAGGAGGTCCGTCGCCGGTACGTCCGGGAGCTGGCCGCGCGCGGTGCGGCCGGGCTCGCGGTGGAGGTGGGCAGGTCGCTGCCCGCCATGCCGGCCGAGGTGGTGGACGAGGCCCGCCGCCTGGAGCTGCCGCTGCTGGCCATGCACCGCGTCGTGCCGTTCGTACGGATCACGGAGGCCGCCAATCGGGCGATCGTGGCACGGGGGCTGTCCGGGCGGTCGGTCGTACGGCCCTGGGGCGACGACCACACGGCGGCCCTGCTGGCCGACCTCGCCGACCGGGCGGCACTGAACCAGCCCGAGGTGGAGGCGCGGGCGGCGCTCGCGGGGTTCCATCCGGGGCCGGGGGCGCGACTGATCGGGGTGTCGGTGCACGGGACCCGGGAGACGGGGGTGGTGGACCGGGCGGTACGGGTGCTGGGCGGGGCGAGTGTCCTGCGGGCGGCGTTTCCGGGGGACGTGCTGGCGCTGCTGGCGTTGCCCGGGACCCGGTCCGGCGACCCCGTGCGAGGGGTCCAGGACGCGTTCCGCTCCGCTGCGGAACCCGGGCTGACCGTGGCCGTCGGGCATGCCGTTGCCGTCGGGAGCGGCTGGCTGCGGTGGAGCGACACGTTGCGGGCGGCCCGTACGACCTTGGAGCTGGCGCTGACCGTCCCGGCCGCCGAGCCCGGGGCGCCCGAGGGGCCGCTGGTGACGTCGTCCCGGGCCCTCGCGCTGGAGCGGGAGCTGACCCGGGATGGCGTCGACGCGAACCGTGACCGGCTTGCGCGGCTGGTGCAGCATGCGTTGGGGCCGTTGCTGGAGTGGGAGGCGGCGCATGCGAGCGATCTGGTGCGGACGCTGGAGGTTCATCTGCGGAACGGTTGCTCGCCGACGCGGACGGCGGCTCTGCTGCACATCGGTCGGCAGTCGCTCTACCAGCGGTTGGAGCGGATCGAGTCTCTGTTGGGGCTGGAGATCGGGGATCCGGATCTGTTGGGGGAGCTGTTGGCGGCGGCTTGTGCGTATCGGGTGGTTCGGGGGCGGTCTGCTGGTGTGACCGAGATGGGTAGTCGTTCGGGCGCGGGGCCGTCGTGGCTGGTCGCGCAGTTCCCCGCGCCCCTGCGTGGGTTGGCCTAGCGAAGGGTTATGACGCTCGGGCCGTTGAAGGGGGCGTAGGAGGTCACCGTTTGTGGGGTGCGCAGCACCTCGTTCTCGGCGAACAGCCGTTGCGCCGCCTCGAAGGAGATCTCGTCCGAGACGACCGGGGCCACCCCGTCGTAGAACTTCCGCGACGGCTCCGGGAGCGGAGTACCCGGTTCGCCCTCGTCCTCTCCCCAGACGTCCCACAGCAGGGTCTCGACCTTGTTGAGGGCGGCGAGGTCGAGGCGGATGCTGCCGGCCACGTACCGCTCGCCCCAGAACGGTCCCTCCTGGGGGCCGTGGAGGCCGAACGTCCTCTCGTCGGCGCCCTTCTCGCGGATCGCCCGCCATGCCTCGCCCGCGACGAGGAAGCGGTCGCGGGGGACGTCCATCGGGTCGAAGTTCACCTTCCAGTGGCCGCTGACGAAGGGGTCGGCGAGTTGGGCGTCGGCGAGCAGCCAACCGCGTTCGTCGTCCCAGTACTCGGTGACGACGTGGTCGCCGTGGAAGCTCGACCCCCAGTAGTCGGCGAAGCCGATCCGGACCCGGGCCGGGATGCCCGCGTGGCGCAGGAACGAGCAGTGCAGCAGCGTGAAGTCCCGGCAGGTGCCGACGAAACGGTCGCCGAGTTCGCGTCGCACGGACAGTGGGGCAGCGTTGCGCTCGACGAGGATGTTCAGGGTGTCGTCGATGTACCGCGACTCGGCGTCGTTGTGCAGCCGTTCGGTCGGGTGGGTGTGGCCGAAGAGGCCGCCCTCGATGCGGTGGATGAGCAAGTCCCGGGAGATACGGGCGAGTTCGACCGGGTCGTGCGGCAGATCGGCGTAGACACCGGCGAGTGCACCCGGGTCGGAGTACGTGCTCTGGGCGGCGTAGAAGGCGAGGGCTTCCTTGGTCTCGGGCATGGCTCGACGGTGTCAAAATTCGGCACAAAATGTCCAGAGGCCCTGTCGGGAAACTTTCGCAACAGGTCAAGTAGCCTGTGCCGACCACCGCCGCTCCAGCGGCAGTTGGGCCCCTGCAGAAGGAAGAACGGTCATGGTCGCTGCCCCGGTTCTGGAGGAGCTGCGGGAGGTGGTCCAGCCGCAGGCCAAGCTGGCCAGCCGCAACGGTGAGCACTGGGCGGGCCGGCTGTACATGCGGCGCGTGTCGCTGCGGTTCACCCGGCAGCTGGTGCGGACGCGGGTCACGCCGGACCAACTGACCTGGACCATGGTCGTGTTCGGGGTCGCCTCGGGGGCCGCGCTGATGATTCCGGGGCTCACCGGTGCCGTACTGGCCGTGGTGTGCATGCAGTTGTTCCTGCTCTTCGACTGCGTGGACGGGGAAGTCGCGCGCTGGAAGGGGCAGAACAGTGCGGGTGGGATCTATGTCGACCGGCTGGGTGCCTATCTGGCCGACGCGGCGCTGATGGCGGGGGCGGGGTATCGGGCGGCCGAGTCCGGGGCCGGGGGGTGGCTGTCCGTCGGGGTCGCCACCGCGTTGGGGGTTGTGCTGCTGAAGGCGTCCACCGATCTGGTGGATGTGGCCCGGGCGCGGCGGGGGCTCGGGGTTGTCGACGACGAGGCGACGCGGCCGCGGTCGCAGGGGGTGGCGTCGGTACGGCGACTTGCCGCCGCGTTCAAGATTCACCGGGTGACGAATGGGATCGAGGCGTCGCTGGTTCTGCTGGTTGCCGCGGTCGCGGATGAGGTCACCGGCGGTATCGAGCCGACTCGGTGGGTACTGGGTGCGTTGGCTGTCATCACGTGGGTGATGGTGCCGGCGCATCTGTTGTCGATCTTGTCGTCGTCGCGATTGCGCTGAGCGGCTGCCGTCATCGGTGGTTGGCTGACTGCTGCGCCGTCGTGGCTTGTCGCGCAGTTCCCCGCGCCCCTGACGGGGCGCTGCAGGACCCGGCGGAAACAAGAAAGGCCGGTCGGATGTTCCGACCGGCCTTTTCCTTACGTTTGTTGCCTTGCTCAGTCCGTGCCCAGCTCCATCGCCGCCCTGTCCAGCAGCGCGTCCTCCTCGGAGACCTCGCCCCGCGAGGCGATGACCTGGGCGCCGCCTTCCGGGAGTTCCGGCATGGTGCCGATGAGGCCCGTCGCCGCCGCCTGGGAGGCGCCGATGGTGGGGCTGCCGGTGCCGATGAGGCCGAGGCCCGCGTACTGCTCCAGCTTGGCGCGGGAGTCGGCGATGTCGAGGTTGCGCATGGTCAGCTGGCCGATGCGGTCGACGGGGCCGAAGGCCGAGTCCTCGGTGCGCTCCATGGAGAGCTTGTCGGGGTGGTACGAGAACGCCGGGCCCGTGGTGTCGAGGATCGAGTAGTCCTCGCCCCGGCGCAGGCGCAGGGTGACCTCGCCGGTGACGGCCGCGCCGACCCAGCGCTGGAGCGACTCGCGGATCATCAGCGCCTGCGGGTCCAGCCAGCGGCCCTCGTACATGAGCCGGCCGAGGCGGCGGCCCTCGTTGTGGTACTGGGCGAGGGTGTCCTCGTTGTGGATCGCGTTGACGAGGCGCTCGTACGCGGCGTGCAGGAGGGCCATGCCCGGCGCCTCGTAGATGCCGCGGCTCTTGGCCTCGATGATCCGGTTCTCGATCTGGTCGGACATGCCCAGGCCGTGGCGGCCGCCGATGGCGTTGGCCTCCAGGACCAGGTCCACGGCGGAGGCGAACTCCTTGCCGTTGATCGTGACCGGGCGGCCCTGTTCGAAGCCGATCGTCACGTCCTCGGTGGCGATCTCGACCGACGGGTCCCAGAACTTGACGCCCATGATCGGCTCGACGGTCTCGAGGCCGGTGTCCAGGTGCTCCAGGGTCTTGGCCTCGTGGGTGGCGCCCCAGATGTTGGCGTCGGTGGAGTACGCCTTCTCCGTGGAGTCCCGGTACGGCAGCTGGTGGGCGACCAGCCACTCGGACATCTCCTTGCGGCCGCCGAGCTCGGTCACGAAGCTCGCGTCCAGCCAGGGCTTGTAGATCCGCAGGTGCGGGTTGGCGAGCAGACCGTAGCGGTAGAACCGCTCGATGTCGTTGCCCTTGTACGTCGAGCCGTCGCCCCAGATCTGGACGTCGTCCTCGAGCATCGCCCGGACCAGCAGCGTGCCGGTGACGGCACGGCCGAGCGGGGTGGTGTTGAAGTACGCCCGGCCGCCGGAGCGGATGTGGAACGCGCCGCAGGTGAGCGCGGCCAGGCCCTCCTCGACGAGTGCGGCGCGGCAGTCGACCAGGCGCGCGAGCTCGGCGCCGTAGGCCTTGGCGCGGCCGGGCACCGAGGCGATGTCGGGCTCGTCGTACTGGCCGATGTCGGCCGTGTACGTGCACGGGACGGCGCCCTTGTCACGCATCCACGCGACCGCGACGGAGGTGTCGAGGCCGCCCGAGAAGGCGATGCCGACGCGCTCGCCGGCGGGCAGGGAGGTGAGGACCTTGGACATAGGAAGATTATGCATCGGAACGCATGGTCATGCAAACCCCGGTGGTGAGTGGCGCCCGTCACTCTCCCGCGACCGAGCGCCAGATGCGTTCCGGCAGGATCCGCGCCGCCTCGTCGAGGTCGACGTCGTCGATACCGGACAGCCGGCGCCGGGCGACGCCGATCACCGGCCCCATCACCAGCGACTCGATCAGCCCGAGAGGAAGCGGTGCCAGCTCTCCCGACTCGACGTGCAGCTGGATCCACGCGGTCATCGGCGACAGCCTCGCCTCCTGGGCGTCACGGAGTTCCCGGCCGTTGGCCATGCCGCGGCGGTCGGCCATGGGGGAGTGGAGGAGCAGCGCCGCGTCGTGGTGTTCCTGGACGAATCTCAGGTACGCGGCCACGATCGCGCGGATGCCGGTGCGTGCGGTACGGGTCCCTTGTACCGCCGTGACCAGCTCGCCCAGCATGCGGCCCAGCCAGCGGTTCATCAGTGCGTCGGTCAGGCCGTTCAGGCTGCCGAAGTGGTGGTAGAGGCTGCCGAGGCTCACGCCGCTGGCCTGGGTGATCGCGTTGACGGTCAGGCCCTGCTCGCCCGCCTCCGCGTACACGCGCAGCGCGGCGTCGAGAAGCAGCTCGACCGTGGCCTCGCCGCGTTGTTGCTTGGGGCTCATCGGCGTCAGCGTAGAGCAGCTGTCGTTCTAGAGTGAATTTCTAGAAAACTCCTCCAATTTTTCCCCCGACTGGTCCAGACTGATCGCTGCCGGACGTGCGCGTCCGCCCGTATCCGGGGGGAACGGGCGGGCCGCCGCCGGTCTTACGGGGAGTGCCCTA
This sequence comes from Streptomyces sp. WM6386, assembly GCF_000972385.1. Classification (GTDB taxonomy): domain Bacteria; phylum Actinomycetota; class Actinomycetes; order Streptomycetales; family Streptomycetaceae; genus Streptomyces. The sequence continues at coordinate 19,858 of NZ_JXTE01000051.1, forward strand.
CTGGCCGTTCACCCGCAGCAGCAGCTTGCCCGTGCTCGACCGCGTCCCCATCAGCCGGTGCGCCTCCGCCGCCTCGGCCAGGCCGAACTCGGCGGTGACGGGGAGCGTGACGGTTCCGTCGGCGACCTTCGCGAAGGCCCGCTCGGTGAGTGCCCGCAGCTCGTCCGGCGCGGTCTGGGCGAGGGTGAGGATGGAGAAGCCGCCGACGGTCACGCCGTACGGGAACAGCTCGGGCTGCCCGACGCTCCATGGCTGGGCGCCGCTCGCGTTGCCGAAGGAGACGAGGCGCCCGAAGGGGGCGAGGGCGGCGAGTGAGGCGCGGAAGGTGTCGCCGCCGACGGGGTCGAGGGCGAGGTCGACGCCGCGGCCGTGGGTGGATTCCTGTACGGCCTTCTCGAAGTCGCCGACGAAGACCTCGTCGTAGGAGCCGTGCTCCTTCGCGAACGCGGCCTTCCCCAAGCTCGACACGACCCCCAGGACGGTGGCCCCGGCCGCCTTCGCCAGCCGGCCCGCGACCGTCCCGACACCGCCGGCGGCACCCTGTACGAGGACCGTCTCGCCGGGCTGGAGCCGGCCTACGGAATGGACGAGCGCGTACGACGTCGGCAGCACGGTCGGCAGGGTCGCGGCGGTGCGCAGACCGACGCCGGAGGGCACCGCGAAGACGGTGGCCACGTCCGCGACGACGACCTCGGCATAGGCGCCGCCGGCGGTCAGCGCGGCGACCTCCTGCCCGACGGCGAGCCCGGTGACGCCCGCGCCGAGGGCCCGCACGCGCCCGGAGACCTCCAGCCCCGGCCGGAAGGGAAGTGACGGCACCCGGTACCCGGTCTCCCTCGCCTTCAGATCGGCGAAGTTGATCCCGGCGTACGCCACGTCGACGCTCACCTGCCCGGGACCGGGCTCGGGGACGTCCACCTCGACGACCTCGAGGACCTCGGGACCGCCGTGTTCCTGGATCTCGACCGCGCGCATGCCACACCTCGTCCGGAGAGTGTTCAATGAAAAGCGAACACTCACGAGTGTATGGTTTTCATCGAACACTCTGCAAGCAGCCACTCGGCAAGGGGCGCACGGAAGGACCACGCACCATGGCCACCACCAGTCATCGCGCCGCCCCCGAGCACACCCACCCCGACGACGTGCCCGTCCTGACGGCGCTCGCGGCGCTCGCCGACCCCGTACGCGTGCAACTGGTACGGGAGTTGGCCGCCTCCGCCGACTGGTCGCGCAGCTGCGGCACCTTCGACGTGCCGGTCGGCAAGGCGGCCAAGAGCCATCACTTCGCGGTGCTGCGCGCGGCCGGGCTCATGGAGCAGCGCGACGAGGGGCCCAAGCGGGTCAACCGGCTGCGGCGGGAGGAGTTCGACGCCCGTTTCCCGGGGCTGCTGGCGCTGGTTCTGCGCGAGGATGTCGTTTCCTGACCCGTTGTGAACCGTTTGGCCCGCTCCGGCGTCACAGTGGCATGACGAACCTCAGGTGGATCGCGGCGGCCGTCGCCACTGCCGGTGTGGTGGTGGGGGCAGCCCTGTACATCGACGAGCTGGAGACCGGGCACACCGACGGCGGCCTGCTCGACGCCCCCCGGGAAAGCGCCTCGGTCAAGAAGGCGAGCGCTCCGGCCGAGGACCGGTGTGTCGGCACGGTCCCGGTGCCCCCGGACGCCGACCCCGAGGAGACCCCGCTGGACCGCAGCCTCACCCGCATCGACAAGCTGGCCGCGGGCGAGCACTCCGCCGTCTACACCGGCATGGGGGTCGACGAGGACAAGAACGCCGCCGACATCTGGCGCATCCCCTCCGACGCCTTCGACGCGGCCGTCTGCGCCGCCGCCGAGAAGGGCGTGAAGCTACGGCTGCACTCCGCCGACGTCGACCGCGGGACCCTCGAAGCCCTCGCCGAGCGGATCAGCGAGGACATGTACCGCTGGGACGGCACCTTCCAGCTGCGTCAAGTCGGCGTCGACGAGCGGGGGTTCGTACGTGTGGGCGTCGACGACCCGAAGACGGCCGAACCCCTCGTGGAGAAGGAGTTCGGCCCCCGGTACATCAAGGTGGAGTACGTCACGCAGGCTCACGCCGACGTCGGCTGATCCGCCCGCCGCAGCACCGCGTACAGCCCCGCGCTCACCGCGAACCCGACCAGACAGGTGATGTCGCCGAACGACGGCCACTGCTCCGGCACCCATCCGACGTACTTCTCCTGGTTGGAGAAGAGCGGCACGGACACCACGATGCCGGTCAACAGGGCCGCGATACCCGGCCAGTTGGCGAAGGAGCGGTCGCTGATCCGGAGCGACAGCACCTCGTCCGGCGTCCGCGCCTGCCGCCACCGCTCGACCAGCACCACCCCGAGCCACGGCCCCACCCAGTACGCGATCACCAGCAGGAACGCCTCGTAGGCGTGCCCCGCGTCCGCCAGCGACGTCCACGCCGCCGCCGTACCGGCGAGGCCGCACAGCACGACGATGGCGCCCCGGCCGAGCCACGGCGGGAGCTTCAGACCCAGCGAAGTGATGGACATGGCCGAGGAGTAGACGTTCAGGGCGTTCGCGGAGACCGCGCCGAGGATGATCGCCAGCAGTACCAAGTGGCTGAGCCAGCTGGGGAGATGGCCGGTGAAGGCGGCCGTAGGGGTGGCGCCCTCGGGGGCGACGATCGTCGCCGAGGCCGCGCCGATCACCGACACGACCGCGATCGACACGAAGAGACCGACCGCCGGGTACAGGACCGTCCGGAAGCGGTTCGCCGTGCGCGGGAGGTAACGGGAGTAGTCCGAGGCGCCCGGGTTCCAGCCCGCCGCGTAACCCCAGGCCGTGCTGAACGCCAGCAGGAAACCGCCGATGCCGCCGCCCGCGCCGGAGCCGCCCAGGTCGGCCTCCTTGAAGGTCCACACCCCGGCCAGCAGGAAGACCACCGCGAGGGCCGGGAAGGCGTACTTCTCGAAGGCGTGGACGAAGTTGTGGCCGACGAAACCGATCACGATCTCGGCGGCGACCACGACCAGCAGGGAGGGGAGCGGCCGCAGGTCCGTCAGCGTGTTGAGGGCGAAGGCCGCGCTCACACTGTTCACCGCGAACCAACCGACGCCCGCGACGAGGGCGTTGACGCCCGACGGCAGCAGATTCCCCCGGTAGCCGAAGGAGAAGCGGCCGATCGCCATCTGCGGAACACCGAACCGCGGACCGTCCAGCGACAGGATCCCCTGCGTCAGCGCGCCCAGCGCCGTGCCCAGGAGCAGGGCCGCGGTCGCCTGCCAGAAGCTCAGACCGAAGAAGAGGACCGAGATCACGCCGATGTAGACGGTCGCGAACTTGATGTTCGGAGAGGCCCACGTCCACAGCAGCTGGAGCGGGCTGCCGTGGCGCTCGGAGTCCGGGATCGGTTCCGAGCCGGCCGTCTCGACGGCGATGACCTTGTCACCGTATGCGGGGGCGATGGCCGTGGCGGAGCCGGCCGGAGCAGTCGTCATGCGAGGTAAGTGTCCGGTTCCGGGCGGTCGCGGCCCAGAGGCGCACTGTCCGCTTCGGGAGCCTCACCGGCGTACAACCTGCACGCATCGGCGCCACCGATGGGGGCATCGGCAGGACACCCCACTGGCGCGTGGACCAGCACCGATGCCCGCTCGTAGCGTCGGGGACATGACCTCAGAGAGCAAGGGCACAGAGACCAGGGGCATCGCCCAGCTGACGACCGCGATGGTGCTCTCCGGCACCCTCGGCGTCTTCGTCGTCGAGTCGGGCGCCTCGCCGTTCAACGTCGTCTTCTTCCGCGTCCTGTTCGGCGCCCTCGCGCTCGGCGGCTATGTCATCGCCCGCGGCTGGCTCCGCGACCACGGCTTCACCCCGCGCACCCTCGGACTCGCCGTCCTGGGCGGGGTGTTCATCGTCTTCAACTGGGTGTTCCTCTTCCAGTCGTACGAGAACACGTCGATCTCCGTCGCGACGGTGGTCTACCACACCCAGCCGTTCTACGTCGTAGTGCTGGGCGCCCTGCTCTTCCGCGAGCGGCTGACGGCCGCCAAGGTCGGCTGGATCGCGCTGGCCTTCGCGGGCCTGACCCTCGTATCGGGCGTGACACCAGGGGACTTCACCAGCGGCGGCACCTATCTCCTCGGCGTCGGACAGGCGTTGCTCGCCGCCCTCCTCTACGGGCTGTCCACCCTGGTCACCAAGCGCATTACCGGCGTACGCCCCCACCTCATCGCCCTCGTCCAAGTCCTGGTCGGCATCCCGCTGTTGCTCCCCTTCGCCGACTTCGGCGCGATGGCCGGCGCGGGCGCGGACTGGGGCTGGCTGGTCGGGCTCGGGTTCATCCACACGGGCGTCATGTACGTCCTGATGTACGCCGCCTACGCCCAGCTGCCGGTCTCGAAGATCGCCGTACTCGCCTTCGTCTACCCGGCCGTCGCGATGGTCATGGACTGGGCGGTGTACGGCCACCACATCGGCCTCGTGCAGTCGCTGGGCGTCCCGCTGATCGTGCTGGCGAGCCTCAAGGTCACCCTGGCCCGCGATCCCCGGGTCGTCACGTCCCGTCGTACGACGTCTGCTCCCGCACCAGCCGCACCGCAGCCTCGATGAACAGGGTCAGATGGCGTGGCAGGCGCTTCCCCGCCCGCCACGCCACCTGCGTGTACAGCTGGAACGGCGGCTCCCACGGCAGCTCGACCAACGCCCCGGACGCCAGCTCCGCGTCCACCGTCACCCGGGGCAGCAGCGCGACACCGAGACCGCCCGCCACACCCCGCTTGGTCGCCTCGATCGTGCCGAACTCCATGAAGGGCGGCGGGGATCCGGTGCGGTGCACGAGCTCGGACTCGAAGAGGTCGCGGTAGGGGCAGCCGGGTTCGGTGCCGACGAGCTGGACCTCGGTGAGGTCCTCCGTCTTGAGCGTGGGGGTCCGCATGGCGAGGGGATGGCCGGGCGCGGCGACCAGGACCAGCGGCTCCGGCGCGAGCACCCTGCTCTCCAGCCCCGCGTGCCCGGTCTCCGGCTCCATCAGGAAGCCCACGTCGTACGTGCCCTGCCGCAGAGCCTGCCGGGTCTCGTCGCCCAGCGTCGTGCGCAGGGAGAGCCGGACCTTCGGATGGCGGTGGTGGAAGAGCTCCAGGAGCGGCGGCAGCCGGTAGGAGGTCAGCGACTCCATCGTGCCGACGGCGAGCGTGCCCGAGGGTTCCTCCGCGTCGACGACCGCCGCGCGGGCCTCCTCGCTCAGCTCGATGATCTGGCGGGCGTACGGCAGCAGCCGCTCACCGGCCTGTGTCAGCCGGATGCGGCTGCCGAGCCGGTCGAAGAGCGGGGTGCCCAGGGAATCCTCCAGGGCGCGGATCTGGCTGGTCACGCTGGACTGCGCGTAGTTCAGCTCGGCCGCGGCCCGGGTGAAGCTCAGGACGGTCGCGACCTTCTCGAAGGTGACGAGCAGCCGCAGCTCCATCAGCCGTCCTTGGAGCCGTCCTCGCCGCGCTCCTTCTTCTCCTCGCCCAGGGACTTCAGGAAATCGGGGTTGTCGTCGGGGGCGACCCACTGGCCGCGCCCGCCCCGCTCCCGCACACCGGACCAGCCCTCGGCCGCAGGGCTGCGCTTCTTGCCCGCGATCAGCCACGAGATCGAGCCGACGAGCGGGAACAGCAGCACGAGGATGGCCCACAGCGGCTTGGGCATGTGGCGGACGTCCTCCTCCTTCGTGCTGATGCAGTCGATGAACGTGTACACGCTCAGCGCCAGTGGGACGAGGAACATCAGCACCCGGAGCATGGGTCCTCTCCAGCGAAACGGTCGACGGGCCGGGGGCACGGCCCCCGGGTTCAGGCCCAGGGTAGCCGCTCGGGGATACTTGACCCCATGGCTTACGACGATCTTCGCTCGCTGCTCAGGGCCCTGGAGCGCGAGGGCGACCTCAAGCGCATCAAGGCCGAGGTGGATCCGTACTTGGAGGTCGGGGAGATCGTCGACCGGGTGCAGAAGTCCGGGGGTCCGGCGCTGCTCTTCGAGAACGTGAAGGGCTCCGCGATGCCCCTCGCGATGAACGTCTTCGGGACCGACCGGCGGCTGCTGAAGGCGCTGGGCCTGAAGTCGTACGCCGAGATCTCGGAGAAGATCGGCGGCCTGCTGCGGCCCGAACTGCCGCACGGCTTCGTGGGGGTGCGCGAGGCCTTCGGGAAGCTCGGTGCGATGGCGCACGTGCCGCCGAAGAAGGTGAAGTCCGGGGACGCGCCGGTGCAGGAGGTCGTCCTCACCGGCGACGACGTCGACCTGGACCAGCTCCCCGCCCTCTTCACCTGGCCGCAGGACGGCGGCTCCTTCTTCAACCTGGGCCTGACCCACACCAAGGACCCGGAGTCCGGGATCCGCAACCTCGGTCTGTACCGGCTCCAGCGCCACGACAAGCGCACGATCGGCATGCACTGGCAGATCCACAAGGACAGCCGCAACCACTACCAGGTCGCGGCGCGGCGGGGCGAGCGACTTCCGGTCGCGATCGCCTTCGGGTGCCCGCCGGCCGTGTCGTACGCCTCCACCGCGCCGCTCCCCGGCGACATCGACGAGTACCTCTTCGCCGGCTTCCTCGCGGGCAAGCGGATCGAGATGGTCGACTGCAAGACGGTGCCGCTCCAGGTGCCGGCGCAGGCGGAGGTCGTGATCGAGGGCTGGCTGGAGCCGGGCGAGATGCTGCCCGAGGGCCCCTTCGGCGACCACACGGGGTTCTACACCCCGCAGGAGCCGTTCCCGGCGCTGAAGATCGACTGCGTGACGATGCGGAAGCGGCCGCTGCTCCAGTCGATCGTGGTGGGCAGGCCCCCGACGGAGGACGGCCCGCTGGGCAAGGCGACGGAGCGCTTCTTCCTCCCCCTGCTGAAGATCATCGTCCCGGACATCGTGGACTACCACCTGCCCGAGGCGGGCGGCTTCCACAACTGCGCGATCGTCTCGATCGACAAGAAGTACCCCAAACACGCCCAGAAGGTGATGCACGCGATCTGGGGTGCCCACATGATGTCCCTCACCAAGCTGATCGTGGTGGTCGACTCCGACTGCGACGTCCACGACCTTCACGAGGTCGCGTGGCGCGCCCTCGGCAACACGGACTACGCGCGCGACCTCTCGGTCGTCGAGGGTCCGGTCGACCATCTCGACCACGCCTCCTACCAGCAGTTCTGGGGCGGTAAGGCGGGGATCGACGCGACGAAGAAGTGGCCCGAGGAGGGCTACACCCGTGACGGAGGCTGGCCCGACATGGTGTTGTCCGACCCGGAGACGGCGGCGACGGTCGACCGACGCTGGAAGGAATACGGACTGTGAGTTCAGCTTCAGCCGCGATCCCGCAGCCGGGACGCACCAAGGCGTTCCTGCGCCTGGTGATGATCGAGCACTCGGTCTTCGCGCTCCCCTTCGCGTACATCGCCGCGCTCACCGCGATGTTCCAGATGGACAGGAACATCCACTGGGGCCGGCTGCTCCTGGTGACGATCTGCATGGTCGGCCTGCGCACCTTCGCGATGGCCGTCAACCGGATCATCGACCGCGAGATCGACGCGCGGAATCCCCGGACAGCCCAGCGCGAGCTGGTGACCGGCGCGATGTCGGTGCGCCACGCCTGGACGGGGGCGCTGGTCGCGGTCGTGGTCTTCCTGGGCTCGGCGGCCCTGCTGAACCCGCTCTGCCTGGCCCTGGCCCCCGTCGCGGTGATCCCGATGGTGGTCTACCCCTACGGCAAACGGTTCACGAACTTCCCGCAGGCCATCCTGGGCCTCGCCCAGGCCATGGGCCCGGTCGGCGGCTGGCTGGCCATCACCGGCGAGTGGTCCTGGGACGCGGTGATCCTCGGCCTCGCGGTCGGCATCTGGATCGGCGGCTTCGACCTGATCTACGCCTGCCAGGACGTGGAGACCGACCGCGAGATCGGTGTCATGTCGGTCCCGGCCCGCTTCGGCATCCCGGCGGCGATCTGGGGCGCCCGCGTGTGCCACGCGCTGACGACGGCGCTGCTGCTCTGGTACGCGGTGGCCACGGACGCGGGCGGGTTCTTCTGGTTCGGCCTGATGATCGTCGCCGCCGCGTTCGTGTACGAGCACAACATCGTCCGCCCGACTGATCTGTCCCGGCTGAACAGGGCGTTCTTCAGCGTCAACGGGTTCATCGGGATCGCCCTGTTCGTGTGCGCGCTGCTCGATCTGCTGGTGCGCGGCCTCACGGTGTGAGCGCAGGGGCGGTGGCGCGGCGCCGGAACACGAACGCCGCCGCCACGCCCGCGACCAGGCCCAGCAGATGCCCTTGCCAGCTGACCCCCGTCTGGGTCGGCGCCAGGCCCGTCAGTATCGAGCTGCCCCAGACGGCACCGACGAGCAGGCCGGCCAGGACGCCGAGCAGTCGTCGCTCCACGAAACCGCTGACCAGCAGGAAGCCGAAGAGGCCGAAGATCAGGCCCGAGGCGCCGGCGGTGTTGGTGCGGTCGGGGGCTATGAGCCAGACGCCCAGCCCGTCGGCCACGATGACCAGCGCGCAGACCGCGAGGAAGCGGCGGATGCCGCCGAGGGCCGCGAGGAAGCCTATGACCAGCAGCGGGACGGTGTTCGCCGCCACGTGGGCCCAGCCGAAGTGGATGAACGAGGCCGGGACCACGTCGATCAGTTCCGAGGGCTCGCGCGGCACGATGCCGAAGTCGTCCAGCGCGTGGCCGCTCACCACGTCCACGACTTCCAGCAGCCACAGCAGCGCGACCCAGCCCAGCATCAGCTTGGCCGCGGTCCGCGCACGGTCGCCTCGCGACTGCTCCAGCCCGGTACCGGACATGGCAACCCCCAATCCCCTCCGGAGAACGGCCAGACCCCCTTGACCGGTTCCCACCCTGCGACGCCGGATAGGCTCGGGGGTGTGAACCCAGCCAAGCCAGGAGAGACACGGCGTACGCCTTGGATCGTAGGGGTGTCCGGCGCTTCCGGCACCCCGTATGCCGCGTCCGTGCTGCGCGCGCTCCTCGACGCCGGCGAGAGCGTCGACCTGGTCGTCAGCCGGGCCTCGCGGCTCACGCTGCTGGACGAGACGGGGATCTCCTTCAGGGACGCGCACTGGCAGGACGACCTGCGGGAATGGCTGGCCAGGGGGGCCGACGGCAAGCCGGGAAGCTTTGCCATCGACGCCGGTATCGAGCGGGTGCGGTACTGGGCCGCCGGGGACCTGGCCGCGGGGCCGTCCTCGGGGTCGTATCCCGTCAAAGGGATGCTGATCGTGCCCGCCTCGACCGGCTGTGTCGCCGGTGTCGCCCTCGGGCTCTCCAAGGACCTGCTGCAGCGTGCGGCGAGCGTGACCCTCAAGGAGGGGCGCAAGCTGGTGGTAGCCGTTCGGGAGACCCCGCTGAACGGTCAGACGCTCCGGCACCTGGTGACCCTGGACGACGCGGGCGCCACCGTGGTGCCTGCCTCGCCCGCCTTCTACGCGGGGGCGACGCACATCCAGGACCTGGTGGACTTCGTCGCCGGACGGGTCCTCGACGCGGCGGGCGTCGAGCACCGGCTCTACCGCCGCTGGAAGGGCGAACTAGGCGGCGGGACCCACACGACGTGAACGCCGTCTGAGCACGTCGCAGCAGGTCAGCAGTACCTCTCATCACTTCGGGAACTTTTCAGCGGAAGGCTTCGATCGCATGGACGCGGTGGACAGGCAGCTCATCCAGGCCCTGAGGGAGAACGGCCGGGCCTCCTACGCGGAGCTGGGGCGCCTCGTCGGTCTGTCGGGACCCAGTGTCACCGACCGCATCAACCGGCTGGAGGCGGCCGGCGTCATCACCGGTTACCGCGCCACCGTCGACTCCGCCTCGCTCGGCCTCGGCGTCACCGCGCTGATCGGCATCTCCCTCTCCGACGCCACCGACCACGAGGACGTGGCCCGCCGGCTCAAGGACCTCGGCGAGATCGAGGACTGCTGGTTCATCGCCGGCGACGACTCGTACATGCTCAAGGTGCGGGCAGCCGATGTCGACGGCCTGGAGAAGACCATCCGGCGGCTCAGCGGCACGAAGGGCGTCTCGCGGACCCGTACCACCATCGTGCTCTCCACGAAGTGGGAGAACCGGGTCGGAGAGCTTCCCGAAGAGGCGTAGACGTACGGTTGGACAGGTCGTCGGAGAAAGGTTGTGACATGGACGTCGGGCTCAGGCGCGAGCTGGAGGAGAAGGTACGGGCGGGCGTTCGCCTGACCCGCGAGGACGGCATCGCGCTCTACGCGTCGGACGACCTGGCCTGGCTCGGCGGACTCGCGCACGAGGTGCGGACGCGGAAGAACGGCGACGTCGTCCACTTCAACGTCAACCGCCATCTCAACATGACCAACGTGTGCACGGCGTCCTGCGCCTACTGCTCCTTCCAGCGCAAGCCGGGCGAGAAGGACGCGTACACGATGCGCATCGAGGAGGCGGTGAAGCTCGCCAAGGCGATGGAGGGCGAGAACCTCACCGAGCTCCACATCGTCAACGGCCTGCACCCGAACCTGCCGTGGCGCTACTACCCGCGGTCCCTGCGGGAGCTGAAGGCCGCGCTGCCGAACGTCTCGCTGAAGGCCTTCACGGCGACCGAGATCCACCACTTCGAGACGATCAGCGGGCTGTCGGCGTCGGAGATCCTGGACGAGCTCATCGACGCCGGTCTGGAGTCCCTCACCGGCGGTGGCGCCGAGATCTTCGACTGGGAGGTCCGCCAGCACATCGTGGATCACCGGACGCACTGGGAGGACTGGTCGCGCATCCACCGCCTGGCGCACGAGAAGGGGCTCAAGACCCCGTCCACCATGCTCTACGGCCACATCGAGGAGCCGAAGCACCGGGTGGACCACGTGCTGCGCCTGCGTGAGCTCCAGGACGAGACCGGCGGCTTCCAGGTCTTCATCCCGCTGCGCTACCAGCACGACTTCGTCGACGTGAAGGACGGCAAGGTCCGCAACCGCCTCCAGGCACGCACGCAGATGGCGACCGGCGCGGAGGCGCTGAAGACCTTCGCGGTCTCCCGTCTGCTCTTCGACAACGTCCCGCACGTCAAGGTCTTCTGGGTCATGCACGGCGTCCAGACCGCCCAGCTGGCCCTCCAGCACGGTGCGGACGACATGGACGGTTCGGTCGTCGAGTACAAGATCACCCACGACGCGGACAACTACGGCACGCCGAACAAGCTGACGCGTGAGGACCTCCTGGACCTGATCCGGGACGCCGGATTCCGGCCGGTGGAGCGGAACACGCGGTACGAGGTGCTTCGCGAGTACGACGGTCCTGATCCGGCGCGTAGGGAGTCCCCTCAGCCGATGCGGGTGTGAGGGCGCCGTATTCGACTGCGCGACCAGCCCCCACCGCCCCGCACTCGGCATGAGTCCGATCGCCCCCCGGCGGGTACCCGGCCCTCATGGCGTCCGAGGACGAATACACCGCCGAGCCCTTCCTCCCTGAGAACCCGGGGAAGGCGACGCTCACCGCCCTGCGCCGGGCGGCGGCCGACTGCCAAGGCTGCCCCCTGCACCGGGACGCCACCCAGACCGTCTTCGGCGAGGGCGGCGCGGACGCCCGCGTCATGCTCGTCGGCGAGCAACCCGGCGACCAGGAGGACCGGCAGGGGAAGCCTTTCGTCGGGCCCGCGGGCAAGCTGCTCGAGCGGGCGCTCGCCGAGGCCGGTATCGACCCGGCGGACGCGTATGTCACCAACGCCGTGAAGCACTTCAAGTTCACGCGGGCCGAGCCCCGCAAGCGGCGTATCCACAAGGCCCCCACCCTCCGTGAGATGACCGCCTGCGGCCCGTGGCTGGAAGCCGAACTGAGCGTTGTGGAACCGGAGTTGATCGTGGTCCTCGGCGCCACCGCGGGCAAGGCGCTGCTCGGTTCGTCGTTCCGGGTCACGCAGGAGCGGGGGGCCGTTCTGGAGCGGGAGATCCACGGCCGCGAGGAGCGGCTGGTCGCCACCGTGCACCCCTCCTCCGTCCTGCGGTCCGAGGACCGCGAGGCCGCCTACCAGGGGCTCGTCTCCGATCTACGGGTGGCGGCCCGCGCTCTGGGGTGATCGGAGGCCGTTTTAGACTCGTGGCCCATGGAGCTCACGTACCGCTTGGACCCCGACCTCACCCCCGCCCTCCTCGACGAGCTGACCCACCTGTGGCTGGCCGTGAACAACGCCGGTGGGGCGGTCGGGTTCGTCGGTACGACGACGTATGACGAGGTACGTCCGGACGTGGAGCGGTACGCGGAGTCGACCGCGGCGGGGAGGCACCGTCTTCTGGCCGGGTTCGACGCGCAGGGGCGGCTGCGGGCGACCGCCTTCTTCGGCTTCAGCACGCACCGCCTGCAGAGCCACTACGCCTGGCTCTACACGGTCATGGTCGACCCCGCCGTCCAGGGCGGCGGCCACGGCCGGTCCCTGCTGGCGGAGGTCGAGACGCACGCCCGCGGCTTCGGCCTGGAGGCGCTGAAGCTGACCTGCCGGGGCGGCCTCGGCCTGGACCGGTTCTACGCGTCCGCCGGGTACAAGGAGGTCGGCCGGGTGCCGGGCGGGCTGCGGGTGTCCGCGGACGACTACCGGGACGACATCATGATGTGGCTCCCGCTGACCTGACACCCGCTGCAAGATCGGGTACCGGGCGTGCTTCACTGGAAGGCACCCTTGGGGAACTTTCAGCCGGAACGGAAGAGTGGATTGAGATGCTCCGCTACACACTGATGCGCCTCGGGATCTTCGTGGGCTGCCTCGTGGTCGTCTGGGGCCTCGTCTACGCCGGTGTCGCCCCGCGCGGCCTCGGCGACTCCAACGGCATGTGGATCGTCCTGCTCTCCCTGGTGATCTCCGCGCCCATCAGCTTCGTGGCCCTCCGCAAGGAGCGCGACCGGGCCTCCGTCCAGATCGTCCAGAAGGTCGACCGCGCCAAGGCGAACCTGGAAGCCAACCGCAACCAGGAGGACTCAGCCGACGACACGGCGCGTGCGCAGGGCCAGACGACCTAGGGCCTCCCCGGCGGATCATGTCGGCGTCGCGGGGTCTGGTGCGCACTCCCCCACTGCCTTAAAGGCGTGGGGGACCCCCAGCCGCGTTGTCGTCAGAAGCCGACGCTCCGCGTCGACTCCCTCCTCCGCCTTGCAGCTGCACGCACCAGACCCCGCTCGGCTCGGTCGCAAGGCACTGCCTCCTGCGGCCGACCTGATCCGCCGGGCAGGCCCTAGTCTTGCCCCTATGGGTGCAGTGAAGACCAAGCGGATGCCGCGCGCGGTCCGTGAACAGCAGATGCTGGACGCTGGCGTGGAGACCTTCGGGCGGCGTGGGTACATGGCCGCCTCGATGGATGAGATCGCCGAACTCGCGGGTGTCTCCAAGCCGTTGGTCTATCTGTACCTGAACTCCAAGGAAGACCTCTTCACCGCCTGCATCCGCCGGGAGGCGCTCGCGCTGACCGAGGCGGTGCGCTCCGGGGTCCGTACCGACCAGCCCGCGGACCGCCAACTCTGGGACGGGCTGCTGGCGTTCTTCACGCACACCGGACAGAAGCCGGACGCCTGGTCCGTGCTGCACCTGCAGGCCCGTACCCACGGTGAACCCTTCGCCGCCGAGGTCGCCGCGATGCGCGAGGAGATCGTCGCGTTCGTGACGCAGTTGATCGTCGTCGCCGCGCGGGATGCCCTCCCCCACCCTCGACTTCGCTCGTGCGGGGGGACCCCCATCGATCCCGACCTGCCCGAACGCGAGGTCGCCGGGCTCGCCGAGGCCCTCGTCGGCGCCGCGGAGTCCCTCGCCGCGTGGGCCAACGCCACCCCGGGCGTCACCGCCAAACAGGCGGCGCTGACGCTGATGAACTTCGCGTGGGCCGGGCTGGGGAATCTGATGGAGGGCCGGCCCTGGGCCCTTCAGGGCGTCAGCGGATAGACGCTTCCGGAGACGTGGAGCCGGCCTCCACCGCCCCGCAGCTCGAACCGCTCGCCCTGCGCCGCGTAGGTCACCGCCCCCGGCAGCAGCACCGGCGCCCTGAACTCCGCCCGCACCAACGCCGCTTGGGGAACACCGTGCGCGGCGAGACACCGGGCCACCGTCCACATGCCGTGCGCGATGGCCCGAGGGAAGCCGAAGAGGCGGGCGGTGAGCGGGTGGAGGTGGATGGGATTGCGGTCACCGGACGCGGCGGCGTAACGCCGGCCGACGTCCCCGGCGAGACGCCACTCGGCCACCGAGGGGAGCGAAGCGCCCTTCTCGACAGGGGCGGTGCCTTCGCCGGACGTCGAGCCGTGCCGCGCCAGATACGTGCTCCGCGACTCCCATACGACGTCGTCGCCGACCCGCACCTCGGTGACGACCCCCGCCTCCGTGCCGCGCCTATGCGGCGCCAACCCGTCGACGTACACGGTGAGTTCGTGTTCCGCGGTGGCGGCGAGCGCCCGGCGCTGAGTGATCGCGATCGACGTATGGACGAGACCGAGCAGCGGCAGTGGGAAGTCCCGCGCGCTCATCAGCCGCATGGCCAGCGGAAACCCGAGCACATGCGGATACGTCACCGGCAGTGCGTCGTCGCCGGTGGCGAAACCGCAGACCCGCTCGTAGGCCGCCAGCCGTGCCAGGTCCACCCGCAGCGCGGGCAGGAGCAGCCGGGTGCGCGGGAACTCGGCGTCCGGGCGGGGCCGTTTGACGGCGGAGAGCAGGGCGCCGCGGGCGAACAGGGGCGCGAGGGCGGGCGGCCGGGTGAGGACGACGGTCACTACGCCCCCAACAGGCTCTGGCCGCAGACCCGTACGACCTGCCCGTTCACCGCGCCCGACGCCGGATGCGCGAGCCACGCGGTGGTCTCGGCGACGTCGACGGGCAGCCCGCCCTGGGCGAGGGAGTTCATCCGGCGGCCCGCCTCACGGATGAGGAGGGGCACGGCGGCGGTCATCCTGGTCTCGATGAACCCGGGAGCGACGGCGTTCACGGTCACCCCGTGCTCGGCGAGGGCGCGGGGGGCGAGCGACCGCACCAGACCCACGACCCCCGCCTTGCCGGCGCCGTAGTTGGTCTGCCCCGCGTTCCCGGCGAGCCCGGCGATGGAGGCGGTGGCGACGATCCGGCCGGCCGGCCTGAGGGTGCCCGCGGCCAGCAGCGCGTCCGTCGTACGCAGCACACTCGCGAGGTTCACGTCGAGGACCGAACTCCACCGGTCCGCAGACATGTTGACGAGACGACGGTCCCGGGTGATTCCGGCGTTGTGGATCAACACGTCGAGCCCGTCCGGTAGTTCGGCGGCGATCCGCTCGCCCGCGTCGGCGGCGGTGATGTCGAGCGCGAGGGCCCTGCCGCCGAGCTTCTCCGCGAGCCTCAGAGCGTCCTCCTCGGCCTGCGGTACGTCGAGTACGACGACCTCGGCCCCGTCCCTGGCCAGCGTCTCGGCGACGGCCGCGCCGATGCCCCGGGCGGCGCCGGTGACGAGGGCGGTGCGGCCGGCGAGGGGCTGGTCCCGGTCGACGGTCACGTCCTGGGCCGTCCCCGTCACCTCGATGACCTGACCGCTGACGTAGGCGGACCTGGGGGAGAGGAGGAAGCGCAGGGTGGACTCGGCGGCGCCCCGGTCGGTGAGCCGTACGAGGTTCACGGTCCTGCCCCGCCCGATCTCCTTGCCGAGCGAGCGCGTGAAGCCCTCCAGTGCCTGCTGGGCGGCGGCCTGGTGGTGGTCGGCGGGGTCGAGGGGCGCGCCGAGCACGACGATGCGGCCGCTCGCGGCGACCGACCGCACCACGGGGTGGAGGGCCGCGTGGACGTCGGCGAGGCCGTCGACGTCCCGTACGCCGGTGGCGTCCAGGACGACGGCGGAGGAGCTGCCGACGGAGGAGGGGGCGGGCTTGCCCGCGGTGAGGTGGAGGACCTCGCCCCCCGCGAGCCCGGGCTGCTCCGGCGACCAGCGGCGCAGCGCCGAGGGCTGCGGCAGCCCGAGTCCGCGGGTCAGGAAGCGGCCGGGCGCGGTGCCGGTGAAGCTCAGATAACGGTCGGCCATTGCCGTCTCCCCACTCGGTCCCACCTCTTTATCAGCCTTCTTACTCTGGAGTAAGGTTACCGCAGGTAAGCCTACGTCACGCATGAGGAGCAGGTCGAGATGAGCCCCCTTCAGGTGCCCGTGGCCCGGCGGGTCGCGATCATCGGCGGCACCCGCGTGCCCTTCGCCCGCTCGGACGGCCCGTACGCCACCGCCTCGAACCAGGAGATGCTGACGACGGTCGTGAACGCACTGGTGGAGCGCCATGGCCTCCAGGAGCCGGGTGCGGTGGGCGAGTTCATCGCCGGCGCGGTGCTCAAGCACAGCCGCGACTTCAACCTGGCCCGCGAGACGGTCCTCGGCTCCGAGCTGGCCCCGACGACCCCGGCGTATGACATCCAGCAGGCCTGCGGCACCGGCCTGCAGGCCGTCATCGCCGCCGCCAACAAGATCGCGCTCGGCCAGACCGAGTCGGCGATCGCGGGCGGCGCGGACACCGCGAGCGACGCACCGCTGGGCGTCAACGACCAGCTGCGACGGATCCTGCTGGAGGCGCGCAGGGCGAAGTCACCGGGCGCCCGGCTCAAGGCGCTCGCAGGGGTGCGCCCCCGCCACCTCGTCCCTGACATCCCGCGCAACGCCGAGCCCCGCACCGGCCTGTCGATGGGCGAGCACGCGGCGGTGACGGCCCGCGCCTGGGGTGTCTCCCGCGAGGTCCAGGACGAACTGGCGGCGACGAGTCACCAGCGACTGGCGGCGGCGTACGAACGCGGCTTCTTCCAGGACCTGGTGGTGCCGTTCCGGGGCCTGGACCGTGACCAGAACCTGCGGCCGGACTCGACGGCGGAGAAACTCGCCGCGCTGAAGCCGGTGTTCGGCCTCGACGGGCCCAACCCGACGATGACGGCCGGGAATTCGACGCCCCTCACCGACGGAGCGGCGGTCGTGCTGCTGGCCTCGCAGGAGTGGGCTTCGGCGCGCGGGCTTGAGCCGCTGGCGTACCTGTCGACGTACGAGACGGCGGCCGTCGACTTCGTGAAGGGCGAGGACGGTCTGCTGATGGCACCGGCCTACGCGGTGCCGCGCATGCTGGAACGGTCCGGTCTCGCCATGGCCGACTTCGGACTCGTGGAAGTCCATGAGGCCTTCGCGTCACAGGTGCTGGCCACGCTGGAGGCGTGGGAGAAGGCGGGGCTGGACCCGGTGGACCGCGAGCGGCTGAACGTGACGGGCTCGTCGCTGGCCACGGGGCACCCCTTCGCGGCGACCGGGGCGCGAATCGTCGCGACGCTGGCAAAGTCGCTCGCGGAGCGCGGGGGCCCGGGCCGGGGCCTGATCTCGGTGTGCGCGGCGGGTGGGCAGGGGGTGACGGCGGTGCTGGATCGGCCGTGACGGGGGTGCTGGATCGGCTGTGACGGGGTGCTGGATCGGCCGTGACGGCGGTGTTGGGACTGCCGTGACGGGGTGCTGGAACGGCTGTGACCGGCGGCCGACCGGGCGTGGGCGGGGACCGACCTGGCGTAGGCGATGGCCAGCCGACTTGCTCACCCGCCCGTAGCTGACAAAGGTTCATATTGCGGGAGAGGTTGCACAGACCCGGCCCCGGAGCATCCCCGAACCCACACGAACTCGCCACCTGCACCTCCTAGGATCGCCGATCTAACTGCCGGTAACCCCCCCATATCCGCCCACCACCGGTGAACGCCCAGGTACGCACGGCGCGTACCTATGCAGCAGAGCGGTATCCAGCTGCGCGCCTCAGGAGCTGCCCATGTCCTCGTCCCTCCCTTATGTCTCCGCGACCGACTACGACGGCGCGCCCGTGCTCGTGGAGCCGGAGATCAAGCGACTGGACGGCGAGGTCCGGGAGGTGTCCGTACCGCCGGTCGTGCCGCCCGTGACACACGGCTCGCTGGCCGACCTGCCCTTCGACAACGCGGCCGCCGCTCCCCAGGACCGGGTGCTCAGCCGCCGTGCGGAGGACGGCAGTTGGTCGGATGTGACGGCGGCGGAGTTCGCGGCTCAGGTGCTGGCGCTGGCCAGGGGCCTGGTGGCGGAGGGGCTCCAGCCGGGTGACCGTATCGCCGTCATGGCCCGCACGATCTACGAGTGGACGCTGCTGGACTTCGCCGCATGGGCGGCAGGCCTGGTGACGGTTCCCGTCTACCCGACCTCCTCGGTCTTCCAGACCCGCTGGATCCTCCAGGACTCGGGCGCTGTGGCACTGGTGACGGAAACCGTCGCCCAGGCTTCTGCCCTCGGCCCCGAACTCAACCGCCTGCCCGACCTGCGCCATCTGTGGGTCGTGGAGAAGGGCCATGTGGAGCGGCTGGCGGAGCTCGGCCAGCCGGTCTCCGAAGCGGAGATCGACGTACGCCGGGGCATGCTGGGCCCCGACACCCTGGCCACGGTCATCTACACCTCGGGCACGACCGGCCGCCCCAAGGGCTGCGCGATCTCGCACGGCAACTTCCTGGCGGAGGTCGACAACGCGATCGAGATCCTCCACCCGGTGTTCAGGTCCCGCTCGGACGAGGAGCTGGCGACCCTCCTCTTCCTCCCCATGTCCCACGTCTTCGGCCGCATGGTGGCGATCGCGTGCATCCGGGCCCGGGTCCGCCTCGGCCACGCACCGAGCCTGAAGTCGGAGGACCTGCTCGGCGACCTGGCCAGCTTCAAGCCCACCTTCCTCCTGGTCATCCCGTACATGCTGGAGAAGGTCTTCAACAGCGCCCGGGCCAAGGCGGAGACAGGCGGCAGGGTCTCGGCCTTCGACCGCGCGGTGAACGTGGCCGTCCGCCACGGCGAGGCGACGGAGGCCCGCCAGGCGGGCACCGGCAGCGGCCCGGGCACCGCGCTCAAGGCGGCCCGCACCTTCTACGACCCCCTCGTCTACCGCCGGATCCGCAACGCCATGGGCGGCCGGGTCCGCCACATCATCAGCGGCGGCTCACCGCTGGGCCGCAACCTCCACGCGTTCTTCGCGGGCGCGGGCATGGAGATCTACGAGGGATACGGCCTGACGGAGTCCACGGGCGCGGCCACGGTCACCCCGCCCCTCAAGTCCCGTCTGGGAACAGTGGGTTGGCCCCTGCCCGGCACCCGGGTCCGCATCGCGGCGGACGGCGAGATCCTGCTGGCCGGCGGCCAGATCTTCCGGGGCTACTGGGACCCGAACGCGGGCGGCGTGACCCCGGCGTCGTCCGACGGCTGGTTCGCGACCGGCGACATCGGCAGCCTGGACGACGAGGGCTACCTCACCATCACCGGCCGCAAGAAGGAACTCCTGATCACGGCAGGCGGCAAGACGGTCGCCCCGGCCCCCCTGGAGAACTGGCTCCGCCAACACCCCCTGGTCTCCCAGTGCATGGTGGTGGGCGACCGCCGCCCCTACGTAGCCGCCCTGATCACCCTCGACATGGAGGGCATCACCCACTGGCGCCGCATGAACGGCAAACACCCCGTCCCGGCGGAACTCCTCGCCGACGACGACGAGTTGCGAGCCATCCTCCAACGCGCGGTGGACGAGGCGAACAAGCTGGTGTCGAGACCGGAGTCGATCCGCCGTTTCGTGGTCCTGCCGAGGGACTTCACGGAGACGGAGGGCCATTTGACCCCGTCGATGAAGCTGAGGCGGGAGACGGTGATGGGGGACTTCACGGCGGAGATCGAGGGCCTGTACACCCGCTGAGGGGGGCCGGGGCGCCAGTCGGTGAGAGCGATTGGCAGATCTGTCCCGCACCGAACTCCGCCCACCTGCGCTTTTGCCGCCGGGGCTCCGGACAGATCTGCCAATCGCGGACATGTCGGCGCCGGGCGGCCGCTACCGTCCTGGCATGGGGCGGGAAGCGGAGCGGGTTGCGGCGGGTGGGGAGCGGGCGGTCGGGGTCGGGGGTGATGCCAGGGCCGTGGTGACCGGGGACTGCTTGTCCGCAAACACCTTCTCGACGACCCCGACCATGAGGTGCGCGAGTCCGCCCTGACCGACCTGTGCGGATACCGCAGCCACGAGGCCACCACGTGGGAGCTGGTACGCGACCGGCTGCAAACGACCCGGAAGAGACTGTTCGGGCGGAGGCGCTGCGGGTGACGAGGTACTACCGAGGCGCGGCCGACATCAGGGCCGTGATCCGTGTCCGTGCGGTCGAAGACCCCCATTCATGGGTTCGAGAGGTGGTGCTCGCACTGTTGGCCACGACGGCTGGAGACGATGACGCCACCGGCGAGTTCTTCGGGACCCGGGCAGCCCACGATCCCGATCCCAGGATCCGAGCCGGCGCCCTGCGCTGGTGGGCCGTGCACGAGACGGAGGAGAACGGCGCCGCGTTCCTGCGGGACCGGGCTGTCACCGACCCCGATGCCTTGCCGCGCATCGCAGCCCTCCAGTCCCTCGCCTACGGCTGGCCCGCCGACCCGGCCACGGCCCCACAGTTACGGGAGCGGGCCGAGGCGGACGAGGACGAGGGTGTACGTACGGAGGCGACCCGGTCCCTGGCAGCGGCGGTGGCGCTAGCGCCGGTCGCCGGTCAACTCCCCTGACAGGAAGGCGGACCAGGCAGCAGGGGAGAGGGCCACACGAGGGCCGACGGGTTGCTTGGAGTCGCGGAGGTGAACCGTGGCGGGAGTGAGGGCGACCTCCAGGCACTCGCCTCCCTCGCCGTCGCTGTAGCTGGACTTGAACCAGGTGAGCTGCTCGTTGGTCATAGCTCCTCCAGCTTCTGCTCGATCAACTTCCGGCTCTCCGAGGGGGACACTGCCATCGCTCGCATGATCCCATAGCGGTCCGCGATCTTCCGGACCTCTTCTGGATCGGTGATCAACCGGGGGTGCCCCTGCGTTTCTGTATACGCCACCTGCCCATGGCCCTTGGGCACCAATAGGTTGAACCCGCTTCCAGGGTTGGGATGTTCCTCCACCACCGTCGGCATCACCTGGATCTCGACGTTCTGCATCTGTCCCACGCTCAGCAGGCGTCGAAGCTGGTCCGCATGCACGCGCCTTCCGCCGATGGGGCGGTCCAGCACAACCTCTTCGAGGACATAGCTCACGATCGGCGCGGGCCGACGCTCGAAGACCTGCTGCCGTGAGAGCCGGTCTGCGACCCGCCTCTCGATCGTCGCCTCATCGAGGAACGGCCGCCGTTTCGCGAACACGACGTGCGCGTGATCCTCGGTCTGCAACAGCCCCGGGACACCGTTGTTGGCATAGAAGTGCAGCTCAACCGCCTCCGCCTCCAACCCCGCACAACTCCGATACCACTCCGGATGCCGAGTCCGGACCTTGGTCATCGCCTCCCTCACTTCGGGAATGGCCTCCTTCAACAGGCCCCCGGCGTCCAGGATCTCGTCGGCCTGCTCCAGGACCTCCGGACGGATCACCCGTACGCCGCGCTCCATGGCGGAGATCATTTCGGAGCCGTACCCCAACAGCTTCCCGAACTCCTTCTGGGTCAGCCCCTTCCGCTCCCGCAGCAGTTTGAGCATCTTGCCCAGCGCGGTGAACAACCCGGTCGCCCCGTCGACTTCGGCCGGTGTCTCCGGCCTGCACTCGTCCACAGATGGGCATTGGACCACCCTCCCGCTCGACTGCTCGTACTCCGGACCGACGGCACACGTACAGCCAGCTACTCAGAGTCGCCGCGTCGGACCTGGTCAGCGTAAATACAAGTTCGCCACTCTCTGTGATGTGAACGCCGACATCTCCACCCACCTCCCCGCCACCCCGCGCGGCGCCCGCCAGGCCCGTCACCTCGCCGCGATCCAACTCGCGGCCTGGGGCCACCCCCGCCACACCGAGGTCAACGCCACCGCCCAGCAGGTCGTCGCCGAACTCGCGGCCAATGCCGTCACCCACGGCAGAGTCCCCGGCCGCGACTTCGCACTGCGTCTGACGCTCACCGGCGAGGACACCCTCCGTATCGAGGTGAGCGACGCCCGAGCCGACCGCCGACTCCGTTACGTCACCGACCCGGACGCCGAGGGAGGCCGTGCTCTCATCCTCGTCACGCTCCTCTCCCAGGCCTGGGGTGTCACAGAGCGAACGGTGGGCAAGACCGTCTGGGCCGAGATCCCTCTGAAAGAACCGGAGTCATACGCCGCAACCATCACGCCCCACCGCGCGTCTCCTGATCACCACACTTAGATCACCGCAGGAGACGCATGTTCACGCGCACCACCCTCCGCCCGGCCCTCGCCACGGCCACGGCCGTGTCCCTGGCGGCCGGAGGACTGCTGGCCCTCTCCGCGGGCACCGCCACCGCCGCCACCCCGGCGAAGTACGCCGACGACTTCAACGGGGACGGCTACCGCGACTTCGCCGTGGGGGGACTCGGCGACGGCTCGGTCGTCGTGACGTACGGGACGGCGACCGGCCCCGGCACCACCACCAAGACCTTCACGCAGGCCACCGCGGGTATCCCGGGCACCCGCGGGGAAGCGGGCGGTTACGGCGATGCCTTCGGGGAGGACATGGCCACCGCGGACCTCAACCGTGACGGATACGCCGACCTCGCCGTCGCCGACTTCACCGAGAAGGTCGGTACCAAGGTGGGCGCGGGCGCGGTCACCATCCTGTGGGGTGCCAGGACCGGCCTCTCCGGCACCGGCGCGGTCCGTCTCAAGGTCACCGCCCACGCCCGCTACGGCTTCGGCAAGGCGATCGAGACCGGGGACTTCAACGGCGACGGCAAGGCCGACCTGGCGGTCGCCGACGGCATCGACACCGTCTACGTCTACCGCGGTGGCTTCGCCAAGTCCGGTACGACGGGGACGGTCACCAAGCACACCCTGGACGCCACTTTCGAGTCCACCGGCATGGTCGCCGGCAAGGTCACCAAGGACAAGGCAACGGACCTCTTCGTCCTCGGCCAGGGATACCACAACGACAAGATGACCCAGGACGTGTGGTTCCTGCGGGGCGGCTCCACCATCAAGCCCGGCAAGGTCACAGTGGTCAACAGCTCGACCCCCGACTACAGCCCGACCGGTGTCGTCGCCGACTTCGACAAGGACGGCTACGGAGACCTCGCCGTCAGCGACACGCGCTACAACAACAAGGCGGGTTCGGTGGTCGTCTGGCGCGGTGGCAGCACCGGGCCGACCACGAAGTACCGGATCACACAGGCCAGTTCGGGGGTGGCCACGGGCGCCACGACACGCGACTACTTCGGTTCCGCCCTCTCCGCCGGTGACACCAACGGCGACGGTTACCCGGACCTGGCGGTCGGCGTGCCCTCCGAGAAGGTCGGATCGATGGAGGACGCGGGCGGCGTGCACGTGCTGCGTGGCACCAAGTCCGGCGTCACCGGCACCAACTCCCAGTGGTTCACCCGCGCGACGGCGGGCGTCCCCGGCGACGCGAGTGAGTACGACCGCTTCGGCTCCCTCGTCCGCCTGCGCGACATCGACCGCGACGGCGACAAGGACCTCCTGGTGTCGAGCAACTACTACGACCCGAGCATCCTGCTGCCCGGCACGGCAGCCGGTATCACCAGCACCGATGCCAAGGAACTGCGCGTGGTGGCCGCGTTCCCGCAGTAACACCCGCCATCCTCACCGTCACCGCCCGGGCGTCCGCCGGAACCTCTCCACGGTGTCCGCGAACGCCCGGGCCGGCGGACTCAGCGCGTCCCACCGCCGTACGGCCCACCCCACCGGCAACGGACGCAGCTCGGGCAACGGGATCAGGCGCAGTCCCCCCGTCGCCGCCAGACCGGACAGCTCCGGGACGACCGCCCGGCCCACCCCCAACTCGGCCAGCAGCAGTGCGGTGTCCCAGTCGGCCACGTTCGTGTCGTAGCCCAGCCGTACGCCCAACTCTGCGCAGGAGGCGTCCAGTTGAGCGGCCGACGCCGAGTTCGGGGGCAGCCGTATCAGTCGTACGTCCGCCAGCTCGGTGGGGTCCAACCGGTCTCGTTCCGCCAGGGGGTCGTCCGCCCGTACCGCCAGCACCCACGGCAGCTCCGCCACCACACGCTGCTCAATGCCCCGCACCGGCGGTCCGAGCGTGATCCACGCCAGATCCAGCGTGCCCTCCGCCAGCGCGTCGAAGCTGCCGCGCCCCGAACTCACCGTGCGGAACTCGAGGTTCACGCGCGGATAGCGGCGGCGCCATGTCCAGGCCCCCGGTCCAGGGCGACGGCCTCAAGGGGCGCGGGGAACTGCGCGACCAGCCACAGCCGGCCGGCGGTCGCCCACGCTCCTGTAGCACCCTGCACGGCCCTTGACTTCACATGGTCCCCGCGTCACATTCCCATTTCTGACACACCCTCAGAAAACCCGATATCGGGCGGGAGTGACCATGACGACCACCAGCGCGGACCCCGCAGGACCGAGACCCACCCGCAGGCAGCTCCTCGGCAGCACCGCGGCCGCCGGGCTGGCCGTGGCGACCGGTGTGCAGCAGAGCGCCCGCGCCGCCGACCTGCCCCTCCTCGGGACGTACGACGTCGTCGTCATCGGTTCCGGTGCCGCCGGTATGACCGCCGCCCTCACCGCCGCCAAGCGGGGGCTGAGCTGTGTCGTTCTGGAGAAGGCGCCCACCTTCGGCGGGTCCGCGGCCCGTTCCGGTGCCGGGATCTGGATCCCCAACAACTCCGTGATCCTCGCCGCCGGCGTGCCGGACAGCCCCGCGAAGGCCGCCACCTACCTCGCCGCGGTCGTCGGGCCCGAGATCCCCGCCGCCCGGCAGCAGGCCTTCCTCGCCAACGGTCCCGCCATGATCTCCTTCGTCATGGCCAACAGCCCGCTGCGGTTCCGCTGGATGGAGGGGTACAGCGACTACTACCCGGAGCTGCCGGGCGGACTGCCCAACGGGCGTTCCATCGAGCCCGACTACCTCGACGGCAACATCCTGGGCGCCGAACTCGCCCACCTCAACCCGCCGTACATGGCCGTCCCGGACGGCATGGTGGTCTTCAGCGCCGACTACAAATGGCTCGCCCTGTCCGCCGTGAGCGCCAAGGGCCTCGCCGTCGCCACGGAGTGTCTGGCCCGCGGCACCAAGGCGCTCACCCTTGGACAGACGCCCCTCACCATGGGGCAGTCGCTCGCCGCAGGACTGCGCAAGGGACTGCTGGACGCGGGCGTGCCGGTCAGGCTGAACACCCCGCTCACCGACCTCTTCGTCGACAACGGCACCGTGGCCGGGGCGGTGGTCCCCGGCGGTCTCTACCGGGCGCGCCGAGGCGTCATCGTCGGCTCCGGCGGGTTCGAGCACAACCTCGCCATGCGCACCCAGTACCAGCAGCAGCCCATCGGCATCGACTGGACCGTCGGCGCGAAGGAGAACACGGGGGACGGGATACGGGCGGGGCAGCGCGTCGGCGCGGGCGTCGCGCTCATGGACGACGCCTGGTGGGGGCCCGCGATTCCGCTCCCGGGCCAGCCGTACTTCTGTCTCGCCGAACGCACCCTCCCGGGCACTCTCCTCGTCAACGCCGCCGGCCGTCGCTTCGTCAACGAGGCCGGTCCCTACAGCGACGTCGTCCACACGATGTACGAGCGCAACCCCACCGACCCCGACATCCCGGCCTGGCTGATCACCGACCAGAACTACCGCAACCGGTACCTCTTCAAGGACGTCGCGCCGACCTTCGTGCTCCCCGACGACTGGTACGGCTCGGGCGCCGCCAAGAAGGCCTGGAGCCTCGATGCCCTCGCCACCGCCATCGGTGTCCCGCAGGCGGCGCTGCGCACGAGCGTCGACCGCTTCAACTCCCTTGCCCGGCAAGGCACGGACACCGACTTCCATCGCGGCGACAGCGCCTACGACCACTACTACACGGACCCCTCCGTCCTCCCCAACTCCTGCCTCGCCCCCCTCTGGCTGCCTCCCTACTACGCCTTCCGTATCGTCCCCGGCGACCTCGGCACCAAGGGCGGTCTGCGCACGGACGCCCGGGCGCGGGTGCTGAGGGAGGACGGCTCGGTCATCTCCGGCCTGTACGCCGCCGGGAACGCCAGCGCGGCGGTCATGGGCCGCAGTTACGCCGGCGCCGGTTCGACGATCGGCCCGGCGATGACCTTCGGCTACATCGCGGCCAGGCATCTCTGAGCGGGCCGGGTGGAGTCGACTGCGGTTCGGCAGCGTCCTGAAGGGGCGCGGGGCTGTGTCGATTTGCGGCTGCCGCCGCGTTACTTCCAGCGGAGCGCTTAGGCAGGCCTGCGGGCGATCAGGAACGCCTGCTTCGTGGACTCCCACTCGTGGCAGGGTTCGCGCACCGTCCGCGAGACCATCGCGAACCCGGCCGCCTCCAGCAGTTCCACGATCGCCTCCGGCCGCCGCCGCTGGAAGTCGAGGATCACGTCATGACCGAAGGGCCGGTCGTGCCGTTTCGGTTCGTCGCCGACCTGGAACGCGACGAGCAGATGGCCGCCCGGGGCCAGGACCCGCCTGAACTCGGCGAAGAGGGAGGGGAGTCTCTCCACAGGGGTGTGGATGGACGAGTACCAGGACACGACCCCCGCGAGCGACCCGTCGGCCACGTCCAGCTCCAGCATCGACCCCTGCTCGAACCGCAGCCCCGGGTTCTCCCGCCGGGCGATCGCCAGCATCGACGCCGACAGGTCGAGCCCGAAGACCGACAGCCCGAGGGAGTCCAGATACGCGGTCACCCGCCCCGGCCCGCACCCGAGGTCGGCCACTGCGGCGCCCTTGCCCACGAGTTCGGCGAAGGCGTCGATCAACCCCCGCTCGATCGGTGTCGCCGTCAACTCGTCACGGAACCGCTCGGCGTAGTCCTCCGCGATGGTGTCGTAGAACGCCCGGGTGCTGGTCAGGAAATCGGAGTCGGTCATGCTCCGGGACCCTAGCCACCCCCACTGACAACGGCTCTCGGCCGATCGGCTCCCTGAGGTCCGCTACGCCATTCCGAACGCCCGCAACAGCGCCGCGGTTCCCGCCGCCCCCAGCACCACCACCACGAACGGCGCCCGTCGCCAGGCCATCACACCCCCGACCAGCACCCCGATGGGCCGCGCCCACCCGGCGAAGCCGCCGCCCTCGGTCAGCGCCCCCGTCGCGAGCAGGGCGGTCAGCAGCACGATGGCACCGGCGGAGAGCAGCTCCTGCACACGTGCGGGCAGTTCGACGCGTCCGTGCAGGGCCGGGCCGACCAGCCGGAAGGCGTACGTCCCGACCGCCAGCGCCAGGATCATCGCGACCGTCGCGCTCATGCCGACCGCCCCCGGCCGAAGGCGAGGAGTCCTGCCAGGGCCAGCAGCACGGGGACGCCGGCCGGGGCGACGGGAGCCAGGGCGAGCGCCACGCAGGCGCCGAGCACCGCGGATCGTCGTACGGCCGCATCCCCCCGCAGCGCGGGCAGCACCAGGGCGACGAGGACGGCGGGGAAGGCCGCGTCCAGGCCGTAGCGGGCCGTGTCGCCGAGGGCGTCACCGGCGAGGGCTCCGGCCAGGACACCGATGTTCCACACGGCGAACAGGCCGAGCCCCGAGACCCAGAACGCCGTACGACGTCGTACCGGATCGCTCTGGGCGAGGGCGAAGGCGACCGTCTCGTCGGTGACGAGGTGCGCCCCGACGAGACGTGCCAGACGGCCCTTGCCGAGGGTGTCCGCCACGGCGAGGCTGAAGGCCGCCGTGCGGGTGTTCAGGAGCAGGCCGGTGGCCGCCGCGGCGAGCGGACCGCCGCCGGCGAGCAGCACGCCGACCGCGCTGAACTGGGCGGAGCCCGCGTAGACGACGAGGGACATCACCACCGGCACCCACACCGGCAGCCCGCCGGCGACGGCGATCGCGCCGAAGGAGACGCCGACGATGCCGCTGGCGAGCCAGACGAGGGAGGCGTCCCGGATCAGATCCGGGGCGAAGGGGAGGCGCGGTGTTCGCTCTGCCGTACGCATGTTCTCTACAGTGGACAGTAGAGGCCGCGTTCGTCAAGGCGAACGTTCGTACCGATGGAGCGAACAGTATGTCCGACAGCCAGCCGCCCGCCCGACTGCCCCTGGAGTGGATCGCCGCCTCGCTGCGGCGGGAGCGCACCCGCGTCGGGCTTTCGCTGTCCGAGCTCGCCAAGCGGGCCGGGATCGCGAAATCGACGTTGTCGCAGCTGGAGGGGGGCAGCGGGAACCCGAGCGTGGAGACGCTGTGGGCGCTGGCGGTGGCGCTGGGGGTGCCGTTCAGCGCCCTGGTGGAGCCGCCGGCACCGTCGGTGCAGGTCATCAGGGCGGGGCAGGGACCGTCGGTGGCGTCCGAGCAGGCGAACTACGTCGGCGCGCTGCTGTCCTCCAGTCCGCCCGGGGCGCGGCGGGACATCTACCGGATCACCGCGGAGCCCGGCGCGGTCCGTGACTCGGAGCCGCACATCCCCGGCTCGGTCGAACACCTGATCGTGAGCACCGGGCGGGTCAAGGCGGGGCCGAAGGGTGAGGAGGTCGAGCTGGAGCCCGGGGACTACATGGCCTACCGCGGGGACGTGGCGCACTCCTACGAGGCGCTGCTGCCCGGGACGACGTTCGTGCTGGTCATGCAGCACATGTAGCGCGGACGGGAAAAGGCAGGAGCCCCGCTGCCTTGCGGCACGGGGCTCCTTGGGTACTGCACTCAGGTCCGGATCAGAGACTCAGGAGTCTCAGACGGGGGTGACGTTCTCCGCCTGCGGGCCCTTCGGGCCCTGGGTCACGTCGAAGGAGACCTGCTGGTTCTCCTCCAGCGAACGGAAGCCGTTCGCGTTGATGGCGGAGTAGTGGACGAACACGTCCGGGCCGCCACCCTCCTGGGCGATGAAGCCAAAGCCCTTTTCGGCGTTGAACCACTTCACGGTTCCGGTAGCCATAAGCCCTCCTTGGGCCCAAAGGGTTGCCCTGCTCCAGAACCTGCAAGTGCGAAACGGTGCTGCACGACTGCATACGTCTGAAAACGACTAGAGCCCGCGGTCACATGCTCCGCAGGCTCTGTACTGCAAGGGAAACCAAACTGCAACTTGCGGCGAGCCTAGCATGCAGGCAGCCGAAAGCAATAGAGGCCAAGATCACGTCACCCGTATGTTTGATCTCGCTCGTGTCGGGTTGACGGTGGGGGTGCCCATCGTACGTCAGTCAACAGGGTCTAGCCTCACGATGTGGACAATTCACGCACCCGGCCGCGCGTCGGCCACATCCAGTTCCTGAACTGCCTGCCCCTGTACTGGGGGCTCGCGAGAACGGGCACGCTCCTCGATTTCGAGCTGACGAAGGACACCCCGGAGAAGCTCAGCGAGAAGCTGGTGCGGGGAGATCTCGACATCGGTCCCATCACCCTGGTCGAGTTCCTGCGCAACGCCGACGACCTCGTCGCGTTCCCCGACATCGCCGTCGGCTGCGACGGCCCGGTGATGTCCTGTGTGATCGTCTCGAAGGTCCCGCTGGACGAGCTGGACGGCGCGAGGGTGGCCCTCGGGTCGACCTCCCGTACGTCGGTCCGCCTCGCCCAGCTCCTACTGGCCGACCGCTACGGCGTACGCCCCGACTACTACACCTGCCCGCCCGACCTCAGCCTGATGATGCAGGAGGCCGAGGCGGCGGTCCTGATCGGCGACGCGGCACTGCGGGCGAACCTGCTCGACGGGCCGAAGTACGGCCTTGAGGTGCATGACCTCGGCGCGCTCTGGAAGGAGTGGACGGGCCTGCCGTTCGTCTTCGCGGTCTGGGCGGCGCGCAGGGACTACCTGGAACGCGAACCGGCGATCACCCGCAAGGTCCACGAGGCCTTCCTCGCCTCCCGGAACCTGTCGCTGGACGAGGTCGGCAAGGTCGCCGAACAGGCGGCGCGCTGGGAGGAGTTCGACGAGCAGGTCCTGGAGCGGTACTTCACCACCCTCGACTTCCGTTTCGGGGGGCCGCAGTTGGAGGCGGTCGCGGAGTTCGCACGGCGGGTGGGGCCGACGACGGGTTTCCCCGCGGACGTGAAGGTGGAACTGCTCCAGCCGTAGATCGCCGGTGGTGGCCAAAAACCGTATGTCGAACGTCAGTTGGGATACAGTCCCCGCTGACCGATCTACCACGGGGAGGAACACGTGCGTCGTCACATCGTCGCGCTCCTGGCCGCCACCGCCACCGCCGCCGCACTGGGCGTCGCGGGGGCGCCCTCGGCTTCGGCCGCCGCACTGGTGAAGAGCTGCTCCACATCGGACGGCGGAGCCAGCGGTGGCATGCAGTGGGACTGGAACAGCAAGAAGAGCATGGATGTCGCCCTGATCCTGGCCGACACCGAGGCGGACAGCAACTGGGTCCGCATCCGGCTCGACATCACCACCGGCGAGGGCAACCGCTACACCTACAAGTGGCGCGAACTCCGCGACGGCAACGGCTCCAACAAGACCTGGACGACCACCGCCACGCATGACGACGGCATCGTCAGTGCGCGTGTGCAGGTGGAGGACGTGCACGGGACGAGCCCGCAGTCGACGTGTTACAGCGGCAAGGCGTACAACTCGTACTACTAGGGCGCCGGTTGCGTGCGGACGGGCCCCGGCGTGATGCCGGGGCCCGTTCCTCTGCACTGCCCCCGGGCGTCCCCCACTCCTGCCCCGTCAGCCTCACCCGTGCCGACCGTTACTACTGTGTCTGCGATGGCGAACACGGTCACGCCACTCGCACGCGCGTCACGACGGGGAAGGCCCACCATGGAGACACTGCAGCCGGACGACCCGCGGGAGCTGGGGAGTTACCGCATGCTGCGGCGGCTCGGGGCCGGTGGCATGGGACGGGTCTACCTCGCCCGTTCGCCCGGTGGCCGTACCGTCGCCGTGAAGGTCGTCCGCCCGGATCTGGCGGCGGACGCCGACTTCCGGAGCCGGTTCCGCCATGAGGTCGAGATAGCGAAGGCCGTCTCCGGCCGCTACACCGCTCCCGTCGTGGACGCCGACCCCGAGGCGCCACTGCCGTGGCTGGCGACGTCGTACGTGCTCGGCCCGGACCTCACGGACGTGGTCGCCGCGCACGGCGCGCTGCCCGAGCGGACCGTGCGCGCGCTGGCCGCGGGGCTCGCCGCGGCCCTTCAGGAGATCCACGCGGCGGGTCTGATCCACCGCGACCTCAAGCCCTCGAACGTCCTGCTCGCGGCCGACGGCCCGCGCGTCATCGACTTCGGCATCGCGCGTGCGGTGGACGGAAGCCGTATGACGCAGACGGGAGTCGTGGTCGGCTCTCCCGGATACATGCCGCCGGAGCAGGCGCTGGGCAAGGACGTGGGGCCCGCGGGCGACATCTTCTCGCTGGGCGCGGTACTGGCCTTCGCGGCGACCGGCCGCGGGACTTTCGGCGACGGTGCCGTCTCGCACGCGGCACTGCTCTACCAGGTCGTCCATGGCGAGCCGGACCTCAGGGACGTACCGCCGTCCCTGCTCGGCCTGATCCGCGCCTGTCTGCAGAAGGATCCGGCACAGCGGCCGGCCCCCGCCGAGATCGTCGCGGCACTGGCTCCGCAGGGCGTCGAGGGCGTACTGAGCGACTGGCTCCCGTCCGCGGTGGCCTCGACGATCGCCACGCACGCGGCGGGGATCCTGGACCTCGAGGCGCCGGCTGCGGCCGGGTTCGGCCCGGCGCCGACGACGGCGGGTCACGCGGGGACGGGTACGCCCACGCCGGGCTACGGATATCCGGCCGCGCCGGGCTACGGCACTCCCCCCGGAGGCACACCCGCGCCGGGTTACGGCACTCCCTCCGGAGGCACACCCGCGCCCGGTTACGGATATCCGCCCGCCCCGCAGCCGGGCACCGTACCGCTGGGTGCCGCCCCGGCCGCCGCCTCCTCCCCGTCCCGCCGTCGCGCCCTCACCCTCGGGCTCGGCGGGGCGGCAGCCGTCGTCGCGGTCGGTGGTGGTGCCGCGTGGTGGCTGGGCTCGGCCGGGGAGACCTCCGGCAGCGGGACGGGCGCGGCGGGCGGGGGAGGGTCGGCGCGGCCCGTCGAGGAGAGCTTCACGACTCCGCCGGCCGGAGTGGCGCCGCAGCCGCTGTGGCGCAAGAAGGTCGCCGAGGACAGCACATCGTCGGCCGTACCGCTGCTCACCCATGACGGGCTGCTGCTGGTCAGCGGTGACCCGCTCGTGGCGTACGACGTGAAGACCGGCAAGACACGCTGGTCCGGATCCGGCATCTGCCGGCCCGGCGCCCCGCTCCTCTTCCACGGCGGCAAGGTGTTCCTGGCCGACGGCGACTACGACGGCGTACTCGTCGCCTGCGACGTGAAGACCGGCGACGAGGCCTGGCGCAGCCGGCTCGGCAAGAAGATCACCGTCGAGGACACCATCGCCATCGACGACAAGAACGTCTACGTCACGGCGACCGACTACAGCGACTCCCGGAGCGCCACCAAATACCGCACCGCCATCGCCGCCATCAACCACACCACCGGTACGAAGGTGTGGCTCCAGAAACGGGACTGGGGCACCAAGGACTACGACGTCCAGGGCTCCGTCCTGGGCAAGTACCTGGTCTACGCCGACTCCAACCACAACCTCACCGTGCGGTCCACCGCCACCGGTGCCCAACTGTGGACCAAGAAGATCGGCGACGACTGGAGCTGGCGGCCCACCATCGCGAACGGTCTGGTCTTCCTGCCGGGCGCGACGCTGAGGGCCGTCGACGCGGACACCGGTGAGGTGAGCTGGACGCTGTCGCCCAACGGCCGCCGCGGTTTCAAGAATCCGACCGTCATCGACGGGGTGCTCTACGTCAGCGACTACGACGGTGGCGTCTGGGCGGTCGACGTCAGGACGCGCAAGCGGATCTGGCTCTGCGACGAACTGGAGATCTCGGGCCCGGAGACGTTCGTGAAGGCCGGCAACTCCCTTTACGGGGCCGCCGGTTCCCTGGACGGCGGGCTCGTCGCCCTCCAGGCCAGGACCGGCAAGCTCCGCTGGACCTACACCGACAGCGACAACTGGGGCGAGCCGTGGCAGGTCGCCCTCGCCGGCAACCGGCTGCTGGTGTCGAACGGGCCGGAGTTCTACGCGCTGGCGGCTGTCTGAGGAACCACCTCTACATCGGCGTCGTGACGGTCACGTGCTCCCCGGTGCCCAGGTGCAGCATGCCCTTGCCGGGAGTGATCTGGCCGCCGACCATGCTCCGGTTCGTGCGGATGCCGATCAGCTCGCCCGCGGAACTGTCCTGCGGGGACAGCAGGATGCCGCGGCGGGCCTTCTTCATGTCGACCTGCCAGCCGGAGAAGCCGTCACAGATCTCCTCCTCGTCGCCGGCGATGACGACGGCGAGACCCTCCTCGACGCCGCGCTCCACGATGCGCTTGAAGATGTCCTCGGCGTCGCAGTCGTCGTGCACCTCCGCGTCGTCGACCAGGGTGACGATCGGCTGCTCGGGACTGGCCGAGCCGATGAGCTCCTCCATCTCGTCCTCGTCGATGTCCCGGCCCGTGAAGACCTTCAGGACGCCTTCCTGGCCCTCCAGTTCACGCAACGGGGACGGGCGGGGCGCGGCGAGGATCAGCCGGACGCCCTGGGTGAGATAGGACCGCGCGATGTTCAGCAGCACCGTGCTGCGCCCGGACTTCGCGGGGCCGCCGATCACGAACGCCGGGACACCCTGGGAGAGATCGGGGCCGAAAGCGGTGAGCTCGTCGCCGCCGACACCCGCCAGGGACCAGAGCGGCGAGGCGCTGGTCGCCGGGTCGCGCATCGCCCAGGCGTCGGCGAAGGAGATCCGGCTGGGCAGCACGTCCACGCGGAACGGGCGGCGGGAGCGCGGCAGTTCGGCGTCCCGCGCGGCAGCGGTCTCGCCGATCGCGACGAGCGCCGCGGCCTGGCCCTGACCGGTGGTGTCCTCGGCCAGCAGGGCGAACTGGGTCTCCGTGGCCGTCTCGCCGGCGTACCCGCGGCCGGGCGGGATCTCCTCGGGGATCTTGCGGGCGTTGATGTCCAGCATCGAGAAGTCGCCGCGGTCCGCCAGACGCAGACCGTACTTGTCCTCGGTGAGGGAGGAGATCCGCCCGGTCAGCAGCTGGCGGTCGCCGGTGATCACCAGATGCAGGCCGACGCTCGCGCCCTCCCGCATCAGCGCCATCACCTGGTCGGTGAGGTCACCGTGATTGTACTCGCCGAGGGTGGGCAGCCAGCCCTCCCAGCGGTCCAGCAGCACCACGATGTGCGGCAGCCGCTCGTCCTCGGCGGCGAAGGAACGCTGCTCGCCGATGTCGGCGTAGCCCTTCTCCGCCAACAGCTCCTGGCGGCGGTTGAGTTCACCGGTCAGCCGGCTGAAGAGGCGGATGACGCGCTCCTGCTGGTTGCGGCTGACGACCGCACCACAGTGGGGCAGGCTGGTCAGCGCGTTCAGGGCGCCGTTGCCGCAGTCGATGCCGTACAGGTGGACGTCGGCGCTGGACAGCGTACGGGCCAGTGAACCGGCGATCGTGCGCAGCACCTGCGAGCGGCCGCTGCGCGGGGCGCCGGCGACGAGCAGGTGCCCGAAGGTCGAGAAGTCGACGACGACCGGGCGGCGGGCCTGATCGGACGGCAGGTCCTCGATGCCGTACGGCGCCGCCGGCAGCGTCCCGCGGCCCTGCACCGCGGGAATCTCGTCCAGCAGCAGCATCTCGTCCAGGGCGGGCAGCCACGGGGAGTGCTGGGCCGGGATGCCCAGCGCCTGGTTGGCCTCCCGTACGGCGTCCACCAGCACCTTGAGGTCGGTGATCTCGTCGTCCTCGCGGGCCTCGGACTTGGGCTTGGTGAGCCCGGCCCGGCCCAGGTCCTGCCAGGCGAGCTGACCGGCCCACGGCGCGAGCGCGGTGGGATCGGCGGCACCGGGGCGGCGGCCACCGACGCGGCCGGACTGGAAGGGGACGAGGGAGGCGTGGCCCAGCCGGACGTACGCCCGGCCGGGGGTGCTCTTGGCGATGTGACCGGCGTCGGGCGCGTCGATGACGTCGGTCGACTCACCGGCGTCGGTCACGCGCAGCGCGATCCGCAGGTTGGTGTTGGCGCGGATCTCGGGCGACACGACACCGCTGGGCCGCTGGGTGGCGAGCAGGAGGTGGATGCCGAGGGAGCGGCCTCGCTGGGCGATGTTGACGAGGCCGGTGACGAAGTCGGGCAGGTCACGGACCATGGACGCGAACTCGTCGATGACGATGAGCAGTCGGGGCACATGCGGGTGGGACGGGTCCCGGCGCACCAGGTCCTGGTAGTCCTCGATGTCCTTGGCGTCGGCGGCGGCGAGGATGTGCTCGCGCCGCTTCAGCTCCGCGCCCAGCGACTCCAGGGCGCGTTCGACGAGGTGGGCGTCGAGGTCGGTGACCATGCCGACGGTGTGCGGGAGCTTGACGCAGTCCTTGAAGGCGGATCCGCCCTTGTAGTCGACGAGGACGAACGTCATGTTCTCGGGGGTGTTGGCGACGGCGAGCGCGGCCACGATCGTCTGCAGCAGCTCCGACTTACCCGAACCGGTGGTACCGGCGATGAGTCCGTGCGGGCCGTCGCGCCGCAGGTCGATGCCGAAGGGACCGTCGTAGGACTCGCCGATGACCGCCATGGTGGACTGCCCGCCCATGCGCCAGCGCGCGGCGATGTCGTCGCGCGTCGGCGGTTCCAGCTGGAGCACGTCGAGGAGCCGGCTGGAGGACGGGAGCGCGGAGTCCTCGGTCTCGCCGCTGATGTCCCGCAGCGGCGACAGTGACCGGGACAGCCGTGCGCACCAGCCGGCGGAGACGAAGTCGGGCCGGACGTCGGTCCTGCGGCGGGATCCGGTCTGCTCGACCCGCAGCCGCAGCTCAAGGGCCTGCTCGGTGCCCTGCGGGTCCTGCTGGGCGCCGTGGTGCCAGGCCTGGAAGGAGGGGAAGCCGCCGGCGGAGGCCTGCGCCACGGGTGTCGCGGCGGCGGTCTCATCGGTGTGCCGGGGTTCGGCGACGACGTAGGCCTGGCACTCGCCGGGCAGGAACCGCTCCTCCTCGTCCAGGCACAGGGCGTAGATGGCGACGGCCGGGCCTTCGCGCAGCAGCCGTACGACACCGGGCATCGACCGCAGCCGCCGGGAGCCGTCCCATACGACGACGATGTCGGGGTCGGAGAAGGCGGGACCGCCGCTGTTGTTGTTCTCCTTGAGGGCCTTCTGCCGGGCGTCGAGCAGCTGGGTCAGCTCGCCGACGCGCGCGCCGACCGTCTCGGCGTCGGTCCCGATCAGGACGTTGACGTCCTGGCCGCTCGCCGGGCGGGCGTGCGGCAGCCAGCGCACCCAGTCCCAGCGCGGGTGCGCCTCGTTCTCGGTGAGCACATAGAACTGCACGTCCATCGGGCTGTGCAGCACGGCGGTCTGGGCGACGATCCAGCGTCCAAGCGCCTGGGCGGAGTCACCGGGACCGGCGATACCGACGACCCCGAGGTCCCGCAGCGGCAGGGCGACTGGCGAGTCCTGGATCTTCCAGGTGACCTGACGCTTGTGCTCGTCCTGCTCGGGGTCGTCGAGGACGACCTCGGAGCGGACCCGGCCGGTGCCGACGCGCAGGAGCAGGTGGTCGGCGTCGGTGCGCCGCCGCTCCCACAGCCGGGTACGGGGTCCGGTGCCGAAGGCGAGGACGGCGGCCGGGTCGGGAATGGCCTTGCGCCGGTCGAGCCGCTCCAGACGCAGCGCGTCCTCGGCGTCCTTCTCGATCCGCTCCTTGTGCTCCTTGTACTCCTTGACCTGCTTCGCATGGGACTTGCGCCCGTGCTTCTTGTCCATGAAGTAGTTGCCGAAGAGCATCAGGGGGCTCATCAGCGCCATGATCATGTAGTACCAGCGACCGAAGATCATGACCGAGACGACGGCGCCGACCAGCGGGAACAGGGCCATCAGCCAGGGCAGCGGCCGTGCCTCGTAGTCCCTGGGGGGAGAGGGCAGCCGGAACTGTGTCTTGCGCTCGGCCGGGCGCAGTCGCGGAGGCCGGTTGTAGTCGAGTCCGGCGCCGTCCTCCGACCACTTCAGGGCCGCGTTCGGCGGGCTGTAGCCGTCGATCTCCAGCAGGGTGTTGCCGAGGGCGAGTTGGGAGCCGAGGGGCCAGGAGCCGCCGTCGAAGTCCTCACCGTCGAGACGGGGGCGGTCGCCGTCCTCGTCGTCCTTCTTCCTGGACGCGTCCTTCTTGTCGTCTTTCTTGTCGTCCTTCTTGTCGACGCCGTGCAGGGTGACATCGCACTTGCCGTCGATGGCGATGGACAAGGTGGCCGCCCGCGCGGCGAGTTCGGGATCCTCGATACGCAGGGGCGCGGCCGGACCGCTGCCGATGTCGTACCGTCCCACGCCGAGCCGGTGCACGGCGCCCGCGGCGGGGCCGCCGGCCACCCGGAACTCGACGATGCCGGTCGGCTCACCGAGGAGACAGCCGGCCGGATCGTGCAGGCTGACGACGGCGCCCTCGCGCAGCGCCGAACCGACGACGTTCGCGGCGGGGTCGAGGGGGTAGCCGTCGACGTAGGCCTGCGGTGCGCCCCCGGGGTTCCCATGGCCGCCGATGTGTCCGCCGATGGGGATGATCTGCGCGCCGCCGTCGAGACCGACGTGCCGCGCCAGCTCCCGAGTGATGTCACCGACCGACGACTCCGGATCGGCGTCGAGCACCACGTCGGCGCTGGCCCCGCCGATCGGGTCGACGACGGTCAGACTCAGGCGCACGTTCGTCCTCCTCGCTGGGCTGAGGCCGCCCCCGCAACGCTGAACACAAGGTGAGTGAACACAGTGGGAGTGACCTTAACCGGCGCACCTTTCCCCTGCGCAACGGGATGCACACGGGCTTCACAGGACCGGGACGCTCCCGGGATGTGCACTGGTTCACGCTTCCGTTGCCGGACGTCCCTGTCATCCCAACAGCCCCACCCGTAGGATCTTTGCTCATGCGGACGGCCGGTGATGTGCGGCCCGATCGCATCAGTCAAGCCACGGGGATGGCCCTGCGGCGACCGCAACGGGAGGGAGAGCCGTCATGGCCAAGGACACAGACCTTACTTATTCCGAGATGGAGAAGAAGGCCAACGACCTCATCAAGGCGATGGGCGACATGGAAGACATGTTGAAGTCCATCGAAAAGGGTGTCGAGGAGCTCGTCGCCAACGGCTTCACCACCACGAAGGCCTCCGGCGCCTACGACGAGTCCATCAAGGACTTCACCAAGGGCGCGGCGAAGACCGTCAAGGGTCTGGAGGGTCTGTCCAAGTTCCTCACCAACGCGAAGAAGGCGTACGAGGACCTGGACGACCAGCTGGCGAAGAGCGCCAAGGGCTGAGCCTGCCACGGGCGACACACCCCGGTGCGACGGGACCTGAACGTCCTGTCGCACCGGGCTGTCTGTCGCCGGGCTGTTTTCAACGGGGTGCCGGCTCGGGCCGGCGGATCGACATGATGGGGGCGCCGTGGCGGGCGAGAGCGATCAGCGGCTCGACCTTGAAGTGATCAAGGAAATGGGCAAAGGGCTCGGCAATATCAAGAAGGCGTTCGACGGCCTGGAGGATCTGGGCGGCAAGTACGAGGACGACTTCGGGAACGGCGATCTCGCCGACAAGTTCGGGGACTTCGCCGACAACTGGAAGCTCAGCCGTAAGAGGCTGACGGAGGAGATCGACGTGCTGGCCCAGATAGCCAAGGCCGCGGGGCAGGCGTACGAGGACATCGACCATCAGTTGGCCCAGGCACTTCGTGATGCCCAGGATCCGAAGAAGGGGAACTGACCGATGGCTGGACGCCCACGCGACTGGCACCCCGTCGCGGACAGTGACCCCATACCCGGGGACGCCGACCGCATGGCGTCCCTGGGCAAGACGCTGCGCAAGACGGCGGACGAGGTCGAACGCCAGATCCGTAATCTGAAGGCCGTCGCCGAGGTCGACGCCTGGGACAGCAAGGCCGGTAAGGAGTTCCGCGAAAAGGCCTCGGGCAACGTCAAGAAGCTCGAGGCGGTTTTCAAGAGGTACGACACCGCCGCCACGGCGATCGGTAGCCGTGTCGATGAAGTGGGCGGCGGATACCAGGACAAGCTGACCGCCGGCGCGAAGAACTACGCCTCCGACCTCAACCGCGCCCAGGAGATAGCCGACGCCGCCCTCAAGGACGCGAAGGACGCCGACGACCGCAAGAGCGCGTCGCAGAAGAGCATCGACGGACTGTCCGGCAAGGACCGCAAGAAAGAGGACGCCGACAAGGACCGCAAGGACCTGGAGGCGAAGCGGGACGCGGCCGGTGACGAGATCGAGGCCGCACGGGAGAAGATCAACGAGGCCAAGAGGATCCGTGACGCCGCCGCCAAGCGCGCACGTGAGTCCCTGGACGCGGTCATCAACCATGACTCCCTGAAGGACGGGTTCTGGGAGACCCTGACCGACAGCATCGCGGAGATCACCTCCTGGGTCGCCACCGTATGTGGAATCCTCTCGCTGATCGTCGGCTGGATCCCGGTGATCGGGCAGGCCCTGGCCGGTGTGCTGGGCGCCATCGCCATGATCGCGACACTCATCAACTTCATCGCCACGCTCGTCCAGGTCGCCCAGGGCAACGCCGACTGGATGGATGTCGGAATGGCGGCCCTCGGATTCCTGATGATGGGTGTCGGAAAGGGCTTCTCCAAGATCGCGGGCAAGTTCGCGAAGAACACCCTGGGGCGGGTCGTAAAGGCCGGAGGGGCGCGCACCGCCAAGCAGGTGAGCCGGGCCAACAAGAATCTGCGGCGGGCCGCCTACAAGGACGTGAAGTTCCAGAAGGGCGACATCATGAAGTCGCTCAAGGAGCCTTTCACGGAACCTTTCTCGAAGGCCGCGTGGGCGAAGAACCTGAAGACGCTGAAGCCCGGCGGCGGAAACTGGGCCGCGGCCAAGAACGAGTTGGGCCTGCGCGGCGGGGGAAGCGCTCTCAAGGGAATGCCCAAGTCGTTCTCCATGGCCGACCCCGGCGTCGCGTCCGATCTGAAGTCGGTCAAAATGGGGACCGCGGCTCTGGGTGGTCAATTCGATGCCAACGCCGTCAACCAGATCTCCAAGTCTGCCAGCCGTCTGTCCATCGTCGGGGCCGGTATTACCCTGGGCGGGCTGGGCCTGGACGGGAACCTTCAGAAGATGGTCGGTCTCGGTGGCTGAGCCCCTGCTCGACGGAGCGTCCACACCCGCACGAAAGGACCGAGCATGACCGCACCGGACGATCCGGCCCCGCTGGACGAGACTTTCGAGTGCACCTTTGAGTTCCAGCCGGGCTGGATCGATCTGACGCTGCGCGAAGGCACCAAGGCCGAGGCCAAGGCGCTGGCCACGGAGGTCGTGAACCGGCTCAATCCGCTCGGCCTGGAGATCGAGAAGAGCGCGGTCTTCGACGACATGGTCGAGCGGGCCGTCGACCTCAACGACGACGTGCCCACCCTCGCGGCGGCGTACTACTCCGAGGCGGGGGAGGCCCTGGCCAACCTCATGGTCGACTCCTACGGCGACGAGGGCGTGCCGCGCCCCGGCGCGGACGAGGTCATCCCGCTGCTTCTGGAGTGGGGAAACGCACAGGTCACAGGCGCCCCCGAGATCACCCACCTCGAACTGGCCGCCGGACCCGCCGTGCGCATCCAGGCCATGCTCCAGGCCAATCGCATGCTCGGCTTCGGCCGGAAGCTGACCGAGTTCATCAAGTACGCCGTCTTCCCGCCCGATATGCAGAGTCTCATCGTCGTCACGGTGACCTGGGAGAAGATCGCCGTCACCGAGCGGATCGCCGAGCTGGCCGACGAGGCGGTCCGCACGATGCGGATCACCCCGCTGCCGACGCGTCCCACCGAGGGGGGTACGGCATGAGGACGGCCGACCAGTTCTCCTCGGCACCCACGGACTACAACGTCGTCGTCCCGGACGGCTGGTTCCAGCTCTCACTCGACCCGGAGGAGCGCGACCGGGGCATCATCGCCCTGGCCGAGCTGACGTTCCGCGGCCAGGACAACGCCCCGCTGCTGAAGAAGCAGTTCATGCAGGACCTCCAGCGCAAGGCGAAGGACGCCTACCAGGTCGGCGGCACGGAGCTCTACCTCTCCACGATGGCCGTCGGCCCCGTTCCCCTAGCGTCCTCACTGCTCATCAGCGTTCCCGGCCCCGACGAGTGGCCGGAGACCTCGGACGCCGAGGCACTGGCCGAGCACCTTGCCGACCGGAGCCGCGGCGACAACGGTGAGATCGGCGTGGTGGACCTGGCCGTCGCCGGCAAGGCGGTACGCCAACGCCGACGCGAAGTGGCCGACCCCGCACGGCAGTTGGGCAACACCCTGCCGACCACCACCCTCACGTACTACGTGCCGATCCCGACCACCACACGCTGGCTGCTGCTGAACTTCTCCACGCCCATCGATCAGCTCGCCGATCAGATGGTGGAGTTGTTCGACACGGTCGCGGGGACGTTGCACTGGAAGTGAGCGGGGATGAGTGAGCCGGAGGCGGAGTTCCGCGTCCGGGACGGGTTCATGTTCGCCGGAGTGGCGCTGACCCTGATCGCCCTCGGATTCGTGTTCGTCGTGACCATGGGCGCTTGGAAGTGGTTCGTACGGACCTCGGCTCCGACGGTGCTCAACTGGCCCGGCGGATCATGGGGGTTCGGCATGGCTTGCGGCCTGCTCGTGGTCTTCGGCTCACGCGGTGCCTGGCGGTTCTTGGAGCGACCCCGAGGTGAGTCGCTGCCGGCGCGTGCGGGACGCATGGCCGGTCTCACGGTGTGCGTCGGCGCGGCATTCGGCGCGGTGCTGTACATCATCGCTTCCCTGCCCGGCAGGAACTGCCCTTCGTACCGTGACGGTTGC
Source organism: Streptomyces sp. WM6386 (assembly GCF_000972385.1). Taxonomy (GTDB): domain Bacteria; phylum Actinomycetota; class Actinomycetes; order Streptomycetales; family Streptomycetaceae; genus Streptomyces. Next base: position 61,531 of record NZ_JXTE01000051.1, read on the forward strand.
GAGTACATCCCGGGGACGGGCGGTGCGCTCGTCACCTGCCTGGGCACTGCGGCGCTGGTGGGCTACGTGGTGTATCGGGTCCGCAGCGTGCGCGCCGAGCGACGCCAGGCTGGTGAGCGGGAACGGCTGCGAAAGCTGCGTAAGAAGGGGAAGGGGAAGAGCCGGGCGGCTCGGCGGGGATAGCGGGGCCGCGCGAGGAGACGACCTACGGCGTTCGCTGTCGGCGGTTGTGCAGAACCAGGGCGCAGGCGATTGCTGCCAGCGCGGCGATGGTGCCGAGCAGACCGACGGACCAGAGCCAGGGGAAGTTGCGGAACACCCAACTGGGCGGTGTGTCACGTCCCCTGCCCCACTTCCCGGTGTCCTGGGCGTTGAAGACGAGGGCCACGTAGGGCACGAGCGCAGCCAGGCTGACGATGGCCGCCCCGGTACTGAGCACGGTGCTCCCCGGATGCTCCCGCCAGGACCTCCACCGCATCCGGCTCAGACAGAACAGCGACAGGACGAACACGCACGGCCCGACCACGCCGACGCAGGCCGCGAAGCCGTACGCGCCGCCAGGCCAGGTCTCGGCCGCCCACTGCCATGTGCCGTCGCCCCAGAGCCGGTCAAGGACGGCCAACAGGACGATGATCGCCGCAAAGCCGAGGAACAGCAGACAGCCGAAAGCCCATTCACCCTTCTTCTCAGCCCTGTCGGCGGAGCCCGGTTTGCCGGACCGCCGTTCGTAGCGCAGCGCGGGCGCGGATGCTTTACGGCGTCGCGGCTTGGCGGACCCTGCCATGTCTGTGTCTCCGTGTGGCTTAGGTCTTGAGCAACGGCGATTCGAAGCTGGTGAGTTCAGCAACCTGCTGAAGGATCTCGCGGTACTGCTGTCGTCGCTCCGCCGTGGTACTCAGCATCAGGACTGCCATCCGCTTGCAGTCAGGGTGAGGGAGGTATGCGTAGATCTGGAGCAGCGGGGTCGCCGGGAGGCCGGATTCGGGAGTCGGCGTGCGTACGGTCTCACTCATCGACGCGGGGCCGCTGGGCAAGTCCATGTACTCGATGTGAGAGTGCTCCTCCACCGTGGCAACTGCCCGTGCCGCGCTCGCCGACCGCGGGGCCCAGGCGATGTCTCGCCAGGACACGGTGAAAAGCGAGTGCAGAATGGCGCCGCTGTCCCCCTGCACGTCGTCGCGATGCACTCCGAGGGAGCAATGAACCGTGCCCACTTCGCTCAGCGCACGCAGGAGTTGCTGGCCCGATGCCAGCTGAGCGATGAACTGCTGACGGGTAACGCCGTCCGAAATGCTTTCGACCAGTGGAGCGAGTGCTTCCCGGAGCCGTTCCGCCTCGGCGGAAGCAGGCGAGGCGAGGAGAACGTCGATGGGCAACTCGGTGAAGCCGCCGGGTACGGCGAACCAGATGTCAGTACTGGGGTCAGTGACGGAATCGGCGATGATGACGCGAGATGTCATGTCTGTGGGTTCCGGAAGATCAGGGAATCGGGGGATCAGGAGTTGGCCGGGCGGACTCCTGCGCGGCGACCACGCTCGATGTCTTCGGCGGTGGCTCCCCACTCGGCGACGGAATGACGCCCCCCGTCCGCCCCGGTCTGCTGGCTGAGAAAGCGGAAGCGGCGTGGCGCCGATCCATCGGGAGTGGACGCAGCGATCACGCCGATGAAACGGGGATCTCCCGCGAGCCACACCACGCCGATCTCGGCCTTCAGCTCAGGCGTTGCCCGAGGGGCCATACGGCGGTGCCACCAGCCCACACCCCAGTGCCGGGGGAACACCATGGGAAGTCGTTCTTCCGGGCGGGCCGGGTTCGGAAACTCGAACCACCCGTATTGCCTGCCGACGACATCGGCCCGGTCTGCCAGCCCATGTGCCGTGTCTCTCAGAAGGAGCCACGGGTACTCCTCCAGGACATGCTTCATCCGGAAGACGGCAGGAAAGACGAACAGCTGGATGAATGCCCGGTAGAAGCTGTAGATCAGGAACGGCACGAAAAGGATCGTGTAGCCGGGCGACAGATACACCACCAGGACTGCCAGCAAGGAGACCCACAGAGCGATCCAGCCGAGGAGAGCGGCTGCGTTCGCTGCCAACTGCTTCGACCAAGCACGCCGGGTCGGCGGGTGCTCCCATGCGACAGAATGGTCTGTGGGGTTCATATGAGTTCTCTCTGGTCCTCTGAATCAGAACACGTACTGCGCGAGGTCGATCAGGGCACCGCCGTCCAAGATGCTCCGCGCGCCGTCGATGCCGGTGCCGGAGTCTTTCGCGCCGTCGTTGTCCAGTGCGTCCACCGCGCTGGAGACCAGACCGTACCCGGCAGTCACGACGCCGAGTGAAGCTGAGGTGATCTCGACGACCTCACCGGCCTTGGCGGAATTGCTTGCCCCGCGCACCACGAGGTCCAAGGTGGTGTTACCGAGACCGGCGATGGCCTTGGCCTCACTCATTGTCTTGGTGCCCAGCGTCGTCATGACTCGCCCGAGGGTCACTGCCTCTTCGCTGGCGCGGAGCGCACTCATCGTTCCCCGTACCCCGATGCCCACGGCAGCGACGCCCGGAACGGCTCCCAGGATGTCGCCACCGACGCTGACGAGGTTCCCCCAGAAGTCGGAGTCGAGCTCACCGTTGAGGAAGCCGTCTTTGAGGGAGACAAGGACTTCGGAGTCGGACAGCCTCATGGTGAGGGCGGAGGCGCTCAACGCGGCCGCAGCGAGGAGCAGGACGGCGGCGGCCGTGCCACCCGTGGCCACGAACAGGGCCACCAGGCCGATGACACCGGCGGTGAAGCTCAGGATGTCGGGGAGGTTTTCGGTGAACCATTCGCCGAGTTCGTCGAGCCATCCAGGCTCCTGAGGAGCCAGCTTGTCGGTGGCGCCGCGGATCTTCCGCGCGCGATATTGAGCCTTCTCCTCGTGCTCCTCGGCGAGTGACTTCGCCCGGCCGATGATCTTGTCAAGCTCGGCCTGGGCTTCCTCCATTGCGGTGTTCGCCTTGGTCAGGTTCTTCTTGGCCTCGTCCTGACGATTGCCCTTGCCGTCGAGGTCGGGGTTGTTCTTCGCCGTATCGGCGTGCCCCTTGGCGGCGTCAACGGCATCCTGCGCGGCCTTGGCTTCTTCCTCCAGCTTCCGGGCTCGGCGCTGGAAGTCGTCGAGTTCGCCCTCCCAGCGGCCCAGCTGTCGCGCGGCTTTGCGGATGGAATGAGCGGCGTTCTTCAGATTGAGCTGAAGCGGCCCGTCCTCGAGTTGTTCCGGAAGGCGACAGCGGCGTCGCCCTTCCAGTAGCTGCCTTCCATGAGCTTGGTGACGAGCTCATGAGTGTCTTCCAAAGTCTTGGCACACGTGGACAGCTTCTTGTGCAGGTTGCGCACGGTATCGGTTGTGCCAGGAGTCGGATTAAAGCCGAGGTGAGGGTAGTTGGGATTCGGAATGGACGGAGAGGACTTGAGGCCTTGGGGCAGCTTGGCGTTTCGTGCGGCCTCCGAGTTGGCATAGGGAGACTGGTCCAGGCTTGGTTGCTCCAGGCCGGGCGTTTCCGTCACTTCTTGCCCTCCGAATTGCCCTTCTTGGCCTTCTCCAGAGCCGCTTCCAGCGCCTTGTCCACTTCTTCGTAGCTGGCCTTGTTCTGGCCGATGATCTTTGCGAGATCCTCGGTCTGCGAGCCAATCTCCTCGGTGCCGTACTTCCAGTCTTCCTGGAAGTCCCCACATGCTGAGTCCAGATCATCCGTGCCCAGGCCGATGACGGTGGCGTCGCTCAGTGCTTTGCGTAGCCCCTTCAAGGAATCACTTGATTTATTCAAGAGCTTCATGAAGTGTGCGACTTCGCCATGGTCTACGGCGAGCTGCTCAGCCATGTGCCGGTGTCCTCTTCCGTTCAGAGTCGGGTGCGTGAGGTGGCGACGCTATCCAGACCTATCGGTTCACGGCCTGGATCTCCTGGACGGTGACGGCCTGTTCGTTGCCGAACGTGCCGTTGGGGAGGTCGCCGCCGGTGCCGCCCGTGCCGGTCCAGGCGATTTCCCAGGTGATGGTCGCGCGGAGCTTGTAGGTGCCGTCGCCGGAGGAGCGGAGGTACTTGAGGCCGCAGGGTGGAGTCTCGTCGGACTTGCCCTTTGCCCAGGGTTCGCCGATGGAGCCGTCGGTGTTGATGGTGCACTCGCCGGAGGACGGGTAGGTCTGGGCGTCGTCCGTGCCCGGCTCCAGCTTGAGGGACACCGGCTTCGCGGTGGTCGTGGCCTGGATGTTGAAGCCTGGGACGTTGAGGGCCGCCGTCGCCTGGACCTCGTCGAAGACGGCCTTGTCGAGCCAGGCCCATGTCGGCAGGTTCACCTTGGTGATGGCCTCGGGTGCGAGGGTGACCTCGGTGTCGGGGAGCTCCATGTGCTGGTACGCGAGGGCGGCGAGCATCTCCGGCTTGATCGCCTCCTCGTACTGGGGCGGCGGGGCCTCGCCGTTGTCGACCCAGAACGGGATGTCGTTGCACGAGCTCCGCTTGAGGATGTCCGGCTCGTCGGGGTTCTCGACGCCGGCCCAGAACATCCCCTTGCCGTCCTTGTCGACGTTGTAGTCCTTGTAGCCGGGGGTGTCGGTCCAGCCGTAGTCGTCCTCGTAGTGGCGCTGCAGTTCGTCGAGTGCCGCGCCTGCGTGGCCGCCCATGCCGGGGGTGTTCATCTGGCTCTCGATGTCCTTGGACATCTTTTCCTTGAAGTCCTTGGCGCCGAGGTAGGGGGCGTACCAGCAGGGCGGGGGTGTCCAGTTGACGTCGGAGGACGTTACGTTGCCGGTGCCGCCGCCCTTGGCGACGGAGCCGGAGTACTGGATGCGGGCGGCCGCGTAGATGCCGGTGTCGTCGCTGCCGCCCGTCTCTTTCGTGTTGCCGCCCTTTCCGTCGCCCACACCCGTTCCCGCGTAGGCGGTTCCTGTGAGGGCGAGGGTGCTGAGAGCCAGCGTCAGCGCTGCTGCGGCGAGGCGTGGTCCACGTGAAGCCTTCACTGGCACTTCGCCGCCTTCTCCTCGACGTACACGTTCGACGCCTGCCACAGGTCGGTACCCGTGGGGTGCTTGACCATGATGATTTTGAAGTAGCTGAAGTCCGTGATGCTGGGGTCGGTCGTGAGGACCTTCCTGGTCTTGATCTCCCTGCCGTAGAACTTGGTCGAGTCGGAGCAGAACGCCACTTCCACCGACTTGCCGTTCGCGGCGGACCGAGTGGTGGCGTCGTAGTGGCGCCGTGTGCCGGTGACCGTCCAGCCACCTTCGATATAGGCGTCGATCTGGGTGTTCGCGTACGTGAGACCGCCGCCGGTCGCGTAGGTGGCGACGGCTGCGCTCTTGGTCGTGCCCTTGTCGACGCCCTGGTAGATGGCCCGGATGTAATTCGCGGCGTCATCCATCGCCGCCGCCTCGTTCTTGTCCTTCGGCTTGCCCCAGTCGAAGACCAGGTTGATGTCCTTCGGCAGCGACACATCCACCCCGTCCGGCTTGTCCTCCGCCGGTGCCCCGGAGGCTGATGCCGACGCGCTCGGCGTCTTCGAACCCTGGCCGGCGCCCGCGATCTTGTCGTTGTCGCTGGCTTTGTCGTCCCCGCTACCGCAGGCCGTCAACAGCAGTGCCGCCGTCGCCGCCAGAGCGGCAGCAACGGGCAAAGAGCGGCGCTTCACAGTGAGCTCCCCGTGAGAAATAAGTTCAGTCAAGAGGTCTGACGGTATCGGTGGGGTTCCGGGTTTCGCCAGGGCGAACTTGCCTGTGAACGGGGGCAATTCCGGTCGTATGGGGCGCTCGTGGATGTGACCTGTGTCCTGATCTTGCCCGAACGGGCGACGGTCCCGGACGCGTTGGGGAGGGGCGTCCGGGACCGTCTGCGTGCCGAGGTGTTTCGCTTTGCTATCGCCGGGTTCTGCATCTCGGGCAGGCGCACGGTGGATACGCCGAGGTGCGTGGCGGTGGTTCGGCCCGTCCGCCGGCCAGGATCTCTAGCTTGCCCCGGTCTTCGGTCACGGTCCCGTCGGCGCCGAGCTTGTAGACGCGCAGGGTGAGGCGGGAGCGGCGGTGGGTGCGGCTGTCGATGAGGTCGAGTGCGTCCGTCTGTGGCGGGTAGTGCACGGCGCAGTCCGGGCAGGCGTAGACGTTGAAGCCGGGGCCGGTGGCGGCGTGGACCTCGTGGACCAGGACGGGTTCTTCGGTGGTGCGCTCGCAGCGGGCGCACATGCGCAGCGCGGGGCGGGTCATCGGGTGGCCGCCGCGACGTGGACGCCGTGGATGTGGGTCGGGCCTACGTCGATGCCGAGGGTGGCGAGGTAGGCGGCGCGGCGGCGTGCGCGTTGGAGGCGGGGGGCGGGTGGGG
>NZ_JXTE01000510.1 GCF_000972385.1 Streptomyces sp. WM6386
ACGTAGGACAGCGTGGGGTCGGTGTCGTAGAGGTTGTCGCCGCTGGTCAGGCAGGTGACCAGCTTCTGCGAGGGGGCGTAGCGGCCGCTGTCGTCCTGCACCGGGAGGGTAACGAACTCACCGCCGGTGGGGGCCGCCGCGCTGCCGCCCGTGCTGGCGGGGATGGGCAGGACGCCGAAGTCGAAGCCGGCCTTCTTGGCGCCCGCGAGCTGCCAGGTGCCGTTCTCGGCGAAGGCGTAGTCGCCGGTCGAGAACTCCTGCCAGCTGGTGGTCTGGGTGTTGTTGAGGACGGAGTTGGGGGCGTAGCCGTCCGACAGCCAGTCCTTCCAGAGCGTCAGTGCCGACACGGCCTGTGCGGAGTCGAGTTCGGTGAGCTTGGCGCCCGAGCCCCAGAACCAGGGCAGGAACTGGAAGCTGCCCTCCTCGGTGCCGATGGC
>NZ_JXTE01000511.1 GCF_000972385.1 Streptomyces sp. WM6386
ACCCCCCTGCTGTCCGAAGTCCCCCTGTCGGCCCACGCCCATCAGCAGTTCGGGAACGGGCTCCAGCTCCCGGTGCTCATGGAGCCGGGCACATTCGCCGTGGATCCGGAGCCCTGGGGACCACCCTGGCGGACGTGGGAGGAGATCGATCCGGACGAGGCGGCGGCCCGGGGCATCTACGCGCCCGTCCCCGTCCTGTCCGACGCCGCGCCGGGCGCGATCGTCATCGCCCCCGGAGACACCCGCGGCACCGTGCTGGCCCCGGAGAAACGCGGCGGCGGTTACTGCTGCGGCCTCGACGGAGCCGACGGCCCCAACATGGCCTGCGAGGCGTGCGGCCTGCTCGTGGCGACCCGGATCGACGACTGCTCGCTGTGGCAGGCGGTGTGGCTCGCCCCGGACGCCGTGCGGCGCCTCCCCGTCGACGACGCCACAC
>NZ_JXTE01000512.1 GCF_000972385.1 Streptomyces sp. WM6386
CCCGCCCCCACCGCCGTTCTGGGCCTGCTGTTGATGCGTGGGGAGTTCGTCCCCGGGCTGACCGCCCTGGACTCCTCTGCGCAGATCATCGCCTGGGCTGTCGTACTCGGCTATGCCCAGCAGGCCTTCACCCGGCTCGTCGACAGCCAGGGCCAAGCCGTCCTCAATGCCGTGGGCGGCCCGGGACACTCCCAGTCGGTGCGCACCCACGAACCACCGGGCCCGGCTTGAGACCGTCGGCCTCCTTAACCCGATTACACCTCTACTGGTTGCACCGCACTCCCTGACCGCGCCTCCTGGGAACAAGTGAACTACACGACGAGGACGATGGGACTCCCATGGCGGTCACCGGCAAAATCAAGGGGGAACGGAGGGAAAAAGCCGACGCCCCGGCCAAGAGGCAAATGCCGCCTGCGAGAACGGAAAACGCACCCCC
>NZ_JXTE01000513.1 GCF_000972385.1 Streptomyces sp. WM6386
CCTTCGCGGCGACCGCCACATCGGTGGCCCTGGCCGGAGCCACGCCGGTCTTCGCCGACGTCGACCCGGTGACGTACGCGATGGACCCGGAGTCCTTCGCCCGGGCGGTGACCGAGCGCACGAAGGCCGTCATGCCGGCCCATCTGTTCACCCAGCTCGCCGACATGGACGCGATCGGCGAGATCGCCGCCGCGCACGGCGTGACGGTCCTGGAGGACAGCGCCGAGTCGATCGGCATGCGCTGGAACGGCAAACACGCCGGCCTCCTCGGGCGCGGTGGCGTCCTGTCGTTCTTCCCGACCAAGACCCTCGGCGCCATCGGTGACGCGGGCATGATCCTCACCGACGACGAGGAAGTGGCCGAGCGGGCCGGGATCCTGCGCCACCACGGTCGTATGGGCAAGACCATCGACCACATCGCCGGCATCTCCAACC
>NZ_JXTE01000514.1 GCF_000972385.1 Streptomyces sp. WM6386
GCGGCACGCCTCTCGATGAGCTGCCGGGAGACGGGCCCGCCGAAGCCTGACATGTTCTGGAGCAGCCACCAGGGCTGGTGGGCGGGGGCCGGGATCCAGGCGCGCATCTCGGCGTCGGTGTAGCCGAACTGACGGAACGTGTCGTAGTAGACGGCGTCGGCGCCGATGTAGACGAGGACCCGGTTGACTCCGTGCACGGCCAGCACGTCCAACTCGTACTGCCAGGTATCCCAGTCGCGGTAGGCGCCGGTGTAGCCCTCGTTGGTGTCGTTGAAGGCGAAGCGGTGCGGCACGTTCGCCGTTTCCGTGATCTCCGCGGAGGGCGCGGGGAGGGTGCGCGGCAGGTTCAGCTGTTCGCCGGTCCAGGAGACGGAGGCGTGCGCGGTCCGCCGCAGGTAGGTGTGCAGGCCTGCCAGCAGCACGGCGGGGCTGG
>NZ_JXTE01000515.1 GCF_000972385.1 Streptomyces sp. WM6386
GCTTCTCCGTCATGGCCACCGACTTCAGCCCGGCCGGTCTGGATCAGCTGCGTGACGCCGCCGCGGCCCAAGGCGTGGCCGGGCGGGTCACCACGGCGGTTCACGACGTCCGCGAGCCGCTGCGGCTCGCGGACGCCTCAGTGGATGCCGTGTTCGCGCACATGCTGCTCTGCATGGCGCTGTCCACCCAGGAGATCCACGCCCTGGTCGCCGAGGTGCGACGGGTACTGCGCCCGGGTGGAGCCTTCGTCTACACCGTCCGCCACACCGGGGACGCCCACTACCAGGCCGGGACCGGGCACGGAGACGACATCTGGGAGCACAGCGGCTTCGCCGTCCACTTCTTCCCCCGCGACCTTGTCCACGACCTCGCCAAGAGCTGGACCCTGGATGAGGTCGACGCGTTCGAGGAAGGTGGCCTACCCCGCAGGCT
>NZ_JXTE01000516.1 GCF_000972385.1 Streptomyces sp. WM6386
CGGGAATGAGTACCTGGACCGTGTCCGCCCCCTGTTCGGGGACGAGCAGCCGGCCGGCGATGTGCCGGTCGGTGCCGTCCACGGGCACGCGGACGGTGATGTCCTCGCCGACGCAGGGCGGGGTGTCCGCCTCGGGCAGCGGCGCCGGGACGACGGTCATGGGGTTCTCCTCGCGTTGTGCACGGGCGTGCCGGGGGTGCTGGGTGCGGTCGCGGACGGCACCTGTTCGGGTGCGGGCGCCGCTGGTCTGGGGCCCCGGCGGGCGGAGAGGTCCGCGATGCTCGCGACGGAGTGGGAGTGCCGGGCGCCGAGACCGTGGGTGTTGCTGGGCGGTCCGGCCGGGCCGGGACCGCTCGGACCGCGCAGGGCGGCGGCGATCACCCGCGGCCGGAGCATGGCGGCCGGCGAGGCGAGGAGCTGGGTGTGCTGG
>NZ_JXTE01000517.1 GCF_000972385.1 Streptomyces sp. WM6386
GGGTCACCTGGTCCGCGTGGGTGCTGTCGATCTTCCACAGGGTGCCGACCGCAGTGGGGAAACCGGCGAGCAGGAACGAGCTGGTGATGTGGATGGCTTCGTCCGAGAGGCGCTCGGTGGTGCGTGCGGTGCCGCAGGCCGCCAGGAACGCGAGCTGGGCCGCGCGCGGGCGGACCTGGCAGATCTCCCGGACCGAGACCTGCTCGCCGCTGGGCAGGTGGAGCAGGGCGTCCGAGGGCTACGAGGGGTCGGTCGCCGCGTGGCAGCCGAAGTGCGCCCAGGAGGCCTCGTGCAGCGCCCTGAGTACGACGTCCCGGGTGGCCTGCGGGCCGATCAGCGTCCGGTGCGCGCCGAGGAGTCCGGCGGCGTAGTCGGCGGCGCCCCCGACGCCGGGCACGCCGACCCCGGCGCCGACACCGGGAACGACCTC
>NZ_JXTE01000518.1 GCF_000972385.1 Streptomyces sp. WM6386
CGGGTCAGATCTTCGGCGGCGCGGTGCTGGCGCGGACGGTGAGAGTCGTCCCGATCTCCAGCCGGGCCTGCGCGGAGTCCTCGCCGCGGCCGAGGGCGAGCGCCAACTCTGTTGCCGCCGAGGCCATTTCGGTGAGCGGCTGATGCACCGTGGTCAGCGGCGGATCCACCCACGCCACCACGGGCAGATCGTCGAAGCCGACCACACTGAGGTCCTCGGGGATCCGCAGTCCCGCCTCGCGACCCGCCTGGTAGACGCCAAGCGCCTGAAGGTCGTTGGCGGTGAAGATCGCTGTCGGCCGGCCAGGCAGGGCCAGCAGGGAACGTGCTGCCGCGCTCCCGCCCTCCGGGGTGAGGAGCGCGTGCACGATGAGTTCCGCATCGGCCGGCAGGCCGGCGGCCTGGATCGCGGAGCGGTATCCGTCCAGCCT
>NZ_JXTE01000519.1 GCF_000972385.1 Streptomyces sp. WM6386
GGCCGTCCTCGGGGGCGGGGAGCGCCCACCGGGCGGCCTCCCGGAGCGGTTCCTGTTCCGGGAGCTCCCCGGCGTCGAGGTGCCACTGGGCCACGCGGACCCGCTCGGCCGGTGCCAGGACCGACTCGGGCACGTTCCGCGTCCAGGTCCGCAGGCAGTGCCGGCGGCGCAGGGCGCCGACGTCCTGACGGAGCACCTGCGCGACATAGGTGTGGGGCAGGTCGAACGCGACCAGATGCGCCGGCCACTCGACGGCCGCGCGGGCGGCGGCCACAGGGCGCCTACTTGACCAGCCGTCTGCATTTCGCGCGGGCCGTGCGCACCGGTGACACCAAGCTGCTGGCCCAGGTCTGCCGGAATCTCGCGGACGCGGGCGCGCACTTGTACGCGGCCGAGGGATAGTCCGAACTCGTCCGGTGTGGTCTATCA
>NZ_JXTE01000052.1 GCF_000972385.1 Streptomyces sp. WM6386
GGACAGGGGCCGCTTCCTGCGATGGGAGGCGGGGGAGGGGGTGGGGGTGGGGGATTCGGACACGGACGTGCCTTCCGATGCGTTCACTTGGGGGGCGCGTGCGGCACCCGAGGGGCGCCGGTGGCGCTTGAAGTGTCAAGTGACCCTAGGGGCCCCGGGTGTCCGGCACGTACTACGTCCGCAGTAGATCGTGTGGAGATCGGGCAAAGACGTCACGCCCCGGCGCCGGAGATCCGCTGCTGCGGGATCAGCGCCGCGGCCGGGGCCAGTCCGCGCCCGCCGAAGACCTGCTCGCCCACCGGCATGTCGTCGCGTATGAGGGGCTCGGGGATGAACACCGCCGCGGTGACACCGCCGTTGGGCGAGGCGCGCAGCTCCACCCGCAGACCCTGGCGCTCGCGCAGCCGGTTCACCACGAACAGGCCGATCTGCTTGGCGTCGAGGAGGTCGACCTTCTCGGACTGGATCTTGCTGTTGGCGTCCGCGAGAGCCTGCTCGTTCATGCCGAAGCCGCTGTCCTCGACCTCGATGAGCACCCCGTCCCGCATCCGGGCCGCGCGCAACTGCACCTTGGCGCTGGGCGGCGAGAACGCCGTCGCGTTCTCGACGAGTTCGGCGAGCAGGTGGATGACGTCGGCGACCGAACCGCCCACCACGGACACCTTCGGCACCGCCCAGATCTGCACCCGGCCCGCGCTCTCGATCTCGGCGGTCGCGGCGCGCAGCACGTCCGCGAGCGGGATCGGGTCCCGCCAGCCGCGGCCGGGCGCGATGCCGGACAGGATCAGCAGCGACTCGGAGTGCCGGCGCATGCGGGTGGCCAGGTAGTCGACGCGGTACAGGTCCTGCAGTTCGTTCGGGTCCCGCTGCCGGTGCGCCATGCCGTCCAGCAGGTCGAGCTGGCGGTGCAGCAGCACCTGGCTGCGGCGGGCGAGGCTGACGTACACGCCGGAGATGCCGCTGAGGAGTTCGGCGCGCTCGGAGGCGGCCTTGAGCGCGGCGCGCTGGACGGCGGTCAACGCGGTGCCCACCTGGGCGAGTTCATCGCCGACGAGGCGGCGCATGGGGGCCTCGGCGTCGATGTCGACGCCCTGCCCGGCGTGCAGTCTGCGCATGGCCTGCGGCAGTCGGCGCCCCGCCACCTCCAGGGCGTCGTTGCGCAGGTCGAGCAGTTCGACGATGAGGCCGCGTCCGACGAGGACGGACACGAGCAGCGACAGCAGCACACCCACGAGGCCCAGCACCACGGCGACGCCGGAGGCGCCGAGGGTGTCCCAGCCGAACGGGTCGGCCTTGGCGGTCGCGCCGATACCGGCGGCGCTCTCGGCCGCGGTCAGGTCCTTCAGCACCCCGGCCGACGCCGCGTCCCAGCCGGTCAGCAGCCCCGGCGCCACGGCCGAGGCGCCGGGACCGGCGCTCTGCACCCGGTTCTCGACCGACTGGAGCCGGGCGTACCGGTCGCCGGACAGGATCTCCTCGTACGCCGCCTGGTGCGCGGGCTTGAGGTCGTCGGCCGCCGGCTGGAGCAGTTGCCGCTGTGTGGCGACCGCGCCGACGAACTGCGCGTAGCTCTGCCCCGTCAGGGTCCCGGCGGCCTCGGCGGCGCCCAGCAGCGCCTGCTCACGGGCCAACGCCTCGCGCGCCCGGGAGAGTTCGAGCACCACGCGCGCGTCGGAGGCGGCGTCGGTGCTCCGGTCGCCGGTGAGACCGCCCGCGACCGAGAAGGCGTGCCCGATGACCGCGGTGTACTTCGGGTACGCCGTCGAGGGCTTCGCGGCCGCCTCGGTACGGAGCTGGGGGAGCCGGTCGGCCTCGCCCTCCAGCGTCTCGATGCGCTGCGGCAGGCTCGCGTCGAGGAGGGCCGCGTCCGAGCTGGAGGCGTTGATGCCGTCGAGCACGGCGGTCGCGGCCCTGTCGGTGGCCTTGCGGGCGGTGGCGTAGGCGGCGGGCGCGTCCTTGTGCCGCATGACGGCGGTGCGCTCGGCCTGCAACGCGGTGACGAACCTGCTGACGGGGGTGAGGAGTTCGGCGTTGACGTCCTTGGCCCGCTCGGTGTCGCCGATGCTGGACGCGGTCGTCACGGCGGCGAAGCCCCACAGCGCCATGAGGGACACGATGGGCAGCATCAGCAGGGAGACGATCCTCGCCCGGACGGATCTGGGCCGAAGCCTGCCGGTCGTGGTACGGAGAACGCGCATGGAGGAACCTCGTTACTGGGAAATGCGGTGCGTAAGGCGCCCCGAAAGGGGCGCGGGGAACTGCGCGACCAGCCACAACGAACCCGCGGACGCCAACAGCCATGGCGTGGCAGATCCGTTGGCGCCCTCAGGCGGTCGCGAGTTCGACCTCACGGAGAATCTCCGCGGCGATGGCCGACTCATGCCGCTTCCCGGTGGGCGACAGAGCGACATACGCGGCGGCCAGGAACAGGAACGACCCGAGCACCACCGCCAACGGAAAGATGAACTCCGTCGGCGTCGCCCCCGGCAGACCCGCGCTGCTGGGCGTCAGCGAGATCTCGACCGCGAACATCGCGGTGTAGTGCATGCTGCTCACCGCAAGCCCCATGACCAGCGCGGCGAGCACGGCCAGCACCCCACCCCGCACGACCAGCGTCAGCGTCAACGCCGCGGTCGCGGCGACGACGGCGATCGCGACGGAGGCGATGACGAGGGCGGGGTCGTAGTCGACCCGACCGTGCAGATTGAGCGCGGCCATGCCGGTGTAGTGCATGGCGGCGACACCGACACCGGTGCCCAGGCCGCCGAAGACGACCGAGGTCACCCGGGACTTGCCGTATCCGGCGGTGAAGACGCCGGCCGCGACGACACCGACGGACATCAGCAGGCTGAGCACGGTCAGCGGGACGTCGTAGCGGATGGGTGTGCCCTCGACGCTGAAGCCCAGCATGGCGATGAAGTGCATGGTCCAGATGCCGGAGCCGATGGCGACGGAGGCGAGCGTCAGCCAGTTCCGTTTCGAGGTGCCGTCCGATTCGAGCGCCCTGAGGGTGCAGCGCAGTCCCAGCGCCGAGCCGACGCACGCCATGACATAGGAAAGGACGGGGGTGACCCAGCCGGCACTGAAGTGATCCATGTGACCCATGGGGGGAGTTCCTCTCGCATGTGGCACGGGCGGGGGGTCGCCGCGCACACGGAAGTACCACCGGTAACAGAGGACCGGGGTTGGCTGATCATGCCAGCCCCACCCATGACACAGAGCATGCGAAAAAGGACCTTGAATGCCAATGGTGAACATTCAAATACTGTGGCGTATGTAACACCTGACCTGCATATATATGCAGTCAACCCCTACTCCGTGAAGGCTTTGAGGAAGATCGGGAAATTGTCAGGGGGAACGTCAGGATCCAGCCACCACGGTCGCCCCCGGCACGGGCCCCGACGCGGTCCGCACGGCCCGGCACGTACCGGACGCCGACAGCGCCTCGGCCACCTTCACCGCGGCCTCCGGATCGCGCGTCAGGAACGCCGTCGTCGGACCCGACCCCGACACCAGCGCGGCGAGCGCACCGGCGGTCCGGCCGGCCGCGAGGGTGTCGGCGAGCTCCGGGAAGAGCGAGAGGGCGGCGGGCTGAAGGTCGTTGGAGACGGCCGCGGCGAGCGCGTCGGGGTCACCCTTCGCGAGCGCCTCGATCAACTCCTGGGAGGCGACGGGCTCGGGGACGTCCAGCCCCTCGGCCAGCCGGTCGAACTCCCGGAAGACGGCCGGGGTGGACAGCCCGCGCCCCGCCATCGCGAAGACCCAGTGGAAGGTCCCGCCGACGTCGAGCACGCGCAGCTTCTCCCCCCGCCCGGTCCCGAGCGCGGCCCCGCCCACCAGGCTGAACGGCACATCGCTGCCCAACTCGGCGCAGATCTCGAGCAGTTCCGCGCGGGAGGCGTTCGTGCCCCACAGGGTGTCGCAGGCCAGCAGGGCCCCGGCACCGTCCGCACTGCCGCCGGCCATACCGCCGGCGACGGGGATGTCCTTGGCGATGTGGATGTGCACGGCGGGCTCGATGCCGCGTCGCCCGGCGAGGGCCAGCGCCGCGCGCGCCGCCAGGTTCGTACGGTCAAGAGGCACCTGCCCCGCGTCCGGCCCCGCGCAGGTGATGCGCAGCTCGTCGGCCGGGGTGACCGTCACCTCGTCGTGGAGGCCGACCGCCAGGAAGACGTTGGCCAGGTCGTGGAAGCCGTCGGGGCGGGCGGCGCCGACCGCGAGCTGCACGTTGACCTTGGCGGGGACGCGGACGGTGACGCTCACGGGCGGCTCGGCTCCTCGTTGTCGTGCTCGACGCGGTTCTCGGCGATACGGGCGAACTCCTCGACGGTGAGGGCCTCCCCGCGCGCCTGCGGCGAGACCCCGGCGGCGACGAGCGCGACCTCGGCGGCGGCCGCGGACCCGGCCCACCCGGCGAGGGCGGCCCGCAGTGTCTTGCGCCGCTGTGCGAAGGCCGCGTCGACGACGGCGAAGACCTCGCGCCTGGAGGCGGTGGTCCTGATCGGCTCGGCGCGCTTGACGAGCGACACGAGCCCGCTGTCGACGTTGGGCGCGGGCCAGAAGACCTTGCGGCCGATGGACCCGGCCCGCTTGACCTCGGCGTACCAGTTGGCCTTCACCGACGGCACGCCGTACACCCGGGAGCCGGGCCCCGCGGCGAGCCGGTCCGCGACCTCCGCCTGGACCATGACGAGGGTCCGCTCGATGGTCGGGAAGGTCTCCAGCATGTGCAGGAGGACGGGCACGGCGACGTTGTACGGCAGGTTCGCCACGAGCGCGGTGGGTGCCGGGCCCGGCAACTCGTCGACCTGCATCGCGTCGGAGTTCACCAGCGCGAAGCGGTCGGCCCGGCCGGGCATGCGGGCCTCGATGGTGGCGGGCAGCGCAGCGGCGAGCACGTCGTCGATCTCGACCGCGGTGACCCGGTCCGCGACCTCGAGCAACGCGAGGGTGAGGGACCCGAGCCCCGGACCGACCTCGACGACGACGTCGTCCGGGCGGACGTCTGCGGTACGGACGATACGGCGCACCGTATTCGCGTCGATCACGAAGTTCTGCCCGCGCTGCTTGGTCGGTCGCACACCGAGGACTTCCGCGAGCTCACGGACGTCGGCGGGGCCGAGAAGGGCGTCGGGGGCGGGGCTGCTGCTCACGGCCACAAGGGTACGGGGCGGTGGGAGCGCCCCTCACCCGTGCAGCCGCCTCCCGCAGTGCGGCCACGGGCCGGCCCCCCGCTGCACATACAGCTTCTTCGCCCGGAACGTCTGTTCCGCCGCCGGTGCGTCCTGCGGCCGTCCGCTCCCGCCCAGCCCCTGCCAGGTCCGGGTGTCGAACTGGTACAGCCCGCCGTACGTCCCCGAGGGGTCCACCGCGTCGGGCCGGCCCCCCGACTCGCACCTCGCCAGCTGCTGCCAGTCCAGCCCGTCCGCGCCCTGCACGGACATCGGCAACGGCTTGGTCCCCACCTTCACCACCTGCGTCCGTGCCTCCCGCACCACCTCGGACCTGATCCGCCGCGGCTTCTGCCTGACGCCGTTGACGGTCCGCAGGGAGTACGTGATCCGCCGCAGCCCCGTCTGCCCCGCCTGCTCGACGACCTCCGTCCCCCTGAACAGCGAGGGGTCCTGGGTCCGCGCCACCCGGAACGGGATCGCCTCCTCGCGGACCTCCTTGGTCCCCGTGATCCGCAACACGGTGACGGTCTGCCCGTCACGCGGAAAACTCCCCGGCGCGACCGACGTCGTGTCCTGCCCGCGCAGCGTGATGCCGGCCTCCTCGACGACCTCCGCCACGGTCGCCGCGTTCGTGCGCACGGTGCGCGAGCGGCCGTCCGCCATGACCGTGACCGCGCGCTCGGTGCGCACGTCCAGCGTGAGCCCCTCGCGCCCGATCGGCCGGGAGCGCGAGGTCGACACATACGCGCCCTCCGCGCGCACCCCCAGCTGCTTCAGCGCCCCGTCCACCGTGCGCGCCGTCGTCCACACCTCGCGCCGCTCCCCGTCGAGCGTGAGCCGTACGGGGCGCCCGTAGTGCACCGCGATCTCGTCGCCGCTGGAGAGCGCCGTCCCGGGGGCGGGCGCGACCACGTCGTGCGCCCCGACGTCGACGCCCTCGTCGGCGAGGAGTTCGGTCACGTCGTCGGCGAAGGTGTGCAGCGTGCGCGGCTTGCCGTCGACGGTCAGCTCGATCGCCTTGTCCTTGGCGACGAACGCGGTGGTGCCGCCGGCGAGGAACGCCACGACCAGCGCCTGCGGCAGCAGCCGGCGCATCGCGCTGTCCGCGCGCTCGACGCCCCGCCCCTTGCGCCGGCGTGCGGCCCGCCGGCTCGCTCCGGTGTGCGGGGCGGGCGCGGGCGCCTCGGGCAGCTCGTAAGCGGGCCGGTACGTGTCCTCGTACGACACGGGCATCGGCGGGGTCGGCAGCGGCGGCGCGACCTGGACGCCGTACGCCACCGTCTCCGCGCTGTGCGGGTCGTACCCCGCGCCGTACGGATCGTTGGGGCCGTACGTCTCGTACGTCTGGTACTGGGAGTTGCTCACGCCGACACGCTCCAGGGTCCAGAGAGACCCAGAACCTAGCGGAGTGGCCGTCACTCTCCAAAGCGGCGCGGCTACTGGTGGTTACGGCCGATCGGGTCAGTAGTCGAACGCCCGAGCGGTGTTCGAGGCGAGTGCTGTAGCCAACGCGTCCTCGTCGACACCCCGCACCGCGGCCATCGCGCGCACCGTGACCGGAATGAGATAGGGCGCGTTGGGCCGTCCGCGGTACGGCGCCGGCGTCAGGAAGGGCGCGTCGGTCTCCACGAGGAGCAGCTCCGGCGGGGCCACCGCGACCGCGTCCCGCAGGTTCTGGGCGTTCTTGAAGGTGACGTTGCCGGCGAAGGACATGAAGTATCCGGCGCGGGCGCAGATCTCCGCCATCTCGGCGTCGCCGGAGTAGCAGTGGAAGACCGTGCGCTCGGGGGCGCCCTCCTCCTTGAGCACGCGCAGGACGTCGGCGTGGGCGTCGCGGTCGTGGATGACGAGGGCCTTGCCGTGCCGCTTGGCGATCTCGATGTGGGCGCGGAAGGAGCGCTCCTGCGCCTCCTTGCCCTCGGGGCCGGTGCGGAAGTAGTCGAGACCGGTCTCGCCGACGCCCTTGACCTGCGGGAGTGCGGCCAGGCGCTCGATCTCCGCGAGCGCCTCGTCGAGGGCCTGCGCTCCCCCCGGCTGCCGCGCGCCCTGCCGGGACCAGCCGTCGGGGTCGCCGTGGACGATGCGCGGCGCCTCGTTGGGATGCAGGGCGACGGTGGCATGGACGGCGTCGTATCGCGCCGCGGTCTGCGCGGCCCACTGCGAGCCCCGTACGTCGCAGCCCACCTGCACGACCGTCGTCACGCCCACCGACGCGGCCTTCGCGAGGGCCTCCTCCACCGTCCCGGACTGCATGTCGAGGTGGGTGTGGGAGTCGGCGACGGCCACCCGGAGGGGTTCGGGCAGCGGCGGCGCTGTGCTCTTTGCGGGCTTCTCACGAGGGCTGGAGCTTGAGGAGGGCATGCCCCGATCCTACGAAAGGGGCATGCCCTCTCCCCGGGGGAGGCGGGGCTTCAGCTCGCCTTGCGGTGGTGGAACGGATGCAGGAGATCGGACAGCTGCCAGTGGTGGCGCTCCTTGGCCTGCGCGGGCACCTCGGGCGCCTCGACGGGCCCGGCCTGCGGGGCGCGGCGCTGCCGGCGGTGCACGGCGTCGAGCACCGAGGACACCTGTCCGGGGCGCATGATCCGTACGACGTGCCCGTCGCAGTTCTGGCACGTGGGCCGGCTCAGCGGCGACGGCACGACCTGGCCGTTCGCGACGTAGATGACGAAGTCGTGGCCGTCGGCACCGGTGTGGTGCTCGATCTCGTACGACTGCTCCCAGCCGTGCCCGCACCGCATGCAGGCGAAGGAATACGACTCGTGGACGACGGCGGTGGCGCCGCTGCGCAGTGCGGCGGTCTGCCCTGCGATCTCGCTCATGCCAGCTCCTCTGGTCCGCTGGACACAGGGACGGGTGCGTCCCTTCACCCAGTGGACGCTTCCGCCGGAGCGAATGCATCAGCCCTGTCGAGTGTTGGAACCGTCTTGGACTTTCCTTGCCGAAACGGCCTCTGCGGCAGGGGCTGCGCTTTGCCTTCGGCCATCCCCCTTTGCCTGCCCGTGGGGCGCACGCTCAAAAGACATGCGCCCTGCTCAGAGGGCCTGTGCGCTGGGTCACGCGCCCTCTTCTAGGAGGCCGCGTTCTTGGCCGCGACGACCGCGTCGAAGACCTCCCGTTTCGGCAACCCCGCCTCCGCCGCCACCGCCGCGATCGCCTCCTTGCGTCGCTCGCCCGCCTCCTCGCGCACCCGCACCCTGCGCACCAGCTCCGGGCCGTCGAGCTCCTCGGGCCCCTTCGCCGGCGCCCCCTCGACGACGACGGTGATCTCCCCGCGCACCCCCTCCGCGGCCCACGCGGCGAGCTCCTCCAGCGGACCCCGCTTGACCTCCTCGTACGTCTTGGTCAGCTCGCGGCAGACGGCGGCCCGCCGCCCCGCGCCGAACACCTCGGCCATCGCGGCGAGGGTGTCGTCGAGCCGGTGCGGGGCCTCGAAGTACACGAGGGTCCGCCGCTCCCCGGCGACCTCCCGCAGCCGGGTCAGGCGTTCGCCCGCCTTGCGCGGCAGGAATCCCTCGAAGCAGAACCGGTCGACGGGCAGCCCGGACAGCGCGAGCGCGGTGAGGACGGCGGAGGGGCCGGGGACGGCGGTGACGCGGATGTCCTTCTCGACGGCGGCGGCGACGAGCCGGTAGCCGGGGTCGGACACGGACGGCATCCCGGCGTCGGTCACGAGCAGCACGCGCGCGCCGCCGACGAGCTCCTCGACCAGCTCCGGAGTACGGGCGGCCTCGTTGCCCTCGAAGTACGACACGACGCGCCCCTTGGGCGTCACCCCGAGCGCCTGGGTGAGGCGCCGCAGCCGCCGGGTGTCCTCGGCGGCGACCACGTCCGCGCCGGCCAGTTCCGCGGCGAGCCGGGGCGGAGCGTCCGCGGTGTCGCCGATGGGGGTGCCTGCCAAAACAAGGGTTCCTGTCACGTTTCCATCCTCGCAGCACCCATCCACGGGACTCCCACAGCCGTGTTCCCTACGATGGCGCGGTGACCAGTACAGCGTCGTCCATGGACTCCACGGACACCCGACAGGCCCAGGCACCGCAGGACCAGCGGCCGTCCTGGCAGCAGCGGCTGCGCCGTTTCGGCTACACGGCCGGACCCAGAAGCGACGTGCGCGACCGGCTCGTACCGCCGTACGCGCAGCCCAACCCGCGGATGTGGGCGGCGCTCGGGCTGCCGAAAGCGCTGGTCGACCGGATCGTGCGCTGGTCCGGCTGGGGCGGTCCGCTGCTCGTCACCCTGTTCGCGGGCGTCATCCGGTTCTGGAACCTGGGCGGCCCGAAGGCGGTGATATTCGATGAGACGTACTACGCCAAGGACGCCTGGGCGCTCGTCCACCGCGGCTTCGAGGTCAACTGGGACAAGAACGCCAACGACCTGATCCTGGACGTCGGCGGCAAGGTGACGATCCCGACGGACCCGTCGTACGTCGTGCATCCACCGGTCGGCAAGTACGTCATCGGACTCGGCGAGCTGGTGTTCGGGTTCGACCCGTTCGGCTGGCGGTTCATGACGGCCCTCCTCGGCACCCTCTCGGTGCTGATGCTGTGCCGTATCGGCCGCCGTGTCTTCCGCTCGACGTTCCTTGGCTGCCTGGCCGGCGCGCTGATGGCGGTGGACGGGCTGGCCTTCGTCATGGCCCGCACCTCGCTGCTCGACGGCGTGCTGATGTTCTTCGTGCTGGCCGCGTTCGGCGCTCTGGTCGTGGACCGCGACCGGGCCCGGGAGAAACTCGCGGCCGCGCTGCCGCTCGACGCGGACGGCCGGGCCCGCCCCGACGCGCACATCGCCGAGACGACCCGCTTCGGATGGCGCCCCTGGCGCTGGCTGGCCGGTCTGATGCTGGGCCTGGCCATCGGCACCAAGTGGAACGGCCTCTACATCCTGGCCGCGTTCTGTGTGATGGCGGTCCTGTGGGACGTCGGCTCCCGCAAGGTGGCGGGCGCCCGCCACCCGTACGAGGCGGTCCTCAAGCGCGACCTGGGCCTGACCTTCCTGGCGACGGTGCCGGTGGCGATCGCCACGTATCTGCTCTCCTGGCTCGGCTGGATCCTCTCCCCCACCGACGGCACCGGCGGCTACTACCGCAACTGGGCCGCGACCGACGGCAGGAACAGCGACTGGTCCTGGCTGTTCCCGGACTGGTGGCGCAGCCTGTGGCACTACGAGCACCAGGTCTACGAGTTCCACGTCGGCCTGCACTCCCCGCACACGTACCAGTCCAACCCGTGGAGCTGGATCGTCGACGGCCGCCCGGTCTCGTTCTTCTACGAGTCCCCCACGCCCGGCAACGACGGCTGCCCCGTCGACGCCGGCGAGAAGTGCGCCCGCGAGGTCCTCGCCATCGGCACCCCGCTGCTGTGGTGGGCGGCCGCCTTCGCGATCGCCTACGTCCTGTGGCGCTGGCTCTTGCGCCGCGACTGGCGCGCGGGCGCGATCGCCTGTGGCATCGCCGCCGGCTACCTCCCCTGGTTCCTGTACCAGGAACGCACGATCTTCTTCTTCTACGCCGTCGTCTTCCTGCCCTTCCTGTGCCTGGCCGTCGCGATGATGCTCGGCGCGATCATCGGCCGACCCGGCTCCAGCGACACCCGACGCGTGGCGGGGGCGACGGGGGCGGGCGTGCTGGTGCTGCTGATCGCCTGGAACTTCATCTACTTCTGGCCCCTGTACACCGGGACCGCCATCCCGATCGACGACTGGCGGTCACGGATGTGGCTGGACACCTGGGTCTAGCGGTGAGCCCCGGTCCCCCTGCGAGCGGAGGGGGACCTGGGCTCGTCGGCGGGTCAGGCCGTGCCGCGCTGGCCGCCCTGGGTGAGGTCGCAGTCGTGGCCGGTGCCGAGGTAGCCGTCGCCGCTGTTGGAGTAGTTGTCCTCCACGCTGCCGCAGGCCCGCACCCACACGGACGCGCCCTCGGGGATGTTCCACGGGTGCCGCGTGTCCTCGAGCCCGCACCCGGACGTGTTGCGAACCGTCCGGTAGTGCCAGCCCTCGCCGGACTTGTACCAGGTCAGCTGGGCCCAGACGGTGTCGCCGTCACACTTGCCGTCGTAGACGATGAAGTTGTCGCCGTCGGCCACGAAATAGGCGTAACCGTCACCGTTGCTCGCGTTGGAGATGGGCGAGTTGGTGCCGGCGCTGGCAGTCGTGGCGGTTCCCATCACCAGGCACGCCGCCGCGGCGGCGACAGCCGTAAGACGACCCCGTGATATTGCATTCATCTCGGTGATTTTCCGATCTGGAGAATTTCAAGGAGCGCGCAGGCTCTCACGCAGGGCCCTTAGCGATCAAGAGAAATATGTGATTCCGGTTACGGTCGTCCCGTGACCGGATCTCTCTTCGGTCAACAAAAGGAAACAGGTCTCACAGGATTCCCCCACGCCACTTACAGTGCGAAGGACTGATAACGGGGAGGGGTTCAGTTCCATGGGCAAGGGGGTCAAGGCCGCCGTCATAGGCAGCGTGTTCGCCGTGATGGTGGGTGGGGCCGGGTACGGCGCGTTCAACGTCATGTCCGCGCTGAACGGCGACGGGGGGTCCGGCGGATCCGAGGTGAAGTCGGGGCCGCCGAGCGGTGACGAGGTCAAGGAGACCTCGGAGAAGTTCTTCGCGGCGTGGGAGAAGGGGTCGGCGGATTCCGCGGCCCAGCTCACCAACAACAACGCCGCGGCCCGCACCCTGCTGACGGAGTACGCCGAGGACGCGCACATCACGGACGTCAGGATCACGCCGGGGACCGCGCAGAACACGACCGTGCCGTTCACCGTGCGGGCCGAGGTGGATTACAAGGGGGACTCCAAGCCCCTGCGATACAAGAGCAGTCTGACCGTCGTGCGCGGTCTGACCACGGGCAAGGCACTGATCGACTGGAAGCCGGCCGTGGTCCATCCCGAGCTGAGGACGGACCAGGACAACCTTGTCACCGGGCCTTCCTCGGCCCCGCCCATCGAGGCGGTGGACCGGGGCGGCAAGGTGCTGGCGAAGGACAAGTACCCCTCGCTGGGCCCGATCCTGGACGCCCTGCGCGCCAAGTACGGTGAGAAGGCGGGCGGCACCCCGGGCGTCGAGCTGTTCGTCCGGCACGACGGCGACGGCACCCCCGACACCCCGCTGCTGACCCTCTCCGAGGGCAGGGCGGGCAAGCTGAAGACGACGATCAGCGCGAGCGCGCAGGCGGCTGCCGAGACCGCGGTGAAGAAGTACGCCGAGTCGTCCGTGGTGGCGGTCAAGCCGACCACCGGCGAGGTGCTGGCGGTCGCCAACAACCGTACGGACGGCTGGAACGCGGCCTTCGAGGGCGCGGCACCACCCGGCTCCACGATGAAGATCGTCACCTCGGCGATGCTCATCGACAACGGCGTGACCTCGATGAACGGTCCGGCGCCGTGCCCGGACGACGCGGTGTGGCAGGGGCAGACCTTCCGCAACCTCAAGAACATGGCGCCCAACGAGAGCGCCACGCTCGCCAACAGCTTCATGCGGTCCTGCAACACGGCCTTCATCAAGCTCATCGACGAGAAGCCGCTCACGGACGAGTCGCTGACCACGGAGGCGCAGACCCGCTTCGGGCTCGGCCGGGACAACTGGAAGACCGGCATCACCTCGGTCGACGGCAGCATCCCCGCGGAGAGCGGCCCGGACCGCGCGGCCAATGCCATCGGCCAGGGCAAGGTCACCATGAACCCGCTGAACATGGCGTCCGTGACCGCCACCGCGATCACCGGCGACTTCCGTCAGCCCTATCTGGTCTCGCCGAAGCTGGACGGCCGGAAGCTGGCGACCGCCAGGGGGTTGCCGTACGACACGGCCTCCCAGCTGAAGCAGATGATGCGGCTGACCGCCACTCAGGGCACCGCGGCACCGGTCATGCAGGGGCTCGGCGGGGACATCGGGGCGAAGACCGGGTCCGCCGAGGTGGACGGAGTGGAAACCTCCAACAGCTGGTTCACCGGGTTCCGCGATGATGTGGCGGCGGCCGCCATGAGCGAGAACGGCGGCCACGGCGTCGACGCGGCCGGCCCGATCGTGAAGGCCGTACTGGCGGCGGGTGGCTGAACTCACCCGCACAGGACGGGACTCTAGGGTGGTGGCCATCGTTGGTGTGAGGGACGAGGGCAACGGGGACCTTGGGGAATCGCGGAGGACAGAGAGCTGTGGGCAAGAGAAGGCGCGTCGCCGAGCGACGGAAGACGAATCGCCCCGCCGTGATCGGCGGGATGATCGCCGTGGTCGTCGGCGGCGCCGGCTTCGCCGTGTACGTGCTGTACGGCGGCGGGGCGGCGGCCGAGGACCGGACATCCGCCGTCGCCGACCAGAAGCCGAAGGTCAAGACCGGCCCGCTGTCCGCGAAAGAGGTCAACACCGCGGCGCAGACCTTCCTCACGTCCTGGCAGTCGGGCAAGGTCACCCAGGCCGCGGCCGTCACGGACGACGCCGGGGCGGCCGCGAAGCTGCTCACCGGTTACACCAAGGACGCCCACCTCAAGGACGTCACCCTCACCCCCGGCACCCGCACCGGTGACAAGGTCCCGTTCTCCGTGAAGGCGACGGTGTCGTACAAGGACACCGGCAAGCCGCTGACGTACGGCAGTTCGCTGACCGTCGTGCGCGACACCGCCACCGGCAAGCCGCAGGTCGACTGGCACTCCTCCGTCGTCCACCCCGACCTGAAGGACGGCGACACCCTGGTCACCGGCGAGTCCGGGACCCCGCCGATCAAGGCGCTCGACCGGGACGGCGGGGAGATCACCGAGAAGAAGTACCCGTCGCTGGGCTCGGTCCTGGACGGGCTGCGGGAGAAGTACGGCAAGAAGGCCGGCGGCAAGGCGGGCGTCGAGCTCCAGGTGGTGCGCGGCAAGGAGTCCAAGGCGCAGGAGCTGTCCGACAAGACGCTGCTGACACTGAGCAAGGGCACGCCGGGCACGGTGAAGACCACGCTCAGCCCGGCCATGCAGGCGGCCGCCGAGGCGCAGGTCGCGAAGAAGGCGAAGTCGTCCGTGGTGGTGCTGCGTCCGTCGACCGGGGAGATCCTGGCCGCCGCGAACGCCTCCCACGGCTTCAACGTCGCGTTCCAGGGCTCGCTCGCCCCGGGTTCGACGATGAAGGTCGTCACCTCGTCACTGCTGATCGAGAAGGACCTCGCGTCGGCGGACAAGGCGCACCCGTGCCCGAAGTACTTCACGTACGGCGGCTGGAAGTTCCAGAACGACGACAAGTTCCAGATCAAGGGCGGCACCTTCAAGGCGAGCTTCGCCCGTTCCTGCAACACCGCCTTCATCAGCCAGGCGCCCGAGCTGGACGACGACTCGCTGACCAAGCAGGCCCAGCAGGTCTTCGGTCTGTCCATGAACAACTGGGCGGTCGGCGTGCCCACCTTCGACGGCTCGGTGCCGGTCCAGTCGCAGGCACAGATGGCGGCCTCGCTGATCGGCCAGGGCGGGGTGCGGATGAACCCGCTGAACATGGCGTCGGTGTCGGCGACCGTCGAGTCGGGCGTCTTCAAGCAGCCCTATCTGGTCTCACCGGACGTGGACGGGCGGACGCTGGCCAAGGCCGCGCGCACGATGTCGTCGGGCACGCTCTCCCAGCTGCGTGAGCTGATGTCGTACACGGCGGCCTACGGCACGGCGGCCGAGGCGATGCAGGGTGTCTACGGCACCGTGGGCGCGAAGACCGGCTCGGCGGAGGTCGACGGTCAGAAGAAGCCCAACGGCTGGTTCACGGCGTACCGCGGCGATCTGGCGGCGGCCGGTGTGGTCCAGGCGGGCGGGCACGGCGGTGACACGGCGGGCCCGATCGTGGCGGCGCTGCTGAAGCTGGGCGGCTAACCGCGTACGGGTGTGGCCGTGTAGGTCCGGCGCAGGAACCTGAGCAGGGCCTTCGACTCGAACTGCACCACGGAGACGCCCTTGGCGGAGTGGAACTCCACCACGGCCTGCACCCGGCCGCACGGCCACACCCGGACGTCCCCGGCCTCGACCGGCGCCCGCAGGCCCCGTTCCAGCAGCTCGCGCTGGAAGGTCCACTCGTGCGGGCCGGGAAGGCCGACCCGTACCGCGCGCGGGTCGGTGTCGGGGTCGTAGCGCAGCACGACCGGGACGGCCTCGGGCTCCGCCACCGCGATGTCGGCGTCCGTAACGATGTGGGCTCGCGCGTACTGCTCGACTACGGACATCGGTTCGGCCCCTTACGCTGCGTGACCTGTGCGGAAGCTGTGCGCCCGCTTCCTCTCCAATGTCGCATATTTTTCCGATCGCGCCCCCGGGCGTAGGACATCTCACATGCACGATGCACGAGGGACTCGCTCTTGCAAAACATTCGCATTAAGCCACATCATCGATGCGTGCATGTGCCTGACGGATTTATCGACGCCCCCACTTCCGCCGCCGCCGGAGCGGTCGCCGCCGCGGCCGTCGCGGTGTCCCTGCGCGGTGCCCGCCGCGAGCTCGACGAGCGCACCGCGCCGCTGGCCGGCCTGGTGGCGGCGTTCATCTTCGCCGTACAGATGCTGAACTTCCCCGTCGCCGCGGGGACGAGCGGCCATCTCCTGGGAGGTGCGCTGGCGGCGATACTCGTCGGCCCCTACACAGGGGTCCTCTGTGTCTCCGTCGTCCTGCTCATGCAGGGCATCCTCTTCGCGGACGGCGGTCTGACCGCGCTCGGCGTGAACATCACCGTCATGGGCTGTGTGACGACGGTCGTGGCGTACACCGTCTTCCGCGGCCTGGTGAAGGTGCTGCCGCGCACCCGCCGGTCCGTCACCGCCGCCTCCTTCGTGGCCGCCGTGCTGTCCGTGCCGGCCGCCGCCCTCGCCTTCACCCTCATCTACTGGATCGGCGGCACCACCGACGTCGCCATCGGCAAGGTCGCGACCGCCATGGTCGGCGTGCATGTGCTGATCGGCATCGGCGAGGCCGCGATCACCGCGCTGACCGTCGGCGCCGTCATCGCCGTACGCCCCGACCTGGTGTACGGGGCGCGCGGGCTCCAGCAGAAGCTCAAGCTGCGGGTCAACGGCGAACTCGTTGATGTACCAGCCGCTCCGGCCGCCCCCGCCCCGGTCGCCGCCCGCTCCTCGCACCGCACGGTGTGGCTCGCCGGCCTCGCCACCTCCCTCGCCCTCGCCGGCGTCGTCAGCTTCTACGCCTCCGCCAACCCCGACGGCCTGGAGAAGGTCGCCGCCGACAAGGGCATCGACGCGAAGGCCGAGGACCACGCCGCCGCCGACTCCCCGCTCGCCGACTACGGGGTCAAGGACATCGACAACGCCCGGCTCTCCGGCGGTCTCGCGGGCGTGATCGGCGTGGGGGTCACGGTCGTCGCGGGCAGCACGGTCTTCTGGGCGGTGCGCAGGCGCCGTACGCAGGACGTCTCCCCGGTGAGCACGACGGTCGCCTGACATGGGGGCCGGGCACGCGCACAAGCTCTACCGGCACGGGCACTCGCCCGTGCACGGCCTGCCGCCGCACACCAAGCTCGCCGCGGTGTTCGCCTTCGTGGTGGTCGTCGTCTCCACACCGCGGGAGGCGATGTGGGCCTTCGGTCTGTACGCCGTGCTGCTGGGCGTCGTCGCCCACGTCGCGCGCGTGCCGGCCGGGTTCGTCCTCAAGCGGCTGCTGATCGAGGTTCCGTTCGTCGCGTTCGCGGTGCTGCTGCCGTTCGTGGCGCAGGGCGAGCGGGTCGAGGTGCTGGGGATGTCCCTCAGCGTGAGCGGGCTGTGGGGCGCCTGGAACGTGCTCGCCAAGGGCACCCTGGGCGTCGCCGCCTCCGTGCTGCTCGCCTCCACCACCGAGCTGCGTGAACTCCTGCTGGGCCTGCAGCGGTTGAAGCTGCCGCCGCTGCTCGTGCAGATCGCGTCCTTCATGATCCGCTACGGCGATGTCATCACGGACGAGATGCGGCGGATGCGGATCGCGCGGGAGTCACGCGGGTTCGAGGCGTCCGGCGTGCGCCACTGGGGTGTGCTCGCCAAGTCGGCGGGTGCCCTCTTCATCCGCTCCTACGAACGCGGTGAGCGCGTCCACCTCGCCATGGTGAGCCGTGGGTACGCCGGTTCGATGCCGGTCATCGACGAGGTGACCGCCTCCCGGGCGCAGTGGACGTACGCGTTCGCGCTCCCCTTCGCCGCCCTCGTCGTATGTCTGCTGGGATGGACCCTGTGACCGCTTCCCTCGAGGTCTCCGGCCTCGCCTACGCCTACCCCGACGGCCATCAGGCCCTGTTCGGCGTGGACTTCTGCGTCGCGCGCGGCGAACGGGTCGCGCTGCTCGGCCCGAACGGGGCCGGCAAGACGACCCTCGTGCTGCACCTCAACGGCATCCTGTCCGGCGGCACGGGCACGGTGAAGGTCGCCGGGCTGCCCGTCGGCAAGCAGCACATGGCTCAGATCCGGCGCAAGGTCGGCATCGTCTTCCAGGACCCGGACGACCAGTTGTTCATGCCGTCGGTCCGGGAGGACGTGGCGTTCGGTCCGGCCGCGGCGGGCGTGAAGGGCGCGGAGCTGGAGGAGCGGGTCGACCGGGCGCTGGCGCAGGTCGGCATGGCCGAGTTCAAGGACCGGCCGCCGCACCACCTCTCCTTCGGTCAGCGGCGCCGGGTGGCGGTCGCGACCGTGCTCGCCATGGAGCCGGAGATCCTCGTCCTGGACGAGCCGTCCTCCAACCTCGACCCCGCCTCCCGCCGCGAACTCGCCGACATCCTGCGCTCCCTGGACGTCACGGTCCTCATGGTCACGCACGACCTGCCGTACGCCCTGGAACTCTGTCCGCGCTCCCTCGTCCTCAGCGAGGGCGTCATCGCCGCCGACGGCAGGACCGCCGAGTTGCTCTCCGACGACGACCTGATGCGCGCCCACCGCCTGGAGCTGCCCTACGGCTTCGATCCGCGTTCGGTCTCCGGCGCGACCGGGCGTCCGTGACAATGGGCGCGTGACGAACGAGGACCACGCCGGTGAGGGCTCACTGCTCCTGGACGAGCAGCTGTGCTTCGCGCTGTACGCCGCCCAGCGCGCGGTGACGGCCGCGTACCGTCCGCTGCTGGAGGAGCTCGGCCTCACCTATCCGCAGTACCTCGTCCTGCTGGTGCTCTGGGAGCGCGGCGAGACGACGGTGAAGGAGCTCGCGGAGGCGCTGCGGCTCGACTACGGCACGGTGTCGCCGTTGCTCAAGCGGCTGGAGAGCGCGGGGGTGGTGCGCCGGGAGCGGGCGGCCCACGACGAGCGCTCGGTGCTCGTCGCGTGCACGGGGCTCGGGGAGGAGCTGCGGGAGCGCGCGGCGCGGGTGCCCGGCGCGCTGCGCTCGGCGACCGGGCTTGGCGGCGCTGATGTCGTGCGGTTGCGCGAGGAGTTGTGGGAGCTCACTCGCCGGGCGCAGGCCGCGGCCGAGCGCCCTCTCTGAACTCCTGTTACCCGCGGTTGCCACCCCCTGGTAATCCAACCCCTGCCTACCGGCCGGTACCTTGTGCACGATGTATTTGTGCGCGCCTGTTCTGGGGGGAGCCAGTCATGAGTGAGGACACCGCCGTCGACACCCGTCCGACGAAGATCATGTACGTCGCCGAGGCCACCGCGCACGGCGGCCGCGACGGATATGTCACCAGCCAGGACGGCCAGATCGAGCTGAAGGTCGCGATGCCGCCGCAGATGGGCGGCGACGGCAACGGCACAAATCCGGAGCAGCTGTTCGCGGCGGGCTACAGCTCCTGCTTCCACAACGCGCTGGTGCTCGTGGGCCGCCGTTCCGGCTTCGACCTGACCGGCTCCACGGTCGCCGCGAAGGTCGGCATCGGCCCCAACGCCCAGCGCGGCTTCGGCCTGGCGGTCGCCCTCAGCGTCTCGCTCCCGGTACTCGACCAGGCCGTCGCCACCCAGCTGGTGGACGCCGCCCACGAGATCTGCCCGTACTCGAACGCGACCCGCGGGAACATCGACGTGACCGTCCTGCTTGGGTAGAGGGGGGAGCAGAGCACAGAGCAGCGGGAACAGCGAGAGCGGGGCGCACGGACGTGGATGCGAACGGCACCGTCGCCGAGGGCTTCGAGCCGGTCAGGGACGCGTTCGTCAGGAACTTCGAGGCGCTCGGGGACCGGGGCGCGGCGGTCGCCGTGTACCGGGACGGGCGCAAGGTCGTCGATCTGTGGGCCGGTACCCAGCACGTCGACGGCAGCGCCGGCACCGAGCCCTGGCAGCGCGGCACCGCGCAGATCGTGCGCTCGGCGACCAAGGGCGTCGCCGCCGCCGTACCCCTGCTGCTCGCCCAGCGCGGGCAGCTGGACCTGGACGCGCCGGTGGCCGCGTACTGGCCGGAGTTCAAGGCGTACGGCAAGGAGCGGGTGCTGGTCCGGCAGGTGCTGAACCATCGGGCCGGGCTGCCGGTGCTGGAGCGTCCGCTCACCCCGAAGGAGGCCCTGGACCCGCGCAGGGGGCCGGAGGCGGTCGCGGCCCAGGCGCCCGTCTGGGAGCCCGGCACGGACCACGGGTATCACGCGCTGACCTACGGCTGGCTGCTGGACGAGCTCGTGCGGCGCGTGACGGGACGCGGCGCCGGGGAGTGGATCGCGGCGGAGATCGCCGGGCCGCTGGGCGCGGAGCTGTGGCTGGGACTGCCGGAGTCGGAGGCGTACCGGACGGGGCGGGTCGGCCGTGTCGAGGCGCCCGAGGCCGCGAACGCCCTGCGCGCCCGCCCCAAGCGTGCGGTGACCGAGGCCTACACCGACCCCGGCTCCCTCACCAACCGTGCCTTCGGCGCGATCACCCCCTTCCCGGACCAGAACGACCCGGCGTACCGCGCGAGCGCCCTGCCCGCGACGAACGGCATCGCGACCGCGGACGGGCTGGCGCGTGTCTACGCCGCGCTGATCGGCGAGGTCGACGGCGTACGGCTGTTCACGCCCCGGACCGTCGAGCTGGCCCGTGCGGAGGAGTCCGCCGGCCCCGACCGGGTGCTGGTGATCAACACCCGTTTCGGCCTCGGCTACATGCTGCACGGCAGCGCCTCGCCGTTTCTCGGCCCGGGCTCCTTCGGGCACCCGGGCCGCGGTGGCGCCCTCGGCTTCGCCGACCCGGAGACGGGCATCGCGTTCGGCTATGTGACCAACGGCCTGCGCAAGACGGTCACGGCGGACCCGCGGGCGCAGGCGCTGGTGCGGGCGGTGCGTGCGGCTCTGTAGGTGTGCCTAGACGTGGATCGGATGCGACGTCCGCCCGGACGCCGCGTCGATCTCCCCGTGCGCCTTGGCCAGCATCTTCATCGCGAGGTTGTTGAGCGCGCGGGCCCCCGCGATCTCCTCCCCCACCCTCGGCTGGTTGGAGTCGGTGTGGTGACGGCTGGCCTGTCCGTGGGCCCGTACCTCGGAGCCGTCGGGCAGGCGCACCATCGCGACCGCCCTCGTGTGTTCGTCGTCCTCCTGGAACTCCATCTCAACGTGCCATCCCACAGCGGTGTGCATCATGACGATCACCTCCGGAAGAACTCCTTCCAGAGTGCTCCTCGGGGGCTGGCCACGCCTAGTCGGGTTCGGCGTACTCCTCGGGCCGCGGGGCGGGGGCGGTCGGCTTGGTGCGCGGGGGCAGGCTCATCTCCGCGACCCGCCGCAGCAGCCCGTCCCGGAAGCCGGTGACCTGTCGGGCCAGCTCACGGCGTTGGCGCCGCTGATAGCGGTGGGCGGTCTCCAGCGTGCCCAGCGCCAGAGCCGTGCCGATCAGGACGACGACCCCCATCACCACGTACCGGCGGACCGTCCCCTCGCCCGCGGCGGCGTAGGCGAGCCCCGACGCCACGAACAGCGCGGCCGTCAGGGCCAGCCAGAGGACGTAGCCGGCGAACAGCCACGGATGGTCCTGGCTCAGCCACTCGCGACGCGTCCGCCCCGCCGCACGCTCCGTGCGCCGCACCGCGTCGGCGATGTCGTCGAGCTCCCAGGCCGCCTTCTCCCGCTGTTCGAGCGAGAGCGGAGCCGTCATCCGGTCCAGGCGGACATGGAGGCGGGCGACCGCTCGGCGCAGTGCGGCCCGGTGCACACGATCGGGCAGCCGGTGGGGCCAGCGCGCCCACAGGTCGTCGTCCCGCTTCTTGAGGCGCAGGTGGGTGACGGCCGCGCGGGCGACGGCGACCCCGAGGACCAGCAGCAGCGGCAGGGCCACCGCCATGCCCTGGTCGCCGCGCACCGCCCCGTACCCGCCGAGCAGGACGATCCCCAGGCCGATGGGCCAGGTGTGCCGGATGTACGTCCGGTGCCGGACCGCGTGCAGCTCGCGCTCCAGGTCGTCGACGGACCGCCGGACGAGACGGACGGCGGCGACCGCGACGAACGGCGCGCACATCAGGACCGTGGACATCAGGGCGGCGCTCAGGGTGTACGGCAGGACGTCCGTGCCGGCCCAGCTGTCGTCCTGCGGCAGGGCGGGCACCCCGGCCAGCACCGCGCAGGCGAGCGCCGCGGTGAGAACGCCGAGCCACCGGCCGGGGCGCATCCCGCGCTCCTCGGGCGCCGGGACGGGCCGCCAGTCCGGGCGCACCAGCCCTTCCAGCACGGCGATCAGTTCCGCGAGGTCCGAGGACCGGTGCGTGCGGCGCAGCGGCTGACCGTTGCGGCCGACGAGTTCACGGATCGAGGGCGGCAGCTCCGCGGGCCGCGGCGCGGTGACCCCGTCCAGGAACACCGGGATCAGTACCTTGCCGCTCGCCAGGGCCTGCTCGATCTCCCGGCGGACCCAGTCCTCCTCGTCGTCCAGCCGCCGCGCCCCGGACACGTCCCGTACGTCCGCCCACCCCGGGTGGATCACGGCGAGCAGCACCTCGCAGTCGTCGACCCGCGCCCGCAGCGTGTCCGAGAAGCGCTGCCCCGGCACGATGGACGGCCGGTCCAGGAAGACCTGGCCCCTGCCGAAGTGCCGGTCGAGTTCCGCGTAGAGGTGCTCCACCGTCTCCGAGTGGTCGCCTCTGCGGTAGTTGATGAATACGCCGCCCATGGGGCCGTTGCTACCAGAGAAACGGCGGCGTACGTGCGCAATTCACCCGCACGGGCCCTATCCGGAGTGCAGCATCAGCCCGATCCCCACCAACAGCAGCCCCGCCGCGGCGATCCGCGGCATCCCGAACCGCTCCTTGAAGAACACCGCCCCGATCGCCGCGCCCACGATGACGGACGACTCGCGCAGGGCCGCGATGGGTGCCAGTTCCGCCTCGGTCTGGGCCCACAGGACCAGCCCGTACGCGGCGACGGAGAGGGCGGCGCCGACGAGCCCCAGGACCGCGAACGGCCGGAGCGTGGGCACCAGTTGCCCCCGCCGGCGGTGGGCCGCGTACGCCGGGAGCACCACGCCCTGCACCGCCATCAGCCAGGCGATGTACCCGAGTGGGGACCCGGAGGCGCGTACGCCGAGCCCGTCGACGACGGTGTACGCCGCGATGGTCAGCCCGGTCGCCAGCGCCGCCCCGATCGCGGCCCAGTCCGGCCGGTTTCCGCGAAGTCCCCACAGGGCCACGCCGGTCAGTCCGGCACAGGACACCGCGATACCGGCCGCCGCCCAGCCGTCCGGCACCTCGTGCGCGAACACCGCGGCGAGCACGGTGACCACGAGCGGGGCGGTGCCGCGCGCGATCGGGTACGCCTGGCCGAAGTCCCCCAGCCGGAAGGACTTCATCAGCAGCGCGTAGTACGCGATGTGGATGCACGCCGAGGAGAGCAGATACGGCCACGCCCCGGCCGCCGGGAACGCCGCGAACGGCACCAGCGCCAGCCCGATCAGCATCCCGCCGCCCGCGATGAGCGTGAACCCGACCAGCTTGTCGGTGATCTTGTGCGCGATGGCGTTCCAGCTGGCGTGGGTGACCGCGGCGAGCAGGACGGCCGTGGTGACCAGAGGGGTCACGCGGTCTGCTCGCGGACGTCCACCAGCGTGGCGCCCGCGTGGGCGATCAGCGTCTTGGGCTCCATGGGGAAGACGGTGTACGGCGTGCCCGCCGCCGCCCACACGAGGGCGTGGTCGAGCAGCGAACGGTCCGCGAGGACCCGGGTCCTGGTCCGGTGCCCGAAGGGCGGTACCCCGCCGATGGCGTACCCCGTGGTCTCGCGTACGACGTCCGCCTTGGCCCGCGTCACCTTTCCGGCGCCGAGCTCCTGCCGCACCCGCTCCACGTCCACCCGGGACGCCCCGTCCATGAGCACCAGGACCGGCACCCCGTCCGCCGCGAAGATCAGCGACTTGCAGATCTGGCTCAGCTCGCAGCCGATCGCCTCGGCGGCCTCGGCGGCGGTACGGGTGGCGTCCGGGAAGCGGCGGATCTCGGCGTGCAGCTCACCGAGGCCGAGGGTGTCGAGGGCTGCGGCGAACAGGGGGTGGGCTCCGGAGTCCGGGGCGTCGGTGGTCGTCATGCACGGCACGCTAGCGGTCGGTGTAGAGGGCATGCGACCCGGTTCCCGGCACGGGTGCGGCTCAGGCCTGGTCCGCCGGTGCGGGCCCCTCGAACGTCACGGCCTTCGTCTCCACCACTCCGGCCGTGCGCCCCGGCGCGGCCTGCCAGCGCCAGTAGAGGTTCGTGTGGGCGATGACCTGCTCCGGCGGCGGGGCGCCCCACGCGCTCTTGTCGCCGGCGGTGTGGGCGTCGGCGACCAGCGTCACGTCGTAGCCGCGGACGAACGCCCCGTGGATCGTGGAGCGGATGCAGGCGTCGCTCTCCGCGCCGCTGACGACGAGGCGTCCGACGCCGGCGCCGGCGAGGACCTCCTCCAGGTCGGTGCCCTCGAAGGAGTCGCCGTAGCTCTTGTGGACCAGCGGCTCGGAGTCGCGGCGGGGCAGCTCCGCGACGTACTGCCAGTCCTCGCTGCCCCGGGGCAGGTCCTCGTCGAAGTGCTGGACCCAGACGACCGGTATCTCCTCGGCGCGGGCCCGGTCCACGAGGGCGGCGATGTTGGCGACGACCTCGTCACGCCGGTGGGCCCCGGCCACGACGCCGTTCTGAACGTCGATGACGAGCAGTGCCGTACGGGAGCGATCAGGCAGTGTGGTCATGGTCGTAAGGCTAGACCCGGGCACTGACAACGGCCTCGGCCTCGGCCCGCTTCCGGCGGGCCCCGACGATGCCGCCCAGGGCGCCCAGCGAGACCAGGCCCATGGCCGCGGCGCCGATGACGCCCTTCGCGCCGTCCATCGAGAAGTACATGGGGGCGGCGGTGACGCCGTTGAACAGGAACAGAAACCACAGGGTGCCGGGCGTGCCCAGGAACGCCTTGATCTCCGGCTTCTTCGCGATCCGCGAGCCGGCGATGAGCGCGAGGACACCGCCGACCGCGAGGTGGCCACGTTCTTCTGCATCTCGTCGAGGACGGCTCCGGCGCCGCCGGCACTGGCGACGAGGCCGCCCACGAAGACGGACCAGAGCACGACGTCGGAGACGAACTTCCTGGGGGCGGCGAGCGGCGAGGCCATGAGGGTTTCCTTTGCGGGCGGAGGAGGTTTCCAGCTGTCCTCCACACTCCCGTCCCGCGCTCGCCGCCACGAGGGAGGGCGCTGCCGAAGCCGTGGTGCAGCGGACCGCACCACGGCTTCGGATCTCAGGATCAGGACCTGTACGTCAGACCCGTACGAGCTCCCGGTCCTCGTCCTTCTTGTCGTCGTCCTTCTTGTCGTCGTCCAGGCTGCGCAGCCCCTCGCCCTCGACGTCCACGTTGGGCAGGGCGCGGTCCAGCCACTTCGGCAGCCACCAGGCCTTCTTGCCGAGCAGCGCGAGGACCGCCGGGACGATCGCCATGCGGACCACGAACGCGTCGAAGAAGACGGCGATCGCGAGGCCGAAGCCGATCATCTTGATCATCGACTCGCTGGAGCTGATGAAGCCGCCGAAGACGGCCATCATGATGATCGCGGCGGCGACCACGACCCGGGAGCTGTGCCGGAAGCCGGTCACGATGGCCTGGCTCGGGCTCTCGCCGTGGACGTAGGCCTCCCGTATCCGGGTCACGAGGAACACCTCGTAGTCCATCGCGAGACCGAAGACCACGCCGACCATGAATATCGGCATCATCGACATGATCGGCCCGGTCTCCTCGACACCGATCAGGCCGCTCAGCCAGCCCCACTGGAAGACCGCGACCACGGCGCCGAGCGCGGCGAGCACGCTGAGCAGGAAGCCGAGGGCCGCCTTCAGCGGGACCAGGATCGAGCGGAAGACCACGATCAGGAGGAGGAAGGCGAGGCCCACCACCAGGCCCAGATACGGGACCAGGGCGTCGTTGAGCTTCTGCGAGAAGTCGATGTTCATCGCGGTGGTGCCGGTGACCAGGACGTTCGCGTCGGTGTCGGCCTTGACGTCGGCGCCCTGGTCGCGGATGGCGTGGACCAGGTCCTCGGTCTGGGTCGAGGACGGCTTGGAGTCCGGGATCACGGTGATCATCGCGGTGTCGCCGGCCTTGTTGAACGTCGCCGGGGTGACCGTCACGACGTCCTTGAGGTCCTTGATGCCGTCGGCGACCGTGGTGGCCGCGGCCTTCGGGTCGTCGCTGTTCCTGGCGTCGACCACGATCATCAGGGGGCCGTTGAAGCCGGGACCGAAGCCCTCCGACAGCAGGTCGTAGGCGCGGCGCTGGGTCGTGGACGTCGGCTGGGAGCCGTCGTCGGGCAGGCCCAGTTCCAGCTGGGTGGCCGGGACGGCGATCGCGCCGAGGCCGAGCACGCCGAGCAGCAGCACGGCGGCCGGGCGGCGGATGACGAAGCTGGCCCAGCGGACGCCGAGGGCGGGCTTGGTCTGCCCCTCAGGAGCCTTGGTCTTGTTCGCCTTGCGCTTCTCGCCCGCCGGACGGACCTTCCGGCCCGCGTATCCGAGGAGCGCCGGGACCATGGTGAGCGCGATGAGGACGGCGACCACGACCGTGCCGGCGGCCGCGAGGCCCATCTTGGTGAGCATCGGGACGTTGACGACCGCGAGGCCCGCCAGGGCGATCACGACGGTGAGTCCGGCGAAGACGACGGCCGAGCCGGCGGTGCCGGTGGCCCGTCCCGCCGCTTCCTCGCGGTCGCGGCCCTCGGCCAGTTCGCCGCGGTAGCGGGAGACGATGAACAGCGCGTAGTCGATGCCGACCGCGAGGCCGATCATCAGCGCGAGCGTGGAGGTGGTGTCGCCGAGGTCGAGCGCGTTGGCGAGGGCCGTGATGGTGGAGACACCGATGCCGACGCCGATGATCGCCGTCAGCAGCGGCAGTCCGGCCGCGACCAGCGAGCCCAGCGTGATGACGAGGACGACCGCGGCGATGGCGATGCCGATGATCTCGCCGGCGGCTCCCGGCTCGGCCGCGGCCTGCAGCGCGTCACCGCCGATGTCGACGGTGAGTCCGGTGGCGCGGGCCTCGTCCCCGGCCTTCTCCAGGGCGTCCCTGGTCGAGTCCGCCAGTTCCATGCCGGGGGCGTCGTACTTGACCGACGTGTAGGCGACTGTGCCGTCCTTGCTCACGGCGTTCGTCGTGAACGGGTCGGTGACGGAGACGACCTCGGAGCCGTCGCTCAGTTCCTTGACGGTCTTGGCGACGGTCGCCTTGTTGGCGGCGTCCGTCATCTTCTCGCCCTCGGGCGCCTTGAAGACGATGCGGCCGGTCCCGCCGTCTGCGCTGGCGCCGGGGAAGCGCTGTTCGAGCAGGTCGAAGGCCTTCTGCGCCTCGGTCCCCGGTATGGAGAAGGAGGTGGATCCGGCACTGGGGGCGCTTGCCGCGCCGACACCCGCGAGCGTCAGCAGGGCGACCCATATCAGGGCGACGAAATGCCGTCGCCGGAAGGCGAGCCGGCCGAGTTTGTAGAGGAACGTGGCCACGTGGGCGTACTCCCGGTCAGGTCGTTGGGGCGGTGCAGGGAAGGGGTGATCGACCCGATGGGGACATGGGTGATCGTCCCGACGACTTGAGCGGTGACGTCAGGTGGTGACTACGGGGAGAGGACTCAGGGGGTGGGCACGCCGAGGGCAGGGAGGACCACGGCGTCGATGTACGAGGTGAGGAAGGCCTGGGTGGGAGGCAGCTGGTCGATCATCGTGCGGGTCGCGAACGCTCCGACCAGCATGTGGACGATGTAGTCCAGCGCCGGGCAGTCGGCGCGGACCTCGCCGCGGTCGACCGAACGCTGCATGACCTTCTTGAACTCGCCCATCTCGGGTTCGACGAGGAGTTCCCTGAAGGCCTGCATCAGGTCCGGATTTCCGTGCACGGCCATGGCCAGGGCCCGCATCAGGTCGGAGTTGCGCTCCATGGTGCAGTCGTCCTCGCGGGTGACGAGGGTCAGGAGGTCGCCCCGCAGGGACCCGGTGTCCACGTCGGCGGTGCCGCCCGGCTTCTGGCTCCGCATGGCCCTCACGACCAGCTCGGGCTTGCCGCCCCACTGACGGTAGAGCGTCGCCTTGCTGGACTTGGTGCGGGCCGCCACGGCGTCCATGGTGAGGGCGTCGTAGCCGACTTCGCGGAGCAGTTCGAGCACGGCCGCGTACAACTCGGCCTCGCGCTCCGGGGTGATCCGACTGCGACGCACCGTCGCGATCTCAGTCATGATTCCCGCCGCCTCCTCCGAACGACACGGTTTCGTACATGACGAATGTAGCGCATCCCCATTCGAAACGAAACCGTTTCGTACGTGTCGTGGCTCACGCTGGATCGAGCCTCGACCATTTTTCATAAGTTGCTCCGGTCCATCCCCCGGAAAAGCATGGGGAGGTGAGCTATCTGCGCCTGCCGCATCTGAGCGGCGACCTCCTGTGCTTCGTGGCCGAGGACGACCTCTGGCTGGCCCCTCTCGACGGAAAGGGACGCGCCTGGCGTCTCACCGTCGACCGCACCAAGGTGGGCCACCCCCGTTTCTCACCCGACGGCCGCCACCTCGCCTACACGAGTTGGCGGAGCCTGGTCCCGGAGATCCATCTGGTGGACGTGGAGGGCGGCCCGGGCAGACGGCTGACGTACTGGGGCTCGGCGGACACCCAGGTCTGTGGATGGACACCCCCCGACGGGGACAAGGGTGCCCAGATCCTGGCCGTCGCCTCCCACGGCGAGCCCTTCTCCTACTTCACCTGGGCCTACAAGGTCCCCACCGACGGCGACCCCGGCCGCAAGCTCCCCTGGGGCCCGGTCTCCGACCTCCAGGTGGCCGACCTCGAAGGGGAGCGCAGAACCCTCCTGCTCACCGGCACCCCGCCGCACGAACCGGCCGCCTGGAAGCGCTACCGGGGCGGGGCCACCGGAAGGCTGTGGCTGCACGGCCACCGCCTCCTCGAAGGCCTGGAGGGCCACCTCCACTCCCCCATGTTCGTCGGCGACCGCATCGCCTTCCTCTCCGACCACGAGGGCGTCGGCAACCTCTACTCCTGCGCCCACGACGGCTCCGACCTGCGCCGCCACACCGACCACGACGCCTTCTACGCCCGGCACGCGGCGAGCGACGGCACCCGGGTGGTGTACCAGTGCGCGGGCGACCTGTGGATCGTGGACGATCTCGCCGGCGAGCCGCGGAAACTCGACGTACGACTGAGCGGGCCACGCACGGGACGGCGTACGTACCAGGTGCCGGCCGCCCAGCACGTGGACGGCGCCTCGGTCGACGAGACCGGCCGCGCGAGCGCCGTCGTCGTCCGCGGCAGCCTGTACTGGCTGACCCACCGCGACGGTCCCGCCCGCACCATCACCGACACTCCGGGCGTACGGGTCCGGCTCCCGGAGATGCTCGGCTCGGTCGGCCAGGTCGCCTATGTGACGGACGCGGAGGGCGAGGACGCGGTGGAGATCGCCTACCTCCCCCGGGCGACGGGCGACCGCGCCCCCCGGCGGCTGGCCTCCGGCGAGCTGGGCCGGGTCCTGGAGATGGTCGCCGACCCCCAGGGCGAGCGCCTGGCCATCGCCTCCCACGACGGCCGCCTCCTCCTCATCACCGTGACCGATGCTGCAGAGGAGGCGGGCACGGAGGACTCGGGCGGCGAGGTCACGGAACTGATCCACTCGACCAACGGCCCGGTCCGCGACCTCGCCTTCTCCCCGGACGGGGCATGGCTGACGTGGTCGCACCCGGGCATCGGCAGGTCGCTGCGCCAGATCAAGATGGCCCGCATCTCCCCGAAGGCAGGGGCGGCCCCCCTGATCGTCGACGTCACCAACGGCCGCTTCGAGGACGAGAACCCGGTGTTCACGAGGGACGGCCGCTATCTGGCGTTCCTCTCCTGGCGAGGCTTCGACCCGGTCTACGACGTCCACACCGGTGACCTGTCCTTCCCGCTCGGCTGCCGCCCGTACCTGGTCCCCCTGTCCTCGGCGACCCCCTCCCCGTTCGCACTGACCCCCGAGGGCCGCCCGGCGGCCGGCGGCCTGGACCCGGCGGAGGACGAACCGGAGGACGGCAGCACGGTCACGGTCGAGGTGGAGGGCCTGGAGAGCCGCGTGACCCCCTTCCCGGTCACCGCCTCGAAGTACTCGGCGCTGTATCCGGTGGCGGGCGGCGGACTGGTCTGGCTGCGCTGGCCGATCTCGGGGGCGCTCGGCGAGACCTTCGCGAACCCCGACGACACGACCGGCCGCCCCACCCTCGAATACTTCAACATCACCAAGGCGAAGAAGTCCGAACTGATCGAGCACCTCGACTGGTTCGCGGTGAGCGGCGACGGCTCCCGCCTGGTCGTCGTCGACGAGGGCGAGCTGCGCGCGGTCCCCGCCACCGAGTCCGGCGACAGCGACTCCACCGTCTGGATCGACGCCCGCCGCATCCTGCACGAGGTCGACCCGGGGGCGGAGTGGCGCCAGTCCTACGAGGAGGCGGGCCGGCTGATCCGCGCGTACTTCTGGGAGCCGGAGATGTGCGGCATCGACTGGGACGAGGTGCTGGCGCAGTACCGCCCCCTGGTCGACCGGGTCTCGACCCCGGACGAGTTCGCGGATCTGCTCCGCGAGGTCCTGGGCGAACTGGGCACCTCCCACGCCTACGTGACGGCGGCCCGCCGCAACGAGGGCCCACCCCACTACCAGCGCCGACAAGGCCTGCTGGGCGCCAACTTCGTACACCGGGAAGCCGGTTGGACGGTGAAACGCATCCTCCCCGGCGACTCCTCCGACTCCAAGGCCCGCTCCCCGCTGGCCGGCACCGGCATCCGCGAGGGCGCGGTCCTGACCCATGTGGACGGCCGCCCGGTGGACGCGGTGACGGGCCCCTATCC
Source organism: Streptomyces sp. WM6386 (assembly GCF_000972385.1). Classification (GTDB taxonomy): domain Bacteria; phylum Actinomycetota; class Actinomycetes; order Streptomycetales; family Streptomycetaceae; genus Streptomyces. The sequence goes on from NZ_JXTE01000052.1 coordinate 30,341, forward strand.
GCTGCTGGCGGGCGCGGGCGGTACGACGGTGGAGCTGACGTTCGCCCGACCCGTCGCCCACCACCACCCTTCCAAGGAAGGCCCTTCGGGCCCCTCTGACTCGGCCGAGGGCGAGGGCCGGGCGAGACGGGTGGCGGTGGTCCCCCTCACCGACGAAAGGCCTCTGCGCTACCAGGACTGGGTGGCCAAACGCCGCGAGGTGGTCCGGGAGTTGAGCGGCGGCCGCTGCGGCTATCTCCACATCCCCGACATGGGCGGCTCGGGCTGGGCCCAGTTCAACCGCGACCTGCGCATGGAGGTCTCCCGCCCCGCCCTCATCGTCGACGTACGCGGCAACGCGGGCGGCCACATCAGCGAACTGGTCGTGGAGAAACTCACCCGCACGATCCTCGGCTGGGACCTGACGAGAAACGCCCAGCCGGTGTCGTACGCGTCGAACGCCCCGAGAGGCCCGGTGGTGGCACTGGCCGACGAGGCGACCTCCTCGGACGGCGACATGATCACGGCGGCCTTCAAGCTGCTGAAGCTCGGCCCGGTGGTGGGCCAACGCACCTGGGGCGGCGTCGTCGGCATGACCGGCCGCCACTCCCTGGGCGACGGCACGGTGATCACGGTGCCGATGAACGCGGCGTGGTTCGACGCGTACGGCTGGACGGTGGAAAACCGGGGCGTGACCCCGGACCTGGAGGTCCTGCGGACCCCCTTGGACTGGGCGGAGGGCAGACACGTACAGCTCGACGACGCGGTGCAGCTGGCAGTCGACCTGCTGACGACAACACCCCCGGCAACCCCACCGGACTACGCGAACGTACCGGATCGTTCACGACCCGAACTGCCGCCGCGGGAATCGGCCTAGGCGGCAACGCGGACGTGGGGCGCCCCAACACACAGGGCACCCCACGTCAGTCGGTCAAAGCCGAGCGCAGCGGCTAAACGTCGTAGTCCTGGTCGAGACGGTCCCGCTCCTCCTGCTGGAGGCGCTCCATCTCCTCGTCCCGCTGCTTGCCGCGCTCCGGGCCACGCTCCTGGCCGCGCTCCTGGCCACGCTCCGGGCCGCGCTCCTGGCCACGCTGCTGGCCCTGCTCCTTGGCCTGCTGGGCCTTCTGCTTGGCCTGCTCCTGCCACTGCTCCGACTTGTCCTGGAACTGGTCCTTCATACCCATGTGGGTTCACTCCCGAAGTGGGTGAGGGGATGAGCCCCGAGCTGGGGCCTCGACCAGATTCACACGCCAGGACAGAGCGCGCATTTCGATCAGTTACGCCGCGTAGCGCGCGCCTCCTCATCAGCCGCCCCACCTGCACCGACGAGTCCCGAACGGACCCCCGCCAACCGGTCCCCGAACCGCCGCATCTCCCGCTGCCCGACCGTCCCGATGAGCCCCGGCAGATACCCGCGCACCCCCTGCATCCCGCGCAGCCACCCCTGCCCGTACACATGGCTCGACCGCCGCTCGATGCCGGCCACGATCCGGTCGACCGCCGGGCCCAGCGGATACGTCTTGTTGGCCGGCCACACCAGCCGCCGCCGCAACTCCCGCATGACGTCGTCCTGATCGGCCCCGCGCACCATGTCGGTGTCGGTCCACGACAGATACCCGACGCCCACCCGCACGCCCCGGTACCCGACCTCGGCCCGCAGACTGTGCGCGAACGCCTCCACGCCGGACTTGGACGCGCAGTACGCGGTCATCATCGGCGCCGGAGTGATGGCGGCCAGCGAGGCGATCTGCAGCAGATACCCCCGGCTCTCCATCAGCACGGGCAGGAAGGCGCGGGCGGTCACCGCGGACCCGATCAGGTTCACCTCGATCACCCGCCGCCACGCCTCCGGATCGGAGTCGACGAAGGGACCGCCGCTGGCCACACCGGCGTTGGCCACCACGATGTCGACCTTCCCGAACCGCTCCTTCACCTCGCGCGCCACCCGCGCCATCGCCTCGTCGTCGGTGACATCGGCGTACCAGTGACCGCTGTCGGTGTGCAGCCGCTCGCAGACCTGCTTGAGGGCGTCCGGCTCCAGACCGACCAGCGCCACCTTCGCCCCGCGCGCGGACAGCTTGCGGGCGAGCAGCTCACCGACACCGCGTGCCGCTCCGGTGACGACGGCGACCTGTCCTTCGAGGCTGACCCTGCTCATGCACCCTCCTTGATCGTTGCGTACGTCGTCACGAGGTCCCGGATCTTCCCGGTGACCAGCTCGGGCGCCTCCACGGGCGTCATGTGCCCGAGCCCGGGCAGCTCGGTGAGCCCGACGCAGCGGGGCAGCGCCGCCACCAGCGAACGCGCGTGCACGGGCGGCGTCAACCGGTCCGCCGTACCGACGACGACGGCCGTGGGAACGTCCAGGGACCGCACCCCGTGGTCGAGGTCGAGCAGATCGAGGACGTGCGACCAGGAGTACCGCACCTTGCGGGGGCACGCGTGCACGATCCGCGCGCAGGCCTCGACCATGTGCGGGGCCGAACCGGGGCCCATCGTCCCGTACTTGAGGATCCGCCGCGCGAGCGGAGTGACCGGCCCGAGCGGTGCCCGCGAGCCGAGGATGTGCTTGGTCAGCCAGGTCCGCGGTCGTCCGGGCCGCATCGGTACGACGGTCGACTCGGCGACCAGTCGCGAGGAACCGGTGCTGCACAGCAGGACGGCGGCGGCGTGCGCCCGGAAGGCCGCCCTGTCGGCCGCCGCCATCACCGTCATCCCACCCATGGAGTGACCGGCGATCACGGCCTTCTCGCCGGGTGCGAGAGTCGCCTTCAGTACGGCTTCGAAGTCGTCGGCGAGGGCATCGGTGCTGCATGCCGGGCTCGCCGGGCTGCGTCCGTGGCCGCGCTGGTCGTAGGCGATGACCCGGTGGTCGACGGCGAGGTCGCGTATCTGCGCCGCCCAGAAGGCGGTCGAGCAGGTCCAGCCGTGCGCGAGGACGACGGGCGGCGCGTTCTCGGGCCCGTGCACCTCGACGTGCAGACGTGCGCCGTCGGCGGAGACGGCGGTCAGCTCACGGGCGGGCACGGGTGGGGCGTAGGGCCCGGAGGAGACGTGCAGGAGCCGGCTCACACGTTCACCTCTTCCTCGGTCGCTTCGCTCGCTTCGGGCGCCTTGCTGCGGAGCACCTCGTACTCGGCGAGGTCCACGCGCCGCGTCGCGCGCCGGAACTCGGTCGTGGTCCCCGGCCAGATGGTGGTGTTGCGGCCGCCCGCGTCGAGGTACCAGCTGGTGCAGCCGCCGGTGTTCCACACCGTGCGCTTCATGCGCTCCTGCACCCGCAGGTTCCAGGCGTGCACGGCGCTCGGCCGGGCGTCGAGGGCGGCGCGGCCGCCGAGGACGTCGAGCTGGCGTACGAAGTCGGCCAGGTAGTTCAGCTGGGACTCGATCATCAGGATCATCGAGGAGTTCCCGAGCCCGGTGTTGGGCCCGATGATCGTCATCCAGTTGGGGAACCCGGCGGCGGACGCGCCGCGCAGGGCCTCCATCCCGCCCTTCCAGGCCTCGGCGAGGGTGCGCCCGTCCGCCCCCACGACCCGGTCGGCGATCGGCATGTCGGTCACGTGGAAGCCGGTCCCGAAGATGATCGCGTCGACCTCGGCCTCGCTGCCGTCGGCGGCGACGAGGGTGGAGCCGCGGACCTCGCTGAGCCCGCTCGCCACCAGGTCGACATTGGGCCGGGCGAGCGCCGGGTAGTACTCACTGCTCAGCAGGATCCGCTTGCAGCCGATGCGGTAGTCGGGGGTCAGCTTGGCCCGCAGCGCGGGGTCCTTGATGGCACGGGCCATGTTGCCCTTGGCCAGCTTCTCGACCAGCCCGAGCTCGCCCGGCCGCTTGGTGAAGGCCTGGACCTGCAACTCCCGGATGCCCCACAGGAGTCCGCGCCGGGCGTGGGTGGTGAAGGGCAGCTGCTGGTGCAGCCGGCGCTCGAAGCCGGTGATGGGCCGGTCGACGCGGGGCATGACCCAGGGCGGGGTGCGCTGGAAGAGAGTGAGTTTCTCCGCGAGGGGCTGGATGGCGGGCACGATCTGGATCGCGGAGGCACCCGTCCCGACCATCGCGACCCGCTTGCCGCGCAGGTCGTAGTCGTGGTCCCAGCGGGCGGAGTGGAAGACCTTGCCGGGGAAGGAGTCCAGCCCCGGGATGTCGGGGGTCTTCGGGTCGGACAGCGGCCCGGTGGCGGAGACGACGACGTCGGCGGAGAGCCGCCCGCTGCTGGTCTCGATGTCCCAGCGAAGCCGGTCCGCGTCCCAGGTCATCATCTTGACCTCGGAGTCGAAGCGGAGATGGGGCCGGAGCCGGAAGACGTCGGCGACATGCTCCAGATAGGCCCGGATGTGCTCCTGCCCGGAGAAGGTGCGCGGCCAGTCGGGATTGGGCGCGAAGGAGAAGGAGTAGAGGTGGGACGGTACGTCACAGGCGCACCCCGGGTAACTGTTGTCCCGCCAGGTGCCCCCGACACTGCCGGCCCGTTCCAGGACGACGAAGTCGGTGACACCTTCGCGCCGCAGCCGCACGGCGGCCCCGAGCCCCCCGAACCCGGACCCGATCACCGCCACCCGCACATGCTCGTGCTCGGTCATCCCGAAGCCTCCACGCATCGCTTTTCGGACTCTGCCAGTGAACACTGGCGCAATGGGAGGGTAGGACAGCTCCTTACCGATGGGTAGGGGGCGGGGCCAGGAAAGTTACCGGAGGTACAACATAGGCTGCGGGCGTGACCGAGAAGCGCGAGTACCGCATGGAGGAGTTGGCCCGCCTGGCCGGCATCACGCCGCGCACCCTGCGCTTCTACCGCGAACGCAAACTGATCCCGCCGCCCCGCCGCGAGGGCCGTATCGCCTGGTACGACGACCACCACCTGGCCCGGCTGCGCACCATCGCCGCCCTCCTGGAACGCGGCCACACCCTCACCGGCATCGCGGAACTGGCGGAAGCCCTCGACCACGGCCGGGACGTCGCCGACCTCCTGGGCGTGGCCACCCCCACGGAAGAGGAACCGGTCCGCCTCACCCCCGAGGAGCTCGCCGCCCGCTTCGAGGGCCAGGTCACCACGGACAACCTCGCCGCCGCGCTGGAGCTGGGCTACCTCGGCACCGACGGCGACGAGATCGTCCACATCAGCCGCCGCCTCCTCGACGTCTCCTCCGCCCTGGTCGCCGAGGGCATCCCCCTCGCCGAGGTCCTGGCAGCGGGCAAACGCGTCCGCGCACACGTCGACGACCTGGCCGAGATGTTCGCCGAACTGGTCCTCCGCCACGCCACCGAGAACGACATGCAACGCCTGCGGCCCCTCGCGAGAAGCGTGGTGGAGGCGGAGCTTTCACTGGCGTTGGACCGGCGGTTGCGGAAGCGGGGCTGACTTCTCCCGGACCTGTGGTCAGTCGGATGGCCGGTCGGAGGCGTCCATCCGCCTCCACACCGGGAAGACCACCGGGCAGAGCGTGGCCAGCAGATACAGCCCGCCGAACGCCGACATCGCCGTGGACAGACCGTCCGTCTCCGTGACGAAGCCCGCCGCAAGTCCCCCCAAGGGCGTGATCACTAGTACGGAGGCGGTCCTCGCGCTGAGCACACGGCTGAGCAGTTCCGCGGGCACCGTCTCGTACATCACCGTGGCCATGATCGGATTGAGCACACCACAGGCCAACCCCTCGATGGCCATCATCACGGCCAGCGGAGCGAAGGTGCCGGTGAACGCCGCCACCACGAAGCGGGGCATGCCGACAACGAGGAACGCGACCGTGAACACGCCAAGGGACGGTCGGGCGGCGGACCCGAGCGGCTGGCCGGACCGGACACCGCCCGCTTGACGTTCACGGTCCGGTCGCATTCCTGATGCGCCCTGCAACACGTGTGGGGTGTGCCAGATGCCGGCACACCCCCACACCCCATGTCATTTGTCGAAGACGACCGTCACTGGAGCATGGTCCGACCACCGCTCGTCATAGCTCGCGGCCCGCTCCACGAACGCCTTGACCGCCTTGCCGGCAAGCCCCAGGGTCGCGACGGCGAGATCGATCCGCCAACCTGTATCCCGCTCGAAGGCCCGCCCCCGATACGACCACCACGAGTACGGCCCCTCGACATCGGGATGCAGCGCCCGCACGACATCGACGTACCCGCCGTCCGCCGCATCGAAGACCTGCGTCAGCCACTCCCGCTCCTCCGGCAGGAACCCGGAGTTCTTCTGGTTGGCGCGCCAGTTCTTCAGGTCGGCCGGCTGGTGGGCGATGTTCCAGTCGCCGCAGACGACGACCTCGCGGCCGTCGGCGGCGGCGCGCTCGCGCAGGCCCTTGAGATACGTCAGGAACTCGCCCATGAAGCGGATCTTCTCGTCCTGCCGCTCGGTGCCGACCTCGCCGGAGGGGAGGTAGAGGGAGGCGACGGTGACGCCGGGGAGGTCGGCCTCGACGTAGCGGCCGCTGGTGTCGAACTCCGACGAGCCGAAGCCGATCCGGACGCGGTCGGGCTCGCGGCGGGTGTAGAGGGAGACGCCGGCGCGGCCCTTGGCGGCGGCGGGCGCGTGCACCACGTGCCAGCCGTCGGGGGTGCGGACCTCCTCGGGCAGCTGCTGCGGCTCGGCGCGTACCTCCTGGAGGCACAGCACATCGGCGGAGGTGTCCGCGAGCCACTCCACGAAGCCCTTCTTCGCGGCGGCGCGCAGTCCGTTCACATTCACAGAGGTCACAGTGAGCACTCCGGCACGATACCGGCAGACTGGACTGGATCCCGTTCTGGAATGCATTGATATACGGTAGGAAGCATGAATATCCGTCGCGTCTCCTTCGACCACCCCGACGCCGTGAAGCTCAACGACCAGGTCCAGGCCGAGTACGCCGTCCGCTACGGCGACGACGGCGACGCCACGCACATGGATCCGGCCCACTTCGAACCGCCGAACGGCGCCTACCTCATCGCGTACGACGAGAGCGACGCCCCCGTCGCCACGGGCGGCTGGCGTGTCCAGGACGCCAACGAGGAGGGGAACCGCGACGGCGACGCCGAGGTCAAGCGGATGTACGTCACGGAGCAGGTGCGGGGCAGAGGGCTCGCCCGGCGCATATTGACGGCACTGGAGGATGACGCCCGGGCGGCGGGCCGGGTCCGCATGGTCCTGGAGACCGGCGACAAGCAGCCGGAGGCCATCGCGCTGTACACCTCCAGCGGCTACGAGCCGTGCGAGAAGTTCGGCTACTACCGGCACCACGAGGCGAGCCGCTGCTTCGCGAAGGCCCTCTGAGAAGTCCCGCGGCGGTCAGCTTCTGAGGTACGCGAGCACCGCCAGCACCCGCCGGTGGGTGTCGTCGGCCGGCGGCAGGTCCAGCTTGGTGAGGATCGAGCCGATGTGCTTGCCCACGGCCGCGTCCGACACCACCAGCGCCTTGGCGATCGCGCCGTTCGACTTGCCCTCGGCTATCAGCCCCAGCACCTCCCGCTCGCGCGGGCTGAGCCGGGCGAGCGGATCCCGGCGGCGACGCAGCAGTTGTCGTACGACTTCGGGGTCCACGACCGTGCCGCCGGCCGCCACCTCCCGCAGCGCGTCCACGAACTCCTCGACCTGGCCCACCCGGTCCTTGAGCAGATAGCCGACACCGGTCCCGTCGCCGGAGTCGAGGAGCTCGGCCGCGTATGCCCGCTGCACGTACTGGCTGAGCACCAGGACCGGCAGCCCGGGCCGCTCCTCACGCAGCTTCACGGCCGCGTGCAGCCCTTCGTCCTGGAAGCCGGGCGGCATCCGGACGTCCGTCACGACCACGTCGGGCGCGTGCTCGGCGGCCGCCGCGAGGAGCGCGTCCGCGTCGCCGACGGCCGCGACCACCTCGTACCCGAACCGCGTGAGCAGCCCGACGAGTCCGTCGCGCAGCAGCACGCTGTCCTCGGCGAGGACTATGCGCAGGGCTCGGTCGGCCGGCAAGGGATCTCCACTCGCAGCAGGGTCGGTCCACCCGGCGGGCTGGACAGGGAAAGTCTGCCATCGAGCACTGACACCCGGTCGGCGAGACCGGTGAGCCCGGTGCCGTTCGCGCTGGAGGCGCCGCCGCGTCCGTCGTCTCGAATGTCCAGCCTCAGCCGTCCGTCCGCATGTCCGCCACTGACGGTCGCCCGGCTCGCCCCGCTGTGCTTGGCCACATTGGCGAGGGCCTCGCAGACGACGAAGTACGCGGCGGTCTCGACCGGTTGGGGCAGACGCCCGGCGATGTCCAGCTCCACGTCCACCGGGACCGGGCTCCGGTCCGCCGCATCCGCGACGGCGGCTTCCAGTCCGTAGTCGGCGAGGACCTTGGGGTGGATGCCGTGGATGAGTTCGCGCAGTTCCGCGAGGACCTTCTCGGCCTCCCCGTGCGCCGTGGCGAGTTGGTCGGCGAGGGGGCCGGGCGGGGCGTCCAGGCGGGCGAGACCGAGCGTCATGGTGAGCGCGACGAGGCGCTGCTGGGCGCCGTCGTGCAGGTCGCGTTCGATACGGCGGCGTTCCGCCTCGAAGGCGTCCACCAACCGGACACGGGAGCGGACGAGTTCGGTGACCCGGTCGCTGTCCCCGGAGGCGCCGAGCAGGGCCTTCGCGACCTCGCCGCGCGCCCCGGCGGCCAGCCCGAGGGCGTACGCACCCACGAGCAGCAGCGGCACCCCGGCCGCCGCGACCCCGAAGGCGGTCGGCCAGGTGTCGACCGTCCACAGCTTGACGACCTTCGCCTCGCCGTCGGCGGCGACCAGCAGCGGCGTGGCCAGCAGGAACAGCGGCACCCCGGCGGCGAAGGCCACCACGAGCGCGTCCAGCGGCCACAGCACGAGACCGAGCAGCACGGCGTACGCCAACTCCCGCCAGGTGGCAGCCTCTTTGAGCCGCACGGTGAGCCACCTGGTGAGTCCGGGCGCGTCGGGCACCCGGTGCTGGGCGAGCGGCACCGGCCCCACCCCCGCCAGCCGCAGCCGCCACCGCTCGGCGGCGGCCACGGGGATCCCGCACAGCGCGGTGAGTACGAGCAGCGGCAGTCCGACGAGCACGACGGCCGTGGCGCCGCCCACGACGGCCCCCGCGACGATCACCACCAGCACGACCGACCCGAACACCGCCCCGCTCGCCAGGAACGCGACCGAACGCCACGGCCACGCCGACCTCAGATATCCACGCCTGCTCAGCGCCCGCCACACCGTCATGGAGATCACGGTAGAAGACGGGTGCGGGCGGACGTAATCCGTCCTGACAGACATCCGGGGGTATGCCTGGCCCTACCCCAAGTCTCGGTCCTGCCGCACTGATTCGCGGGGCGGCGGCGCGGTTTCGTAGAGCTCTCTTCGACTTAATGAGGGCCGTCGGCCTTCTGCGGACTTAATGAGGGCAGATGACAGACCACGCGATCCGACTGACCTCCGTCATCAGGCGGTACGGCGAGGGCGACGGCGGCGTGACCGCGCTCGACGGTGTCTCGCTCGGCTTCGGACCGGGCACGTTCACCGCCGTCATGGGGCCGTCCGGCTCCGGCAAGTCGACGCTGCTGCAGTGCGCGGCCGGACTGGACCGGCCGACGTCGGGCTCGGTGCGGATCGGTGGCACGGAACTGACCGGGCTGAGCGAACGGCGGCTGACCCTGCTGCGCCGCGAACGCATCGGCTTCGTCTTCCAGTCGTACAACCTCCTGCCCTCCCTGACCGCCGAACAGAACGTCCTCCTGCCGCTGCGGCTGGCCGGTCGGCGGGTAGCGAAGGCACGCGCGCGTGAGGCGTTGCGGCGGGTGGGGCTCGGTGAACGGGCCCGGCACCGGCCCGACCGGCTGTCCGGCGGCCAGCAGCAGCGCGTCGCCCTGGCCCGCGCGTTGATCCCCCGCCCCGACGTGCTGTTCGCGGACGAGCCGACGGGTGCGCTGGACTCCGCCGCCGGGCGTGAGGTGCTGTCCTTGCTGCGCTCACTGGTCGACACCGAGGACCGCACGATCGTGATGGTCACGCATGATCCGGTGGCCGCGTCGTACGCCGACCGCGTGGTCTTCCTGGTCGACGGGCACGTGCACGGGGAGGTGGTGGGGGCGTCGGCGGGGGAGATCGCGGCGCGTGTGACGTCGCTGGAGACGGGGGCGTCGGCGGGGGGCTCGGAGGTCGGTGCGGCGGAGGCCGGTGCCTCGGTGACCAAGGCTCCGGGGACCAAGCCTTCGGGAACCGGTGCCTCGGAGGTCGTCCCGTGCTGATGCTCGCCCTGCGGACCCTGCGCTCCCGTTGGACCGCCTTCATCGGCAGCTTCGTCGCCCTGGCCCTCGGCGTCGCCGTGATCGCCGTGATGGGCCTTGCCCTCGCCTCCTCTCTCGACGCCCCCGAGCGCGCACCGGAACGCTTCGCCGCGGCCCCGGTCGTGGTGAAGGGCCAGGACACCCTGCACGTACCGACCTCCATCGGCGACCGCACCCAGAGGCTGGCCCAGCCGCGGCCCGTGCCCGCGGGCACGGTGGCGGCGCTGCGGGAGCTGGGCAGGGTCACGCAGGACCGCACGTTCGTCGTACACGGCGACCTGGTGGGGCATCCATGGTCGACCGCGGCCTTCGCACCGTACGAACTGACCGCGGGCCGCGCACCCCGCGCGGCGGACGAGGTCGTGGCCACGGACGACCGGACGACGGTGGGACAGCGCCTGCGCACGGGGCGCGGGGTGGTGCGCGTGGTCGGCACGGTGGGCGCGCTCGGCTTCGAGAACGCGCTGTTCTACACGGATGCGCGGGCGGCCGCGTTGTCTCCGGTCAGCACACAGCTCGTGGTGGAGGCGGACGCCGCGTCGGTACGGCGCGCGGTGGACGGCCGCGCGCGGGTGCTGGCCGGTGACGAGCGCCGGCTCGCGGACGCCGATCCCGAGCGGGACGCCGAGGCGCTGACGACGCTGAACGCCCTGTTCGGCACGGCGGGCGGGGTGACCGGGTTCGTGTCGGTGTTCGTCGTCGCGTCGACCTTCGCCTTCGCGGTGGCCCAGCGTCGCCGGGAGTTCGGCCTGCTGCGCACGGCCGGCGCGACGCCGGGACAGATCCGGCGCACGGTGCTGACTGAGGCGCTGCTCGTCGGCGGACCGGCGTCCGCGGCGGGCTGCGCGCTGGGGGCGTACACCGCCCCGTGGCTGGCGGAGCGCGTGGTGGACGGCGGTGTCGCACCGGCCTGGTTCGCGATCGGCGACCACGTGTGGCCGTACCATCTCGCCTTCTGGACCGGTCTGTCGGTGGCTCTGTGCGGGGCGGTGGCCGCGTCCTGGCGGGCGGGCCGGACCGCGCCGACGCAGGCGCTGCGCGAGGCAGCGGTGGACGAACGCGCCCTGCCGCTCGGCCGCCTGCTGTGCGGGGCGGCCCTGCTGATCACCGCCGCGGTCACCCTCACAATCGCGCTGGTGACGGACCCTGGCGACCTGCTGCACCGCAAGACGTACGTCAGCCGCCCGATGCTCCTGATCACGGCGACGGCCCTGTTGGCCCCGGCTCTGGTCCGCCCCCTCACCAGGGTCCTCGCCCCGTGCGGCATGCTGGTCCGCTCGAACGCGGGCGCCGCTGTCCGCCGTACGGCCGCCGTCGCCGCCCCCGTCCTGATCATGGTGGCCCTGACGGGCTCGCTGCTCGGCGCCACGGCGACGCTGAACGAGGCGAGGGCGACGCAGGCGCGGGAGCGGACGGTCTGCGACTTCGTGCTGACGTCGCCGACCGGCTTCGCCCCGGACACGCTCCGCCACCTGCACGCGATCCCGGACGCCGAGGTCTCGGCGACCGCGTCGAGCTCCGTGTACGTCCTCGAGGAGGGGGTCGCCCTCATCAAGTCCGAGGCGCGCGCGGCCGATCCGAGGGCCCTAGCGGCGACCACGCGCCTGCCCCTGACGGCGGGCCGCGTCACCGACCTCGACGACGACTCGGTCATCGTCAACGAGGAGTGGGCGCGGCACGAAGTCGGCCGCCGGGTCACCGTCTGGCTCGGCGACGGCACCCGCAGGTCGCTCCGCATCGCCGCGGTGATGCCGGTCGGCACGGGCGACAACGGGGTGTACGTCACGCCGGCCAACGCGCGCGGGGCCGCTGTCGACCGGGTCGAGGTGACGGGAGGAACGGCGGCAGGGCTACGCAGGGTTCTGGGAGCCACGGACGTCTCCGTCCTCACCCGCGACGAGTGGCTGCGGACCACTTACCCCACGGCCACCTTCACGGACACCGACGAGAAGACCCGCCTCGGCTTGCTCCTCGTCCTGGGCATCGCGCTGCTGTACGCGGGTATCTCCCTCGCCAACACCCTGCTCATGGCGACGTCCGACCGCAAGCGCGAGTTCGCGTCCCTGCGGCTGGCGGGCGCCACGACCGGCCAGGTGCTGCGCCTCGTGGCCACGGAGGCCCTGGTGGTGGTGGCCGTGGGCGCACTCCTCGGCCTGCTGGTGACGGCTCTCAACCTCGGCGGCATGTGGGGCGCCCTGGACCTGCTGTCGGCACGCTCCCCGCTCCGCCTCCCCTGGCCCGAACTCGGCGCGGCCACAGGCGCGTGCGCGCTCCTCGCCGTCGTATCGGCGGTGCTTTCGGCGGCTCATGCCCTGCGCCGGAAAACCTCTCCATAGCCGCGGCCGATTCTTCTGACGCGGGATCAGCCCACGCGGTCGCTGTACGTCACTGCCGTACGCATGGCAAGGGGCCCGTTCCTGATATCAGGAACGGGCCCCTATGCTGCGTGGACCTGTGGGGATTTGAACCCCAGACCCCCTCGATGCGAACGAGGTGCGCTACCAGACTGCGCCACAGGCCCTTGCAACGAGTGAAACCTTAGCACCCCGATCGGGGTGCTTGGAAATCCGTTCCCGGCCCCGGCTGCGGTACAGCCACAGGTGGGACGGGGGGACGCGACGGCGGGGCGCGGCGCTCAGGGCCGCCGCGCCTACTCGTTGGCCGCGCGCGGCCGCTCCCCGTCCTCGTACTGATCGAAGAGGGGCGTACGTCCCCGCTCACGCGCCCGTCGCGCGGACGCGGCCCGGCGGGCGTCGCAGCGCTCGTCGTCCTCCGTCTTGTCCTCGGCGTGGGACGACTCCCCCGCCTCGGCGTCCTGCGCCGCACCGTCCTGCCCGGCACCGGACTCGGCACCGGCGCCACGCGCCTCCCGCTCCCCGGCGACCGAGCTGGACCGCGCCGAACTCCACGCGTCCGGCGCGCCCAGGTCCACCTCCGAGGTGGCCCGCGGAGCGACCGGCGCCGTCACATACGTCGGCAACGGCACCGGCACCGGCTCCCAGCTGTCCCCGTGCCCCGGCCTGCGCTGGCGCTCGCGCTGCTGGTCGACCCACTCAGCGTGGTCGGTCTGCTCGACGAGGGCGCGCCGGTCGGCGGCGAGCGCCGACAGCCCGGGGTCCTGCCCCGGCTCTGGTCCTTCGTCCGGTTCGTCCGCGTCGATCGCTTCGGCCGTCGGGCGCCGGCGCGGCTGACGCGCACGCTCCTTCAGCTGCCGCGCCGCCGCCTCGGCCCGCTGCCGGTCCATCTGGTAGGTGAAGCGGCGGCGCTCCTGGGAACGCAGGTAGGCGATGTACCCGCTCAGCAGGACGGCGGGCACGCCGGGCGCCCACAGGAACGCGAGCCCTCCGACGGCGGCGACGACCGCTCCGAGCGTGAAAGCGATGAAGAGCACCACGGTGGTGCGCCTACGGCGCGCGAGTGCCTTCGTGCGCCGGGCGCGCGCCGCGGCGGCTTCCGCAGCGGGCGAACGCCGGGCTGCGGGCACCTGCCTGCGTGCCGGAGCGGATGCGGGCGCCGGTGCGGAGACGGATGCCGGGGCGTGCGCTGCCGGGTCGGCCGCTCTCTCGCGTGCCGACTCACGCGCCGCTTCCCTGCGCGCCGACGCCTCCGCGTGCACGTCCGCGCGCACTTGCGGGCGCGTCGGAGGCGTGGCGAAGGCCCGGACGTCCACCGAGTCGGTGACGGCATCCGGGTCGACGGCGCTGGGCTCCCCCTCCTCGGTGGAGCGCGCCCGCAGGTCCTTGGCGTACCGGCGCTCCATCCCCGCCCGTCCGGACAGCAGCCGGATGGCGGTGCTGAAGCGTTCCGTCGGACGGGCCTCGTTCAGCTCGTCCTGCCTACGGAGCCACATCGGCACCAAGTAGGCGGCCCAGGCCCCGACAATGACTGCGTAGATGAGGCCGCTGCTGCTCACGCCTCACACGGTAGAGGGATTCGCGTGAGGCCATCCGCCAATTGGGCCGGTGTGTCGCACGATCTGGCTGATATTTCGAGCTTTTTTTGTGACCGATGCGATCAGCAGGCTGCCGGAGCCGTGAATTTAATGCCCTGAGACGATCGCCGCCCGATCACTTTCGAACATTTATTCAATTCCCGGGGTCACTTCCCTCGGCCGTTTTCCTGGCTACGTGGGATTCCCCGGCGTGTTCTGCGGGTTCCGGGGCGTGGTGTGCGGCGCCTTCTGTGAACGTGCCCGTCGCCATCGCCCGAGCAACCCATCCGGCACCTCTTCCGCGGTGAGCGCGAAGACGAGATGGTCGCGCCAGGCCCCGTCGATGTGGAGATAACGGGGCCGCAGCCCCTCCTCACGGAATCCGAGTTTCTCCACGACCCGGCGACTGGGCCCGTTCTCCGGGCGAATGCAGACCTCGACGCGGTGCAGTCCGACGCTCCGGAAACAGTGGTCCACGACGAGCGCCACGGCCGTCGGCATCACCCCACGGCCGGCCACCGACTCGTCCACCCAGTAGCCGACGTGTCCCGAGCACATCGAGCCCCAGGTGATCCCGGCGACGGTCAACTGTCCGACGAGCCGTCCCTGGTACTCGATGACGAACGGCAGCATCCGGCCCGCGTTCGCCTCGGCCCGCAGATGGCGCACCATCTGCCGGTAGGTCGGCCGGTGCGCGATCGGCCCGCTGGGCGTGGGCGGCGGGATGGTCGCCTCCCAGGGGCGCAGCCAGTCGCGGTTGCGCCGGTTGACCTCGCGCCAGGCCCGCTGGTCGCGCACCTTTATGGGCCGGAGGACGACGTCGCCGTCCGCCAGTACGACGGGCCAGGATGGGCTGTTCAGCTCGCACCCCCAGTGCCGGCCCCGGGTCTGGGGTGGTCGCCGCCGCGGATCTGGTCGACGGCGTGGACCAACAGGGGCTCCAGGACAGCGAGCCCGTCCTTCACTCCGCCGGTGGAGCCCGGCAGGTTGACGATCAGGGTCCGTCCCGCCACTCCGGCCAGGCCCCGCGAGAGCACGGCGGTCGGCACCTTCTCCCGTCCGAACGCCCGGATGGCCTCGGCGATGCCGGGCACTTCGTGGTCGATCACCTCGCGGGTCGCCTCGGGGGTGCGGTCGGTGGGCGAGATGCCGGTGCCGCCGGTGGTGACGACGACGTCGTACCCGGCGTCGACGGCGGCGCGCAGGGCCGCCCGGACAGGGTCCCCGTCGGGCACGATCTGCGGCCCCTCGACGTCGAAGCCGAAGCCCTTCAGGCCCGCGGCGATCAACGGGCCGCCCTTGTCCTCGTAGACCCCGGCGGCGGCCCGGTTGGAGGCGGTGACCACAAGAGCGCGATATGTCATGCCCGGCTCCAGTCGCCCGACTTGCCGCCCGTCTTCTCCTCCACCCGAACGTCCGTGATGACCGCTCCCTTGTCGACCGCCTTGACCATGTCGATCACGGTGAGCGCGGCGACGGAGACCGCGGTGAGGGCCTCCATCTCGACGCCCGTGCGGTCCGTCGTCCTGACCGTGGCGAGGATCTCCACCGCGTCGTCCACGACCGACAGATCCAGTTTCACACCCGACACCGACAACGGGTGGCACAGCGGGATCAGGTCCGGGGTGCGCTTGGCGCCCATGATGCCCGCGATCCGCGCTGTGGCGAGGGCGTCGCCCTTGGGGACGCCCTCGCCGCGCAGCAGCTCGATCACGCGGGGCGAGACGAGGACCCGGCCGCTGGCGCGGGCGGTGCGCGCGGTCACGTCCTTGTCGGATACGTCGACCATGCGGGCGGCGCCCGCCTCGTCGATGTGAGTCAGTCGGTCCTGCGTACTCATGCTGTGCGGCGCTCCCGGTCCCGGCCCTTCGCGGTACGGCGCGCGGGCCTGTTGTGCGCGACACGGTACCGCCAACCAGGAGCACTCAGCCGAGCAGGACCACCTCGACCTCGGTGCCGGGCTCGACGGACTCCACGTCCTCCGGGACGACGATCAGCGCGTCCGCGTGCGCGAGGGCCGCCACCAGGTGCGACCCGGCGCCACCGACCGGGGTCACCGTGCCGTCGGAGTAGGTCCCGCGCAGGAACTGCCTGCGTCCCTTCGGCGAGGTCAGCGCCTTGCCGGCGGTCAGCTTCGCGGTCACGCGCGGCCGGTGCACGTCCTCCAGGCCCATGAGAGCGCGGATCGCGGGACGGACGAACAGTTCGAAGGAGACATACGACGAGACGGGGTTGCCCGGCAGCGCGAGGAGCGGGGTGTGGTCGGGGCCGATGGAGCCGAAGCCCTGGGGCTTGCCGGGTTGCATGGCGAGCTTGCGGAAGTCGATGCCACTGCCGGCCTCGTCCTCGTCACCGACGGACGACAGCGCCTCCTTGACGACGTCGTACGCCCCCACGCTGACGCCGCCCGTGGTGACCATGAGGTCGGCGCGGACGAGCTGGTCCTCGATGGTGTTGCGGAGGGTCTCGGCGTCGTCCGCGACGGCGCCGACGCGGTAGGCGATGGCCCCGGCGTCGCGGGCGGCGGCGGTGAGGGCGAAGCTGTTGGAGTCGTAGATCTGGCCGTTGCCCAGTTGTTCGTCGGGCTGGACGAGTTCGCTGCCGGTGGACATGACGACCACGCGCGGGCGCGGGCGGACGCGTACCGTGCCGCGGCCGATCGCGGCGAGCAGTGCGATCTGCGGCGGGCCGAGGACGGTGCCGGCCTCGAGGGCGCGGTCACCGGCCTTCACGTCGCTGCCCTTCGCGCGTACGTGCGCGCGTGCCTCGGCGGGCCGGTGCACGTGCACGTGCCCCTCGGCGCCCTCGGGAGCCAGGGCGCGGGCGCGCATCCCGGTCGCGGGCCCCTCGCCGAGGCCTGCGTCGGTCCACTCGACGGGGACGACGGTCTCGGCGCCGGGCGGCAGCGGGGCACCGGTCATGATGCGGGCGGCCTGGCCGGGGCCCACGTGGAGCAGTTCGGCCTGGCCCGCCGCGACGTCCCCGACGACGTCCAGGACGGCGGGGAACTCCTCGCTCGCGCCCGCGACATCCGCGACCCGCACCGCGTACCCGTCCATGGAGCTGTTGTCGAACGGCGGCAGGGAGACCGGCACCGTGACGTCCTCGACCAGGACACAGCCCTGGGCGTCGAGGAGTTGCAGCTCGATGGGTTCCAGGGGGCGGACGGTCGCGAGGATGTCCTCCAGGTGCTCGTCCACCGACCAGAGGTGGTCCTGGCCGGTGGTGTGGGGCGCGGCGCTGCTCAACGTTGCTACATCTCCTCGGCTACGTAACTGCGAAGCCAGGTCCGGAAGTCCGGGCCCAGGTCTTCACGTTCGCACGCGAGTCTGACAATGGCACGCAGATAGTCACCACGGTCACCGGTGTCATAGCGGCGGCCCTTGAAGACGACGCCGTGCACCGGGCCGCCGACCTTCTCGTCCGCCGCGAGCTGCTGGAGGGCGTCGGTGAGCTGGATCTCGCCGCCGCGGCCGGGCTCGGTCTTGCGCAGTATGTCGAAGATGTGCGGGTCGAGGACGTAGCGGCCGATGATCGCGTAGTTGGACGGGGCGTCGGCCGCGGACGGCTTCTCGACGAGGTCGTGCACCTTGACCACGTCGGCGTCCTCGGTGGCGTCGACAGCCGCGCATCCGTAGAGGTGGATCTGCTCGGGTTCGACCTCCATGAGCGCGATGACGCTGCCGCCATGCCGCTCCTGGACCTCGACCATCCGCTTGAGCAGCGGGTCGCGCGGGTCGATCAGGTCGTCGCCGAGGAGGACGGCGAAGGGCTCGTGGCCCACGTGCGGCGCCGCGCACAGGACGGCGTGACCGAGGCCCTTGGGGTCACCCTGGCGGACGTAGTGCATGGTGGCGAGGTCGCTGGACTCCTGCACCTTCGCGAGCCGGCCGGCGTCGCCCTTCTTCTGAAGCGCCGATTCCAGCTCGTAGTTGCGGTCGAAGTGGTCCTCGAGCGGCCGCTTGTTGCGGCCCGTGATCATGAGGACGTCATCGAGACCCGCGGAGGCGGCCTCCTCGACCACGTACTGGATCGCCGGCTTGTCGACGACCGGCAGCATCTCCTTGGGAGTGGCCTTGGTGGCCGGCAGGAACCGGGTGCCGAGGCCTGCTGCGGGGATGACAGCCTTGCTGATCCGAGGGTGAGACTGAGTCATGCACGCAACCTTATCCGGTGCCTTTGCAGGGAATCTGAGGCTCCGGTTAATTAGCTCTGATATGAGCGTATTGGAAGGGTACGGGAGCGACCTTTGAGTCACAACGGACGTCCTGGAGAGCCTGACAAGCGAATGTTGCGGCGAGAGTTCCTCGCGGTGAGGAACAGGTTGACGGCCGATGACGTGCGCGAATCCGCGACCGCGCTGGCCGGGCGGGCGCTCGAACTGCCCGAGCTGGCGCGGGCACGCACGGTGGCGGCGTACGTCTCGGTGGGGAGCGAACCCGGCACGCTCACGCTCCTGGACGCGCTGCGCGCGCGGGGCGTGCACGTCCTGCTCCCGGCGCTCCTGCCCGACAACGATCTGGACTGGGGCGCGTACACCGGGGCGGGCTCCCTCGCGCGCGTCCAACACGGCGGAAAGATGGCCCTCTTCGAGCCCTCCGGGGAGCGTCTGGGCCCGGAAGCCGTGACCGGCGCCGACGTCGTGCTGCTGCCCGGCCTGGCTGTCGACGCGCGCGGTATGCGGCTGGGGCGCGGCGGAGGGTCGTACGACCGGGTGCTCGCGCGCCTGGAGCGCGCGGGCGCACACCCCGCTCTGGTCGTGCTGCTCTACGACTCCGAGATCGTCGAGCGCGTCCCCGAGGAGGCGCACGACCAGGCGGTGCACGCGGTGGTGACGCCGTCGGGCGTGCGTCGCTTCCGGGACGACGCGTGAGCCGCGGCATGTGAGCGCATACGAAGGGGCCCTCCACGCGTGTGTGGAGGGCCCCTTCGACGATTCGCCGTCAGTGGCTCACGGTTTCAGCACCAGTGTGTCGCTCGTGCTCTGGTCGACCGCGTCCTTCGAGAAGGACCAGTCCAGCAGTTCACCCTTGACCCACTTGCCCGTCTGGTCGGTGTAGTGGGCGCTGTAGGCGTGCCCGGAGGCTCCGGTGAGGTTGATCCACTTCGACTTGTCGAGGTCGCCGAGGTTGACCACCATCCGCATCGACGGCACCCAGACGACGCCGTAGCCGCCGGCGGCGTTCCAGCCGGTCGCATTGACCGTGGCCTCGCCGCCGCCGAGCTTCCAGGGGCCGCGGTTGAGCATGTACCGGACGAAGCCGGGGCCCTCGGTGCCGAGCGTCTGGTTCTTCAGGAACAGGCGGTGCAGCCGGCCCCAGCTCCAGGTGTCGATGTCCTTGCCGAGCTTGGCGGTGAGCTCCCAGCGGGCGTCGATCATGGCGCGCTTGAACAGCTGGTCGCGGTTCTCCGCCTTGGGGCGGTCTCCCACCCCGGCGGGCGTCTTCCACCAGTCGCTCTTCTCGTCCTCCATGAGGTTGCGCACGACCTCGAACCAGCGGTCGCCGCCGTCCGGCTGCGCCTGGTCGGCGTCACGCTGGCCGCACTCGCGGACCTTCTCCGCCTCGTCGGCGGGGCCGGTGGTGTTGACGGGGTCGACCCACAGGCACTGGCCCTTGACCCGCAGTTCCTTGGGCAGCTTGTTGCCGAAGGCGAGCTTGAGGATGTTGCGCCAGACCGAGTTGAAGTAAGCGGCGGCCGCCGAGTCGGCGTCCTGGGTGTAGTCCCAGCCCTCCAGCAGCTTCTGCGCCTCGCGGACGTCCTTGTCCTCGATGTCGATCTTCAGCAGCTTGGGCACGAGCAGCTTGGCGATCTCACTGCTGTTGTCCAGCTGCATCTGGCGCATGTCGTCGGTGGAGATCTTGCCGCCGTCGTCGATCTTCGACTTGATCAGGTCGGTGATGCGCTGACTGCGGGCGCCGTAGCCCCAGTCGGTGGTGAGCGTGTAGGGGTACTTGTCCTTGTCGACCACGGCCTGGTTGGCGGTGACGATGTACCCGCGCGCGGGGTCGTACTCGTAGGGGAGCTGGTCCTGCGGGATGTAGCCGGTCCAGCGGTACTTGGAGTCCCAGCCGGGCTGCGGGATCGAGCCGTCCACGCCCTGCGCGCGCGTGGGGATCTTTCCGGGGAGGGTGTAGCCGATGTGGTTCTGGGTGTCGGCGTAGACCAGATTCTGCGACGGCACGTCGAAGAGGGTCGCGGCCGCACGGAAGTCGTTCCAGTTGGTCGCCTTGTCCATCGCGAACACGGCGTCCACGGAGGTGCCCGGGTCCAGGGCGGTCCAGCGCAGGGAGATGCCGTAGCCGTCGCCGCGGTCGGGGGCGGCGGTGTCGACGGTGGCCTTCTTGCCGACCTTGACCAGCTCGTCGTCGCGGTCGGACAGCAGGGGGCCGTTGTTGGTCTCACGGACGACGATCGTCTTGGACTCGCCGCCGGCGACCTTGATGGTCTCCTCGCGCGTGGTGAAGGGCTTCACCTTGTCGTCGTACAGGTAGCCGTTGCTGCTGAGCTTCTCCAGGTAGAGGTCGGTGACGTCGACCCCGGAGTTGGTCATGCCCCAGGAGATGTCCTGGTTGTGCCCGATGACCACGCCGGGCATGCCCGCGAAGGTGTAGCCGGAGACGTCGTACTGGCACTTGCTGGAGAGGGTGCGGCAGTGCAGGCCCATCTGGTACCAGACGGACGGCAGTGAGGCCGACAGGTGCGGGTCGTTGGCCAGCAGCGGCTTGCCGGTGATGGTGTGCGAGCCCGCGACGACCCAGGAGTTCGAGCCGATGCCGTTGCCATTCACGCCGACGGCGGCGGGAAGGTCCTCCAGGACGCCGTAGAGGCCCGAGAGCTGGCTCGTGAGGGCTGTGGTGCCCGAGGCGGACGCGGTGCCCGTGGTGCCGCTCGTGCCCGTGGTGGACGTGCCTGTGCCCGTTCCCGTGCCTGTGCCCGTACCCGTGCCCGAGGTGCTGCTGCCCTGCTCGAACGTCTTCGTCAGCTCGTCGTACTGGCCCTCCTGGACGATCGCCTTGTTGCGGCCGTACGGGTAGCCCGGGTACAGGTCCTCGATCTGCTTGGGGCCGAGGCGGCTGGTGAGCAGGGCGCGGTCGACCTCGTCCTGCATGTTGCCGCGCAGGTCCCAGGCCATCGCCTTCAGCCAGGACACCGAGTCGACCGGGGTCCACTGCTCGGGCTTGTAGTCGTTGGCGAAGCCCAGCACCGCGTACTCGAGGGAGATCTCCTCGCCGTCCTTGCCCTGCAGGTAGGCGTTGACTCCCTTGGCGTACGCCTGGAGGTACTTCTTGGTGGAGGCCGACAGCTTGGTGTCGTACTCCTTCTTCGCGACCCGGTCCCAGCCGAGCGTGCGCAGGAACTCATCGTTCTTGACCTGGCCCGTGCCGAACATCTCCGACAGGCGCCCGGAGGTCATGTGGCGGCGCACATCCATCTCGTAGAACCGGTCCTGCGCCTGGACGTAGCCCTGCGCCATGAACAGGTCCTCGTCGGAGGAGGCGTAGATCTGCGGGATGCCGTAGCCGTCGCGCTTCACGTCGACCGGTCCGGACAGGCCCTCGAGCGTGATCGAACCCTTGGTCTGCGGGAAGGAGGCACGGACGGTGCTGATGGACCAGTACGCCCCGTAGGCGACGCCCCCGATGATGGCCAGTACCAGGACGAGGACGATCAGACGGGCTTTGCGCCCCTTTTTCCTGCCGGACTTGCCGGGCTTCGGACCCGATGAGGCGGTGGTGTTGGGGGGCATCGCTGTCCTTGCTGTCCTAACGCGAGCGGCAGGCGGGGCTGTGACTTTGAATGAGCGCTGGAGCAACCATAGGCGCAGGGCCCGACGCCACTTGACGCGGAGTCGGGTACCAGCACGGACGGACGTTCGATCTTGCCTTCAGGAGTGTCAAGAAATCGTCAAGAGTTAGGTAAGGTAACGAAGTACTTGGATGCGGAGGTCCACCTCTTCGTGTCCTATGTACGTGAGCCCACGCGCGCGTGATGCCCGTGGGCCAGGGAAGGGAACAGCCGCTGACCGTCCACGACCTCAACCAGCTTCTGCTCGTCTGCTCGCTCGTCCTGCTCGTCGCCGTCGCAGCGGTCCGGATCTCCTCGCGCAGCGGGCTCCCCAGCCTGCTCGTATATCTGGGCATCGGCGTCGCCATGGGCCAGGACGGCGTCGGCGACATCCACTTCAACAACGCCGAGCTGACCCAGGTCATCGGATACGCGGCCCTGGTCGTGATCCTGGCCGAGGGCGGACTGGGCACGAAGTGGAAGGAGGTCAAGCCCGCGCTGCCGTCCGCCACCGCGCTGGCGCTGGTCGGGGTCGCGGTGAGCGTCGGGGTCACGGCGACAGCCGCGCACTATCTCGTCGGGCTGGAGTGGCGCCAGGCGCTCATCATCGGGGCGGTCGTGTCCTCGACGGACGCGGCGGCGGTCTTCTCCGTACTGCGCAAGATCCCTCTCCCCGCGCGCGTGACGGGCACGCTGGAGGCCGAGTCCGGCTTCAACGACGCCCCCGTGGTCATCCTGGTCGTCGCCTTCTCCACCGCGGGCCCGGTCGAGCACTGGTACATGCTCCTCGGCGAGATAACCCTGGAACTGGCCATCGGCACCGCCATCGGTATCGCGATCGGCTGGCTGGGCTCCTGGGGCCTCAGGCATGTCGCGCTGCCCGCCTCCGGCCTCTATCCGATCGCCGTCATGGCGATCGCCGTGACGGCGTACGCGGCCGGCGCGCTGGCGCACGGCAGCGGCTTCATCGCCGTCTACCTCGCCTCCATGATGCTGGGCAACGCCAAGCTGCCGCACTGGCCCGCCACACGCGGTTTCGCCGAAGGACTCGGCTGGATCGCCCAGATCGGCATGTTCGTCCTGCTCGGCCTGCTGGTCACCCCGCACGAGCTGGGCGACGACGTGTGGCCCGCCCTCGTCATCGGCCTGGTGCTGACCATGGTCGCGCGGCCGCTGAGCGTCGTGCTGTGCCTGACGCCGTTCCGGGTGCCGTGGCAGGAGCAGACCCTCATGTCCTGGGCCGGGCTGCGCGGCGCCGTGCCCATCATCCTGGCGACGATCCCCATGGTGAACGGTGTCGACGGCAGCCGCCGCATCTTCAACATCGTCTTCGTCCTGGTCGTCGTCTACACCCTGGTCCAAGGACCGACGCTGCCCTGGCTCGCGCGTCAGCTGCGTCTGGGCGGGGACGCGGAGGCCGCCGACCTCGGCATCGAGTCGGCGCCTCTGGAGCGGCTGCGCGGACACCTGCTGTCCGTCGCGATCCCCGACGGCTCGAAGATGCACGGCGTCGAGGTCAACGAGCTGCGGCTGCCGGCCGGGGCCGCCGTCACCCTCGTCGTCCGCGATGGAGAATCGTTCGTTCCGCTGCCCACGACGGTGCTGCGGCGCGGGGACGAGCTGCTGGTGGTCGCCACGGATCCCGTGCGGGACGCCGCGGAGCGGCGGCTGCGCGCGGTGGGGCACAACGGAAAGCTGGCCGGGTGGCTGGGCACCAACGGGAACGGGAAGACGCCGCGGCGCTGACCGGGCGGCGCGGCCTCGGAGGTGGGGGCGCGGGTGCGTTCGGCGGTGCGCGCCGTGGGGGCGCGCACGGCTTGTGCAGGAGCGCACAATCTCGATGCGCGCCGCGCGCTCCACGTCGCCCCATGTCGTTAAGGGCGCGTTTCGTACGGTTCACACCCCCGATAATCGCAGGTGAACACGGCTCATGGTGCTCGTTTTCACAGGCGCACCAGGCGTTGATCCCTGTACGATGAAGGCGCATTCTGATCGAACCAACTCTGCCTGACGCATTGCTGGCGCGACCGTATGGCGGCCGAAACGCCCCTCCGCAGTGGGCCCGGTATCTACCGCAGTGCGCGCAAGAGGACAGCTCTCGGCGCCCCCGCACAGGCGCGCTACCAGGCGGCAGAAAGGCACGGGCCGTGGCATCCACGGTCACCGCACGCCCGGGATACGGGCAGCTGCTGCGCACCCGCGGCGCCTGGACGTTCCTGCTCCCCGGCTTCGCGGCACGTCAGCCGTTCGCGATGCTGACGATCTCCATCGTGCTGCTCGTGCAGCACACCACCGGCTCGTACGGCGCGGCGGGCGCCGCCGCGGCCGTCACCGGCGTCTCCATGGCACTGTTCGCGCCCTACAGCGGGCGCCTCGCCGACCGCCACGGGCAGCGCGCCGTGCTGATCCCCGGCGTGATCGTGCACACGGCGTCAGGTCTGACGCTGACGGCACTCGCGCTCTCGCACGCGCCCCTGTGGGCGCTGTTCGCCGCGGCCGTCCCCACCGGCGCCTCGGTGCCGCAGGTCGGTCCCATGGTGCGCGCGCGCTGGGGCGTGAAGCTCCAGGGCTCGCCCCTCATGACCACCGCGGCGGCCTTCGAGTCCGTCACGGACGAGCTGACCTTCGTCTTCGGCCCGCTGCTGGCCACCGCGCTGTGCACCGCCGTCGACCCGGCCGCGGGCCTGCTGACGGAGTCGGCACTGACCCTGCTCGGCGGTCTGCTGTTCGCCGCGCAGAAGAGCACGCAGCCACTGGTCACCCTCGACGGGCACGCACGCGTGGAGCACGGTTCCGCGCTGCGCGTGCCTGGCGTGCGCGTGCTGATCGTGACGTTCCTGGGCATCGGCTCCGTCTTCGGCGGTATGCAGGTCTCGCTGGCCGCGTTCACCGATTCGATCGGCGAGCCCGGTCTGAACGGTGTCCTGTACGGCGTCTTCGCCGCGGGCAACATGCTCTCCGGGATCGTCTGCGGTGCCATCGCGTGGAAGGTGGCTCCGCAGCAGCGCCTCGTGGTCGGGTACGGCGCGCTCGCGCTGGTGGCCTCCGGACTGTGGGCCGCGCACTCGGTGCTCGCGCTCGCCGGGCTCGGCCTCCTGGTCGGCATGTGCATCGCGCCCGCGCTGATCACCGGCTACACGCTGGTGGAGAGCCTGGTGCCGGCCGGTGCCCGTACCGAGGCCTTCACCTGGCTGACCGGCGCGGTGGCGCTCGGCCAGGCGGCCGCCGTCACGGCTGCCGGACAGCTGGAGGACCGCTTCTGGAACGGTGCAGGGTTCCTCGTCCCGATGGTCGGCACACTGCTCGCCCTGGCGACCCTGCTGGCCCTCCGGTCACGCCTGACGACACGCCCCCGGACCCGGACCGTCGCACGTGGCGTCGGTCACCGCGTGCCGGTGGCGGTGGACTGATCCTCGGGAATACGTCACTATGGACCCTCGTTAGCACTCAATGAGTGAGAGTGCCAGGAGGAAGACAGTGCCGACCTACCAGTACCAGTGCACCGAGTGCGGCGAGGGCCTCGAGGCGGTGCAGAAGTTCACCGACGACGCTCTGACCGAGTGCCCCAACTGCCAGGGCCGCCTCAAGAAGGTGTTCTCCGCAGTCGGCATCGTCTTCAAGGGCTCCGGCTTCTACCGCAACGACAGCCGCGGCTCCTCGTCGAGCAGCTCGCCGGCGTCGAAGCCTTCGACGTCGACGCCTTCTTCGTCCACCTCGACGTCGTCGTCCTCGGACTCGAAGTCGTCGAGCACCGGCACCTCCTCCAGCAGCACCTCCGCCGCCTAGAGACGCACTCACGGGACCCTGTTGTCGTACGACGACAGGGTCCTCGGTGTTTGCGGAGCTCTTCTCTGCCCGCTGCCGGGGCCAGCTAGTGTGCGGGTCATGGCGAACGCAGAGATCGGCGTAATCGGCGGCTCGGGCTTCTACTCGTTCCTCGACGACGTGACCGAGATCCAGGTGGACACCCCGTACGGACCGCCCAGTGACTCCCTGTTCCTCGGTGAGATAGCGGGCCGTCGGGTCGCCTTCCTGCCCCGGCACGGACGCGGCCACCATCTGCCGCCGCACCGGATCAACTACCGCGCCAATCTGTGGGCGCTGCGGTCGGTCGGGGCACGCCAGGTCCTCGGTCCGTGTGCGGTGGGCGGGCTGCGCCCCGAGTACGGGCCGGGCACGCTGCTCGTGCCGGATCAGCTGGTCGACCGTACGAAGTCCCGCGCGGGGACGTACTTCGACGGGCTGGCGCTGCCGGGCGGCAGCCTGCCCAACGTGGTGCACGTGTCGCTGGCCGACCCCTACTGCCCCGTCGGGCGGGCGGCCGCGCTGAAGGCCGCGCACGGCCGGGACTGGGAGGCGGTGGACGGCGGGACCCTGGTCGTGATCGAGGGGCCGCGCTTCTCGACGCGTGCCGAATCGTTGTGGCACCGGGCGCAGGGCTGGTCGGTGGTGGGTATGACCGGGCACCCCGAGGCGGCGCTCGCCCGTGAACTCGAGCTCTGCTACACGTCGTTGACCCTGGTCACGGACCTCGACGCGGGCGCCGAGACCGGTGAGGGCGTCTCGCACGACGAGGTGCTGCGGGTGTTCGCGGCGAACGTGGACCGGCTGCGGGGGGTGCTGTTCGACGCGGTGGCCGCGCTGCCGGCGAACGAAGAGCGGGACTGCCTGTGCACAACGGCGCTGGGCGGCATGGATCCCGGGTTCGAACTGCCGTAGCGCTGCGGAGAACAGCACCGTTCCTGAAGACTGAGCGGGAGTGAGTCCTGTTGCCCCACCGCGACGACGACACAGCCGTCAGAGCCCGCTTACGCGCGGCCCACGTCTCCGCGGAATGTTCCAGGCCCCGCCGAGCACCGCACTTTCAAGTCCTGGGAGGCGAGAGAGCCGAGGTGCGCACCGACCAGCGCGAGCACCTTCTCATCGGCGGGCGTGAGCTGCTTGAGCCTCGTACGGGCCGCCACCCCCGAGGGGCCGGGCACGACAAACGACGCTGCAAGCTCCCGCAACCCGCCCATCCCACAACCCCATACGGTCCCCAGAAAACCCGGTCATCACATGAACGAGCCCCGCCCGGAAAGGTCACACATTCGACGAACGAACTCCGATCCCCCTCTCAGGACGGCAACCCCCAGCCACCCGCCCAGACCCTCCGCCTCACTCACACACACCAGAACGCACCCGCGCTCAGCCAAACCCCAACAGTTCCCGGCCCCTGCACGGGCGGAACTGCTCGTTCGAGTGAGGGAGTTGTCCACAACCGGTAGGTGATCCACCTGTCTCGGCGGGGGACGGCGCGAGGCCTCATCGTGGCCTTGCAAGCCGATTCCTCGTGACAGGTGGTGGTTCCCGTGTCCTTCGCTCCGTCTCCCCCGCCCTTCTCCCCCCTTGCTCCGCGCCCGCCGGGCACCGACGCTCCCGCGACGTGCGAGGTGCCGCACTTCGCTCCCGTGCGGGTGCGCGGCGGGCGGCATCAACTGGCCAGGCTCGTACGGCACCGCAGGCGGGCCGTGGCAGCGGGCCTGGCCGTCACCGCGGCCGCGCTGGTGGCCGTCGGTCCGGGCGACGCCGACGGGGGGCGCGGGCATCCCGTGGTCGAGCCGGTGCGGGAGCGTCACGCCGTGGAGATGGTGACGGCACCGGTGCGGATCGCCGACGGTGCCACGGTGCTGCTGTTGCGGCCCGGTGACCGGGTGGACGTGATCGCCGCCGGGACGACGGCGACAGGAGGCGACGCCCAGGTGCTCGCGCGCGGGGCGCGGGTGAAGAAGGTGCCGGAGCCTCTGGAGGGTGCCACGGAGAGCGGGGCGCTGGTCGTGCTCTCGGTGCCGCGTCCGATCGCGGTGCGTCTCGCGGGCGCGAGCGCCACGGCACGGCTGGCGGTGACACTGTGCTGAGCTGTGCGGTCCGTCTGTTGCGCGGATTACTGTCAAGGCCCTCGTTCGAGCTACCCAATTGGACAGGGTCGCCTCGCGTTGACGTAGGTTGCGGAGCTGTTTGTTCCACAACCTGTGCGCGCGAGGAGAGTCCCCTAGGTGAGCGAGAAGAAGCCGAGCGTCTGGGAGGGCTTCAAGGCCTTCCTGATGCGCGGGAACGTCGTCGATCTGGCAGTAGCGGTGGTCATCGGCGCCGCCTTCACCAACGTCGTCAACTCGGTGGTGAAAGGCGTGATCAACCCGCTGGTCGGGGCGATCGGCACCAAGAACCTCGACAGCTACAGCTCGTGTCTGAAGGACCCGTGCAAGGTGTCGGCGGACGGTACCGTGCTGAGCGGCATCCCGATCAGATGGGGCACCGTGCTCGGCGCGACGCTCAGCTTCGTGATCACCGCGGCGGTCGTCTACTTCCTGATGGTTCTGCCGATGTCGAAGTACCTGGCTCGGATGGAGGCCCGCCGGAAGGCGAAGGAGGGCACGCACGAGGTCATCGAGGTGACCGAGCTGGAGGTCCTCAAGGAGATCCGCGACGCGCTGGTCGCGCAGCGGGGGTCCGGGCACGACGAGCGGTAACGGCCACGCCTCGCCTCCTCTGCGCGGCGGCCGTGCGGCGCGGTCAGAGGTGGTGGGGCGGCTTCTCGTCGAGGAAGCGCTTCAGGTCGGCCGCGCTGTCGGCGCCGGGTCGCTCGCCCCAGCCGCGGTCCGTGTCGTCCGAGGACTGCTGGTCCAGCGGGTCGTCGAAGATCAGCGACGGCTTCGGGGCGCGCGGCTCGCGGTCGGGGGCGGTGCTCATGCGTCCAGGGTACGGCCCCGGGGGCGACGACCGTCCTGGTCGTTCCCGGCGGCAGTCATGGTCCGCGCCTTCCGTACCGCCTCGTCGTACGGATGAAAGCCTTGGGACCCGCACACGTTTGCGAATCCGTCGCAAGACGTTCTGGCCCGTATCTGCTGTGCTTGGACTCATGACGTCCAGTTCGACTCCCTCCCCGGCGCCCTTGGGCAGGCTCACCGCCCGCGGCCGCGAGGAGGCCCACCGGGTCGCCTCGCCCCTGGAACTCTTCTTCGACCTGTGTTTCGTCGTGGCCATCGCCCAGGCGGGCGTGCAACTCGTGCACTCCGTGGCCGAGTCGCACGCGGGCGAAGGGATCCTCAACTATGCGATGGTCTTCTTCGCCATCTGGTGGGCCTGGATGAACTTCTCCTGGTTCGCCTCGGCGTACGACAACGACGACGTCCTCTACCGGGTCGTCACCCTGGTCCAGATCGCCGGCGTGCTGGTGCTCGCGGCCGGGGTCTCCAAGGCGTTCGAGGACCATGACTTCCTGGTCGTCTGGCTGGGCTACGTGATCATGCGGCTCGCCATGTCGACGCAGTGGCTGCGCGTGGCGAGATCGAGCGAGGGCCCGGAGAGAACGACGGCCCTGCGCTACGCAGGCGGCGTGCTGCTCTGCCTCGTCGGCTGGCTGGGGCTGCTGATCCTGCCCGAGGGCGGGCGGCCCTGGGTGTTCCTGGTGATGGCGGTCCTCGAGATGTGCGTGCCGCGGTACGCGGAGAAGGGCTTCCCCACGTCCTGGCATCCGCACCACATCTCCGAGCGCTACGGCCTGTTCACGATCATCGTGCTCGGCGAGACGATCGCCGCGGCCACCGTCGCCGTGAAGTCGGGCGTGGACGAGAACGACGCGCTCGGTGAACTGCTGCCGATCGCCGCGGGTGGGCTGCTGATCATCTTCTCCGCGTGGTGGATCTACTTCGTCGTGCCGATCCACGGCCATCTGCGCTCCAACAAGCAGGCCTTCCTGTGGGGTTACGGCCACTACCTGATCTTCGCCTCGGCGGCCGCGGTCGGCGCCGGCCTGGAGGTGGCCGTCGAGCAGGCGGTGGGCAAGGCGCATATCTCCACGCTGGCCGCGTCGGCCGCCGTGACCCTGCCGACCGCGCTCTACCTGCTCACCGTCTGGGCCCTGCACTCGCGTCACTTCAAGGTGGGCATCGCCCAGCAACTGGTACTGCCGACCACGGCGTTCCTCGTGATCCTCTGCACGTTTTTGGGTGACTGGGCCGTGCTCACGTCGGGCATCGTCTCGGCGCTCGCGGTGGCGACCGGGGTGACGCTGACGGCGCGCATGGCGACCCGGGAGAGGAAAGAGGCGACCCCGGTCGTGTGACGTCCTGGGACGGCGCCGGTGCCTGGACGAGACTGGTCCCATGACAGTTGACGCTCTGACCGACGTCACCGGCGTGCGCGTGGGACACGCGACGCGCGTCGGCGACGGTTGGCTCACCGGTACCACCGTCGTGCTCGCCCCTGAGGGCGGTGCCGTCGCCGCCGTGGATGTGCGCGGCGGCGGACCCGGCACCAAGGAGACCGACGCCCTCGACCCGCGCAATGTCGTGCAGAAGGTCGAGGCGATCGTGCTGACCGGCGGCAGCGCGTACGGGCTCGACGCCGCGTCCGGCGTGATGGCATGGCTGGAGGAGCAGGGGCGCGGAGTGCCTGTCGGGGTGGATCCGGCGCACGTCGTTCCCGTCGTACCCGCCGCCTGCGTCTTCGACCTGGCGCGGGGTGGTGACTTCCGGGCCCGGCCCGATGCGGCCACGGGCCGGGCCGCGGTCGAGGCGGCCGCGGCGAGCGCGGTCGGTGCGGTGGTGCGGGAAGGGAGCGTGGGCGCGGGTACCGGCGCCGTGGTCGGGGCGATGAAAGGCGGAGTGGGTACCGCGAGCACCGTTCTCGACTCGGGGATCACGGTCGCCGCGCTGGTGGTGGCCAACGCCGCGGGCTCCGTGGTGGAGCCCGGAAAAGGCCTCCTGTACGGGGAGTTGCTCCAGGGGCGCGTCGACCCTCCGGAGCCGCGCGTCCACGAGGCCGCGCGCCGGCGCCTCGCGGAGACCGCGGCGGAGAACGCGGCGCCTCTGCTGAACACCACGCTCGCCGTTGTCGCCACCGACGCGCAACTGTCCAAGGCGCAGGCGCAGAAGCTCGCCGGAACGGCGCACGACGGCATCGCCCGCGCCGTGCGACCCGTGCACCTCCTCCACGACGGCGACACGGTGTTCACGCTGGCGACGGGACAGCGCGCGCTCGACGCCGAGCACCCGCTCGCGCTCAACCCGCTGCTCGAGGCCGGCGCCGACGTGGTGACGCGCGCGATCGTGCGGGCCGTGCGCGCGGCCGAGTCGGTGGACGGTCCGGGCGGGGTGTGGCCGTCGTACGGGGAGTTGTACGGGGGGCGGTGACGGGGCTCCGCCGACCGCATCGGGTCCGGAGCCGGTGGTGAACTGCTGGGCGCGGGGGCGGAACACGGCATGCCGTGCAGGACGGCGCCGTCGAGCGCCGCGGCGGCCGCCGCGGCCACGCCCACGGCGTCCATCGGGCGGTCCATGTCGGGCTGCGGCACCGAAGAGCGCCGAGGGCGGCCGCGACGCCGTGCGAGGGCCTCATGCTCGGCGCTGTCGGGGTCGTACGCCTCGGGGGGCGACCCGCGCCTGCGGGTGCGCGGCCGCCCCACCCGTCCGGGGCAGCCGCCGCGGCGCGCTCGGCTCCGGCACCCGCAGGCCCGCGTGTGGCGCGTTTCGTACGGACGATTGTCCCGGTTGTGTCACGTGATGGCGTTCACGGCTGCCGGAGGGAACCCGACCGGTCATGGATTCGCTCTTTCTCCACGCATGGGAGCGGATCACGCACATCACACGAACCTGGAGAATCTCGTGACAACGCCGGACATATCAGCGCGGCGCGCATTCGGGGCCTGTGCCGTCCTGGCGGTCGGCGCCCTCACCCTCACCGCCTGCGGGGGCGGCGCAGATGCCGGGAAGGACGACGGCAAGGCGGGCGGGGACTCCGCCAAGACGTCCGAGGCGAAGATCGCCATATCGGCCAAGGACGGTTCGACGGGTGCGTCGATCAACACGACGGGCGTGAAGGTCAGCGACGGCGAGCTGACCGACGTGAAGATGACCGTTGCGGGGACGGGGCAGTCGGTGCCCGGGTTCATCTCGGCGAACGGCGGCAGTTGGACGCCGAAGGAGCAGTTGGAGCGCGGGACGAAGTACGAGATATCGGCGAGCGCGAAGGACTCCGACGGGCGGACCACCGCAGCCGACGCGACCTTCACGACGGTCAGCAAGGCGAACAGCTTCATCGGGACGTACACACCGGACAACGGGACGACGGTGGGCGTCGGGATGCCGGTGTCGTTCACCTTCGACAAGGCGATCAGCGACAAGAAGGCCGTGCAGTCGCACATCACGGTCTCGTCCAGCAGCGGGCAGAAGGTCGTCGGGCACTGGTTCGGCTCGCAGCGGATCGACTTCCGGCCCGAGGAGTACTGGAAGGCCGGCTCCAAGGTCACGATGAAGATCGACCTGGACGGCGTCGAGGGCGCGAACGACGCCTTCGGGGTGCAGAAGAAGACCGTCACCTTCACGATCGGGCGGTCTCAGGTCTCCACGGTCGACGCCGACACCCAGACCATGACGGTCGTGCGCGACGGGAAGACCCTCAAGAAGGTGCCGATCTCGACGGGCGACGCGCAAAACACCACGTACAACGGCCAGATGGTGATCTCCGAGAAGTTCCAGAAGCTGCGCATGGACAGCCGGACGGTCGGGCTCGCCAACGCCTACGACATCCCGGACGTGCCGCACGCGATGCGGCTGACGCAGTCGGGGACGTTCATCCACGGCAACTACTGGTACAACAAGGGCAACCCGCCCTTCGGCCGGCAGGGCACCAGTCACGGCTGCGTCGGACTGCAGGACGTCCAGGGCGGACAGGGCGACACGAACGCCAAGTGGTTCTACGACAACTCCGTCGCCGGCGATGTCGTGATCGTCAAGAATTCCCCCGACAAGACGGTGTCGCCGGACAACGGGCTCAACGGCTGGAACATGTCGTGGACCGAGTGGGTCGCGGGAAGCGCCGGATGAACGCCCGCTGAGCGCCCGCTGAGCACCGGGGCGCACGCCGGCAGCGGTGCGCCGCCCGGGGCGCCATGACGCGGCAAGTGCCTTCTGACCGGCGGGTTTTGACGGACCTTCGGGTCGTGTGGGAACTTCTCACGCGGCCCGAGCGTTTTCTGTGCGCACGTTTTCTCGGTTCCCGGACATGATGTCCGACCGAGGGGCTACGGTATGCACCCACAAGGTGACATGCAGCAACGCCGGGAGAAACCTTGAGCGTTCCGTACGAGACAGCAGCGTACGAGCCACGCGAGTCGCCCGAGTCTCCGGAGGAGCACCTCGCGCGACTCCTCGGCCGCGCGCTGAACTCCTTCGAGCTGCCCGACGAGACGATACGGCGACTCGACTGCGCGCTCGCGCACGACAGCTCGCTGCACTCCGCGCACCACAGCGCGGGGCTGCACCGCGAGACGTACCGCCACACCTGGCTGCTCGCCGACGGCTCGGCACTCACCCTCTGGGAGCTGGTCCACAACACCGCGCCGGGCAGCGTCCCGCAGCACGAGGTGTACGTCGACGAGGAGGAGCTGCGCGCCGCCACGGCACGGCTGCCGCTGCCGCCGGACGCACCGGACTTCGAGCTGCCGGTGACGGTGCAGCTGTCGCCGATCCCCGCGCCCCGGCACGCGTACGTGCCCGACGACTCGGCGGATCACGCGCGCAGGCTCCTGCGCCGCGCGGAGAACCCGGACCAGCCGGGCACGGAGACGGCCTCGCTGCTGACGACGGCGTTCGCGCACCAGATCACGCAGGCTTTCGGACGGCCGTGCCGTGCGGGGCGGATCGGGCTGTGCTTCTCGCTCTACGAGCACGCGTTCCTGCTGCGCGACGGCAAAGAGATCTCCCTGTGGGAGGTCGAGCACACGGCCACGCCCGACGGGCGGCACATGTGCGAGGTGTACGTCTCCGAGGACGCGGCGCGCGATGCGATGGAGCGGCGCGCGGCGCGGGTGTCGTCACGCACGCCACGCACCTGAGGCTCGCGCCTCGCCTCGGCCGCTTGGTCAGCGACCGTCGCTGAGCTGTCGCACCAGTCCCGCGAACGCGTCGTGTTCCGCCGGAGTCAGCTGGACGGACTCCCGTTCGGGACCGGCCTGCCGCTGGTACGGGAGGGCCGGGAGAAGGGCGGAGGTCCGCCACGGGGCGGCCTCGCGGCTGCGGCGCAGGACGCGGGTCAGGCCGATCGCCCAGACGACGGTCGCCAGGGCGAGGACGGCCATGCCCGTCAGCTGGTAGATCGAGACGTGCTCAGGCATGCGCCCCAGTAGACACCACGGTCCGGGACTTTGGCCCCGGACCGTGACGTATCTCGCAGGTGCCGTGAACAACTCACAGCCACCCAAAGGGACATAGGGACGATGAAACGGCTGCGGCCGGTCGCAGCCCCGTCCCGCCAGGGCTGCCACCGGCCTGCCTTGCCGGGGCGGGCCATGTGCGCCCGCCCCCGCCTCCCGCCGCTTACGCCGCCACGGGCTGCTTCGCCTGCGCCGCCGGAGCCGCCGCGGACTCGTCGGAGCCGGTGGCCGCGCCGTCCGGGGCCGTCTTGCGCAGGCCCTTGAGGACGATGACCAGGCCTGCCGTGATCGCCGTACCGATGGCGATGGCCAGCAGGTACAGGAACGGCTTGCCGATCAGGAAGGTGACCCAGATGCCGCCGTGCGGGGCGCGCAGGGTCGAGCCGAAGGCCATGGTGAGCGCGCCGGTGACCGCGCCGCCCGCCATGGAGGCGGGGATGACGCGCAACGGGTCGGCCGCGGCGAACGGGATCGCGCCCTCGGAGATGAAGGAGGCGCCGAGGATCCAGGCCGCCTTGCCGTTCTCGCGCTCGGTGGTGGTGAACAGCTTCTTGCGGACAGTCGTCGCGAGGGCCATGCCGAGCGGGGGCACCATGCCGGCGGCCATCACGGCGGCCATGACCTTCATCGCGGAGTCGCTCGGGTCCTGCACGGCGATACCGGCGGTGGCGAAGGCGTACGCGACCTTGTTGACCGGGCCGCCCAGGTCGAAGCACATCATCAGGCCGAGGAGGACGCCGAGGAGGATGGCGTTGGTGCCGGAGAGGCCGTTGAGCCAGTCCGTCATCGCCTTCTGGGCCTCGGCGATCGGCTTGCCGATCACGATGAACATCAGGAAGCCGACGACGATCGACGAGACCAGCGGGATCACGACCACCGGCATGATGCCGCGCATCACCGGCGGGATCTTGATCCGCTGGATACCGAGGACGACCGCACCGGCCAGCAGACCGGCGACCAGGCCGCCGAGGAAGCCTGCGGCGATGTTGACGGAGATCATGCCGCCGACGAAGCCGGGCACGAGGCCTGGCCGGTCCGCCATGCCGTAGGCGATGTAGCCGGCGAGGACGGGGATCAGGAAGCCGAAGGCGACGCCGCCGATCTGGAAGAGCAGCGCGCCCCAGCTGTCGACCTGGCCCCAGTCGAAGTGCTCCATGACCGGCTTGGCCTCGTTGATCTGGTAGCCGCCGATCGCGAAGCCGAGGGCGATCAGCAGACCGCCGGCCGCGACGAACGGGACCATGTAGCTCACGCCGGTCATCAGCCACTTGCGCAGCTTGGTGCCGTAGCTGTCGCCGGCGGTCCCCGCCCGCTCGACGGGCGTGGAGCCGGTTCCGGGCGCCCCGGTCACCTCACCGCGCGCCGCCTTCCCGCGCACCTCGCCGATCAGCTCCGCAGGACGGTTGATGCCCGCCTTCACGCCGACGTCGACGGTCGGCTTGCCGGCGAAGCGGTCCTTGTCGCGTACGGGGACGTCATGGGCGAAGATCACGCCGTCCGCCGCCGCGATGACGGCCGGGTCGAGCCGGGTGAAGCCGGCCGAGCCCTGCGTCTCGACGACGAGTTCGACGCCCGCCTCGCGGCCCGCGTTCTCCAGCGACTCGGCCGCCATGTACGTGTGGGCGATGCCGGTCGGACAGGACGTGACGGCGACGATCCGGAAGGGGCGCTCGCCCTCACCGGACGAACTGCCCGTGGCGGCATCGGCGGAGGCCGCCCCCGACGCCGCCACGGAGTCTGCGGAGGCGCCCACGGAGGCACCCACGGCGCTCTTGGCGCCCTCGGAGGCACCGCCCGCGCCTGCGCCGGCGGAAGCACCCGCGTCCCCGGTGTCCGCGGCCGGCGCGTCCCCGCGGATCAGCGCCGCCGCACCCGTCGCGTCCCCCGCCGACCGCAGGGCGTCGGTGAACTCGGCGTTCATCAACTGCCGCGCCAGCGAGGACAGGATCGTCAGATGGGCATCGTCGGCACCGGCGGGCGCCGCGATCAGGAAGATCAGGTCGGCGGGACCGTCCGGCGCGCCGAAGTCGATCCCGGCCGCACTGCGCCCGAAGGCGAGCGTCGGCTCGGTGACGTGCTCGCTGCGGCAGTGCGGGATGCCGATGCCGCCGTCGAGACCGGTCGGCATCTGTGCCTCGCGGGCGGCCACGTCGGCGAGGAAGCCCTCCAGGTCGGTCACCCGGCCCAGGGTCACCATGCGTCGGGCGAGGGCGCGTGCCGCCGCTTCCTTGGTGTCGGCGGACAGGTCGAGATCGACCAGGTCCGCGGTGATCATGTCGCTCATCGCGGGCTCCTTCGCACGCGTATCGCCCGGGGGGAGAGGTGGGCGAGGGCGGGGGTGGAGACATGGCC
>NZ_JXTE01000520.1 GCF_000972385.1 Streptomyces sp. WM6386
GGCAGCGACCTCGGACGGCCAGGACCCGTTGACGGAGGGGGAGTTCACCGACGAGGCCGGCTTCGCCGCGGCCGTCGCCACGATCGGCCGCACGCTCGACGCGGGCACCGGCGTCCAGCTGCGGGCCCTGCTCGCCCGGGACCGCCGTACGACAGGACCGCGCGCCGACCGGCTCGCCGTGATCGTCCATCAACTCGCCGTGGACGCCGCGTCCTGGCGGATCCTGCTGGACGACCTGACCGCCGCCCTCGGGGTGGCCACGGCCCAGGCCCCCGTACGACCGCGGCGCGTGCCCGACCCGCTGACCGACTGGGTCGGCGAACTGCGGGAACGGGCCGGCCCCCCCGACGAGGTCCGCCCCTGGGCCCTCGTCGCCGACCGCCGGGCCCATACGCTCGGCGCCCGCAGCTCCGCCGCGGTGCCCCGCTC
>NZ_JXTE01000521.1 GCF_000972385.1 Streptomyces sp. WM6386
GGCATGCGGATGTCGATCACGGCCAGGTCGGGGCGGTGTTCCAGGACGGCGCCCACGAGCGCGGGCGCGTCGGCGGCGCGCGCGACGATGTCGTGGCCGGCGTCCGCGAGCAGCCGCGCCAGGCCCTCCCGGAACAGGGCGGAGTCCTCGCCGATCACGATACGCATGGCAGCACCGCCCGGACGGTCGTCCCTCGGCCGGGGCCGCTGGTGATGTGCAGGACGCCACCGAGGGCGGCGACCCGGTCCTTGAGTCCCGCGAGTCCTGATCCCCGGTGGGGGTCGGCGCCGCCGCGCCCGTCGTCCTCGACGCTCACGTGCAGCTTTCCGTCGCCGTCAGCGCCGACGACGACCCCGATGCTCGTGGCCTCGGCGTGCTTGACGGCGTTGGCGACGGCCTCGCTGGCGACGTAGTACGCGGTGGTGGCG
>NZ_JXTE01000522.1 GCF_000972385.1 Streptomyces sp. WM6386
CCTACCGTCTGGCAACCACGCTCCTGGACGCCCGGCTCTACCCAGCCGGCCGCCTCGTGCGTCTCTACCATGAACGCTGGGAGCACGAGAGCGCCTATTACGCCTTGCGCCACACCATCCTGCAGGGACGCGTCTTACGCTCACACGACCCGGTCGGCATCGAACAGGAGATGTGGGCCCTGCTCACCCTCTACCAGCTTCTGCGCCGCACCACGGTCGAGGCCGCGGAGTCCCAGCCGGGCACCGATCCCGACCGCTGCGGCTTCACCATCGCTCTCCAAGCCGCCCGCGACCTGCTGGTATGTGCGGAAGGAGTCTTCGACCAGGGCATCGGCGAGATCGGCCGCCGAGTCCTGTCGGCACTCTCGCCGGCACGGCGATCCCGCGTCAGTACTCGCAAGGTGAAGTCACCCATCTCCCGTTACGCG
>NZ_JXTE01000523.1 GCF_000972385.1 Streptomyces sp. WM6386
CCCTCCCAAAAACCCCCTTCCCGACCGCGCCGTTTCCCCCGAGCACCGGCCTTCCCGGCGTGCGAATTTTCATAGCCACAAACCTAGTCCGCCCGCCGTAGCGGCCGGTTTCCGACCCGTTAGACCGCGTGGCAAGTTCAGTTGCGCCGCCCTCACACCGCGGGCTCAGAGACTGTGACGCGCAGGACACGACAGGTGGTCGCCGTCACCGGCGGACGGCCCGGTGACACGGCCAGGCAGGGCGGGTCTTCACAAACCTCTGCGCACGCATGAAGGCGTTCCCCGGCTGCACGTCCAACCCAAACCAGCCGGCTGCGCAGTGCCCCGTCGTGCACGCGCTCGTCCTACCTGTGCGACAAAGTCCTGCTCGGGGGCCGATCTGCGAACAAGGCGCTTGAGATCGCGGCGGCCAGGGGGCGGCGCCCG
>NZ_JXTE01000524.1 GCF_000972385.1 Streptomyces sp. WM6386
GTCCACCACCCCGTCCGGGAAACGCACCGCGGTCGGCCCGTCGGCGGCCACGGCCTCCCGGAACAGCTCGCCCAGCCGCCTGCCGTCCCGCGGCGCGGCGATCCGCAGCCCCGGCACCATCTGAAGGATCGACATGTCCCACACACCGTTGCGGCTCGCCCCGTCATCCCCGGTGACCCCGGCCCGGTCCAGCACGAGCGTCACCGG
Source organism: Streptomyces sp. WM6386 (assembly GCF_000972385.1). Taxonomy (GTDB): domain Bacteria; phylum Actinomycetota; class Actinomycetes; order Streptomycetales; family Streptomycetaceae; genus Streptomyces. The sequence continues at coordinate 208 of NZ_JXTE01000524.1, forward strand.
CAGCCGGTGCAGGGCCACATCCAGCAGCGCCTGATCGAAGGCCCGGTTGACGGACATGGCGTGCATGGCCACCACCGGATGCAGACCGCCCAGCGCCAGCCCGGCCGCCGACGTGACCGCATGCTGCTCGGCGACACCCATGTCGAAGGTCCGCTCGGGAAAGGCCAGGGAGAACGCCGACAGACCCGTCTGCTCCATCAGCCCGGCGGTGACCGCG
>NZ_JXTE01000525.1 GCF_000972385.1 Streptomyces sp. WM6386
GAACATGGTGGCCCTGAGGCCGTTCTGCTTCAGGGAGTTGAGCAGGGCGGGGGTGCCACTGCCCGGGCCGTCGTCGAAGGGGAGTCCGAGGTATCCGGCGCAGGCGGGGGTCTGCGCGGAGGCGGCGGTGGGGCCGGGGAGGGGGCCCGCGGCGGCCAAAGGGGGGGCGGGCCGGAACGGGAGGGGGGCCCGGGGGCCCCACAGGCGATAGGAAAAGGGGGGGGTGGGCCACCGGGGATTTTCCGGCCGGCGTACGGAGAACCAAAGGCATCGGTGAAGCCGTTAGCGGCAAGGTAGGACCGGCCGGGGATCGTCGGGAACGTCGCCTCGCGGGACTGGAACAACCCCAGTCCCGACCCGATCGGCGCGGCGGCCGGCCGGCTCACCAACGGGCAGGTCATCCTCATGCACGACTGGCCCGCCA
>NZ_JXTE01000526.1 GCF_000972385.1 Streptomyces sp. WM6386
CGACCAGGCACTGTGGGACATCGCCGGCAAGACCTACGGCGTCCCGGTGCACCGCCTCCTCGGCGGCCCCGTACGCGACCGCGTGCGGATGTACGCCTGGATCGGCGGGGACCGGCCGAGCGGGGGGGCGGGGCTGGCCGAGGGGCAGATGAAGGCGGGGTTCACCGCGGGGAAGATGAAAGGCTCGGCCGAACTCGCCCCGATCGACACCCCGGCGCGCACCGCCGAGGTCGTCGAGCGCGTCGCGGCCGTCCGTGAGGTGCTGGGCGACGAGCGGGACATCGCGGTCGACTTCCACGGCCGGGCCTCCACCGCGATGTCGCGCCGGCTGCTGCCCCAACTGGAGCCGCTGCACCCGCTGTTCGTCGAGGAACCCGTGGCGCCGGAGCACTCGGGGAACCTGCGCAGTCTGGTGGAGGCCAC
>NZ_JXTE01000527.1 GCF_000972385.1 Streptomyces sp. WM6386
GAAGATGGCGGAGCCGTTGGACATTGTGTGGCCCCGGCCGCTGCCTGCGGGGGTGAAGCCGTCCACGGTGACCGTGTCCCAGGACGCGGCCGGGCGCTGGTTCGTCTCGATCCTGTGCGAAGACCCCAGCGTCACACCGCTTCCCGCCGCGGACACGGCGGTCGGCATCGACGTCGGAGTGGGCCACCTGCTGACCCTGTCCACGGGGGAGAAGGTCGCCAACCCCCGGCATGAGCGCCGTGACCGGGCCCGGCTGGCCAGGGCGCAGCGGGAGCTGTGCCGCAAGGCCAAGGGCTCGGCGAACCGGGACAAGGCCCGCCGCCGCGTCGCCAGGGCCCATGCGCGGATTGCCGACCGGCGCCGGGACCTGCTTCACCAGTTGACGACTCGGCTCGTGCGTGAAAATCAAACGCTCGTGATCGA
>NZ_JXTE01000528.1 GCF_000972385.1 Streptomyces sp. WM6386
GGGACCACGGTGAGCGCGGTGAGCCCGGCCAGTTTGTCGGCGCCGATCCCCGCGCGGGCGCTGGCCCCGTCGAAGACCAGGATCAGCTGCCGGGCCAGCAGGTCGGGATCGCTGGCCCCACCCCGTTCGGCCTCGGTACGGAAGAACGCTGTCAGGTTGCCCTTGATCCGGTGTGCCACCTGGCTCGCGGGGTGGCTCTGGTCCTTCAGCTCGATCTGAGCAGCCAGGTACCGGCAGCCTTGGAATTCGGGCGCACCCGCCTGCACTTCGACCTGCTCGAAGACGTGCAGGATCCGCTCGCGGGATGAACGGCCGTCCTCCGCCCGGGGCAGGAGCCCGGCCACGAAGGCGGAGGCGCCTCCCTCCAGGCTTGCAGCCAGCAGTTCGTCCTTGCTCTCGAACAGCTGGTACATGGAGCGCTT
>NZ_JXTE01000529.1 GCF_000972385.1 Streptomyces sp. WM6386
CAGCTGGACGCCGGGGTGCGGTTTCCGGACTCGCAGGCGGCCATTGCCGCTCGCGCGGCACGGCTGCTCGACCGGCAAGGAGTGCCCGCCGCCGCGGCGGTGGAGAGCATCCGCGAGGATGCGCTGGACGTGGCCGCCGCGAACGAACGCATCCTGGGTCTCTCCAAGGAGCTGCAGGCCTGGAGCTTTCTGCCACGCGGTGCCCGCGCGGCCCGCACCGTGGCGAGGATCTCGATCCGGGAGAACGGCCGTGAGCTGCCTCTCGGCACGGGCTTCCTGGTCTCGCCGCGCCTGCTGCTGACCAATCACCATGTGCTGCCCGACGCGGCGACCGCCCAGCAGTGTGTCGTCGAGTTCGACGCCCAGGTCACCATCGACAACCCCCCCGCCACGTCCGTGCGGCTCGCACTCGATCCGGGCA
>NZ_JXTE01000053.1 GCF_000972385.1 Streptomyces sp. WM6386
CCCCTGGGCCGCCCCGCGCCCCCCGACGCACCACCCCGCCCGACCTCCACACCCGGCCCGACGACACCCACTGGCGCTCCGCCCCGCCCAGGCACCCGCCCGTCCTCCGCGTCCGGTCCGACGGCGCCCGCTGGCGCTCCGCCCGGGTCAGGTACCCGCCCGTCTTCAGCGTCCGGTCCGACGGCGTCCGCTGGCGCTCCGCCCGGTGTGCCGCCTCGGCCCGGATCTCGTCCGGCTGGTGCGTCCGCCGGTGCCTTCGGGCGGTCGACTCCCCTCGGTGACGCGCCCATGGCCGGCTCCCGGCCGGTCTCGGCGCCGGCCGGCGCGCCCGGCACCCGGTCGGCCTCGGTGCCCGCCGACGCCTTCGGCCGCACCGCGCCCCCCGGAGGGAGCCCGTCGGCCCGGCAACCCGATCCCTCTCTCTCCTGGAGCGCCCCCCTGGCACCCGGTGACACCCCTGGATCCGGACGGCCCGTCGTGTCGTTCGGGCAGCCCGAGGGGTACGACGAGCAGGCGCGGCCGCGAGCGCTCCGCGGGCGAGGTCGGCTGCGGGCCGTCGGCGTGGCCGTCTGTCTCGTGCTCGGGCTCGGGCTCATCGGTGGTGCCGCGACCGGGAGTTGGCTCGTCGGGGACTCGGCCGCGGCCGGGTCCGGGGACACCTTCGCGGCGGCCGCCGGGATGTGGCACGCCGTTCCGGTCGACCAGCTCTTCCCGCCCACCGTCCAGGGACAGGGCGCAGGCCCCGGCGGCGCCGACCGGACCTGGACGCGGATCGCCGTCGCCCCGGACAGCGGCTGCAAGGACGCCTTCGACCCCCTGCTGCGCAAGGCATTCGCCCCCGTCGGCTGCGAGCGGCTGCTCCGCGCCACGTACACCGACGCCACCCAGAGCTACGTCACCACCGTCGGACTTCTCTTCACCAAGGCCGACGCCGCCGGCATGACCGCCCTCGACACCCGCTTCGGCAAGGAGAAGCTGGGCGACCGGACCGACCTCATGCCCCGGACCTACGCCGCCAAGAACACCGTCGCCGCCGGCTTCGGCACGAAACAGCGCGCCTCCTGGGCCGTCTCCGTCCTCACCGACGCCCCCGTCGTCGCCTACGCCGTCTCCGGCTGGGCCGACGGCCGCAGCGTCGACGAGCCGGAACCCGCCGAGAAGGCCATGGCGTCCGACGCCACCACCGACATCGCCCAGGCCGGTCTCGGCCACGAGGCCCAGGGTCTGGCCGATCGCATCGAACGCGGCTTCCGCAAAACCGTCAGCTCGGCCACGGAGAAGCCGTCGTGAACGCCATGACCCGCCGCGCCGGCCTCCTCAGCGCCCTTCTCGCCGCCTCCCTCGCCCTCGTACCGCCCACCGCGGCGCACGCCGACGGCATACGCGCCCAGCAGTGGGCCCTCGAGGCCATGCACACCCAGGAGGCCTGGCAGACCACCAAGGGCAAGGGCATCACCGTCGCCGTCCTCGACACCGGCGTCGAGGACGACCACCCCGACCTCGTCGGCAACGTCCTCGACGGCAAGGACATGGTCGGCTTCGGAGCAAGCCGCGGCGACCGCGCCTGGGCCCGCCACGGCACCGCGATGGCCGGCATCATCGCCGGCCACGGACACGGGATCGGCGACGCCGACGGCGTGATGGGCATCGCCCCCGAGGCCAAGATCCTCCCCGTCCGCGTCATCCTGGAGGACGGCGACTCGGCCCGCGGCAAGGCCCGCAACACCCGCGGCAACGCCCTCGCCGAAGGCATCCGCTGGGCCGCCGACCACGGCGCCGACGTCATCAACCTCTCCCTGGGCGACGACTCCAAGTCCGCCCACCCCGAACCCGCCGAGGACGAGGCCGTCCAGTACGCCCTCAAGAAGGGCTCCGTCGTCGTCGCCTCGGCAGGCAACGGCGGCGAGAAGGGCGACCACATCTCCTACCCGGCCGCCTACCCGGGTGTCATCGCCGCGACCGCCGTCGACCGGTACGGCACGCGCGCCGCCTTCTCCACCCGCCGCTGGTACTCCACGGTCGGCGCCCCCGGCGACAAGGTCGTCATCGCCGACCCTGACCACAAGTACTACGAGGGCTGGGGCACCAGCGCCGCCGCGGCCTTCGTCTCCGGAGCCGTCGCCCTGGTCAAGGCGGCCCACCCCGGCCTGACCCCGGCCCAGATCAAGAAGCTCCTGGAGGACACGGCCCGCGACGCCCCCGTCGGCGGCCGCGACGACTCCCGCGGCTACGGCCTGGTCGACCCGGCAGCCGCGATCAAGGCAGCGGCCGAGCTGAAGCCGGAGGGACTGCAGGCGGCGTCCTACGGCGAGAAGTACTTCGGCTCAGGCCCGGACGCGGCCGAGGAGGAGGACGACGCGGCAGGCTGGGCGGCCCCCCTGGCCGGCGGCGCGGGCGGCGTCCTGCTGATCGCGGCGGTGGTGCTGTGGCGAGGCAGAAGAGCGCGGTACGAAGAAGTCTGACGGTGCGGATGGCGCCCCTGCGGGGCGCGGGGCCGCATCGATTTGCGGCTGCCGCCGCGTGGGCGCGACAGGCCGCAACGGCGCGGCAGTCCGCCGTCGGCCTGTCGCGGCACTCTCAACCCGTGAACACGGATACCGCTGCCTCCGCAGCGGACTCCACGAGCGAAATCCCCTTCTCCTTCGTCGCGTTACCGTTCGACAGCGCCACGACCAAGTACCCGTGACCGTCCGGCGCGGTGACCCGCCCGATGCTGTTGATGTCCCACAGTCCCGTCGCCGACCGCGGCAGCCACCCGTTCTTCAGGGCCCACGCGGACCCCTCGGCGGCGGCCGACACCCCCCAGTGCTGATCGGCGGCTATCCGCCCCATCAGCCCCCGCACATACTCCCGCGACGCCGAGCTCAACTCCGAGTCGTCCCCGAACACCTGCCGAAGCAACGTGAGCTGATCCGCCGCCGTGGTCTGGGTCAGCCCCCACAACATCCCGTCACCGCCCTCGGTGCCCGTGAGCCCGAGCCGCTCGTTCGCCGCGTCGAGCCCCTCCGCCTGCCCGATGATCCGCCACAGCGCCGACGCGGAGACGTTGTCACTGTTCTCGATCATCGAGGTGGCGTACGACTTCTCGGCCGCCGTGAGATGCCGGTCCTCGTCCTGCGCCCGGAGCAGCAGCGCCGCCAGGATGTCGACCTTGACGATGCTCGCCGTGTCGAAGGCGGCGTCCCCGTACGTGGCGCTCTCCCCGGAGTCCAGGTCGAGCACGGCGACCGAGACGTCCGCGTCGCCCGGCACGGTCACCGACTCCATGGATTTGGCCAGCAGCTTGTCGTGGTCCACCGTCGGCTGCGTCACGGGCTCCACCGATGCCTCCTCGCTCGTCGCCGCCGCGGTCGGCGACGGGGCCGACGATACGGAGGGAGCGGCGGAGTGCGCCTGCGCCTTCACATACACGGTCCCCCCGGCCGTGGCGCCGACGATCGCGACGGAGGCGAGGGCGGTGTACATCAACGGGCGCCGCCGGGACGGGCGCGAGCGACGGCTTCGGCGGGCTCTGGAGGACTCCATGACCGTGATGGTCGGGCCGCCGGCTGTGTGGGCCGTTAGACGGAAGTTAGATGTGTGTCAGGGAAATCTGAGATTCCGGTGAAGAGGGTCACGGAGAGGTTTCCGGGGCCGCACAAGCGCAGCAGCATCCCCCCTATAGGGTCGGTGACCGTGGCGAACAAGAACATTCCCGACTCCGGCTTCTCCGACGACGACGGCTCCGCCGACCCCCGGCTGAGCGCGGCGCTCGCCGCCTGGACCGAGGACCGCGACGCCGTGGGGCCCGTCCTGGAGGCCCTGAAGGGCGCCCGGCTGCTCGTCCCCGTCGTGGCCGTGCTCGGCGAGGTCGAGGAGGACGAGAACGGACTGCGCCGCGAGAAGACCAGCGACATGGCCGTGCCCACCCTGAAGGCCGGCGGCCGCACCGCCCTGCCCGCCTTCACATCCACCGACTCGCTGGCGCTCTGGGACCCGGCGGCCCGCCCCGTCGCCGTACCCCTGCACCAGGCGCTCCAGGCCGCCGCGCACGAGAAGGCGGACACGGTCGTCCTGGACCTGGCCGGACCCGTGGCCTTCGAGCTGACCGGTCCCGCGCTGCTCGCCCTCGCCGAGGGGCGTACGACGACGGACCCGCTGGCCGACCCCGCGGTCGTGGCGGCGGTGCGGGCCGCCGTCGCCGACGTGCGCGCGGTACAGCGGGCCTATCTCGGTCCCGGCCAGGGGGACGGCACCCTCGCCCTGGTCCTCGACCCCGTCGTCCCGCACGAGGCCGGTGTCCACGCGGTCGCCCGGCGTCTCGCCGCCGACGAAACGCTGAGGGCCCGCCTGGTGCGCGGCCTCGACCTGGCACTGCTGCCGGCCGGGGCGACGCCTCCGGGCGCGCCCTTGTTCGTGCGGTAGGGACCAGTGCCTGTCCGGCGGATCAGGCCCTAGCCGTAGACCGGGCCCGTGTACTTCTCGCCCGGGCCCTGGCCCGGCTCGTCCGGGACGATCGACGCCTCGCGGAACGCCAGCTGGAGGGACTTCAGACCGTCGCGCAGCGGCGCCGCATGGAAGGAGCTGATCTCGGTGGCGCTGCCGTCCAGCAGGCCGGCGAGGGCGTGGATCAGCTTGCGGGCCTCGTCCAGGTCCTTGTACTTGTCGCCCTCCTCTGTCAGGCCGAGCTTCACCGCGGCGGCGCTCATCAGGTTGACGGCGACCGTCACGATCACCTCGACGGCGGGGACCTCGGCGATGTCGCGGGTCATCTCGTCGAAGTCGGCAGGGGACTCAGGAGGGGTGTCACTCATGGCCCACACGATAGGCGGTCCGTGCTGCCGTTCCTCCAATTGGTCCTTGTCAAGCGATCCTGCTAATCTGGTTGATGACCGGCTGGACACTCGCGTGCCCGGCCCACAAGTGGAGGCTCCGATCTCCCACCTGACCGTCCCCCGGGACGGCGGGTCACCCCGGTCAGGCGGCCACCATCGTTCCGTACGGACGATGGAGTCGCCCGAATGTGCGCCCCGCGATCATTGCGGCGGTGCTCCGGCAGTGTTTTGGAGCCCCGTCTTGTGATCGTCCGGGGCATTTTTTGTGCTTCGGCGCGGTTAGGTCTGTCGAGAAGAGACAAACGCGGCTGTCCGCCAGACCGCCGTGTGGTGCTAACCGAGGAGGATCCATCAGCGCCGAGCCCCGCATCAACGACCGGATTCGCGTTCCAGAGGTGCGACTTGTCGGTCCCAGTGGCGAGCAGGTGGGCATCGTCCCCCTGGCCAAGGCACTGGAGCTTGCGCAGGAGTACGACCTGGACCTGGTCGAGGTGGCGGCAACCGCCCGTCCGCCTGTGTGCAAGCTCATGGACTACGGGAAGTTCAAGTACGAGTCGGCCATGAAGGCCCGTGAGGCGCGCAAGAACCAGGCGCACACGGTCATCAAGGAGATGAAGCTCCGGCCGAAGATCGACCCGCACGACTATGACACCAAGAAGGGTCACGTCGTCCGGTTCCTCAAGCAGGGCGACAAGGTCAAGATCACGATCATGTTCCGTGGTCGCGAGCAGTCCCGGCCGGAGCTCGGCTACCGACTGCTGCAGCGTCTCGCGACGGACGTCGAGGACCTCGGTTTCGTGGAGTCGAACCCGAAGCAGGACGGCCGAAACATGATCATGGTTCTCGGTCCGCACAAGAAGAAGACCGAGGCGATGGCCGAGGCCCGCCAGGCACAGGAAGCCCGCAAGGCTGAGGCGAAGGCCAACCCCGGCAAGTCGCAGAACGCCGCGGACCCCGACGCCGTGCATACGGATGCCGAGGTCGCCGACGCTGCTGCCGAGGCTCCCGCCGAGGCCCCTGCCGAGGCTCCCGCCGAGGCGTGATCCCAGGGGACGCGAGTCCCTCAGGACGTAACCGATACAAGAGCGACGCTCCACCGTGTGCCCGGTTTCACGACCGGGCACCGGAGCGCCACCCAGAGGAGAGAACGGCGCTATGCCGAAGAACAAGTCGCACAGCGGTGCCAGCAAGCGCTTCAAGATCACCGGCTCCGGCAAGGTGCTCCGCGAGCGTGCCGGCAAGCGCCACCTGCTCGAGCACAAGTCGTCCCGCGTGACGCGCCGCCTCACCGGCAACGCCGAGATGGCCCCGGGCGACGCCGCGAAGATCAAGAAGCTTCTCGGCAAGTGACGTACGCGGCGCCCTGACTGAGCGCCGTACGTCTGGACCGGGACCCCATCGATTCCGGGCCGTGTGAGTCCCACCACGGCCCCGCTACAAGGAGTTAACAAGTGGCACGCGTCAAGCGGGCAGTCAACGCCCACAAGAAGCGCCGGGCGATCCTCGAGGCGGCCTCCGGCTACCGCGGTCAGCGTTCGCGCCTGTACCGCAAGGCCAAGGAGCAGGTCACCCACTCGCTGGTCTACAACTACAACGACCGCAAGAAGCGCAAGGGCGACTTCCGCCGGCTGTGGATCCAGCGCATCAACGCCGCTGCCCGCGCCAACGGCATCACGTACAACCGCTTCATCCAGGGTCTGAACGCGGCGAACATCGAGGTCGACCGCAAGATCCTGGCCGAGCTGGCCGTCAACGACGCCACCGCGTTCGCCGCGCTGGTCGAGGTTGCGCAGAAGGCCCTGCCGGCCGACGTCAACGCCCCCAAGGCGGCCTGACGCCTGGCTTTGCGCCGACGTGACATGAGGGACCCGCAGGCCTTCGGGCTTGCGGGTCCTGTTGTGTAGTTCTGAAAGTGAGCCTCATGCACTCCGCACCCCCCGAGCTGATCTCCCCCCGTTCCCCCCGCGTCTCCGCCGCCCGGCGGCTCGCCAAGCGGAACTTCCGGGGCAAGGAGCGGCTGTTCCTGGCCGAGGGGCCGCAGGCCGTGCGGGAGGCCGCCGGGCACGGACTCGTGGAGTTGTTCGCCACCGTCGAGGCCGCCGAGCGGTACGCGGAGATCATCGCGGAGGCCCGTGCCGTCGAAGCGCGTGTGCACCTCGCCTCCGAGGACGTCATCGCCGACATCTCCACCACCGTCACCCCGCAGGGGCTCGTCGGTGTGTGCCGGTTCCTCGACACCCCCTTCGAGGAGATCCTCGCCGCCCGCCCCCAGCTCGTCGCCGTGCTCGCGAACGTCCGCGACCCCGGGAACGCCGGGACCGTGCTGCGGTGCGCGGACGCCGCCGGGGCCGAGGCCGTCGTACTGACCGACGCGTCCGTGGATCTCTACAACCCCAAGGCCGTACGGGCCTCCGTGGGCTCCCTCTTCCATCTCCCCGTCGCCGTCGGTGTCCCCGTGGAGCAGGCGGTCCAGGGGCTCAAGGACGCCGGCGTGCGGATCCTCGCCGCCGACGGCGCCGGGACCGACGACCTCGACGACGAGCTCGACAAGGGGACCATGGGCGGACCGACCGCCTGGATCTTCGGGAACGAGGCGTGGGGGCTCCCGGAGGAGACCCGCGCACTCGCGGACGCCGTCGTGCGCGTCCCGATCCACGGGAAGGCCGAGAGCCTGAACCTGGCGACCGCCGCCGCCGTATGTCTCTACGCGTCGGCCCGTGCACAGCGCGCCTCCGGAGGGTGCCGCTCCGTCACCGAGAGCTAGTAGGGTGACCAGCTCGGGGGCCCTCCGTCGAAGAGGTGGGGTACGGGGATATGAGCGTCGGCACGAGCAGCGCACCGGGAGCACGGGACGTGCGGCACGGGTCCGCGCCCGGCCCCGGTGATCTGGCCGGGCTCGGCATCGACCCCGACCTCCTGCCCGACGGACTGGTCGTCGCCGACGAGCACGGCCGGGTCGTCTGCTTCAACGCCGCCGCCGAGCGCATCACCGCCGTACCGGCCGCCGAGGCCCTCGGGCAGCGGCTCGACAAGGCGCTGCCGTTAGAGGACCTGGAAGGGCGGCGCTGGTGGCAGGTGACGGATCCCTACGGGGGGCTCGCGATTCGGCGTCGCCAGCCCGAGCGGAATCTGCTCCTTCCCGGCGGACGTGAGGTCCTCGTCTCCGCGCAGTACGTGCGCATCGAGCCCACCGGGCCCGTCCACCGCGTCGTCGTATGCCTGCGCGACACCGAGGCCAGGCGCCGCACCGAGCGCAGTCACGCCGAACTGATCGCCACCGTCGCCCACGAACTGCGCTCCCCGCTCACCTCCGTCAAGGGCTTCACCGCCACGCTGCTCGCCAAGTGGGAGCGGTTCACCGACGACCAGAAGCGGCTGATGCTGGAGACCGTCGACGCCGACGCCGACCGGGTCACCCGGCTCATCGCCGAGCTGCTGGACATCTCGCGCATCGACTCCGGGCGCCTGGAGGTGCGGCGCCAGCCCGTCGACATCGGGGCCGCGGTCGGGCGGCACATCCAGGCGTACGTAGCCGCCGGGCAGACCGCCGACCGGTTCCTGCTCCGCATCGAGCAGCCGCTGCCCATGCTGTGGGCCGACCCCGACAAGATCGACCAGGTACTCAGCAACCTGCTCGAAAATGCCGTGCGGCACGGCGAGGGAACGGTCACGATTGACGTCACGCCCTCGGCGTCACCCCGGGAAGGGGAGGACGTCGGTACGTCGGTCACGGTGAGCGACGAGGGGTCCGGCATCCCGGAGGAGTCCATGAACCGCGTCTTCACCCGCTTCTGGCGGGGCAGCAAGCGCGGCGGCACCGGCCTCGGGCTGTACATCGTCAAGGGCATCGTCGAAGCCCACGGCGGCACCATCACCGTCGGCCGCGCCCCCGAGGGCGGCGCGGAGTTCCGATTTACGTTGCCCGTGGCGGCGCCGGCGTATCTCGCCTAGCGGCCCACGGGCGCATTCGTACACCCCCGCCCCGTTAGACTCGGCCTCTGGCACCTTTGTGTCCCATGGACGGCCCTCTGACCTCTGTGTGAGTCGGTGACGGGGACCTTCAGCCAGCCAATCGGAAGCACGGGAAGAGATGTCGGCACCGAACAAGTCGTACGACCCTGTAGAGGTCGAGGCGTTGAAGCCAGAAGAGATCGAGCGCATGCGGGACGAGGCGCTCGCCGCCTTCGCCGCCGCGGACTCCCTCGACGCGCTCCAGGAGGCCAAGGTCGCCCACACCGGCGGCACCTCGCCGCTGGCCCTCGCCAACCGCGAGATCGGCGCCCTGCCCCCGCAGGCCAAGGCCGCCGCCGGAAAGCTCGTCGGACAGGCCCGCGGCGCCGTGAACAAGGCGCTCGCAGGCCGTCAGACCGAGCTCGAGGCCGAGCGCGACGCGCGCGTCCTGGTCGAGGAGTCGGTGGACGTCACGCTGCCGTACGACCGCGTACCGGCCGGCGCCCGCCACCCGCTCACCACCCTGTCGGAGCGCATCGAGGACGTCTTCGTGGCCATGGGCTACGAGGTCGCCGAGGGCCCGCAGGTCGAGGCCGAGTGGTTCAACTTCGACGCCCTCAACATCGGCCCGGACCATCCGGCCCGCGGCGAGGCCGACACCTTCTTCGTGCGGGGCCCCGAGGGCGGCACCGAGTCCGGTGTCGTGCTGCGTACCCACACCTCGCCCGTGCAGATCCGCTCGCTGCTCGACCGTGAGCTGCCCGTGTACGTGATCTGTCCCGGTGTCGTCTACCGCACCGACGAGCTGGACGCCACGCACACCCCGGTCTTCCGCCAGGTCGAGCTGCTGGCCGTGGACGAGGGCCTCACCATGGCCGACCTCAAGGGCACGATGGACCACATGGTCCAGGCCCTGTTCGGCGAGGGCATGAAGACCCGGCTGCGGCCGAACTTCTTCCCCTTCACCGAGCCGTCCGCCGAGATGGACATGGTCTGCTACGTCTGCCGCGGCGAGTCCGTCGGCAACCCCGACCGCCCCTGCCGTACCTGCTCCAGCGAGGGCTGGATCGAGCTCGGCGGCTGCGGCATGGTCAACCCCAAGGTGCTGACCGCCTGCGGCGTCGACCCGGAGAAGTACAGCGGGTTCGCCTTCGGGTTCGGCATCGAGCGGATGCTGATGTTCCGCCACAACGTCGAAGACATGCGAGACATGGTCGAGGGTGACGTCCGGTTCACTCGGCCGTTCGGGATGGAGATCTGATGCGGGTCCCGCTTTCCTGGCTGCGGGAGTACGTCGACCTGCCGGCGACCGAAACCGGCCGTGACGTCCAGGCCAAGCTCATCTCGGCCGGCCTCGAGGTCGAGTCCGTCGAGCACCTCGGTGCCGACCTCAAGGGCCCCTTGGTCGTCGGCCAGGTGCTGACGATCGAGGAGCTGGAGGGCTTCAAGAAGCCGATCCGCTTCTGCACGGTGAACGTCGGTCAGGCCAACGGCACCGGCGAGCCGCAGGAGATCGTCTGCGGCGCCCGCAACTTCGCCGTCGGCGACAAGGTCGTCGTGGTCCTGCCCGGCGCCACCCTGCCGGGCGGTTTCTCGATCTCCGCGCGCAAGACGTACGGCAAGACGTCCCACGGCATGATCTGCTCCGGCGACGAGCTGGGCATGGGCGACGACGGCAGCCACGGCATCATCGTGCTGCCGCCGGAGACCGAGGTCGGCAAGGACGCCATCGAGCTCCTCGAACTGGTCGACGAGGTCCTGGACATCGCCGTCACCGCCAACCGCGGCGACTGTCTGTCCATCCGCGGCGTCGCCCGCGAGACCGCCATCGCCTACGGCCTGCCGCTGCGCGACCCGGCGCTCCTGGACGTCCCGGGCCCCAACGCGTACGGCTACCCGGTGCAGGTCTCCGAGCCGCTCGGCTGCGACCGCTTCACGGCCCGTACGGTGAGCGGCCTCAGCCCCGAGGCCCGCTCCCCGCTCTGGCTCCAGCGCCGGCTCCAGAAGGTCGGCATGCGCCCGATCTCGCTCGCCGTCGACATCACCAACTACGTGATGATGGAGCTCGGCCAGCCGCTGCACGCCTACGACCGCAAGCTGGTCCAGGGCACCATCGGCGTCCGCCGGGCCGGCGAGGGCGAGGAGATCGTCACCCTCGACGGTGCCAAGCGGAAGCTGCACGCCGAGGACCTGGTCATCACCGACGAGCGCGGCCCGATCGGCCTCGCGGGTGTCATGGGCGGCGCGAACACCGAGATCGCCGACCACGAGGAAGGCGAAGGCACGACCGACGTGGTCATCGAGGCCGCGCACTTCGACGCGGTCTCCATCGCCCGTACGGCCCGGCGCCACAAGCTCTCCTCCGAGGCGTCCCGCCGCTTCGAGCGCGGTGTCGATCCGGCCGCCGCCGCGGCCGCGGCCCAGCGCACCGTCGACCTCCTCGTGCTGCTCGCGGGCGGCACCGCCGACGCCGGTGTCACCGAGGTCGCCACGCCGTCCGCGCCGCACACCATCGCCGTCCCGGCCGACCACCCGGACAGGGTCGCGGGTGTGGAGTACGGCCGCGAGACCGTCGTACGCCGTCTCCAGCAGGTCGGCTGCGATGTGTACGGGCAGGACGAGCTGATCGTCACCGTGCCGTCCTGGCGTCCCGACCTCACCGAGGTCAACGACCTGGCCGAAGAGGTCATCCGTCTGGAGGGCTATGAGAACCTGCCCTCCACGCTGCCCAAGCCCCCGTCGGGCCGCGGCCTCACCCACCGGCAGCGGCTGCACCGCCGCGTCGGCCGGGCGCTGGCCGGTGCCGGGTACGTCGAGGCGCCGAACTACCCCTTCCTCGGCGAGCAGGTCTTCGACCAGCTCCTGCTGGAGGCCGACGACCCGGCCCGCCGGGTCGTGAAGCTGACCAACCCGCTCAACGACGAGGAGCCCGCGCTCCGTACGTCGCTGCTGCCGGGACTCCTCGGTGCGCTGCGGCGCAACGACGGCCGCGGCTCGCACGACCTGGCCCTCTTCGAGACCGGCCTGGTCTTCAACCCGCGCGAGGAGCAGCGCGTCGCCGTCTCGCTGCCCGTCGACCGGCGTCCCACGGACGAGGAGCTCGCCTCGCTGAACGCGGCGCTGCCTGCGCAGCCGCGGCATGTGGCGGCCGTTCTCGCGGGCGCCCGTGAGCAGGCCGGCTGGTGGGGCAAGGGCCGTCCGGCGGACTGGGCCGACGCGATCGAGGCGGCGCGGGCCGTCGCCCGTGAGGCCGGTGCCGAACTGGTCGTCCGTGGTGGGCAGTACGGACCGTGGCACCCGGGGCGGTGCGCCGAGCTCGTGGTCGTCGCCGAGGGCGCGGAGAAGGTCGTCGGGCACGCCGGTGAGCTGCACCCGCGGGTCGTGAAGGCGTTCGGGCTGCCCGCGCGCACCTCCGCGATGGAGCTGGACCTGGACGCGCTGGAGGCCGTCGGCGACGACACGCCTCGGGCGCCGAGCATCTCCACGTTCCCTGTCGCCACGCAGGATGTCGCGCTGGTCGTGGACCTGTTCGTGCCGCACGCCGAGGTCGAGGACGCGTTGCGTGAGGGTGCGGGGTCGCTTCTTGAGGCGATCCGGCTGTTCGACGTGTATGAGAACGCGGAGCAGTTGGGTGACGGCAAGAAGTCACTCGCCTATGCGTTGCGGTTCCGCGCAGCTGACCGGACGCTGACCGTGGACGAGGCTTCGGCCGCGCGCGACGCGGCTGTTGCACTTGCCGGGGAGCGGACGGGAGCGGTCCTGCGCGGCTGAGGTTGTGTGCCGGGTGCGGGTGAGCTGTGGCTGGTCGCGCCCACGCGGCGGAGCCGCAAATGTCACAGCCCCTGTGGGGGGGCGAGCCCCCACACCCCCATCCGTTACCTCACTCGTTTGAGTGAGAACTCCCAGCGATCTGGTCCTTCCGGGTCATGCTGTCGACAGAATCGGACCGGCCTTTCGGGGTCGGTCCTTCTGTGCTGTCTGGGCCTATTGGGGGGCCATCGGCATGATCCGTATCAGGGGTCGGGTTTCGCGCAGGGTGCTCTCGCTGGGGTTGCCCACCGCGTGGGGGGCCGTGGCGGTCACATACAAGCTGACCTGCCCGCTCGCCCAGCAGACCGGCTTCGAGGCACGCCTCGCGACCAGTGCCGTGTTCTTCGCTGTCGGCACCGGGCTGATACTTCACGTCCGGCATGCACTGCTGCGTGAACTCCGGCAGGTCCGGCAGGTCGCCGGTGCCGCGCAGAGTGCCCTGCTGCGACCGCTCCCGCCGCGCGTCGAGGGGCTGGACATCGCCGCCGCCCAGCTCTCGGCGGACCGTGGGGCCTCTGTCGGCGGTGACCTGTACGAGGTGATCGCCACCGAGCATGGCGTACGGGTCGTCATGGGCGATGTCCGTGGACATGGCCTCGCCGCTCTCGGTACGGTCGCCGCCGTGCTCGGCAGCTTCCGTGAGGCGGTCCATGACGAGCCCGAACTCGGTGGTGTGCTGCGCCGGTTGGAGCGCGCGCTGGGCAGACACCTGCGCGAGCGGGCCCGGGACGACGACCCGGTCGCCGAGGAGTTCGTCACCGTACTGCTCCTGGAGATCGGCCGGGACGGCGATGTGTGCGCACTGAACTGCGGCCACCCGTGGCCGAACCTGCTGAGCGGCGCACGAGTCGACCCCCTGACCCGAGCGGATCCCCTCCCTCCGCTCGGGCCGTTCCCGCTCCCGCCCGAACTGCCGCCCATGCAATGCGGTTACCTGCTCCCCGGCGAGACCCTGGTCCTCCACACGGACGGAGCGGAGGACGCCAGAGACGCTCATGGCCGGTTCTTCTCCCTGCCGGAGGCTTTGGCAAAGGCCGCGGGAGAGCCTCCTCAAGAGGTACTCGGTTCGGTTTTCGCAGGTGTGTTGCGCCATGCGGCAGGAGCCCCCGCGGACGACATCGCCCTACTGGTACTGCGAAACGAGCGTTGCCACAGGCATGCCTCAGGGGCGCGGGGAACTGCGCGACCAGCCACGACGAGCCCGCAGCCGACAACGCACCTTTGAGCACAACGGCGTTCAGTCGCTCGGCCAAACCGGCGGAGCCGTCCGCCCCGCCACGGAGTGTCGGGCAGGCAGCTGGGCGGACGGCGCGGATTCGGGCCGCCGCACTGTACGAGGGGGAGCCGGCGGCCCGGCCGGCCTCTTGCGAGGCAATTCAGTCAACCGGCTGGAAACTCTCCGCGACAGTGCGCGCACGCTACGGATTCGAGCACTCCGTTCACACCCCGTGTGAACCCACACCCACTACTCTGACGGCACCGAGCCACCCGGGGGGCATATATGCAGCCCAACACTCTGCTCGACGCGATCCTGGACGAAGCGGGAATCTCGCACGCGGGGTTGGCCGCACACGTGAACCAGGCCGGCCGGGCGCGCGGGCTCGCGCTCCGGTACGAACACACCGCCGTGGCGCGGTGGTTGAAGGGCCAGCGCCCCCGAGGTCAGGTGCCCGACCTGATCTGCGAGGTGCTCGCCGCCCGGCTGCACCGCACCGTCAACCTCGACGACATCGGCCTCGGTGTCCCCGGCGAGCCCTCCGCCCCGCACGGCACCTCGCTGTCCGGGTTCGTGGAGCGGGCCACCGCCCTGTGGCGCTCCGACGAGCAGCAACGGCCGCACATACTGGGCGCCCCCGCGGTTACCGGCACACCCGCCGTCATGCCGGTGTGGGAGTGGGAGAACCCGCCCGAGGACGTCGATGTGTCACGTGGCGGGCGGCACCGGGTCACCGCCGGCGACCTGGAGATGCTGCGCGCCGCCCGTACGCACTACGAGCAGATGTACCGGAAGGCCGGCGGCATCGCGACCCGTACCCGGATCGTCGGCTTCCTCAACGCCGAGGCCGCCCCGCTGCTGCGCGGCAGCTACACCGACGAGACCGGCCGTCAACTGCACCGGGCCACGGGCGGGTTGGTGGCGGTCGCCGGGATCTGCGCCTACGACTCCGACGCGCACGGTCTTGCCCAGCGGTACTTCCATCAGGCGCTGCGCCTGGCAAAGGCCAGTGGGGACAGGGGGCTTGGCGCCTATGTGATCGCGCTCCTCGTCAACCAGTCGCTGTTCATGCGGGAGAACCGGCAGGCCGTCGCCTTCGCGGAGGCCGCGCTGCGTGCCGCGGGCCGGCACATCACCCCCGCGCTCGCCTCCGACCTGTACGCGATGCAGGCGAAGGCGTACGCGCACCTCGGCGACGGCACGAGCGCGCTGTCCTGCATCCGGCGTGCCGAGCAGGCCGCCGAACGCATCCGGCGTGGATACGAACCCGACGAAACCGGCTATGTCCAGCCGGGGTTGGTCAATGTCCAGGTGGCGGAGGCGCTGCTCAGCCTCGGCGAGCTGGTGGCGGCGCGGGAGCATGCCTCCGTGGCCGTCGACAATCCGGCCCACGACCGGGGCCGGGTGCACCGGCTCGCGATGCTCAGCACGATCGAGCTGCGTCAGGGCAACGCCGACAAGGCGGTGGCCACTGCGGTGCAGATGGCCGAACAGGCCCGCGGAATGGAGTCCCAGCGCCTGCGCGACAGACTCCGCGCGGTACGCGAACACCTGGTCCGCAGCGGCTGCGCGGGCACATCCGAGGCAGCCGAACTCATCGACGGAGCTCTGCGCGTACCGCTGTAAACCCCTGTCAAGACACTGCGCCGCAGCTGTGAGAGGTCGTTCTGCGTCTGCTGCCGAACTGCTCCTGCTGCGATATTGCCACTTACTCAGCGGAAGGTGGCAGAACCGTGCAGTGGACGAAACAGAACGAACAAACTGTGTATGAAAACCGCTGGTTCAGCGTCAACCTCGCGGATGTCGAGCTGCCGGACGGTCGGCACCTCGATCACTTTTTGATACGGCTGCGGCCCGTCGCCGTGGCCACGGTGGTGAACGAGTCCAATGAGGTCCTCCTCCTGTGGCGCCACCGCTTCATCACCGACAGTTGGGGGTGGGAACTGGCCGCGGGCGTCGTCGAGGACGGCGAGGACATCGCGATCGCGGCCGCCAGGGAACTCGAGGAAGAGACCGGCTGGCGGCCGGGACCTCTGCACCACCTCATGAGCGTGGAGCCGTCCAACGGGCTCACCGACGCCCGGCACCACATCTACTGGGCCGAGGAGGGAGAGTACGTCGGACACCCCGTGGACGACTTCGAGTCGGACCGCCGGGAGTGGGTCCCCCTCAAGCTCGTCCCCGACATGGTCGCCCGTGGGGAGGTCCCGGCCGCCAACATGGCGGCCGCGTTACTCCTGCTGCACCATCTCAGGCTCGGGCAGGAC
The DNA here is from genome assembly GCF_000972385.1 of Streptomyces sp. WM6386. GTDB lineage: Bacteria > Actinomycetota > Actinomycetes > Streptomycetales > Streptomycetaceae > Streptomyces. The sequence goes on from NZ_JXTE01000053.1 coordinate 16,059, forward strand.
GCCTTGCCCTGACCTCCCCCGCCGCGTCCCGCGCCCCCAGGGCCTCCCCGGCCCTAGTGTCCGATGGCCTGCCAGACCGTCGCGATCAGCGCGCCCACGGCCGTGACGGCCGCGACGGCCGGCAGCGGCCAACGGGCGTGCTCCAGTACGACGAGGCGTGCGCTCAGGTCGTCCAGTTCCTTGTCCGTCTCCTCCGTGCGATGGCTGAGCAGAGCGAGCCCTCCCTCGACGCGCACGTACGCGACATCGAGTCGGCGGCGTAACTCTGCGAGTTCTCCATGGACCACGGGATGCTCCGGGTCGGCGGTCACGAGTCCGCTCCTTTCCGTAGTCGTCACATCCCTTGCATGCGCATGAAGAGTCAACTCGCCTGGTGGACGCGTGGGGAGCGTGTGCGACGGGCATATGCGGGCCCGGCGCGCACACGGTGTGTGAATACGGCGGGCCCGGCGCTCCGAAGAGTGCCGGGCCCGTGTTCGTCGCACTGTGTCATCAGCACCCTGTAACGGGCACTGTGCACACGGCCTGAAGATGTCAGGCGACGCCGTCAGCCGTAGGTGTAGAAGCCGGAACCGCTCTTGCGGCCCAGGCGGCCGGCGTCGACCATGCGCTGGAGCAGCGGGGGAGCGGCGTAGAGCGGTTCCTTGTACTCGTCGTACATCGAATTGGCGATGGAGACGATCGTGTCCAGGCCGATCAGGTCCGACAGCTTCAGCGGGCCCATCGGGTGCGCGCAGCCCATCTCCATGCCGTTGTCGATGTCCTCGCGACCCGCGATGCCCGACTCGAACATCCGGATGGCGGAGAGCAGATACGGCACGAGCAGCGCGTTGACCACGAAACCGGAGCGGTCCTGGGCGCGGATCGCGTGCTTGCCGAGCAGCTTCTCGGCGAAGGCCTGGGCGCGGCTGATCGTGCCCTCGGACGTGGTGAGCGCCGGGATCAGCTCGACGAGCTTCTGCACCGGGGCCGGGTTGAAGAAGTGGATGCCGATGACGTGGTCGGGGCGCGAGGTGGCGACCGCCAGCTTCACCAGGGGGATGGAGGAGGTGTTGGAGGCGAGGATCGCGTCCGGGCGCGTCATGACCTGGTCGAGCACCTGGAAGATCTCGGTCTTCACCTGCTCGTTCTCGACGACGGCCTCGATCACCAGATCGCGGTCGGAGAACTCACCGAGGTCGGTGGTGAAGGACAGGCGGGCCAGGGTCGCGTCCCGCTCCTCCTCGCTGATCTTGCCGCGCTCGGCGGCCTTGGTCAGGGAGTTCAGCAGCCGGGCCCGGCCGATCTCCAGGGCCTCGCCGGTGGTCTCGGCGACCTTCACGTCCAGTCCGGAACGGGCGCACACCTCGGCGATGCCCGCTCCCATCTGGCCGCAGCCCACCACTCCGATGCGCTCGATGTCGGTCACATCGCCCCTTTCGCTGGTCTACGGACATCGCAGGGTTCCGCTGTTACGGCGCCTGCTCCGTTCGTGCACGTTACTGGAAAGTATCGATGATCGATCGTCGGGGTCGGGCCTGCTCCGCGGCGGCGGCATAGGAGGGCGGGGGAATCCGCGGTTCGCGCGGGTGTGCGGAGCGGCTCCGCGCCTGCCGGAAACCTGCACGTTCTCTTCGGCGATCGTTGATCGAATGTCCGGGTGCCGCATGGCAGGCTGACCCGCGGACAGACGGCGCACGGAGGTACGAGTGAGGATGCATCGGAAGTCACCGTTGTCGAGGCGGGCGTTCACGGTGACCGCCCTGTCGGCGATCGTGGCGGGCGGCGGCGCGGTGGCGGCGGGTGCCGCGCTGGCGGACGGATCGGATCCCGGCCGCCGCCGGGCCGCCCGCGAGATGCGGGGCGTGTGGATCGCCAGTGTGGCCAACCGCGACTGGCCCTCCAGGACCGGGCTGACCGCCGCCCAGCAGCGCGCCGAGCTGATCGCGCACCTCGACAAGGCCGTGGCGGACCGTCTCAACACGGTGATCCTCCAGGTACGGCCCACCGCGGACGCGCTCTGGCCCTCGCCGTACGAGCCCTGGTCGCAGTGGCTCACCGGCACCCAGGGCGAGGCCCCCGGCTGGGACCCGCTCGGCACAGCCGTACGGGAGGCGCACGAGCGGGGCCTGGAGCTGCACGCCTGGTTCAACCCGTACCGCATCTCCCTCCAGGCGGACCCGACGAAACTGGTCGCCTCCCACCCCGCGCGCCAGAACCCGGAGTGGGTGGTGACGTACGGCGGGAAGCTCTACTACAACCCCGGGCTGCCCGAGGTCCGCTCCTTCGTGCAGGACGCGATCCTGGACGCGGTGGAGAAGTACCCGGTGGACGCGGTCCACTTCGACGACTACTTCTATCCGTACCCGGTGGCGGGCCAGACCTTCGACGACGACGCGGCCTACGACGAGTACGGCGGCGGCTTCGCCACCCGGGCCGACTGGCGGCGGGACAACATCGACCGACTGGTGCTGGAGACCGCGGCCCGCATCCGGGCGGCCCGGCCCACCACCCGGTTCGGGATCAGCCCCTTCGGGGTGTGGCGCAACGTCGCCACCGATCCGCTCGGCTCCGACACACGGGCGGGCGTGCAGTCGTACGACGACAACTACGCGGACACCCGCAAGTGGGTCCGGGAGGGCTGGATCGACTACCTCGTGCCACAGATCTACTGGAACATCGGCTTCGCCGCCGCCGACTACGCGAAGCTGGCGCCCTGGTGGGCCGATGTGGCGCGGGGGAGCAGGACGAAGCTCTATCTGGGCGAGGCCCTCTACAAAGCAGGGGACCCGGCCCAGCCGGCCGCCTGGCAGGACCCCGCCGAACTGTCCCGGCACCTCACCCTCGCCAAGGACCACCCGGAGCTGTGCGGGCATGTCTTCTTCGCGGCCAAAGAGGTGTCGGCGGATCCCGTCGGCGCGATGGCGCGCGTGGTCGCCGACCACTACCAGCAGCCGGCGAGGCCTTCACGCTGATCCGTCAGAAGGGCCCTAGTTCGCGGTGTCCTTGTGACGGATCTCGGTGTCGGGGCCGGGTGAGCACACGCCCACGTGCCCGTCCTCGAATCGGACGCGGAAGGGGGGGTTGCCCCCCTGCCCCATCACTTCGACGATCTCGCCGATCTTGTCGTGCTGTCCGACCACCCTGCCGTGCTGCACAAGCTGGTCGCCCACGGTTGCACGCATCTGTCGGTCCTCCTCACGAAGGTGCGGGAGCAGCGGTCCGTGGCCTTGAGTTTACGGCGCGGGGGCCCGGTTGGACCGGCCCGTGCGCGCCGCTCAGCCTCGCGCCCGCTGGGTGACGGCGATGCAGACGAGCACCGCCGCGGCCGTCAGTGGGGCGGCCACCGTCAGGTGCTCACCCAGCAGCAGCACCGACCACACCAGTGTGAGCAGGGGCTGGGCCAACTGCAACTGGCTGGCCTTGGGGATGCCGATCATCGCCATGCCCCGGTACCAGACGACCAGGCCGAGGAACTGCGAGCCCGCCGCGACCCACAGCACTCCGGTCACGCTGTGCGCGGTGAGGTGCACGGGTTCGTACGACAGGGCCATCACGGTCGCGGGCACGGAGAACGGCAGGCACAGCACCAGCGCCCAGCCGACGACCTGCCAGCCCGGTATGACCTTGGCCAGCCGGCCGCCCTCGGTGTAGCCGGCCGCGCACACCAGCAGGGCGCCGAAGAGATACAGGTCGGCGGAGGTGAGGGTGCCGCCGCTTTGCTGCACGGTGAAGGCGAGGACCGCGGCCGCGCCCGCGAGGGCGGCCGTCCAGAAGGTACGGGACGGGCGGGTGCCCATGCGCAGGGCGGAGAACAGCGCGGTGGTGAGGGGGAGCAGACCGACCACCACAGCGGCGTGGGAGGTGGTCGAGGTCCGCAGCGCGAGAGTGGTGAGCATCGGGAAGCCGACGACGACACCGCCGGCGACCACCGCGAGTCCCGTCCAGTGGCGCCGGGCGGGAACGGGAACGCGCAGCGCCAGCAGACAGGATCCGGCGATCAGCGCGGCGAGCACACTCCGCACCCCGACCAGCGACCAGGGCCCGAAGCCCTCCAGACCCCATGCCGTCGCGGGGAAGGTGAGGGAGAAGGCGACGACGCCGAGTGCGGCCACCAGGGTGCCGGCAGTGGTGTTCGGCTTGGTGCCGACCGCTATCGTGATCGGGTCAGTAGCGTTACTCTGTACTCTCATGCAAGAGCGTAGCAGCGTCGATGAGCTGGCGGAACGGCTGAGAAGTGAACTGAACCGCTACTCTCCTGGTGGAAAGCTCCTGTCCAGTCGGGCCTTGGTCGAGCAGTACCGGGTGAGCCCGGTGACGGTCTCCCGGGCGCTGGCGCAGCTGTCCGCCGAGGGGCTCGTCGTCACCCGGCCCGGTGCCGGGGTGTTCCGGACGGTGCCGCGGGCGACGGTCGCGCCGGTGGGGGACACCTCCTGGCAGGAGGTGGCGCTGAGCGCGGACGCCGCCGCCGACCTCGTGCCGCGCTCGGTGGACGCGAGCGGCGTCCTGGTCTCCCTCACCGAGCCGCCGCCCGAGGTGATCGAGTTCACCGGCGGCTATCTGCACCCCTCGCTCCAGCCCGAGCAGGCACTCGCCGCCGCGCTCTCCCGCGCCGCCCGCCGTCCCGGCGCCTGGGGCCGGCCGCCCATGGAGGGGCTGACGGAGCTGCGCTCGTGGTTCGCGCGGAGCATCGGCGGCTCCGTCACGGCGGCGGAGGTGCTGATCGCCGCCGGCGGGCAGTCGGCGCTGACCATCGCGCTGCGTGCGCTGGCCTCTCCCGGGGCCCCGGTGCTCGTCGAGTCTCCCACCTATCCCGGCATGCTGGCGATCGCCCGAGCGGCCGGGCTGCGGCCCGTGCCGGTCCCTGTCGACCGGGACGGGGTCAAGCCGGAGCTGCTGGCCGACGCCTTCCGGGCCACCGGCGCCCGGGTGTTCGTCTGCCAGCCGCTGTTCCAGAACCCGACCGGTGCCGTGCTCGCCCCCGAACGCCGGGGCGAGGTGCTGCGCATCGCGCGCGAGGCCGGCGCGTTCGTCGTCGAGGACGATTTCGTACGACGGCTCGTGCACGCGGACGCGGGCGAACTGCCGCGTCCGCTGGCCGCCGAGGACGCCGACGGGGTCGTCGTCCATGTGTGCTCGCTGACCAAGGCGACCTCGCCCAGCTTCCGGGTGTGCGCGCTCGCCGCACGGGGCCCGGTGCTGGAACGGCTGCGGGCGATCCAGGTCGTCGACACCTTCTTCGTGCCCCGTCCCTTGCAGGAGGCGGCGCTGGAACTCGTGGGATCGGCCGCCTGGCCACGCCATCTGCGGGCGATCTCCGCGGACTTGAAGACGCGCCGGGACGCCATGACCACGGCACTCGGCCTCCGCCTCCCCGAACTCGCCCTCCCGCACGTCCCGTCGGGCGGCTACCACCTCTGGCTGCGCCTGCCGGACGGTTCCGGGAGCACCTCCCAGGCTTTCGGCTCCGGGGGAGAGGCCGCGCTGACGGCGGCCGCCCTGCGCGCGGGAGTCGCGATCACCCCGGGCCGCCCGTACTTCAGCGCGGAGCCGCCCGCGGGGCATGTGCGGTTGAGTTTCGCGGCGGTGGCGGGGGTCGGGGAGATCGCGGAGGGAGTACGGCGGTTGCGGGGGGCGGCGGACGAGGTGCTCTAGCCGATCGGGGCGATGCCGTGGGCGACGCTCCCTGGAAACCGTTCGACCCCGGCTTGCGGCCCTGCGAAGATCCCGGCATGACCGACCTCGCCGCTGGCTACGAGATCTCCACCGACCCCGACCGTATCGACGCCGCCCGGGTCCACCACTGGCTCTCCACCGACGCGTACTGGGCGATCGGCCGCCCCCGGGAGAAGCAGGACCGGGCGATCGAGGGGTCGCTCAACTTCGGGGTGTACGAGAGGGCTTCGGGGGAGCAGGTGGCGTATGCCCGGATCATCACCGACCGGGCCACTTTCGCGTGGCTGTGCGATGTGTACGTCGATCCGTCCGTGCGGGGCAAGGGGATCGGGAGCGCGCTCGTCGAGGCCGTACGCGAGGATCTGCGGCCCTGCGGGCTGCGCCGCATCCTGCTCGCCACGCATGACGCGCACAGGGTGTACGAGAAGGCCGGCTTCACGTCGCTCGCGAACCCGGACCAGTGGATGGCGCACCTCTACTAAGGCCCCTCGTTTCGGATGAGTTGTCCGGCAGGTCCTGACCTTGCAGTAAGGTTTTGCCAACCCTGCGTAACTCCCAGGTAACACCTCTTGACCTGCGCACTTTCTCCACCCACCATCGCCGCATGCCACTTCGGGTCACATTCGTCGCCGCCGCCCGCAGCTCCCCGCTGCTCGCGGAGCGCTTCGAGGACGACCGGCCGCTCGACCAGGCCGGCTGGGACGAGGTGCAGCGCGCCGCGGGGGAGTTGCTGCCGCTGGCCGCGGCGGAACTGCGCTACTGCTCACCGACTCCGCGCAGTCGCGCGACCGGGGACGCGCTCGGATATTCCCCGCTCGTGCAACTCGCCCTGCGGGACTGCGACATGGGCCGCTGGCGCGGGCTGACGCTGGGTGAGGCGATGGCGCGCGAACCGGAGGCGGTGGACGCCTGGCTCGCCGACCCGCGCGGCATCCCGCACGGCGGTGAGTCGCTGCTGGCCTTCATCACCCGGGTCGGCGGCTGGCTCGACACCCGGCCCGTGGGCGACGGCGGCCGTATCGTCGCCGTCGCCGAGCCCTCGGTGGTCCGCGCCGCGCTGGTGTACGCCCTGAAGGCACCGCCGTCCACGTACTGGAACATCGACGTCCGCCCCCTGTCCACAACCACCGTCACCGGCCACGCGGGCCGCTGGAACCTGCGCTTCGACGGGGCCCAGGCGCAGCCGTCACGGGCGTGAACGCAGGTCTCGTGGGTGTGGCCCTCCTGGCGTTCGTAGGGGTCGCCCCGGGCCGCGAACGCGTGCCCGTGGCCCGTGGCCCGTGGCCCGTGAGTCCAGCACTCAGCCTCCGCGTGGCGCGTCGGTCGTCTCGCGTGCGTACTCGGTCGTGAGGACGAGGTCCTTGGTGGGGCCGCCCACCCGCCACACCGTCCGCCAGTGGTGTTCGTCGAGGGCGGTGAACTCGCCCCGGTAGAGGTCCGCCGCGCAGGGGTGGTCGGTGAGGTGGTGGCCGGTGGTCAGGTTCAGGTCGTGGAAGAAGCGGCCGTCGGCGAAGCGCACCTCGGCCTCGGCCGCCGAAGTCCCGGGCAGGAAGCGCAAGGTGCGCTCGGCGGGGCGGGCGACGCCCTGCCAGGTGAAGGTGCCGGATTCCTGGTGCAGCAGCCCTTCGCCGTCCCAGGGGCCGAAAACCGTCGTGCCCGAGAAGTGCCCGGCCTCCCCGCTCGCCAGGTCTCGCACGGAACGTTCGACCCGCCAACTCCCGGCCAGATACATCAGTACCTCCGGTACTGGCCAGAATCCGCCCATCTGTTCCTCCCTTCCGACACTTTCGGTACCGCACGACCCGTTGACCTCGGGAATCCCCCCTCCCTATCTTGCCGTTCGAAGTGTTGATCAGCGTCTGATATTTCGAACCCCGATCGAGCCGCGGAGCATCCATGTCACGCACCCGCTGGAGATTCGGCCTCGCCGCCACCGCGTTCCTGGTGGCGGCCGGTCTCCTTCCGGCCCCGGCCCATGCCGAGGACGCCGCCGACTACGCCATCACCGTCGACCCCACCGCCAAGGGCGCGAAGATCGACGACACGATGTACGGCGTCTTCTTCGAGGACATCAACCGGGCCGCCGACGGAGGCCTGTACGCCGAGCTCGTCCAGAACCGGTCCTTCGAGTACTCCACCGACGACAACCGCTCGTACACCCCCCTCACCTCCTGGACCGTCGACGGCGCCGGACAGGTCGTGAACGACGACGGCCGGCTCAATGCGCGCAACCGCAACTACCTCTCCCTGGCGGCCGGTTCGACCGTGACCAACGCCGGATACAACACCGGTGTCCATGTCGAGGAGGGCAAGAAGTACGACTTTTCCGTGTGGGCCCGCGCCGAGAGCGGCACGACCCTCACGGTCTCGCTCCAGGACGCCGACGGCAGCCTCGCCACCGCCCGGCAGGTCGCCGCGAAGGGTGGCTGGGCCAAGTACAAGGCGACCTTCACCGCCACCCGCACCAGCAGCGACGGCCGTCTGACCGTCGCCTCCTCGGCCGCGGCCGCCCTCGACATGGTGTCCCTCTTCCCGCGCGACACCTACAAGCACCAGGCGAACGGCCTGCGCAAGGACCTCGCCGAGAAGGTCGCCGCCCTCCACCCGGGCTTCGTGCGCTTCCCCGGCGGCTGCCTGGTCAACACCGGCTCGATGGAGGACTACAGCGAGGCCTCCGACTGGCAGCGCAAGCGCTCCTACCAGTGGAAGGACACCATCGGCCGGGTCGAGGAGCGCGCGACCAACTCCAACTTCTGGGGCTACAACCAGAGTTACGGCCTCGGCTACTACGAGTACTTCCGCCTCTCCGAGGACATCGGTGCCATGCCGCTGCCCGTCGTCCCCGCTCTGGTGACCGGCTGCGGCCAGAACAGGGCCGTCGACGACGACGCGCTGCTCAAGCGGCACATCCAGGACACCCTCGACCTCATCGAGTTCGCCAACGGCCCGGTCACCTCGACCTGGGGCAAGAAGCGCGCCCGGATGGGCCACCCCAAGCCCTTCCACCTGACCCACATCGAGGTCGGCAACGAGGAGAACCTCCCGGTCGAGTTCTTCGCCCGGTTCAAGGAGTTCCGCGCCGCCATCGCGGCCAAGTACCCGGACATCACCGTGATCTCCAACTCCGGTCCGGACGACTCCGGTTCGACCTTCGACACGGCCTGGCAGCTCAACAAGGACGCCAAGGTCGACATGGTCGACGAGCACTACTACAACAGCCCGCAGTGGTTCCTGCAGAACAACGACCGCTACGACTCCTACGACCGCAGCGGCCCGAAGGTCTTCCTCGGCGAGTACGCCTCCCTGGGCAACGCCTTCAAGAACGGCCTCGCCGAGGCGGCCTACATGACCGGCCTGGAGCGCAACGCGGACGTCGTCAAACTCGCCTCGTACGCCCCGCTGTTCGCCAACGAGGACTACGTCCAGTGGCAGCCGGACCTCGTCTGGTTCAACAACCACGCCTCCTGGAACTCCGCCAACTACGAGGTCCAGAAACTGTTCATGACCAACGTCGGCGACCGCGTGGTGCCCTCCACGGCGACCGGGACGCCCTCACTGACCGGTCCCATCGCGGGCGCGGTCGGCCTGTCGACCTGGGCGACCACGGCGGCGTACGACGACGTGAAGGTGACGGACGCCGACGGCAACTCCCTGCTGAGCGACGACTTCTCCGGTGACGCGTCGAAGTGGACCCACTCCGGCGGCGGCAGCTGGAGCGTCCAGGACGGTCAGTACGTGCAGACGGACGTGGCCGCCGAGAACACGATGGTCTCGGCCGGCGACACCGACTGGCACGACTACGACCTGCATGTGAAGGCCACCAAGAAGTCCGGCAAGGAGGGCTTCCTCGTCGCCTTCGGCGTCAAGGACACCGGCAGCTACTACTGGTGGAACCTCGGCGGCTGGAACAACACCCAGTCCGCCGTCGAGCAGGCCGTGGACGGCGGCAAGTCGACGCTGATCTCCAAGGCCGGATCGGTCGAGACGGGCCGTGCCTACGACATCGACATCAAGGTGCGGGGCCGTCAGGTCACCCTGTACCTCGACGGGCAGGAGTGGGGCAGCTTCACCGACGACAAGCCGGCCGAGCCGTTCCGTCAGGTCGTGACCAAGGACAAGAAGACCGGTGACCTGATCGTCAAGGTCGTCAACGCCCAGTCCACGGCCGCCCGCACGGCGATCGACCTGGGCGGCGCCAAGGTCGCCTCCAAGGCCCGCGTCACCACGCTGACGGCCGACCCGAACGCGGTGAACTCGGAGACCGGGACACCGGTCGTGCCGGTGAAGTCCACGTTCGACGGGGTCGCCGACCGGTTCACGTACACCTTCCCGGCGAACTCGGTCACCTTCCTGCGGATCAAGCAGAGGTAGCGAGTTCCACGCCCGCCGAAGGCCTTCCTCGCGACGAACACCGTCGCGAGGAAGGCCTTCGATATTCCGCAGGTGAGTTCACCGTCGCTAAGTGCGCAAGAAATTATCCGTTTCCCCAGCGTTCACCATTTCCCTCCAAAGGGCCACGCCCTATTCGGAATTCGCTTTCCCACTTTTCATGGACGGCACAACCAACCCGAAATTCCGGCCGTCTAAGGGGGCGATTCCGAGCACGGGAACAGGATGTGAAACGGATAACCTCTCCGGCACGGCCGACGCGAGCCGCGGCGCTGCTCGCGGCCGTCATCACCGTCACCGCGTTCTGCGCCGCCGACGCCCTGGCCCGCAGCTACCCCTTCGGCCCCCGCACCCGGAGCGTCAACGACCTGGGCAACCAGTACGTGCCGTTCCACGCCCACCTGTGGGACCTGCTGCACGGCAGGGCCGACGGCGGTCTGCTCGTCAACTGGCAGTCCGGATACGGCGCGAGCTTCCTGCCCGACCTCGGCACCTACGTCAGCAGCCCCTTCGCCCCGCTCGTCGCGGTGTTCCCGCGGGACGAGATCGACCTCGCCGTCTATGTGATCACCGTGTTGAAGACGGCGTCCGCGGGCGCCGCCATGGCCTGTCTGCTGCTCGCTCTGCGCCCGGGCCGCTGGTGGGCGGCGGGACTGCTGGGCGCCTCCTACGCGCTGTGCGGCTGGAGCGTGGCGGTCGCCTCGTACAACCCGATGTGGCTCGACGGCCTCGTCGCGCTGCCGCTGCTGTGCCTGGTCGGCGAGTGGACCCTGCGCGGACGGCGTCCCCTGCTCGGGGTGCTCGTCGTGGCCCTCGCCTGGATCGCCAATTTCTACACCGCCTACATGGCCACCCTCGGCGCCGGACTGGTGCTGCTGCTCCGGCTGTGGCTGTCCGACCTCACGGTCCGCCGGCGGCTCCTGGCGGCGGGCCGCGCCGGCGCCACCGTCACGCTCGGCGTGGGTCTGGCCGCGCCGCTGGTGGCTGTCGTCTACTTCGGTACCCGGCACGCCTACCCGGGCCGGGTCGTGGACTTCGCGCCCGTACCGACGGAAGACCTGCTCGCCCGGCTGCTGCCGACGACGTACACCTTCGGCACCCCCGCCCTGTACGTGGGGACCGCCGCGCTGCTGCTCGCCCTCGCGCTGCCCTTCCACCGGGCGGTGCCCCGGCGGGTGCGCGCCGGGTGGACGCTGCTGGTCGTCGTCGTGACCCTGTCGCTCCAGTGGGGCCCGACCCATCTGCTCTGGCACGCCTTCGCCACACCGCAGGGCAGCCCGTACCGCCAGACCTTCGTCCTGTGCGCGCTGCTGGTGATCGCCGCCTGGCACGCGCTCTCGTACGGCCCGCCCGACCTGCGCGCGCTGGGCGCGGCGGGCGGTCTGCTCGCCGTGCTCGCCGCCGTCGCCGGCCGGAGCCCCGTCGCGCAGCACACCGTCACCCGGGCGGTGCTGCTCCTCGCCGTCGTGGGCGCGCTGGGCGGACTCGCCCTGCTGTGCCGCGCCGGCGGCGGACAGCGCACGGTACTGGCCGGGCTGGCCGTGGCGCTGCTCTTCGGCGGGCAGTTCGGTGAGACGGTGGCCACCTCCGCCGAAGCGACCCGGCTGCGCTACGGGCACCTGGACGACTACGCGCCCTGGGGAGCCCGGCAGCAGCGGCAGGCGGAGGCGATCGCACAGGCCGACGGCTGGCCCCGGTACCGCACCGACCCCGGCCGGGACCAGACGGTCGCCAACGACCCGCTCCTGGTGGGTGGCCAGGGCGCCCAGTACTACAGCAGCCTCACCTCGGACGTCCTCAGCCGCACCCTCACCGCCCTCGGCGGCGGCTGGACCTCACGGGGCCGCAGCCTCCAGAGCCTCGACAACGCCGTCACCGACGTCGTCCTGTCGGTCGGCGCCCGCGTGCACTCCCCGCCCGACCCGCACCAGAACTGGTTCCCGCAGAACGGCGAGCGGCTCACCGTCACCCGCCAGGACGTACCGCCGCTGGTGACGGTACGACCGTCCGACGCGTCCCGCGCCTCCTTCAGCCCCTCGCCCTACCGCAACCAGGAGCTGCTGCTCGGCACCCGCGTCTACACCGTCCCCCGCATCACCGTCCGCACGAGCACCGGCAGGCCCCCGAGCGGCGGCGCCACCGGCCTCCTCATCGGCGCCCCCGCCCCCGCGAGCGCGCCCGCGAGCGCGCGGAAACCGACGATCACGGCACAGTGCCCGGCCGGTGACGAGGTCTATCTGTGGGCGCCCCACTTCAACGGCGCCGCGCGGCTCGGCGACGGTCCGACCGGACGCTTCCGGTCGGACGGCGACGGCAAGAAGATCGCCGCCATGCAACGACTGGGAGCGGTCCCGCCCTCCGGGCGGCTGAGGATCGAGCTGGCCCCCGACCGGGCCGGCCGCATCCCCAAGGGCGCCGTCGGCTGCCTGGACACCGACCGGCTGCACACCGCGGCCGAGCGCCTCAAGGCCACCGGCGCCACCCGGGTGAGCGTCTCCGACGCCACGCTCCGAGCCGAACTCCCCACGGGCAGCAAGGGAATCGCGGTCGTGGCGGCTCCCCGTATCGCCGGCTGGCGCTGTGCCACGGGCGACGCCACCGCCGTACCGGCAACGGACTACCACGGCCTGATCGCCGTACCGCTGGACGGCTCCTCGACCAGTCTGACCTGCACATTCCATCCGCCCGGGCTGCGCCTCGGCACGACGGTCGGGGGCGCGTCACTGCTGGCCCTGATCCTGCTCGGCGCCGTCAGCGCGGTGCGCCGCCGACGGCTCGCGCGGCCACCAACATCCCAGTCCACCACCACACGACCACGCGAGCGCGTGACCACCGCTCGCTGACCGGGTACCAGGGGGAAGAACCATGCTCCTATCGATCGTCGCACCCTGTTACAACGAGGAAGACGTCCTCGAACGCTTCCACGCAGAGGTGCAGAAGGTGGCGGAGGAACTGCTGCCGCTCGGCCACGACGTCGAGTTCGTGTACGTCGACGACGGCAGCCGCGACCGTACCCTCGCCGTTCTGGAACGGCTGGCCGGGCAGGACCCGCGCGTGCGGTACGTCTCCTTCAGCCGCAACTTCGGCAAGGAAGCGGCACTGCTCGCGGGCCTGCGGCACGCCTCGGGAGACTCCGTCGTCGTCATGGACGCGGATCTCCAGCACCCGCCGGAGCTGATCAAACGGATGGTGGACCTGCGTGCCCAGGGCTACGACCAGGTGATCGCCCGGCGCACCCGGACCGGCGACCGGATGACCCGCACACTCACCGCCCGGCTCTACTACCGGCTCGTGAACCGTCTCGTGGACGTGGAGCTCGTGGACGGTGTCGGCGACTTCCGGCTGCTGTCCCGGCGGGTGGTGGACGCGGTGCTGAACCTCACCGAGTCCAACCGCTTCTCCAAGGGCCTGTTCGCCTGGGTGGGTTTTCCCGGCACCACGTTCGAGTACACCAACGCCCTGCGCGCACACGGCCGCAGTTCCTGGAGCATGCGGGGCCTGCTGAACTACGGACTCGACGGGCTGCTCTCCTTCAACAACCGACCCCTGCGCGCGGCCCTCTACCTCGGCATGGGACTGCTGGCCATCGCCGGGCTGTACACCGCCTGGATCATGGGTGCCGCGCTCATCAACGGAGTGCAGACACCCGGCTATGTCACGATCATCACCGCCGTCACCGGGGTCGCCGGAGTGCAGATGATCATGCTCGGGGTGATCGGTGAGTACACCGGGCGGATCTACTACGAGGTCAAGGGGCGCCCGCACTTCCTGGTGAAAGCAACCAATACGGAGCCGGCGAAGGACCTCGTTCCGTGATGTCGCGGCAGATTCTCACATTCTCGGTGATAGGGGTCGTGAACACAGGCACCTACTACGGTCCGTACCTCGTGCTCCTGACCCGCTTCCCCTATCTCGTCGCGCATGTTCTCGCGACCCTGCTCAGTATGACCGGTTCCTTTTTCCTCAATGCCTGGTTCACCTATCGCACGCGTCCGACCGTGCGGAAATTCCTGTTGTTCCCCCTGACGAACGCCGCCAATTTCCTCGTCACCACGGCCGGCGTCTACGTCCTCGTCGACCTCTTGCGTCTCGACAGCCGGTACGCCCCGCTGCTCGCCTCCCTGGCGGCGATCCCGGTGACCTTCGTCGTCTCCCGGCGGATCATGGTGCCCAAGGCGGAGACCCCCGAGATTGCATAAACGTGCATCGAAACGTATAGTCATGCCATCCAAGAGGAGGATTCCATGGCGGTACGTGCGGCAGTGGCCGGAGCGAGTGGGTACGCGGGCGGCGAAGTCCTGCGGCTGCTCCTGGCGCACCCCGAGGTCGAGATCGGCGCCCTGACCGGCAACTCCAACGCCGGACAGAAGCTGGGCGCGCTCCAGCCGCACCTGCTGCCGCTGGCCGACCGCGTCCTCCAGGAGACCACGGCCGACGTCCTCGCCGGTCATGATGTCGTCTTCCTCGCCCTGCCCCACGGCCAGTCCGCCGCCGTCGCCGAGCAGCTCGGCCCGGACGTGCTCGTCGTCGACATGGGCGCCGACTTCCGGCTGAAGGACGCCGCCGACTGGGAGACGTTCTACGGTTCCCCGCACGCCGGCACCTGGCCGTACGGCCTTCCCGAACTTCCGGGTGCCCGCGCCGCGCTGGAGGGGTCCAAGCGCATCGCGGTGCCCGGTTGCTACCCGACCGCCGTCTTGCTCGCGCTCTTCCCGGCGTACGTCGCCGGACTCGCCGAGCACGAAGCCGTGATCGTCGCCGCCTCCGGGACCTCCGGCGCGGGCAAGGCGCCCAAGGCCAATCTGCTGGGCTCCGAGGTCATGGGCTCCATGTCGCCGTACGGCGTCGGAGGCGGCCACCGGCACACGCCGGAGATGATCCAGAACCTCAGCGGGGCGGCGGGGGAGCGGGTCTCCGTCTCCTTCACGCCGACCCTCGCACCGATGTCCCGCGGCATCCTCGCCACGTGCAGCGCCAAGGCGAAGCCCGGCGTCACCGCCGAGACCGTCCGCGCCGCCTACGAGAAGGCCTTCGCCGACGAGCCCTTCGTCCACCTGCTCCCCGAGGGGCAGTGGCCCGCCACGGCGTCCGTCTACGGTTCCAACGCCGTTCAGATCCAGGTCGCGTACGACGAGGCCGCCGGCCGCATCATCGCCATCAGCGCCATCGACAACCTGACCAAGGGCACCGCGGGCGGTGCCCTGCAGAGCATGAACATCGCCCTCGGACTCGACGAGTCCACCGGGCTTTCCACGATCGGAGTCGCACCGTGAGCGTCACGGCAGCCAAGGGATTCCAGGCGGCGGGCATCGCCGCCGGGATCAAGGAGAACGGCAACCCGGACCTGGCCCTCGTGGTCAACACCGGGCCGCGCCGCGCCGCCGCGGGCGTCTTCACCTCCAACCGTGTGAAGGCCGCCCCGGTCCTGTGGTCCGAGCAGGTCCTGAAGACCGGCCAGTTGACGGCCGTCGTCCTCAACTCCGGCGGCGCCAACGCCTGTACGGGTCCCAAGGGCTTCCAGGACACGCACGCCACCGCCGAGAAGGTCGCCGACGTCCTCGGCATCGGCGCGGGCGAGGTGGCCGTCGCCTCCACCGGCCTGATCGGCGTGCTGCTCCCCATGGACAAGCTGCTGCCGGGTGTCGCCACGGCCGCCGAGGCCCTGAGCGAGCACGGCGGTGAGAAGGCCGCCATCGCCATCAAGACCACCGACAGTGTCCACAAGACGTCCGTCGTCACCAAGGACGGCTGGACCGTCGGCGGCATGGCCAAGGGCGCGGGCATGCTCGCCCCCGGCCTCGCCACCATGCTCGTCGTCCTCACCACCGACGCGGACGTCGAGAGCGACGTGCTGGACAGGGCGCTGCGCGCCGCCACGCACACGACCTTCGACCGCGTCGACTCCGACGGCTGCATGTCCACCAACGACACCGTGCTGCTGCTCGCCTCCGGCGCCGCCGAAGCCACCCCGCAGTACGCGGAGTTCGCGGAGGCCGTGCGGCAGGTCTGCGACGACCTCGGCCAGCAGCTCATCCGGGACGCCGAGGGTGCCAGCAAGGACATCAAGGTCGAGGTGATCAACGCCGCGACCGAGGCCGAAGCCGTCGAGGTGGGCCGCTCCATCGCCCGCAACAACCTCCTCAAGTGCGCCATCCACGGCGAGGACCCCAACTGGGGCCGGGTGCTCTCCGCGATCGGCACCACACAGGCCGCCTTCGAGCCGGACCGGCTCAACGTCGCCATCAACGGCGTCTGGGTCTGCAAGAACGGCGGAGTCGGCGAGGACCGCGACAAGGTCGACATGCGCTACCGCGAGGTGCACATCGTCGCCGACCTGGCCGCGGGCTCCGAGACCGCCACCATCTGGACCAACGACCTCACCGCCGACTACGTCCACGAGAACAGCGCGTACTCGTCATGAGCACTACTCGTAAGCACACCGCACTGCCGAAGGCGCAGATCCTCATCGAAGCGCTGCCCTGGCTGGTCCGGCACAACGGCAAGACCGTCGTCATCAAGTTCGGCGGCAACGCCATGATCGACGAGGACCTGAAGGCCGCCTTCGCCCAGGACGTCGTCTTCCTGCACCACGCCGGTCTCAAGCCGGTCGTCGTGCACGGCGGAGGCCCGCAGATCAGCGCCGCCCTCGACCAGGCCGGCATCGTCAGCGAGTTCAAGGCCGGCCTGCGCGTCACCACCGAGGACGCCATGGACGTCGTACGGATGGTGCTCGCCGGACGGGTCCAGCGCGAGCTCGTCGGGCTTCTCAACCAGCACGGACCGCTCGCCGTGGGACTCACCGGCGAGGACGCGCACACCATCACCGCCACCAAGCACCAGCCCGAGATCGACGGCGAGTTGGTCGACATCGGGCGGGTGGGCGAGATCACCGCGATCGACACGGGCGCGATCGAGGCACTCCTCGCCGACGGCCGGATCCCGGTCGTCTCGTCGATCGCCCGTAGCCAGGACGACGGACATGTCTACAACGTCAATGCTGATACGGCGGCTGCGGCACTCGCTGCTGCTCTGGGCGCCGAAACCCTCATGGTCCTCACGGACGTCGAGGGTCTCTACGAGGACTGGCCCCACAGCGACGAGGTGATCAGCCGCCTCACGGCTTCCCAACTGGAGAAGCTGCTCCCGGAGTTGAGCTCCGGCATGGTCCCGAAGATGGAGGGCTGTCTGCACGCCGTACGAGGCGGCGTCACCACGGCCCGGGTCATCGACGGGCGGGTCCAGCACTCGATCCTGCTGGAGATCTTCACCGACGAGGGCATCGGCACGATGGTCGTGCCGGACGACGACAAGGGGGATGGGGAATGACCGGCACCGCAAGCAACGCAGAGCTCACCCAGCGGTGGCAGGGCTCGCTCATGAACAACTACGGCACCCCCCGGCTGCCCCTCGTCCGCGGTGCGGGCCTCAAGGTCTGGGACACCGAGGGCAAGCAGTACTACGACTTCGTCGGCGGCATCGCCACCAACGCGCTCGGCCACGCCCACCCGGCGATCGTCGAGGCCGTCAGCAAGCAGATCGCCTCGATCGGCCACATCTCCAACTTCTTCATGGCCGAGCCCACCGTCGCCCTCGCCGAACGGCTCCTCCAGCACTTCGGACGGGACGGCAAGGTCTTCTTCTGCAACTCCGGCGCCGAGGCCAACGAGGCCGCCTTCAAGATCGGCCGGCTGACCGGGCGGACCCACATGGTCGCCACCCGCGGCGGCTTCCACGGCCGGACCATGGGCGCCCTCGCCCTCACGGGCCAGCCCGCCAAGCGGGAGCCCTTCCTGCCGCTGCCCGGCGATGTCACGCACGTGCCGTACGGCGACGCGCAGGCGCTGGCCGCCGCGGTCACCGAGGACACCGCCCTCGTCGTCATCGAGCCGATCCAGGGCGAGAACGGTGTGATCGTCCCGCCCGCCGGCTATCTGAAGGCGGCCCGGGCGATCACCGCCGCCACCGGCACGCTCCTCGTCCTCGACGAGGTGCAGACCGGCATCGGCCGGACCGGCCACTGGTTCGAGTACCAGGCCCACGAGGGCGTCCTGCCGGACGTCGTCACCCTCGCCAAGCAGCTCGGCGGCGGCCTGCCGCTCGGCGCGACCGTGGCCTTCGGCCGGGCCGCCGAACTCCTCCAGCCCGGCCACCACGGCACGACCTTCGGCGGCAACCCGGTCGCCTGCGCCGCCGGACTGGCCGTGCTCGACACCATCGCGAACGAGGGGCTGCTCGAGAACGTCAAGCGCCAGAGCGCCGCGCTGTCCGACGGAATCGAGGCACTGGGGCACCCGCTGATCTCCCACATCCGGGGCTCCGGCCTCCTCCTGGGTATCGTGCTCACCGAGCCGCTCGCGCCCCAGGCGCAGCAGGCGGCTCAGGACGCCGGTTTCCTGGTGAACGCGCCCGCCCCCGATGTCGTACGGCTGATGCCGCCGCTGAACCTCGGCGACGACGAGGTGGAGGCGCTGCTCCGGGCGCTGCCGGGCGTGCTGGACGTGGCCAACGGGGATGGATGAGCCGGAGAGATGAGACGTCGATGAGCCAGGCGCAGGATCACGAGCAGACCCACGGGCCTGCCGTACCGCAGACCCGCACCGCACGGCACCGCCGGATCGTGGACATCCTCAACCGGCAACCGGTCCGCTCTCAGAGCCAGTTGGCGAAGCTTTTGTCCGACGACGGGCTGAGCGTCACACAGGCGACGCTCTCCCGGGACCTGGACGAGCTGAACGCGGTGAAGATCCGTAACACCGACGGCGACCTGATCTACGCGGTGCCGAGTGAGGGCGGGTTCCGTACTCCTCGTGCGCCGCTGGGGGAGTCCGCCAAGGAGGAGCGGATGCGGCGGCTCTCCCAGGAGCTGCTGATCTCCGCGGAGGCGTCCGCGAACCTTGTCGTGCTGCGGACGCCGCCGGGTGCCGCGCAGTTCCTGGCGTCGGCGATCGACCAGGCCGAGCTGCACGACATTCTCGGGACGATCGCGGGTGACGACACGTTGATGTTGATCAGCCGGGATCCCACGGGGGGGCAGGCGTTGGCCGAGCATTTGTTGCGGTTGGCTCAGAACGGCCACTGAGTGGGGTGGTGTCCGAGGTGTGCCGGGTGCGGGTTGTCCGTGGCTGGTCGCGCCGTTCCCCGCGCCCCTGGGTGGGTGCACTCAGCCCAGTCTTGACGCCAGGCCGCCGGTGCACCGGACCTCGTCGCCCGCCGTGATCAAGAGTGCCTCCACGTCGGGCAGCGACTCCAGCCACCGCAAGCCCTCCCGCGACCCCATCGCGAACGCCGCTGTCGCCCAGCAGTCCGCCCAGGTCACGCTGGGGGCCACCACGGTCACCGCCACCAGGTCCGTGACCGCCGAGCGGCCCGTGCGGGGGTCGACGATATGGGCGCCGCGCTCGGCCGTACCGGATGTCGCCACGGCCAGTTCGGCCGTACCCGCCGCCGATACCACCGCCGCCAGGCCCCCCGGCCGCAGCGGATCCGCCACCCCCACCCGCCACGGCCGCTGCGGCTCCGGCGTCCCCAGCAGCTGTACGTCCCCGCCGCCGTTGAGGCTCACCCCGGTCGCGCCGGCCGCGGAGAGGGAGCGTGCCGCGCGTTCGACGGCCCAGCCCTTGACGATGCCCGTCGGGTCCAGGTGGCCCTCGTAGCGCAGGCTGAACCAGCCGTCGCTCGCTTCCTCCGCCTTGGCGCCCAGGTCCAGGACCTCGGCGACCTCGGGGTCGCAGTCGTCGAGGGTCAGCTCACCGCGGGCCAGCCGGGAGATCTGGCTGTCGTCGCGGTAGGTGCTGAAGACGGCGTCGGCGCGGTGCAGACCCGCGACCGACCTCGCCAGGGCCGCCTCGACGGCGGCCGGTTCCCCGCCGCGGACGTCGAAGGAGAAGACGGTCCCCATGACCTCCTCCGTATGACGCACCGCGGCGGGAGCTTCTGCCGGTTCGGCCACCGTGTCAGCCACCGGCCTGGTCCAGCGCCGACTGCAGGGACTGCTTGTAGCCGTCGCTCGTGTAGGTCGCGCCCGACACCGCGTCGATGTCGGCGTTCCCCGCCGCCACCGCCGCCTTGTTGAGCTTCGGGATGGCGTTGCCGGTGATCTGGTCGCTCTGGCCGCCCTTGGGCTGCTGGACCGCCTCGGCCTTGGTGATCTTGCCGTTGGTGACGGTGACCCGGACCTGGACGGGACCGTACTGGGTCTGGGAGACGGTGCCGGTGACGACCTTGGGGGCCGCCGCCTCGGCGTTGCCCGCGCTCTGCGAGGGGGCCGGCGAGGACGCTCCCGACGACGCCGCCGCATTGCCCTTGTCGATGGCCGACTGGAGCGACTTCTTGTAGCCCTCGCTGGTGTAGGTCGCCCCGGACACGGTGTCGATCTGCGCACTCTGCTTGGCGAGCGTCGCCGCGTTGAGCTTCGGCACCGCGTTGCCGGTGATCTGGTCGCTCTGGCCGCCCTTGGGCTGCTGGACCGTCTCGGCCTTGGTGATCTTGTTGTTGACGAAGGTGATACGGACCTGGACGGCCCCGTACTGGGTGTCCACGGCGTCCCCGGTGGCGGTGCCGGTGGCCGCCTGGGCGCCGCCCTGCGCGGACTCCCGGGCCGCCGCGCTCTGCTGCGGGGCCGCGTCGCCGGCCGCGGACGCGTCGGTTGCGCTGGTCCCCGGCTTCAGGGACAGCAGCACCACGATCCCGGAGACGGTGGCGACGCCGGCCAGGACGACACGCCGAAGGGGGTGACTCTTCCTCATCGCTTCAACAGCTCCTGAAGTCCTTGAAGTTCCCGTCGCTCACATCTCGAACGACTCGTGATGGATGCGGCGGGCGGGTACACCCGCGCCGCGCAGTGCCTCGTACACGCCCTGTGCGAAGCCGGGCGGCCCGCACATGAAGACGTCGTGCTCGTCGATGTCCGGCAGCTTCTGCTGCAGCCGCTCCGCCGAGATGTCGGGCCGCTCGCCGTCCGGACTGTTGACCGCGTACATCAGCCGGGCGCCCCGCTCGTCGGCGATGGCGGCCAGCTCGTCCCACAGCGCCAGATCCTGGGTGCTGTTGGCCCGGTAGAGCAGGGTGATGTCGCCCGACGCCCCGGGCAGCGTCTCGAACAGCGCCCGCATCGGCGTGATGCCGACCCCGCCCGCGACCAGCAGCACCTTGCCGCGGCTGCGGCGCTGGGCGGTGAGGGCGCCGTACGGGCCCTCGGCCCACACCTTGGTGCCGGGCGTCAGCTCGCGCAGCCGCTCGGTGTGGTCGCCGATCGCCTTGACCGTGATCCGCAGCATGTCGGGGCGGGGGGCCGCCGACAGCGAGTACGGGTGCGAGCTGAACCGCATGCCCGGCGCCTTGAACCGCCAGCGGAAGAACTGCCCCGCCTGCGCGCCCATCCGGTGCAGCTTCTTGCCGCCGATGAGCACCGAGACGATGCCCGGCGTCTCCTCGATGACCGCCTCGACATACATCCGGTGCCGCATGTTGAGACGGATCGGGGTGAGGATCCGGTACCAGACCACCAGCGCGGTGACCACGCCGTACAGCCCGTACCAGAAGGTCTTCGCGGCAGGCTCCACGGCGAACTCGTTGCCGGTGCTGATCTGGTGCCAGAACGTCAGGTAGACGACCGCGTAGGTCAGCAGGTGGATGTGGTACCAGGTGTCGTACCCGACGATTCGGCGGATCCCGCCGATCGAGAGGAACGCGATGACGAACAGCAGCAGGGTGCCGATGCCCGCCTTGCCCATGTCGGGCAGGGTGTTGACCGAGTCGATCGTCTGCTGGACCACGTCGCCGAGCGACTTGCCTGCCTGGAGCGCGTACGCCCACATGGTGAGGAAGACATGTGCGGAGACCAGGAAGATCGTGTAACGGCCGCTCATGGCGTGCCAGCGCGCCACCCGGTCCGAGCCCACCCGCCGTTCCAGCGCGGGAACCCGGGCCATCTGGAGCACCACGAGCGCCATGAGATAGCCGGCGAGCAGACCCGTGATCCGGCCCGCGGCGAGGATCTTGGCGGTGTTGTCCGCGAGGGACGGGGTGTTGTCCCACCACAGCCACAGCACCGCGGCCGCGCCCGCCCATAGGGCGATCACCAGCGGGACGGCCGGGGAGCGGCGCGGGCGGATGCGGCGCATCGTCTGGCGGCGGGCGGCGCGGCCGCCTGCGAGCGTGGTGGTCACGGTTCCTCCGGGAGCGGGGCAAGGGGGTTGGCGTGGTCCCTTGGCCCAGAGGTACGTGCCGCGACGCCCGTGTGTTCAGAGCCCGGTCGAGTTCGAGGCGGACTCGAGTGACTGGTGGTAACCCCTCAGTACCGGGTGATCGCCGTGCGCCCGCTCGTCGTGCCGATCGCGATGTGCGGATCGTCGTCCGGGTCGGCCCACCGCAGGATCCGCCGCATGGCGTCCGCGGGCACCGACACACAACCCGCCGTCGCCCCGCTGCCGTTGACATGGAGGAAGATCCCGGCGCCCCGGCCGCGCACGGGCGCGGTGTAGTTGAAGCCGATGACCATGGCGTAGGCGTACTGCTTCTCGTACGAGATCAGATGCTCGGACTCGGCGGCCCGGCAGTCCCTCGCACGGGGCTCGCTCCAACGGTTGTAGGAGCGGGAGCCGTTGTCCTGGCACCACCAGGACTTCTCGCGCACGGGACGGTACTTGTACGACGTCCCGCCCGGCGCCCCTTTGATGCCGAACGCGTACGGCAGGTGGTAGAGCCCCGTCGGTGTCGTGCTGGTGTCCTGCTTGCGCGAGGCTCCCTCGACGAGTCCGTTCGCCCCGAACCGGGCCTTGGCCGAACCGGCCCGCACCCACTGCCCGTTGCGCAGGTCCCACCAGGTGAGCGTGCCGGTGGTCGAGCCGGTCCTCGCGGCGACCGCGGTGATCAACTGCGGGCCGCCCCCGGTGTCGGCCATACGGGCGGGCAGGGGCTGCCCGCCGCCGGGCACGGCACCGAGTACGAGAAGGGACGCGGTCACGAGAGCCGTGGCGACGGCGGGGGAGCCCATGGCTCAGACCGTAGAGGGCGGCAGCGGCAGTGGCAGCCCGGGTAGGCCATCCAGGCTCGTGGCGATCTGCCTCTTGGCGAAGTAGGCGCTGAGCGACTCGTCGTCCTCGCGCGCGAAGCGCCTGGCGTGCAGATCGCGGTCCTCGTCGTACGTCATGAAGGGCACCGCGTAGCCGCAGGAGTCGCGGATCGTCTCGGCCGTCACGACGATGATCGCCCGCAGTCCGTGCAGACCCGGGTCGATGTCCGGGAAGTGGCCGAGGAGTTCCTTGAAGCGCGGGTCGTCCCGCAGGACCGCCTCGCCGCGGCCGTGCACCCGGACGATGTTGGGCGGGCCCTGGAACGCGCACCACATCAGGGTGATCCGGCCGTTCTCCCGCAGATGCGCGACCGTCTCGGCGTTGGAGCCCGCGAAGTCCAGGTAGGCGAAGGTGAGTTCGTCCAGAACCGCGAAAGAGCCCTTGAGGCCCTTGGGGGAGAGGTTGACCGTGCCGTCGCCGGAGAGCGGGGCGGTCGCGGTGAAGAAAATGGGCTGCGCCTCGATGAAGGTGCGCAGCCTGCCGTCTATGCGTTCGTAGGTCTTTCCCATGTCTAACGATTATGGGGGCAACCCTTTCGCCTGTCTAAGGAATTCTGGGATCCATTCGGCAGGCGTCGCCGTGGCCGCCCCGGCCGGCGCTGGAGTCGGGGCGGCCACAGCACACCTGTCACGTCACTGGGTGAGCGTGCAGGTGGCGAGGGAGTCCAAGCCCTGCGGCTTCTCGGCGGTGCGGCCGATGGAGATGGCGATACGGTCGATGGTCGACTTCCGCTTGTCGGCCAGCGGGCCGAGGATGGCGTTCTGGACGAAGTTCGGTCCGCCCTGGCCGACCGTGTCGACGATCCGCTTGTTCGCCTCGGCGATCTGGGTGTTCAGCAGCGCCAGGTTGCGGTCCACCTCGGCCTGCGCGGTGGCCGGGATCGCGGGCAGCTGCGAGGCCACGTCCGGGCAGGTGATGGCTCCCGCGGCGGCGGCCCCGCCCGCGTCCTCCGCGTTGCCGGTGTCCTCGGCGCCTGCCGCCTCCGAGGCGGTCTCGCTCGGCGTGGCCTCCGCCTCCTCGCCCGCCCCGGCCTCCTCGCCCGCTCCCGCCTCTTCCTCGGCGACACCGCCCGCGTTGAGAGCGCAGGGCGCGAGCGCCTCCAGGCCCGCCGGGCGGTCGGCGGTGCGCCCGATGGCGGTGGCGATGCGGTTGACCACGGCGATCCGCTTGTCCTCCAGCGGGCCGAGGATGGCGTTCTGGACGAAGTTGGCTCCGCCCTGGCCCACGGTGTCGACGAGTCGCTGGTTGGCCTCGTCGATCTGGGTCTGCAGGAGGGTGATGTTGCGGTCGACCTCGGCCTGCGCGGTCGCCGGGATCGCGGGGAGCTGGGAGGCGACGTCCGGGCAGCTGATGGTGCCGGGGTCGGCGAGGGTCTGGGCGTTGGTCGTGCCGTTGCTCTTGGAGGTCTCTCCGGCGAGGGCGGAACCGGCGATCACCGCACCGGTCAGCACGAGGGCGGTGGCCCCGCCGATCAACGCGACGCGGCGCTTGTTGTACTTCGGAAGAGCCCTGGACATGCTGATGCCTCACAAGGGTCGAGGGGTGTCGTCGTCTCTGGGTTGTACAAACGCGGCGCCTGCGTTCGGCGGGAAGTACGGGTAAGCGGTTACCCATGTTCAAAGGATCTGCAAATTCGCGGCCGAACCTGCCGCGATTGACGAATCATGCATTGCACTGCATACTCATGCATGACAGTGAAGGCGCCACACCCTCTCACCACACCCTCTCTAGGAGCAACGCAAGTGAGCAGCAACAGCGGTGATGTCCGGCTCTGGGGCGCCCGTTTCGCCGACGGTCCCGCCGAGGCCCTGGCGAAGCTGTCCGCGTCCGTCCACTTCGACTGGCGGCTGGCGCCCTACGACATCGCCGGTTCGCGTGCCCACGCGCGCGTGCTCCACAAGGCGGGGCTGCTCACGGACGACGAGCTGACGCGGATGACCGCGGGCCTGGACCAGCTCGCGGCGGATGTCGCCGACGGTTCCTTCGTGGGCACGATCGCCGACGAGGACGTCCACACGGCTCTGGAGCGTGGCCTCCTGGAGCGCCTCGGCCCCGACCTCGGCGGCAAACTCCGCGCGGGCCGCTCCCGCAACGACCAGGTCGCGACCCTCTTCCGCATGTACCTCCGGGACCACGCCCGGATCATCGGCGGCCTGATCGCCGAACTCCAGGACGCGCTGATCGGCCTGGCCGAGGCCCACCCGGACGTGGCCATGCCCGGTCGCACCCACCTCCAGCACGCCCAGCCGGTGCTCTTCGCCCACCATGTCCTGGCGCACGCGCAGTCCCTGTCCCGGGACGCGGAGCGGCTGCGTCAGTGGGACGAGCGGACTGCGGTCTCCCCGTACGGTTCGGGCGCCCTGGCCGGTTCCTCCCTGGGCCTGGACCCGGAGGCGGTCGCCGCGGACCTCGGCTTCGAGCACGGCAGCGTCGGCAACTCGATCGACGGCACGGCGTCGCGTGACTTCGTCGCCGAGTTCGCCTTCATCACCGCGATGATCGGTGTGAACCTCTCCCGGATCGCGGAGGAGATCATCATCTGGAACACGAAGGAGTTCTCCTTCGTGACTCTGCACGACGCGTTCTCGACCGGCTCGTCGATCATGCCGCAGAAGAAGAACCCGGACATCGCGGAGCTGGCGCGCGGCAAGAGCGGCCGCCTCATCGGCAACCTGACGGGCCTCATGGCCACGCTCAAGGCGCTCCCGCTGGCGTACAACCGCGACCTCCAGGAGGACAAGGAGCCGGTCTTCGACTCCTGCGACCAGCTCGAGGTCCTGCTCCCCGCCTTCACCGGCATGATGGCCACCCTGACGGTCCACCGCGAGCGCATGGAGGAGCTGGCCCCGGCGGGCTTCTCCCTCGCCACCGACATCGCCGAGTGGCTGGTCAAGCAGGGCGTGCCCTTCCGCGTCGCCCACGAGGTCGCCGGCGAGTGCGTCAAGGTCGCGGAGTCCGAGGGCAAGGAACTGGGCGACCTGACGGACGAACAGTTCGCGAAGATCAGCGCCCATCTGACGCCTGAGGTGCGGACGGTACTGAACGTGCCGGGCGCGCTGGCTTCCCGCAACAGCCGCGGCGGTACGGCGCCGAGCGCGGTGGCGGTGCAGCTGGCAGAGGTCAAGGCGAACGTGGCGGCCCAGCACGAGTGGGCCACGGCCAAGAAGAAGTAGCGCTCGGGTGTGATCGCCCCTGTGGACCGCAGGTCCTTCAGGGGCGCGGGGAACTGCGCGACAAGCCACAACGAGTCCGCAGCCGCCAAAGCACCGCACCGACCGAGTTCTTGGGCGAATCCAAAGGTCATCGCGGGTTACGTTGGCCGCAGACCGTCACCGGACCCGACCGAACGGAGCCCGCGATGCCCTTCGCCCGCCTGGCGACAGCGACAACCCCCACCTGCCACATCGGACTCGGGCTCGCGGCCGTCGGTCGCCCCGGCTACATCAACCTCGGCCGCGACGAAGACCTCGGAGAGAACCGCAGCGTCGAAGCCCTGCGCACCCGCACCCACGAACTCCTCGACGCCGCCTACTTTCAGGGCGTCCGCTACTTCGACGCCGCCCGCTCCTACGGCCGGTCCGAGGAGTTCCTCGCCGACTGGCTCAACGCACGCCCCGACATCGACGACATCGTCGTAGGCAGCAAGTGGGGCTACACCTACACCGCCGCCTGGACCACCGACGCCGAGAAGCACGAGGTCAAGGACCACAGCGTCCAGACCTACGTCCGTCAGCGCGGCGAAACCGCCGAACGCCTCGGCGACCGCCTGGACCTCTACCAGATCCACTCGGTGACCCCGGACAGCCCGGCCCTCACCGACAAGGAACTCCACGCGAAGCTGGCCGAGGCGGCCGCCGCGGGCGTGAGCATCGGCTTCTCCACCAGCGGCCCCGCACAGGCCGACGCCATCCGCGCCGCCCTCGCCGTGACGGTCGACGGCGAACCCCTCTTCCGCACGGTCCAGTCCACCTACAACGCCCTGGAGACCTCGGCCGCCCCCGCCCTCGCCGAGGCCCACGACGCCGGACTGACCGTGATCGTCAAGGAGGGCATGGCCAACGGCAGGCTCGCGGACCCGTACGCACCGGACGCCCTGAAGGCGGTGGCCGCGGAGACGGGCCTCGGCTGCGACGCGGTCGCCCTCGCCCTGATCCTGTGCCGGCCCTGGGCCGGCGTCGTCCTGTCCGGCGCCGCCACCAGCAGCCAGCTCGCCTCCAACCTGCATGCCGCGGTCGTCGACCTCGACGAGGCCCAGCTGGCCCGCCTCGCCGAGCTCGTGGAGGAGCCGCAGGCGTACTGGGCGCGGCGCGGGCAGTTGCCCTGGCACTGACAGAGACACGCTCGACGGAGCTCATGAGACATCCATGCCCATAATGAGACGCTGATGTCTCACATGGGTTATGGTTGTCTCATGGCTGTCGATCGTGACCACGTGCTGCGCAGTGCCGCGGCCCTGCTGACCCGCAAATCCACCGCGACCATGGACGAGGTCGCGAAGGCCGCCGGGATCAGCCGCGCCACCCTGCACCGCCAGTTCGCCGGGCGCGACGCGCTCGTACGGGCCCTGGAGGCGCTCGGCATCGCCGAATGCGAGGCCGCCCTGGACGCGGCCCGCCCGGACGAGGGCCCCGCCGGCGACGCCGTACGGCGACTGGTGCGCGAGATCGAACCGGCCGCCGCCCTCCTCGCCTTCCTCTACAGCGAGAACCAGCTGTTCGAGGGTGAGCAGAACGCGGGCTGGACCCGCATCGACGAGCGCATCGCGGCCCTGTTCAAGCGCGGCCAGGCGGGCGGCGAGTTCCGCATCGACCTCACGCCGACCTGGCTCACCGAGGCGCTGTACGGCCTGCTGGCCTCCGGCGCCTGGGCGGTGTCGGAGGGCCGGGTGGCCGCCAAGGACTTCCACCACATGATCGTCGAGCTGTTGCTCGGCGGAGCACTACGGAGAGAGGAATCATGACCAGCACCCTGCAGCCGGCGTCGACGACCGAGGCGGTGACCAAGCGCCCGGGACGTTGGCTCGCGCTGTCCGTCCTCGTGCTCGCCGTGCTGCTGGTGGCCGTCGACGCGACCGTCCTCGGTCTCGCGACCCCCTACATCAGTGCGGACCTGGAGCCGTCCGGCACCCAGCTCCTCTGGATCGGCGACGTCTACTCCTTCGTCATCGCCGGTCTGCTCGTCTCGATGGGCAGCCTCGGCGACCGTATAGGCCGCAAGAAGATCCTCCTCGTCGGCGCCACGGCGTTCGGTGCGATATCGGTCCTCAACGCCTACGCCACGACACCGGAGTTGATGATCCTCGCCCGCGCCCTGCTGGGCGTGGCGGGCGCGACGCTGATGCCGGCGACCCTCGCCCTGATCCGCAACCTCTTCCACGACCCGCGCGAACGCAGCCTCGCCGTGGGCATCTGGGGCGCGACCGCCTCCGCCGGTACGGCAATCGGCCCGATCGCCGGCGGCTTCCTGCTCGAACACTTCTGGTGGGGCTCGGTCTTCCTGATCAACCTGCCCGTGATGGCGGTCCTGGTCGTCGTCGGCATCAAACTGCTGCCGGAGTCGAAGAACCCGAACCCGGGCCCGTGGGACATGCTCAGCGTGGCCCTGTCCCTGGTCGGCATGATCGCCCTGGTCTACGCCGTCAAGGAGGCCGCCACCCACGGCTTCAGCGGTGAGGTCGCCGCCGTCGCCCTGCTGGGCACGGGTGCGCTGATCTGGTTCGTCCGCCGCCAGCTGACCCTGCCGACCCCGCTGCTGGACATGCGCCTGTTCCGCAACCGAGGCTTCAGCGCGGCCGTCCTGTCCGACCTGCTGACCATCCTCGGCCTGTCGGGTCTGGTGTTCTTCCTTTCGCAGTACCTGCAACTCGTGCAGGGCAGGCGCCCGTTGGAGGCCGGCCTGGCCGAACTGCCCGCGGCGATCGGCGCCGTGGCGGCAGGCCTGCTCGCCGGCCGCGCGGCCCGCCGCTTCTCGGTCCGCTCCGTGGTCGCGGGCGGCCTGGCGGCGGTCGGCCTGGCACTGGCCTCCCTGACGGTGATCGACCAGTCGACGGGCTACCCGCTGCTGGGCGCGGCCCTGCTGGTCGTCGGCATCGGCGCGGGCTTCTCGTTCACGGTCACGGCGGACGTGATCCTGTCGGGCGTGCCGAAGGAACAGGCGGGCTCGGCGTCGGCGGTCTCGGAGACGGCCTACGAACTGGGCGCGGCCCTGGGCATCGCCGTCCTGGGCTCCATCGTGACGGGCGTGTACCGCGACTTCACGGGCCCGGTGGGCACACCGCAGGGGGCGCACGAGTCGCTGAGCGGCGCGGTGGAGGCGGCGGCAGGGATGCCGGCGCAGCAGTCGGCGGCACTCCTGGACTCGGCGAGGCAGGCATTCGTGGACGGCCTGTCGCTGGCGGCGGGTGTGGGCGCGGTGGTGCTCCTGGCAACGGCGGTGGGGGCGTGGTTCCTGCTGAAGGAACAGCGCCTGGAGAACGCCGGTTAGGAGACGCACCTCAGGGGCGCGGGGGACTGGGCAACCAGCCCCCGCCGCCCCGCGGCCGAAGTGCTACGCGGCCTCTTTGGCCTTGGTCGCATACATGTCCACGTACTCCTGACCGGACAGCTGCATGACCTCCGTCATCACGGAGTCCGTCACCGCCCGCAGCACATACCGATCCCGGTCCATCCCCTCGTACCGGGAGAACTCCATCGCCTCACCGAAGCGAACGGTGACGCGGCCGGGCCGCGGGATGCCGGCCCCACCCGGCTGCACCTTGTCCGTACCGATGATGGCGAACGGCACGACCGGCGCACCGGTCATCATGGCCAGCCGCGCGATTCCGGTGCGACCGCGGTAGAGCCGGCCGTCGGGGGAGCGGGTGCCCTCCGGGTAGATGCTGAAGACCTTGCCCTCCTCCAGCACCCGGCGCCCGGTCATCAGCGCCGCGACACCGCCGCGCCCGCCGTCCCGGTCGACCGGGATCATGCCGCAGCCCGTGAAGAACCAGGCCATCAGACGCCCCTTGAGGCCCTTGCCGGTGACGTACTCGTCCTTGCCGATGAAGAAGACCTGACGGTCGCAGAAGAGCGGCATGATCATCGAGTCGATGAACGTGAGGTGGTTGCCGGCGAGGATCACCGGACCGTCTCCCGGGATGTGCTCCGCGCCCTCCACCCGGGGGCGGAACATCAGGCGCATGATCGGTCCGAGCACTGCCTTGATGAGCGCGAAGCGGGACAACGGATCCTCCGGTGTCAAGTGAATCGGTATATGTCTGTGCAGGTGAGGACGATACTCGCGGTTCCGGGGGTCGTGCACATCGGGTGCGCCGGGTTCACCGAGGTCTTACGCACTGTTGACGCTGGTTTACCTGCGGTGGCGCACGGTGTACCGCCCGTAACCCGTTGGCCATGATGTGACGGACATCGCGTACCCCTTCTGATGAGCCGTCAACTCAAACCCTCGGTACGACTTCCAGCGTCACCCGCGTGTTCTGCCGGAGGTCTCCCGTCCGTCATGTACACGCACCTACGATCGGCCCGCAGCGCAGAGCCGACGCAGGGAGGGCCCTCATGGGAACGCAGAACTCGGACGAGCAGGTGGGCGGCACCGGACGGCGGGCACTTCTCGGCGCCGCGGTGCTCGGTGCGAGCGGAGCGGTCCTCGGACTGTCGGGTACCGCGAGAGCGGGCGAGGACCGGCATGGTGGAGGAGTGAAGAGCCTGCCCGTGCCGACGATCATCGGCCACCGGGGCGCCAGCGGCTACCGGCCCGAGCACACCCTCGGCTCGTACCAGCTCGCCCTCGACCTGGGCGCCCATGTCGTGGAGGCCGGCGACCTGGTGCCCACCAGGGACGGTCACCTCGTCTGCCGTCACGAGCCGGAGATCGGAGGCACGACGGACGTCGCGGACCATCCCGAGTTCGCCGGCCGCAAGACCACCAAGCTCCTCGACGGCGTCTCCGTCACCGGCTGGTTCACCGAGGACTTCACGCTCGCCGAGCTGAAGACCCTGCGCGCGATCGAGCGCATCCCGGCCAACCGTCCGCACAACACCCTCTACAACGGCCGCTGGGAGATCCCCACCTTCGAAGAGGTCCTGAAGTGGCAGGACGAGCAGACCCGCAAGCGGGGCAAGCAGGTCTGGATCTACCCCGAGACCAAGCACCCCACGTACTTCCGCAAGCTGGGCCTGGGCCTGGAGGAGCGGGTCGCGAAGCTGCTGCGCAAGTACGGCAAGGACGGCAGGAACGCGCCGGTCATCCTCCAGTCCTTCGAGCCGACCAGCATCCAGCGGCTGAACAAGCTGGTCGGCAACCCGCTGGTCGTCCTGCTCTCCTCCGCGGCCGGCCGCCCCTGGGACTTCGTCGAGACGGGTGACCCGCGCACGGTCGCCGACCTGATCACGCCCAAGGGCCTCAAGGAGATCGCCGACTATGCCCAGGGCATCGGCCCGACCCTGGACCTGGTCATCCCGAAGGACGCGAACGGCAGCCTCACCACGCCGACCACCCTCGTCGCGGACGCGCACAAGGCGGGCCTGATCCTGCACCCGTACACCATGCGCAACGAGAACCCCTTCCTGCCCACCGAGTTCCGCAAGGGCACCGACGCCGACGCGTACGGCGATGTCTTCGGCGCCTACCGGACGTACTTCGCCACAGGCATCGACGGAGTCTTCACCGACAACCCGGACACCGGCCTGCTGGCCCGCCAGGATTTCGTCAACGGCTGAGCGCGCGACCCCGGTTGGGGTGACAACCGGCCGTCCGGGCAACCCGCAGCCCGGGCGGCCGCGTCGTCAGGCATATGACGCACGACCTCGTGGCCACGCTGCGCCCCCTGCTCACCGCCGAGGCCTCCGCCGAGGCACATGCCACCGGTGCGGAACCGGGCGACCTGGAACAGGCGGTCTGGCTCCGCCTTCTGGAACGCCTCGACACCGACGGCCCGCCGAGCGACCCGCAGGGCTGGCTGCGCAGAGCCGTCCGCTCCGAGTCCCGCCGTACCCGTCGTACGACCAGGCTCGAACGGCCGTATGAGACCGAGCCCGCGGACGACGTGGACCGCACCCCCGAACACCTCGCCCTCGCGGCGGCCCGCGGCCGGGCGCTGCGTGATGCCGTACGCCGTCTGCCGGGCCGCTGCCCGAGTCTGATGGAGGCGCTGCTCTCCCCGATGGACCTCACCTATCGGGAAATCGCGGGGGAGTTGGGTATCTCACAGGGCAGTCTCGGTCCGGAACGTTCCAGATGCCTGGGTTGTCTTCGCCGATTGCTCACACCGGAGGTTGCGGCCCGCGGAGCGCGGGGATAGGAGTGAAGGACGAAATGGCGATCAGGTGAGCGGGAGGCGTGCGCACATGGGCATGAGCGTGACCATCTCGGTGGCGACCGAACAGGACGCGGAGCAGATCTTCAGGCTTCAGTACCTGTGCTTCCAGAGCGAGGCGGCGTTGTACGGCAACTACCGCATCGATCCGCTCGTCCAGACCCTGGACTCGGTCCGGGGGGAGGTCGCCGCGGACTGCGTCTTCGTGGCCCGGCTCGGCGAGGAGGTGGTCGGCTCCGTGCGCGGCCGCATCACCGAGGACGGCTCGGCCGCCATCGGCAAGCTCTGCGTCCACCCCCGTCTCCAGGGCCACGGCATCGGTGCCCGGCTTCTCCGCGCGGCCGAATCGGCTCTGGTCGAGGAGCGCGGCGCCACCCGGTTCCGCCTCTTCACGGGCCACCGCAGCGAGGGCAACCTCCGCCTCTACCGCAAGGTGGGCTACGAGGCGGTCGGCACCTCCAAGGGCGCGGACGGCGTACCGATGATCGTCCTGGAGAAGCCGGCCGGCGCCTACGCGGCGACGGCCTGAGGGCTTGTCAGACGGTCCGCGCCTTACGGAGCCAGTAGATGGCCGACAGCGGCAGCAGTACGGGGATGAAGACATACCCCATGCCGTAGTCCGACCAGACGGTCGCGTCGGGGAACGCCGACGGGTCCAGCAGGGTCCAGGTGCCCACCGTCAGCACACCCACCAGCTCGGCGGCGCAGCACACCAGCGCCGCCTTGCGGGCGGTCTCCCCGCCGCGCACCAGCGTGTAGGTGATGAAGCCGTACACCAGACCCGCGACGGCGGACAGGGAGTAGGCGAGCGGCGCCCGGTCGAACTCGGTCGCGATCTGGTAGATCGAACGCGACACCGCACCGACGACCATCACGCCGTACAGCCACACCAGCAGCGTGCCAGGACCGCTGACCAATCGGTTCTTCGCCGACTCGCCCTCCGTCACGGTCACCTCAGCCTCCCCAGATGTCATAGAGCCGCACCTCGAGAACGGCCAGCACCACAGCGCCGGCGGCGGCCGTCACCGAGCCCCACTTCGACCGCTCCGACAGCGACATGAACCCCGCGGCCGGGACACAGGCGAACGCGCCCAGCAGATACGCCACGAAGATCGTCGTCCCCTGCTCCGGCTTCTCGCCCCGCGCCAGCTGCACGATCCCGACCACCAGCTGCACAAGCGCCAGCAGCGACACCACACCCATCCCGATGAAGTGCCAGTCCTTCGTCGGCTCATCGCGATAGGCCGCCCAGCCGCACCACGCGGCGAGCAACAGCGCGGCGACGCCGGTCACAAGCGTCAGGGCATCAAGCATGCGCCGACCCTATTACGGCCCGAAAGCCCTGATGCGGCCGACCCCGGCGGCCTCCGGTCCGGGCCGGACGCCGAACACGGGGTTCGGCCCTGTCACCGCCGGTCACCGGCCGGGCGATCACGCTCCCGAGGCCCCGTAGGGTCTAGACCATGACGATCCACGCACAAGCCCTGCTCTTCGACAACGACGGCACCCTCGTCTCCTCCCTCGCCTCGGTGGACCGCTGCTGGCGCCAGTGGGCCGCGGAGTACGGGATCACGGCCGAGGAGTTCGGGCGCATCGAGCTGCACGGTCGTACCGCTGCCGAGATAGCCGCCGACCTGCTGCCCGCCGAGGTCGTGCCGGAGGCGGTCGCGCGGATCGAGAAGCTGGAGGTGGAGGACGTGCCGAACGGGGGTGTGCGGTTGCTGCCGGGGACGAAGGCGTTCCTCGACTCCCTGCCCGCCGACCGCTGGGCCGTCGTCACCTCCGCCACCCGGCGCCTCGCCGAGGCCCGGCTGGACGCCGTCGGCATCCTGCCCAAGACCCTCGTCGCCGCCGAGGACGTCACCCGCGGCAAGCCCGACCCCGAGCCCTACCTCCTCGCCGCCCGCGCACTCGGCGTCGACCCGGCGCGCTGCGTGGTCTTCGAGGACGCCCCCGCGGGCCTGAGGGCCGGTCGCGCCGCCGGGATGACCACCGTGGCATTGGCCACAACCCACCAGGCCCATGAGCTCGACGCCGACCTCGTCGTCGACAACCTGTCGGCCTTGTCGGCCCTGGTCGCCGACGGGGGAGTGGAGATCTCCGCCCGCCCCTGACCCCTGTCCGCCGCTGTCCGGCATGCGGACAGCGGCGCTTTGTCAGGACCGTGGATCTGCTTTACTGATTTCATGACCACGACGAGCAGCCGCACCCTTGCGACCGAGGCGACCATGACGCCCGGTGCTCGCTGTATGTGTCGAATGTGCGCCTTCTAGAGGGCCCCCGCACCACCCCGAGCTCGCGCCCCGAAGCGAGACGCCGTGGCATGTCCGTGCGCTGAATGCCGTACGTGACCGACGCCTCCCCCACTGCCTGAACGGCGTGGGGGGACCCCCATCGCGCACATGTTCTCCCCGGCTCCTGTGCCACCGCACGAGAACCGTGCCGCGTTCCCGACCGAATGCACCCGCCAGGGCACACCCACGCCCTGCACCCGACAGTGACGGAAACCCCAGTGATCACCACAACGGGCCTGACCAAGGTCTACCGCTCCCGCGGCCGTGAGGTCACCGCCCTGGACGGCGTCGATCTCCACGTCCGCGAAGGCGAGGTCTACGGCGTCATCGGCCAGTCCGGCGCCGGCAAGTCCTCGCTCATCCGCTGCGTCAACCTGCTGGAGAAGCCCACCGCCGGCACGGTCGCCGTCGCCGGCCAGGACCTCACCGCCCTCGCGGGCCGCGGTCCGCGGGCCGGCAGGGAACTGCGCCGGGCCCGCAGCCGTATCGGCATGGTCTTCCAGCACTTCAACCTGCTGTCCTCCCGGACCGTCCAGGACAACGTCGAGCTGCCGCTGGAGATCCTCGGCACGTCCGGCAAGGACCGCTCCCGCAAGGCGCTCGAACTCCTCGACCTCGTCGGTCTCTCCGACAAGGCCAAGGCCTACCCCGCCCAGCTCTCCGGCGGCCAGAAGCAGCGCGTCGGCATCGCCCGCGCCCTGGCCGGCGACCCCAAGGTCCTCCTCTCCGACGAGGCCACCAGCGCCCTCGACCCGGAGACCACCCGCTCGATCCTCCAGCTGCTGCGGGACCTGAACCGCCAGCTCGGCCTCACCGTCCTCCTCATCACCCACGAGATGGACGTCGTGAAGTCGATCTGCGACTCCGCCGCCCTCATGGAGAACGGCCGCATCGTCGAGTCCGGCACCGTCAGCGAACTCCTCGCCACCCCCGGCTCCGAGCTCGCCACCGCGCTCTTCCCCGTCGGCGGCGAGGCCACCGGCGACGACCGCACCGTCATCGACGTCACCTTCCACGGCGAGGCCGCGACCCAGCCGGTCATCTCCCAGCTGTCGCGCACGTACAACATCGACATCTCGATCCTCGGCGCCGCCATCGACACCGTCGGCGGCCTCCAGGTCGGCCGGATGCGCATCGAACTGCCCGGCCGCTACGAGGACAACGTCGTGCCGATCGGCTTCCTGCGCGAACAGGGTCTTCAGATCGACGTCGTGGGCCAGGAGCCCCTGCTGGTCAAGGAAGGTGCGAAGTGACCTGGTCGCAGATGTGGGCGTTGCTGGAGCCTGAGTGTTGGAACACGCTGTACATGGTCGGCTGGTCCACACTCATCGCCATCGGCGGCGGACTTCCTCTCGGAGTGCTGCTGGTCCTGACCGACCGGGGCGAGCTGTTGCAGAACGTCGTCGCCAACAAGGTCATCGGGCAGATCGTGAACGTGACCCGCTCGATGCCGTTCATCATCCTGATGGTCGCGTTGATGACCTTCACTCGCTGGATCACCGGGACGACCATCGGCCGTGACGCCGCCATCGTGCCGCTGGCCGTCGGCGCAGTCCCCTTCTTCGCTCGGCTGGTCGAGACGGCCGTCCGCGAAGTGGACGGCGGGCTGGTCGAAGCCGTGCAGTCGATGGGCGGCAACACCTGGACCATCGTGCGCAAGGTTCTCGTGCCCGAGTCGCTGCCATCCCTGATCGCCTCGGCGACCACCACGGTCGTCGCCCTCATCGGGTACTCCGCGATGGCCGGCACCGTGGGTGCCGGTGGCCTGGGTGACCTGGCCATCCGCTACGGCTACCAGCGTTTCGAGAGCGAGCTGATGTGGGTGATCGTGGCGATCCTCGCCGTCGTCATCTCGGTCATCCAGTTCGCCGGCGACTACGCGGCCCGCGCCCTGTACAGCCGGGGCGGACGCGGCGGTGGCCCGACGCCGAGGCTGCGGCTGCTGAAGGCCGCGACGGCGGACACCAAGACCGTCTGAGCCATTCCGCGACAACCCCCAGATTTCCCCGTGCACCCAATCGCGGGGTCGCTGCACCCAAAAGGAAAGGCACTTTTCGTGCGTAACACCGTAAAGCTCACCACCGCAGTCCTCGCCGCCGGAGCCCTCACCTTCGGTCTCTCCGCCTGCGGCTCGGAGGACTCCTCCACATCCGCCTCCGCCGACACCAGCGGCCCGCTGGTCGTCGCCGCGAGCCCCGTCCCGCACGCCGAGATCCTGAACTATGTGAAGGACAACCTGGCGAAGAAGGCGGGCCTCGACCTGGAGGTCAAGGAGTTCACGGACTACGTCACGCCGAACACGGCGACCGAAGACGGTTCGGTGGGCGCCAACTACTTCCAGAACCAGCCGTACCTCGACGACTTCAACAAGAAGAACGGCACCCACATCGTGCCCGTCGTGACGGTCCACCTGGAGCCGCTCGGCCTCTACTCGAACAAGGTGAAGAGCGCCGACGCCCTCAAGAGCGGTGCGACGATCGCCGTTCCGAACGACAGCGTGAACGAGGCCCGTGCCCTCAAGCTGCTCGACGCCAACGGGATCATCACGCTCAAGGACGGCGTGGGCAACGACGCGACCCCGGCCGACATCACCAAGAACCCCAAGAACCTCGAGTTCAAGGAGCTGGAGGCGGCCCAGACCCCGCGCTCCCTGGACGATGTCGACGCCGCGGTCATCAACGGCAACTACGCGATCGAGGCCGATCTCTCGCCCGCGAAGGACGCCCTGGTCCTGGAGTCCGCCAAGGACAACCCGTACGGCAACTTCCTCGCGGTGAAGGACGGCAACGAGGACGACCCGCGCGTGAAGAAGCTCGCCGAGCTGCTCACCTCCGCCGAGGTCAAGAAGTTCATCGAGGACAAGTACGACGGCTCGGTCATCGCGTCGTTCTGAGCCGACTGACCAACTGACGACGCGTATACCGCGTATCGCCACGCACAGGGTCCACTCGGTCACCCCGGGTGGACCCTGTAGTGCGGTTCAGTGCTTTCATGCTGCATGCTGGGCAGTTCAGCAGGAGCTCAGCAGGACTTGAAGGTTTTCCGAAGGTTACGGAGCGGCGCATGACTAGCACCTTCCCCAACATCTCCATCAGCACGGAGCGGTTGGTGCTGCGTCCCCTCGACGAGGACGATGTGTCCGCGCTGGCCGAGATGATGAACGACGAACAGGTCGCCGCCTGGACCCACGTCCCCCAGCCCTTCAGCGAGGACGGCGCCCGCACCTGGATCACCGATCACGCGCCCACCGAACGCGAGGCGGGCCGTGGACTCGACCTCGCCGTAACGGAGTTCCTCACCCAGCGACTGGTGGGCGTCGTCCAGCTGACCAAGACGAACTGGTACATCCGCGCCACCGAGCTGTCGTACATCATCGCCCCCTGGGCCCGCGGCGAGGGCTATGCCTCCGAGGCGGCGCTCGCCACCGCCCAATGGCTGTTCACGGACCAGAAGTTCGAGCGCATAGAGCTGCGCACGGCGGCCGACAACACCGCCTCCCAGCAGGTCGCCCAGAAGATCGGCTGCATCAGCGAGGGCGTCCTGCGCAACGCCTGCATAGCGCGAGTCCGTACCGAGGACGACACCTGGAGCGACGTCCGCACCGACTTCATCGTCTGGAGCCTGCTGCCGGAGGACATCGAGGGCACCGGAGAGCAGCTGACCGATTCCGACGGTTTCACCTCGTACGGCGACTGGAACTGAACCAGGGGAGGCATCGGGACCGCTGCCGTGTTCGCCGGGTCGACCAGGTACCCTCACGGAGCCCGCCCCTGACGACCTGCGCAAACCCTCTGGAGACTGACGACGATGGCCGACCGGGTCACGGTGATCGGCTGGGACGGTTCGCCGCTGACCGCCGCGGCACGCTCCGCCCTCGGTGCCGCCACGCTGGTGGCCGGTGCCGCCCACCACCTGGCACTGCCCGAGGTGCCCCCCGCCGCCGAACGCATCCGACTCGGCAGTGTCTCCCTGGCCGCCCGCCGGATCGCCGGCCATCGCGGCACGGCGGTCGTGTTCGCCGACGGGGACCCCGGGTTCTTCGGGGTCGTACGAACCCTGCGCGCACCTGAGTTCGGCCTGGAGGTCGAGGTCGTCCCCGCCGTCTCCTCGGTCGCCGCCGCCTTCGCCCGCGCCGGCATGCCCTGGGACGACGCACAGGTGGTCGTCGCACACCGGCGCACCCTGCGACGCGCGGTGAACGTGTGCCGCGCCCACACCAAGGTCGCCGTCCTCACCTCTCCCGGCGCAGGGCCCGCCGAACTCGGCCTGCTGATGGAGGGCGTCCACCGCACCTTCGTCATCTGCGAGGAACTCGGCACCGAGCGTGAACAGGTCACGATCCTCACCTCCGACAAGGCCGCCGACCACAGCTGGCGGGATCCGAACGTCGTCATCGTGATCGGCGGCCCGGTGACCGCGGGGGAGGGCGGCGGCTGGATCTCCGGGCGCGAGCCGGCCGCCGGGGCCCGTGGCTGGGCGCTGCCAGCCGAGGCGTACGACGGTCCGCTCGGCGAAGGTGAGACGGATCTGCTGCGCGCGGCCCAACTCGCCCGCCTCGGACCCCGCGTCGGCGACCTCGTGTGGGACATCGGCTGCGGCAGCGGCGCCTTCGCCGTGGAGGCCGCCCGGGCCGGGGCCGCCGTCATCGCCGTCGACCGGGACCTCATCGCCTGCGGCCGCACCGACGCCGCCGCCCGCCGCTTCGGCGTCCAGCTCCAGATCATCCGCGGCACCGCCCCGCACGTACTGGAGAACCTCCCCGAGCCGGACGTCGTCCGCGTCGGCGGCGGGGGAGCGGCCGTGGTCTCCGCGGTCGCCGACCGCCGCCCGCAGGGCATTGTCACCCACGCCATGACACGCGACGAGGCCGAACTCGTCGGACGTGACCTGACCGAACACGGCTACCGCGTCGAGTGCGCCCTGATCCAGTCCGTCGAACTCGACACACGGGCCTGGACGGAGAAGGAGCGGAGCGTAGCGTTCCTGCTCAGCGGGGTTCTCCCGGACCGGGCGACGTGACCCCATTTGTTGGTCCCGTGATCCTGTTGTCGTACTGCGCGCGGTAGGCTGGCCGACTGTTGTACCGCTTCCGTGGACCGGCCTTTCGTTCGTCAATGTCCGGAAAACGCGCCCGTTTTGGGGTGGGTGTGGTACGGCAGAACCGGAGGACGCGCAACGTGGCGCAGTCCACAGCGGGCTGTCGCGGATCAAGCTGTCGCGACGGGGGAACGGCCGGGACAATGCCAGTTAATGGCTTTGTCGTCTTTCTCGGCGGGCCGTTCGTGCCGCTGGGCACGCACGCTCGTTCTTCACTGCGGGGGCGGTCGGTGCGCCGTCCCCGGTGAGCTGGTCGTAGAAGCACTAACCGATGGGCGAGGGGTACGCATGACCGACACCGGCCAGGTCCCGGGCGAGGGACTGCCGGAGAACGCAGGCATGGTGGAACAGCCGGGCGTTCCCGCGCACGGTGCGTACACCTACCTCTCCGAGACCACCGCCGAGGACGAAGACCTGTTGCTGCTGCCGGGCGCCCAGGGTGCATGGGGCAACGAGGTCGCCCCACCCGCCCCGGAGCCGGTCGTCGAGACGGTCCACGCTCCCGGTCCGCACGAGATGTCGGGCCGCGACAGCGGCGCGCACGACCTCAGTGCCGTCCGCGCGCCCGACCCGGTGGCGGCCCCGTCGCTGCCGATCCCGCCGATCACCCCGCGCCGGCCCCTGCACCTCGGCCCGCCCATCCCCGACGCCTCCGCCAGCCCGGTCCGCTCCCTCGCCGACCGCGGCCCCGCGGGTGCGCCGGTCCGCCAGTCGGGCCCGCCCACCGCGGGCCCCGAGTACCTCGATGTCCCGCAGCCGCTGCGGGAGATGTCCCCGCAGGGCGCGGCCCCTTGGGGCGCCCCGACCCCGGTGGGCACCATGGCCCCGGCTGCCGAAACGGTTGTCCCGGTGCCGGAACAGGGTGCCGAGCCGGCGGGCGCGGCGCAGGCCGCGGTGGCCCGTCCCGCGACGGAGGCGGTTGCGGCGAGCGGCGTACCGCAGCCCCAGGAGGACGTGTACGCCGAGGTCATGGCGGGCACCGACGGTGTGCCGGTCGCCGGGGAGGCGTACGGCGAGGCCGTCGTCGCCGAGCATGCGCCGGAAGCCGGGGGCTTTCCCGGCTCCGAGGGGCTTCCCGTGGCCGGGATTCCGGGCGCCGACGGGTTCCCTGGTGCCGAGGGCATCCCCGGAGATTCTTACGCGCCGGGGGCCGAGACTGTTCAGAGCGATGTGAACGTGCCGGGGCCCGTGGTGGTCCCGGAGGCCGGGGCCGCGAACGCGCCCGAGGCGAACGGCATCCCGGTCGCCGCACACACGCCGGACGGAATCGTGCCGGAGGCCGCCGACGGTTCCGCCGTGGTGTTCGCCCCGGAGGGCGGGGAAGCTCCCGCGGCCGGGCAGATCGACGGTCCCGAGTCCGCCGGTGAGGCCGGACAGGACGTAGGCGCCGCCCCGGTTCCGGAGGCCGGGCCGGTCCCGGGTGCCGTGGACGCCGCCGACGTCGCTCAGGGTTCCGTTGCCGAGGACCCCGCCGGTGCCGGCCAGGTGCCGGGTGCCGTTGAGGTACCGGACCCCGCTCCCGTGCCGGACGCCGTAGAGGTCGCGGACTTCGCCCCGGTCACGGCTCCCGCCGTAGTGCCCGACGCCGATCAGACCCCGACCGGCGTGCCGCTGCCGGACCTCGCGCAGACCCCCGAGGTGCCGCTCGCGCCCGAACCCGCCGAGCCCCAGGCCGTACCGGAACCGGAGGCATCCGGTCCGGAGGTCGCCCAGATCGCCGAGCCCCCCGTCGTCGTAGCCGAGGTCGCCGAGCCCACAGCCGTCCTGGCCGAGCCCGCCGGGCTCCAGGGCGTACCGGTCCCGGACGCCCCAGGCCCCGAGGCTGACCAGGTGGCCGAGCCGACAGCCGTCCAGGCCGAGCCCGCCGAACTCCAGGGCGTACCGGTCCCGGACGCCCCAGGCCCCGAGGCCGGCCAGGTCGCGGTGCCCACCCCCGTCGTGGCCGAGGCCGCCGTACCGGAGCCCGTGCCGGCCCCCGAGAACGTACTGGCCCCCGAGCCCGTGCCGACCCCTGAAGCCACCGCTGCGGCGCCCGCTCCCGAGCCTGCCGAAGCCGCGGTCCCGACGCCCCAGCCGGCCCCCGAACCTGCTGCCCTGGAGACCCCCGCGCCCATGCCGTCCCCCGAGTCCACCGACGCGGAGCAGCCGCCGCACCCCGTGGACGCGGAGGCCGCCGCGCAGCCGGAGCCGCCCGCTGCCGTAGCCGAACAGCTCGCGCAGCCGGAGGACGCCCCCGCCCCCGTGGACGTCACGCAGGAGCAGACCGGGCAGCCCGTCCTCGTCGACGCCGCCCCGCAGTTCGCCGACGCCCCCGACCCCGCGCCGGTCCCGGAGGCGCCTCAGCCGGTGACCGCCCCGGCGGACGCGCCCGTCGACGACCTCCAGGCCGTGCCCGTCGCACCGGTCGACCCGGCCCCCGCCCCGTGGCTCGTCGCCGAACCCGCGGGCCCCCAGGTGCTGTTCGTGGACCAGGACCAGCCGATCGCGCAGGCCCCGCAGCCCGTGGGCCAGTTCGTCCCCGTCGAGGGCTCGGTGCCGACGACCCCGCACCTCGCCCCGACCCCGCCCCAGGCCCTCGTCCTCCCGCCGGAGGAGCACCCCGCCGTCCCCGGCCCCCGTGACGGCGACCCCGAACTCGTACAGCACGCCGACGACCTGGACACCCGGGGCGCGGATCAGGAAGAGAGCACGGCCCCCGTGGAAGAAGTGCGTCAGTCCACCGGCCCGGCCGCGCCCGCCTACGAAGACGCCGAGCGCGAGGCCGTCCTCAAGGTCATGCGCGAGCGCCGCGACATCCGCAACGGCTTCCGCAGCGACCCCATCCCGCACGAGGTCCTGCTCCGCGTCCTGGAGGCGGCCCACACCGCACCGTCCGTGGGCCACTCCCAGCCGTGGGACTTCGTCGTCATCCGCTCGGCCGAGACCCGCCGCACCATGCACGAACTGGCCATGCGCCAGCGCGACGCGTACGCCAAGTCCCTCCCCAAGGGCCGGGCCAAGCAGTTCAAGGAACTGAAGATCGAGGCCATCCTCGACACCCCGGTGAACAT
This sequence comes from Streptomyces sp. WM6386, assembly GCF_000972385.1. Classification (GTDB taxonomy): domain Bacteria; phylum Actinomycetota; class Actinomycetes; order Streptomycetales; family Streptomycetaceae; genus Streptomyces. The sequence continues at coordinate 58,930 of NZ_JXTE01000053.1, forward strand.
CGTCGTCACCGCGGACCCCACGCGCGGCGGGCGTCACACCCTCGGCCGGCACACCCAGCCGCAGATGGCCCCGTACTCCTCCGCGCTCGCCGTCGAGAACCTCTGGCTCGCCGCCCGCGCCGAGGGCCTCGGCGTCGGCTGGGTCAGCTTCTTCGACGAGCGCGAGATGGTCCGCTCCCTCGGGCTGCCCGAGCACCTGGAGGTCGTCGCCTACCTCTGCGTCGGCTATGTCGACGAGTTCCCGGACGAGCCCGAGCTGCTGCAGGCCGGCTGGTCCAAGCGCCGCCCCCTGTCGTGGGTCGTCCACGAGGAGACGTACGGCCGTCGCGCGCTGCCCGGTGAGGAGCCGCACGACCTGCTCGCCGAGACCGTCTCCCAGATCCGGCCATTGGACGCCAAGGCGCTCGGCGAGGCCTGGGAGCGACAGAAGCGGATGACCAAGCCGCCGGGCTCGCTGGGCATGCTGGAGATCATCTCCGCGCAGCTGTCGGGCCTGTCCCGGCAGTGCCCCCCGCCGATCCCGGAGCCCGCGGCCGTCGCGATCTTCGCGGGCGACCACGGCGTCCACGCCCAGGGCGTCACCCCCTGGCCGCAGGAGGTGACGGCCCAGATGGTCGCCAACTTCCTCGGTGGCGGCGCGGTCTGCAACGCCTTCGCCGCCCAGGTCGGCGCCGAGGTGTGCGTGGTGGACGTCGGCGTGGCGGCCGACCTGCCCGCCACCCCCGGCCTTCTGCCCCGCAAGGTCCGTGCGGGCACCTCCGACATGACCACCGGCCCCGCGATGACCCGCGAGGAGGCCAAGCAGGCCATCGAGGTCGGCATCGAGACGGCCCGCGACCTGGTGGCGGCCGGCAACAAGGCCCTGCTCACGGGCGAGATGGGCATCGCGAACACCACCGCGTCCGCCGCCCTGATCTCGGTCTTCACGGACACCGACCCGGCCGATGTGACCGGCCGCGGCACCGGCATCAACGACGAGACCCTCGCCCGCAAGACCGAGGTCGTCCGCCGTGCCATCGAGGTCCATCAGCCGGACCCGGCCGACCCCGTCGGCGTACTCGCCGCGATCGGCGGCTTCGAACACGCGGCGATGGTCGGCCTCCTGCTCGGCGGCGCGTCCCTGCGCACTCCGGTGATCCTGGACGGCGTCAGCGCCGGCGCCGCCGCCCTGGTCGCGCGTGCCATCGCCCCCGAGGTCCTCGCGGCCTGCATCGCGGGCCACCGCAGCGCGGAGCCCGGGCACGTGGCCGCCCTGAACAAGCTCGGCCTGCGCCCCCTGGTCGACCTCGACCTCCGCCTGGGCGAGGGCACGGGCGCCCTGCTCGCCCTGCCCCTGGTGCAGAGCACCGCGCGCGCGATGCACGAGGTCGCGACGTTCGACTCGGCGGGAGTCACCGAGAAGTAGGCCGAAACCGGGGGTGGTCGGGGCAGGCGTTCCTGCGGGCCCCCCACCCCCGCCGTACGCTGAATCCGCAGCTTAAAATCCGCACGTCAGGGCAGCTCCACAGCCGTAGCGCCCATCGCATCGCCCGTACGAGGAGCCGCACCCTCATGGCCGAAAACCCCGCCTACCCCGTAGGCCTCCGCCTCACCGGCCGCAAGGTCGTCGTCCTCGGCGGCGGCCAGGTCGCCCAGCGCCGCCTCCCGGCACTGATCGCAGCGGGCGCGGACATCCTCCTCGTGTCCCCCGAAGCGACCCCCTCGGTCGAGGCGATGGCGGACGCGGGTGAGATCACCTGGGAGAAGCGGCCGTACACCGAAGGCGACCTCGCCGACGCCTGGTACGCCCTCATCGCCACCAGTGACCCGCAGGCCAACACCGCGGCCTCCACCGAAGCGGAGCGGCACCGCGTCTGGTGTGTCCGCTCGGACGACGCCGACCAGGCGACGGCCTGGACACCGGCCACCGGCCACAGCGAGGGCGTCACGGTCGCCGTCCTCACCACGAACGCCAAGGGCCGCGACCCCCGCCACACCGCCGCCGTCCGCGACGCGGTGGTGGAGGGTCTGCGCGACGGAACCCTGGTGGCGCCCCACCACCGCACCCGCACCTCCGGCGTCGCCCTCGTCGGCGGCGGCCCCGGCGACCCGGACCTCATCACGGTCCGCGGCCGCCGCCTCCTCGCCGAGGCCGACGTCGTCATCGCCGACCGCCTCGGTCCGCGCGACCTGCTCGCCGAACTCCCGCCGCACGTCGAGGTGATCGACGCGGCGAAGATCCCGTACGGCCGTTTCATGGCCCAGGAGGCCATCAACAACGCCCTGATCGAGCACGCCAGGCAGGGCAAGTCCGTCGTACGGCTGAAGGGCGGCGACCCCTATGTCTTCGGCCGCGGCATGGAGGAACTGCACGCTCTCGCCGAGGCCGGCATCCCCTGCACCGTCGTCCCCGGCATCTCCAGCTCGATCTCGGTGCCGGGCGCGGCCGGCATCCCCGTCACCCATCGCGGTGTCGCACACGAGTTCACGGTGGTCAGCGGCCATGTCGCCCCTGACGACGAGCGCTCCCTGGTCGACTGGCCCTCGCTCGCCAAGCTCACGGGCACGCTGGTGATCCTGATGGGCGTCGACAAGATCGGGAAGATCGCCGAGACGCTCGTCGCGCACGGCAAGCCGGCGGACACCCCCGTCGCCCTGGTCCAGGAGGGCACGACGGCCGCCCAGCGCCGCGTCGACGCGACCCTCGCGACGGTCGGCGAGACGGTCGTGCGCGAGGACGTGAAGCCGCCGGCGGTCATCGTCATCGGCGAGGTCGTGAAGGTCGGCCCGGACCCGTCCGCGTAACCCCGGGTAACCCAACTCGTACCCAGCCGTTGGCACCGCACCCAGAGCAAGGCAGTATCACCCTGTGGCCGATCTCATCACCGTCGAGGATCCCGACGACCCGCGCCTGCGCGACTACACAGGCCTGACCGACGTCGAACTGCGGCGCAAGCGAGAACCCGCCGAGGGCCTGTTCATCGCCGAGGGCGAGAAGGTCATCAGAAGGGCCAAGGACGCCGGGTACGAGATGCGTTCGATGCTGCTGTCCGCCAAGTGGGTCGACGTCATGCGCGACGTCATCGACGAACTCCCGGCCCCGGTCTACGCGGTCAGCCCGGAGCTCGCCGAGCAGGTCACCGGCTATCACGTGCACCGCGGCGCGCTCGCCTCCATGCAGCGCAAGCCGCTCCCGACGGCGACCGACCTCCTCCAGACCGCCCGCCGCGTGGTGGTCATGGAGTCGGTCAACGACCACACCAACATCGGCGCGATCTTCCGCTCGGCGGCGGCGCTCGGCATGGACGCGGTCCTGCTCTCCCCGGACTGCGCCGACCCGCTCTACCGCCGTAGCGTCAAGGTCTCGATGGGCGCGGTCTTCTCGGTCCCCTACGCCCGTCTCGACACCTGGCCCAAGAGCCTGGAGTCCGTCCGGGAGGCCGGCTTCTCCCTCCTCGCCCTCACCCCGGACGAGAAGGCCAAGACCCTCGACGAGACCGGCCCCCACAAGATGGACCGGGTCGCCCTGATGCTCGGCGCGGAGGGCGACGGCCTCTCCACCCAGGCCCTGGTCGCCGCCGACGAATGGGTCCGCATCCCCATGGCCCACGGCGTCGACTCCCTCAACGTCGGCGCGGCGGCTGCGGTCGCCTTCTACGCGGTGGCCACGGGCCGCCCCGAGCTCTAGGAGCCCGATGCCCCAGGGCGAGGCGATCGTCGCGGTCCTGCTCCGAGCCGATCGCCTGCTGGTCGTGCGTCGCGGCCCCACCATCGCCCGCCCCGGCTACTGGCAACCTCTCAGCGGCCGCGTCGAACCGGGGGAGACCCAACGGGAGGCGCTGCTCCGCGAGGTACGCGAGGAAGTCGGCCTCACCGTCGTACCGCTCGCGAAGGTCTGGGAGTCCGAGACCGACGACGGCCGCTTCCGCCTCCACTGGTGGACCGCTCGCGCCGACGACGGCGAGGTGGTCCCCGACCCCGTGGAAGTGGCCGAGGCCCGCTGGATCACCCCGGCGGAGTTCCCGGCCCTGGACCCGATCTTCGAAGGGGACCTGGAGTTCTTCGACCGGATCCTGCCGAGCCTGTGACCCGCTAGTCGGCCGACCTGTCCGGTGGCGTCACATGCACCTGCTCATGGCGTACGACACCACGGTCGCCGTCGAGCCCTCGCGCAGGCCCCTGACATCCCTGGGCCGCGGCGATACCGAGCGCCGCCAGCAGCGTCACCACGACGAACACGAACAGCCGCTGACGCAGCAGCCGTGGATTGGCGGGCCGTCGCCCCGTCCCCGTCGTTCTGGGGCCCGGACGTCCGGTGCCGCTGCGGGGCGCCGGACGGTTGCCGGAGCGCGTCGTGTTCCGTGAGGCGGGCGTGGGCCGCGCCCCGCTCCGGGACGGAGACCCGCCCCGCGACGGCGCGGGCCCGCGCGAGGACGTGCCGCGGGGCGCGGGAGTGCGCTGAGTGGGTCCGGGCGCCTGCCCCTGCGGCCGGCGCTGGGCGCGCTGCTGCTCCGGATAGCTCGGTTCGGCGAGCCGTCCCGTGGGCCGGTCGCTCTCGCCCGCACGCGGCGCGGGCGGCCGGACGTCAGCAAGCCCCTGAGCCTCCCGCGCGGCGATCTCCTTGAGCCGCAGCGACAGTTGGAGCGTGCTCGGCCGCTCCTCGGGATCCTTGGCGAGACAGGCACGCACAAGCGGAGCCAGCGCGTCGGGCACCCCGCCCAGGTGCGCTTCCTCGTGCACCACGCGGTACAGCATCACCTCGGAACTGCCGTGCCCGAAGGGCGAGTCACCCATGGAGGCGTACGCCAGGGTCGCCCCCAGCGAGAACACGTCCGTGGCCGGGGTGACGGCGGCACCGCGCACCTGCTCGGGCGCGAGGAAGCCGGGCGACCCGACGGCCGTACCCACATGCGTGAGCGTGGAGGCCCCGGTCGCCCAGGCGATGCCGAAGTCGATGATCCGCGGCCCCTTGGGGGACAGCAGGATGTTGGAAGGCTTGAGATCCCGGTGCACGACCCCCGCCTCATGCACCGCGACGAGCCCCTCCGACAGGGCGGCCCCGATGGCGGCGACCTCGGCCGCGCCCAGCGAGCCCTCGTCGGCGACCTTGTCGTGCAGCGAGGGACCGGGCACGTACTGCGTGGCGAACCACGGCCGTTCCGCGTCGAGATCGGCGGCCACGAGCCGAGCCGTGCACCCGCCGCGAATCCGCCGGGCCGCCGAGACCTCACGCGCGAACCGCGAACGGAACTCCTGATCCTCCGCCAGGTCGGGCCGGATCACCTTCAGCGCGACCCGCTGCCCCTTCTTGTCGGAGCCCAGATAGACGACGCCCATCCCGCCCGCGCCGAGCCGTCTGTGAAGCCTGAACGAGCCGACGACGCGCGGGTCCTCGCGCCTCAGGCGCATCATCGCCATGTTCATCCCCGCTGCCCGGTCCGTGTGACGAGCCACAGCTTACGTTTCCACGGCCGCCCGCGCGCAGAGGCCGCGCCCTCTCGTCCCGATGGATTGTCAGTGCTGGGTGGGAGAATTGAGGGGTGGTCAGGGAGCGGGAGAGCGGGGTGGGTTCGCTCTGCCGGTGATCCCAACCACCTTTCGTCGAAGGGGGATTGAACCCGTGAAGGGTGATCGCGTGGAGATAGTCGTGGACGCAGGGGACACGACGCGCACATACGAGGTGGTGGCGAGCAGGGCGGGCCGCCGGGTGGAGACAGCGGTACGCCGAGGTGTGGTGGAAGTGAGCGAAGTCACCCGCAGCGGTTCCGTCGTTCGCACGGCCCGCTTCATGGCGACCCGGGTCCTGGCGCTGGTGGAGCAGCCGGTGCCGCGTGAGGACGGCTCGGAGAAAGCGGGATAGTCCGGGCACCCCCTCCGGGAAGACCCGGAGACCTAGGTCCTCGTCTCCACCCTGGGGAGTACTCCCCAGGTCATGGCTCATCCTCCGGGAGGCCCGCCAATCGGTACGAGGGCATGACGTGCGGCGGGCGCCGTCCGCCTAGATTTGAGGTCAAGCGGCGGGTGCAGCACTCGTCCCCCGAGGTCAGACACCCGCCGCTGCCAAAGACAACGCAGAACGGTCAGGAGAGGGACCATGGCCCACACGGCACCGCGGACGATGATCCGCACCAAGGAGCGCACTGCGCTCCACCCCCGCCGGCAGGGCCGTCGCCACCCCTTGGTGGCGACACTCATGGCCCTTCCCCTGGCGGCCCTGCTCCTCCTCGTCTTCGACGGCTGGGAGACAGTGGCCACACAAGCGTCGTCCGTGGGCGTGATGCTGGGGCGCTGAGCGGCGACCCCAGGCCCGGAAGAGCGGTCCGGGCGGGGACATCCACCCATGAAACCCCGTGGGGACGGGGGTGCGGCGGACGGCACAAATGCCGGCGCAGCTGGGGAGCTGCGCCGGCATTGCTGTGCCCGAACGAGGATCTGCACGGGCTGGGCCTCTGCCTTTTCAGCCCGTCGGCGTCCCCACCCGCGGGGGACCGCATCTCTCAACGCCGGTCCCGGCATCTTTCAGCCCGTCCGGCGTTTGAGGACGAGGCCCTTTCGGGGCCGACGGAGGTCTGGGGGCGGAGCCCCCAGGGACCGGGGTCGAAGGGGCAGCGCCCCTGGAGGACGGGACGGGTAGGGGCGGCGGGGGCGAGAAAAGCCCGAGACCGCCCGCAGCACCGAGCACCCGACGGCCACCCCACGCCTCCCCCGTACCCTCACGACCAGACAACGCACCACCCCCCCAGGGAGCCCCGTGACCACCACCCCCTTGCTCTCCGAGCTCACCGCCCGAGTCAAGGCCAGGGCCCACTCCCACACCACCCCCTGCCCCTGCGGAGCAACCCGCGTC
>NZ_JXTE01000530.1 GCF_000972385.1 Streptomyces sp. WM6386
CGTTGATGTCCAGCGGTATGTCGACGGAAGATCGCACGGGCCGGGGCTGCCGGCACCGACCCTGACGAGCTGCCACTGCTGGTTGGTGCCCCCCCAGTCGTCGTACTGGACGATGTTCGCGTTGTCGGCGGTGGAGGCGCCCTGCACTTCGAGGGCCTTGTTGCTGTGGCGCGAGATGAGCCTCACGTAGCCGTCCGAGCTGTCGGCCAGCCGCCACTGCTGGTTGGTGGCGTTCAAGTCGGCCCATTGGACGATCGAGCCGCCGTTCGCGGTGGACCAGTTGTAGAGGTCCAGCACCTTGCCCGAGTGGCGGGACTTTATGGGGGGATACCCCTCCCCGGCATCCACGGAAAGCCCCAGCGGCTGGGTCTGCTCGCTTCTGGCCCCCCCGGGGCTGCGGGGGACTCCTGAGCCGGGCTGC
>NZ_JXTE01000531.1 GCF_000972385.1 Streptomyces sp. WM6386
AGTCCCGCAGGGTCGCGGTGGGTGTCTTGCCGGTGAGCGTCACGGTGACATCGGTGACGTCGTTCACCGGGGTGCCTTTGGTGACGGTTCCGGCCTTCTGCATGACCAGCACGTCGCCCATGGCCCGCGCGAGGGCATCCTTCGTCGCGTACTTCTTCAGGTCGGTGCCCTTGATGTCAGCCTGGGCGTAGGCCTTGACCTGTTCTCCCCAGAACGCGGTGTACGCCGTGCGGACCTCGTCCTCGGCCAGCGACCGACCGTCCGGGCTCGCCGATACGGACGGCGCTGTCGAGGAAGGAGACGCCGACTCTGAAGGGGAATCGTCTCCTGTCGAGCCCTCGCTGCAACCGGCCAGCGCCACCAGGCTGCCTGTGACGAGCAGGGCGGTTGCGTAGGTGCGGGCGCGAACACCGGGGCGCC
>NZ_JXTE01000532.1 GCF_000972385.1 Streptomyces sp. WM6386
ATCCAGATGGGACACCAACGATGCCCTGGTGAGAAAACGCGGCTTCTGAGACAGGGGCAAACGCCTGGCAACGTCATTGACTTAATCCGGGAAAGAGATCAGCGGAAGTCGGCGGAGGCTTGTCTTCCTAAGACTTGTCCCGTAACCGCTGGCCACGGATGAGATGATCTTGGCGTGTCTGGTGTGCTCACGGCGTCGGAACCGTCCTGGATAGCCCCGTTCACCGGGCTGAGCCCGCGTCAGTTCGGGAAGCTGATCACCGCGTTGCGGCGCGAGGGCGCCGACCCGGTGCGCAGGGGGAGGCCGTGGGGCCTGCCGCTGGAGGACCGGGTGCTGCTGGTCGCCGCCTACTGGCGGACCAACCTGACCCTGCGTCAACTGGCGCCGCTGTTCGGGGTGTCGAAGTCGGCCGCCAACCGC
>NZ_JXTE01000533.1 GCF_000972385.1 Streptomyces sp. WM6386
TCCCCGCCACATCGGCCTGTCGGAAGCCGTCCTCAGCGACCGCCTCCGCAAGCTGACCTCGTCCGGCATCCTCAAGACCGTCCCCTACCAGGAACCCGGCAGCCGCTCCCGCAACGAATACCGCCTGACCCGCAAGGGTTGGGACCTGTGGCCCGTCCTGATGGCACTGACCCAGTGGGGCGAGGCATACGCCCTCGGCCCCGAAGGGCCTCCACTGGACGTCCGCCACACCGATTGCGACGCCCCGGTCCGCGTCGTCGTCGAATGCTCAGCGGACCACGCCACCCTCACTCCCTCGGAAGTCACCGCCCGACTCGGACCGGGCGCCCGCCTCAGCTCGTAAGCCATCGGGTCGGTGATCTTTCACAGCAGAACGAATTGCCACATTCTCCTGCCCGCGGCGAAGAGCCGCATCGGAT
>NZ_JXTE01000534.1 GCF_000972385.1 Streptomyces sp. WM6386
GTCGCCGAGATCGACGAGGGCCTCGAGGTCTTCGGCCGACAGCCGGCTCTGGTCGGGGTACTGCCCCCGGACGACCGGGATCCGCCCGTCGGCCGAGACAAGGCCGCCGCGCACGGCGGTGTCCCCGCGTGCGTCGAGCCCCGCCGCCGGGTCGCTCGTGCCGAGCACGTGCGGCAGCCGCTTCACCTCGGCCCGCAGCCGCGTGAGAGCGGCGCGCGCGCCGTCGTCGTCGTCGTCGTCGAAGAACGTCGCACCGTCGTCGAGGGGGGTGACGACCACTTGGGCGGTCATCCCCTCCTGGCCGGTGCCTGCCCGCTCGATCAGTTCCGCGGCCCGTCGGGAGTCCAGTCCCGGAGCGGTCATCGAGTCCACGGTCCGCCCGCCGAAGGAGACGGCAGAGAGGACGGCGAGCGTGGCGG
>NZ_JXTE01000535.1 GCF_000972385.1 Streptomyces sp. WM6386
CGGCGGTGCGCCGCAGGTCGATGTCGGGCAACCGGGCCTCGATCAGCACCCCGGCCCGCACCTCGGAGCCGGGCACCTTCGGCGAGGACGCCACGAACTCCCCTGCCTCCTCGTCCAGTTCCATCTGCACGTCGGGGCCCACGATGGTGAGGACACCGGCCTCGATCAGCGCGATCATCTCCCGGATACGGGAGGCCGGCGGTCCGATCGACAGGAACGCGTTGAGCGGCGTGTACCAGCGGTCGAGGTGGTCGCGGTGCGAGTCCGCGGTCAGGCCGTTGTGGTCGATCAGAAGGCGTATCTCGTTGCGCAGATCCCGCAGCGCGTCCAGCGCCGACTTCAACGGTCCGGACACATTGCCCTCCAGGGCATCCGCCACATCCTGGCCCAGCCGCGTCAGCAGCCACTCCCGCCAGG
>NZ_JXTE01000536.1 GCF_000972385.1 Streptomyces sp. WM6386
CGGCCGTAGCGGTGCCACCGATCTCGGTATATCCGTCATTGCCAGTAGCCGTGGTGGACCGCCCTGACGATGCCTTCGACCGGCCATTCAACATGCTCCCGCAGTTTCGCAGGATCGCCATGACGCCAGTCAGGCCACGGATTCTCCCAGGTGGCCCCCTCCTCGGGCGGCTCGCGCACCGGCAACCCGGCTGCCAGGAAGGCACGGTGATCGTCGGCAAACTCAAATCCGTACGCTTCTTCGATCCGCCGCAACTCGACGTCGCTCAGGCCAGGCTCTATCTCACAGCAGTCTGCGGCGGCCAGCAGACGAGCGGCCTCTGCCCCCAGCTTCAGTCCTTCAGATGACGTCACACTTCGAACAGTCCGAGGTCTTTGAGGTCAGGCGAGTATTGAGGGCCCGTGACCAGGCATGATG
>NZ_JXTE01000537.1 GCF_000972385.1 Streptomyces sp. WM6386
TGGCTGCTTGGCCATGCTGCGGGCCAGTTCCTGGATGTCGGTGACCTCCTTGCCCGCGTCGGTGAACGGTGTCCCGTCGGCCGACCGGTACCCGGAGTCGTCGGGGTCGCCGACTCGGTCGTAGTTCCGCCAGGTGTAGAGCGGCCCGCCCGGCCGGTCGGGGATGGCCTTGTACTCGCCGCCGAACAGCGCCGGTTGCTCCTCGCTCCCGTTGGCGACGGGGAAGTTCTTGTCGACGACGGGCCCGCCGTCGAAGAAGCCCACGCTGCTCTGCAGGAACGCCAGCGGTACGGAGTGATCGTCCATCAGCGCGCCGAGGATCGCCTCGTTGGTGAGCCGGAAGTCCTTCACCGCGGGGGATCCGCTGAGGAAGGTGGCGGTGTCCTCGGAGAACAGGAAGCGGTTGGTGACCTCGAT
>NZ_JXTE01000538.1 GCF_000972385.1 Streptomyces sp. WM6386
ACTGGAAGGAGGCGCCGCTCACTCCGTGGCCGATGTCGTTGGTGCCCAGGTTGATGACGACGGCATCCGCCCGGTAGCGGGAGAAGTCCCAGTTCTGGCTGCCCGTGCTCGCCGTCCTGAAGAACTGCGTGCTCAGGCCCGTGCATCCGGACTGGGCGACGAGGCAGTAGCCGGATCGGGCGATCTGGGTGTGGCGCGCCCCCAGTTGCTCGCCGGTCTTCCAGGCGTACGAGTCCAGTGCGAGCCGGTCCGTGAGCGCGCCGGCGGGGATGGAGTCGCCGACGAACTCCACGAGCCGGGACGGGGCGCTCGGCGCGACCGTGCGCGCACCAGGGTCCAGCACCAGGCCCTGGAAGACGGTGTCGCCGGAGCGGTACGAAATGCGCAGGGGGTGGGGGCCGGCGGACAACGGCTGG
>NZ_JXTE01000539.1 GCF_000972385.1 Streptomyces sp. WM6386
TTCCCAACCAGCCTGATCATCTCGTAGTGGGAGTCCGTCCGATTCCGCCCGCTTGCGGACGGCCTCGACGGGAACGGGGAGGAGAGGCCGTATGACCATCACGTTTGACACGACCCACGTACCACCGCCCCACCGGGCCGAGGCCGTTCGGGAGGTGATCTGGGACCGCGTCGTGCGTGTCGACATCGAGCACCATCCGCAGACGGAACGGATCTCGGCGGTCGGTACGGTCAATGCTGTCGGGGCCTTGAACATCTGCTCGGTGAGGTCCAACGCGACTGTTGTCAGGTGTACCGCGGCATTGGTCCGCGACGACCTCGAGCCCAGGTTGTTTCTCGGTCGCCAGGTGTCCGGGGCGAGCATGGTGGTGCAGGGCGGCAGGGAAGCGGTGCTGCACCCGGGCGGCTTCGCCGTC
>NZ_JXTE01000054.1 GCF_000972385.1 Streptomyces sp. WM6386
GGGTTGGGATGGCTGGCGGTGTTGGGGTTCCTGGTGGCCGTGGTGGGGGCGTTGGGACTGGCGCGGTTCGGGGAGGCACCGGCTGAGGAAGAACCGGTCGGCGTGTGACGGTTCGTCGTGGTTGTGGTGGGCCGGATTTTCGCTCCCGTCGTGCCGGGCGGGCTGACGACCGAGGGCTGAAGGTCGAGGGCTGAAGGTCGAGGGCTGAAGGTCGCGGCTATGGCATAACCCTGCACAGCGCCTCCAACGCCCCCGCCCACGCCCGGTCCGACGGTGCCCCGTACCCCACCACCAGGGCGTCCAGCCGCTCTGCCACCGCCTCCGGGTGGCGGAAGTAGGACAGGCCGTGGAGGGCGACGCCCTGCCAGGCGGCGGACTGGACGACGGACTGTTCGGTGCCGGGCGGGAGGCGGAGGACGGCGTGGAGACCGGCGGCGATGCCGGTGACGTGGACGTCGGGGGCGTGCAGGGCCAGGGCCGCGACCAGGGCGTCTCGGCGGCGTCGGTAGCGCAGGCGGGAGGCGCGGACGTGGCGGTCGTAGGCGCCGGAGGCGATGAACTCGGCCAGGGTCAGCTGGTCCATTACTCCGCAGGTGTCGACCTTGCCCTTCGCCTCCGCGGCCGCCTCCACCCATCCCTGTGGGAGGACCATCCAGGCCAGTCGGAGGCCGGGGGCCAGGGACTTGCTGGCCGTGCCGAGGTAGACGACGTGGTCCGGGTCCAGTCCCTGGAGTGCGCCGACCGGCTGGCGGTCGTAGCGGAACTCCCCGTCGTAGTCGTCCTCCAGGACCAGGCCCCCGGTGCGCCGGGCCCAGTCGACGACCGCGGTCCGCCGGTCCCGGTGCAGGGGTACGCCCATCGGGAACTGGTGGGCGGGGGTGAGGAGGACGGCACCGGCACCGGCCAACCTGCCCGGGTTCGTGCCCAGTTCGTCGTAGGGGAGCGCCTCGGCGCGCAGGTCCGCCGCCGTCAGCTGGTTCCAGTGCACGTCCAGGCCGTAGGACTCCACCGCGACCGACCGGACGCCGCGTGCCCTCAGGACCGTGCCGAGGACACGGAGGCCGTGGGCGCAGCCCGCGGTGATGAGGATGCGGTCGGGGTCCGTGTGTACGCCTCGCACGCGGGCGAGGTAGCCGGCGAGGGCGGTGCGCAGTTCGACGCTGCCGCGCGGGTCGCCGTAGCCGAGGGCGTGGTGGGGGGCCGCGAGGAAGGCGCGGCGGGTGGCCTTGAGCCACTCGTTGCGTGGGAAGGCGGTGAGGTCGGGGGTGCCGGGGCGGAAGTCGTGGGCGGGGCGCTGTGCTGCGCGACGGCCGGGTCCCGTGCCCGACGGCGGGATCACCGCGCGGTCCGCCACCCGGGTGCCGGAGCCCTGTTTCGAGGTGAGCCAGCCTTCGGCGACCAGGTCGGTGTAGGCGTCGGCGACCGTGTTGCGGGCGATGCCGAGGTCGGCGGCGAGGGAGCGGGAGGAGGGCAGACGGGTGCCCTGAGCGAGACGGCCGGTGCGGACGGCCTCGCGCAGGGCGTCGGTCAGGCCGCGGCGCAGGCCGGGACCGGTGGGTTCCAGGTGAAGGTCGACGCCCAGAGTGGCCCAGGTTTTCGGCATGGAAATGGACCATACCCGTGGGCAGCCTCACACCTAGTGTCGACATTATGACGACGCACACCGACGACAGTCCTACGACCGTGGAGTACGCCCCTCAACACACCCCCCGACTGAACTGGGCCGAGCAGGCTCCCGAGGTCTTCAAGGCGATGGTCCGACTCGATGCCGCCGCACGGAAGGGTCTGGATCCGAAGCTGCTGGAGCTGGTGAAGGTCCGCGCCTCCCAGATCAACCACTGCGCGCTCTGCGTCGACATGCACAGCAAGGAGGCGTTCGCGGCGGGCGAGAGCGTCGAGCGGATCGTCCAGCTGAGCGCGTGGGAGGAGTCGGAGCACTTCTACACCGAGCAGGAGCTCGCCGCGCTGGCGCTGACGGAGGCGGTGACCGTTTTGACGGACGGGTTCGTGCCGGACGAGGTGTACGAGCGGGCCGCCGAGCACTTCACGGAGGCCGAGCTGGCGCAGCTGATCGCGGCGATCGCCGTCATCAACGCGTGGAACCGTTTCGGGGTGACCTGTCGGCTGGTTCCGGGGCACTACCAGCCGGGGAACAAGTGACGGGGCGTACACGGCTGTTGGACCCGGCCGTCGGGCAGGCCATGTCCGCGCTCAGCGCCGCCGCGAAGAAGGGGCTCGGGGACCCCGCGCTGGCCGAGCTGGTGGTGATCCGGGCCTCGCAGCTCAACCACTGCGCGTTCTGTCTCGACATGCATCTGCGGATCGCTCGTGAACACGGGGTGAGCGAGCGCAAGTTGGATCTGTTGGCGGCGTGGGAGGAGGCCGGGGACGTCTACGACGAGCGGGAGCGTGCCGCGCTGGCGCTGACGGAGGCGGTGACCGTCCTCACTGGGGGCACCTCCCAGGCTTTCGGCTCTGGGGGAGGGTTCGTGCCGGACGAGGTGTACGAGCGGGCCGCCAAGCACTTCGACGACAGCGGGCTCGCCCATCTCACAGGTCTGATCGTCGCCATCAACAACTGGAACCGGGTGATGGTGAGCCGCCGTGTCCCGCCGGAAGGCCACACACCATGAGCAAGGTCGAGATCTTCCGCAAGCTGCACCGCCGCCCGGCACAGGACGATCCGCTCGTCCTGCCGGGTCCCTGGGACGCGGCCAGCGCCCGCGTCTTCGTCACAGCCGGCTATCCGGCGCTCGCGACGCCCAGCGCGGGGGTCGCCGCCGCCCTCGGATACGAGGACGGGGCGACGCCGGCCGACGAGATGTTCGCGGTGGTCGCGCGGATCACCCGGGCCGTGGACGTTCCGGTGTCCGCTGATGTCGAGGGCGGTTACGGGATGGCTCCGAAGGAGCTGGTGGAGCGGCTGCTGGAGGCGGGTGCGGTGGGCTGCAACCTTGAGGACTCCAACGGGGGTGTCCTCAAGGACCCGCACCAGCACGCCGAGTGGCTCGCCGAGGTGCGGTACGCGGCCGGGGACGAGCTGTTCGTCAACGCCCGGATCGATACGTTCGTGCGCGGGGTCGAGGATCCCGAACCGACCATCGAGCGGGCGGCGTTGTACACCGCGGCGGGTGCCGACTGCGTGTATCCGATCGGCGCCCCGGCGAAGGTGCTGCCCTTGCTGCGGGCCGGGATCCACGGACCGATCAACGTGATCGCGCTGGTCGGCAGCGGGCTCTCCCCCGCCGGACTCGGCGAGCGGGGCGCCACCCGGGTCACGTTCGGGCCGGGCCTGCAGCGGCGGTCGTCCGAGATCCTCGCGGAGCTGGCGGCGGAGATGAGGTGACCGGGTGGGGGCACCCCCGACGCGACCGACGCCCCTGACGCGCCCGGCTGCTAGAAGGTGAGCGACTCCGTGTAGTAGACCTTGCCGTTGCTCATCTGCCAGCCGTAGGCGCCGGTGCGCAGGCCCTTCGGGCACTGGCGCCACGGCGTGGTGAAGGTGTCGTAGCCGGGGATCGTGCCGTCCTTGTAGACCTTGGCGTTCTGGCCGTCGGGGCCGTAGCACGTGATGCCGAACATGCCCTTGGCCGACCTGGAGGTCGTGTTCGAGAACTTGACCTTGGCCTTGGTACCCGACTTGGTGATGCACCGCGCCGTCAGCTTGCCGCTGCAGCTCCACTTGGTGGCGGCGTCCGCGGACGGCGCGGCCAGTCCGACGAGGGAGAGGGTGGTGAGCGCCGCCAGGGTGAGATGCGTGATCTTCTTCATGCGCCTCAGCCCACCAGACGGCGCGGGGAGCGACAAAGTCGCTTTCACCCGTAAGGGGGCGCTTCACCACCATTCCCAGTGGATCTTCTTACTCGATCCATTCCCGCCAGGTGGACGCATGGCCGGCCACCCACTTCTTCGCCGCCTCCTCGGGTGTCAGTTTCTGGTCGGCGATCATCAGGGAGACCTCGTTCTGGTCCTCGGTCGTCCACTTGAACTTCTTCAGGAAGGCCGCCGCCTTGCCGCCGCTCCGGGCGAAGTCGGAGTTGAGGTACTTCTGCAGCGGGGTGTGCGGATAGGCGCAGGTGACCTTCTCCGGGTCGGCGTCGCAGCCCTCCTTGTAGGCGGGGAGCTTCACCTCGGTCATGGGGACCTTCTCGAAGAGCCACTGCGGTGAGTACCAGTAGGTGAGGAAGGGCTTCTTCTCCTTGGCGAACTGTTTGATCTGGGTGATCTGCGCGGCCTCGGAACCGGCGAACACGACCTGGTAGTCCAGCTTCAGGTTGTTCACCAGCGCCTTGTCGTTGGTGACGTAGGAGGGCGAGCCGTCCATCAGCTGGCCCTTGCCGCCGCTCTCCGCGGTGCGCATCTGCGCGGCGTACTTGTTCAGGTTCTTCCAGTCGGTGACGTCCGGGTGCGCCTTGGCGAAGTACGTCGGGACGTACCAGCCGATGTGTCCGGTCACGCCGAGGCCGCCGCCGTTGACGATCGTCTTCTTGTCCTGGACGTAGCGCTGTTCCTGCTCGGGGTGGCCCCAGTCCTCCATGATCGCGTCGACCCGGCCCTGGCTGAGCGCGTCCCAGGCGGGGACCTCGTCGACCTGCACGGTGTCGACGCGGTAGCCGAGCTCGTGCTCCAACAGGTACTGCGCGACGGCCACGTTGGCCTGCGCGCCCACCCAGGACTGCACGGACAGGGTCACGGTCCTGGCGCCCTGCGCGTTGGCGAAGGGCGAGGCCTGCTGGGTCATGTCGGCGGCACCGCAGCCGGTCAGCAACAGCAGGGAAGCGGCACCGGCCACTACGGCGGTCGTATGTACGCGCATGTCACGCTCCCTTCTTCGTGCGGCGTTCCGTCGGCTGGGTCACCCGGTCGAGCATCAGGCCGAGGCAGACGATGGCCGCGCCGGCCACCAGTCCGGTCGCCAGATCGCCCTGGGCGAGGCCGAAGACGGCGTCGTAGCCGAGCGCTCCGCCACCGACCAGGCCGCCGATGATGACGACGGCGAGGACCAGGACCACGCCCTGGTTGACGGCGAGCAGCAACGCCGGGCGGGCGAGCGGGAGTTGGACCTGGCGGAGTTGCTGCCAGGCGGTCGCGCCGAGCGAGCTCGAGGACTCCAGCGCGGCCGGGTCGACCTGCCGCAGCCCCTGCGTGGTGATGCGGACGACGGCGGGCAGCGCGTAGACGACGGCCGCGGCGACCGCGGGTGCGCGGCCCACGCCGAAGAGGGCCACCACCGGGATCAGGTACACGAACTGCGGCATCGTCTGGAAGACGTCCAGGACGGGCCGGAGCAGCCGTTCGACGCGGTCGCTGCGTGCAGCCGCGATGCCGGTCGCGAAGCCGATGACGAGCGTGACGGCGACGGCGGCGAGGACCTGGGAGAGGGTGTCCAGGGACGGCTCCCACACGCCCAGCACGCCGATCGCGGCCATGGCGAGGACCGCGGTGAGCGCGGTGCGCCAGGTGCCGATCAGCCAGGCCAGGGTGGCGACCACGAGCAGCACCGACCACCAGGGCAGCCACTGCAGACCGTCCCGGAGCGGGTTCAGGACCCAGGTGGTGAAGTGGGCGGCCCAGTCGGCGGTGCCGCCGACTACGGGGACACCGGAGTAGAGGTGGGCGGTCATCCAGTCGACGGCGCGGTTGACGGGCTGGGCGATCTGGACGACCCAGGCGTCGGGCCAGTCGAGGCGGCCCATAAGACGTCCGGCCACGGCTACGGCGAGGGCGGCGACGAAGGCGTACGCCCATCCCCTGCGGCCGGAGCTCTCGGTCCCGTCTCCGGCAGCGGCTGTCACCCGGTCCAGTACGACGGCGAGGAGCACGATCGGGATGCCCGCCGCCAGCGCCGCACCGACGTCGACCGACGCGAGCGCCTGGTAGACGCGGTCACCGAGGCCGCCGGCGCCGATGACCGACGCGATGACCGCCATCGACAGGGCCATCATGATCGTCTGGTTGAGGCCGAGGAGGAGTTCCCTGCGGGCCAGCGGGATACGGGCGGTCAGCAGGCGTTGCCGTGCGGTGGCGCCGAGCGAGTCGACCGCTTCCAGGACCTCCTTGTCGGCGCCGCGCAGGCCGAGGGCGGTGAGGCGGGCCATGGGCGGGGCGGCGTAGACGACGGTGGCGAGGACGGCCGCGGGGACGCCCATGCCGAAGACCATGACGACGGGAAGGAGATAGGCGTACGCAGGGAGCACCTGCATGGTGTCCAGGACCGGGCGCAGGGCGCGGTCCATGCGGTCGGAGAGGCCGGCGGCGAGTCCGAGGAACGCGCCGACGACGACCGACGCGAGGACGGCCACGACCATCAGGGCGAGGGTCTGCATCGTCGGCACCCACATGCCGAGCAGACCGCAGGCGAGGAACGCGGCGGCGCTACCGAGGGCGAGCCTGATGCCGGCGACCCGCCAGGCGACGAGGGCGCCGATCGCTGTGACGCCGGCCCAGCCCGCTGCCAGCAGCACCAGGTAGACGGCACGGACGCCGAGGACGACCGCGTTGCTGACGTGGCCGAAGAAGTAGAGGAACAGGGGGTGGCTGTCCCGGTTGTCGACGATCCAGTCGCTGGCCCTGGTCAGCGGGTCGGAGAGGTCGATGGTGAGGGCGTCGGGCCAGGTGCCGCTCGCCCAGCGGGCGTTCGCCAGCGGGACGAGGATCGCGGCGACCGCGGCGATCAGCACGAGCTTGTGGACGGCACGGTGCCGGAAGACGGCGGGGATCGTACGGGGGACGGGAGCGGTGACCGTGGCCATCAGACCGCCTCCTTGGCGGTCCCGGCCACCACCCCGAGCAGTGCGTCCGAGTCCACCACCCCGACACACCGGCCCTCGTCGACCACCCGGGCCGGAGCCCCTGCCCGGGCGACCGCCTCGATGGCCTCCGAGACCGTGGCGTCCGGCGCGACGGCCGGGCCGTTGCCCTGCTCCGCGGCCGATGCGGCCCTCATCGCCGTACGGACCGTCATCACCTGCTCGCGCGGCACGTCACGGACGAACTCGCGGACGTAGTCGTCGGCCGGTGAACCCACGATCTCCTCCGGGGTGCCGAGCTGGACGACGCGGCCGTCGCGCATCAACGCGATGCGGTCGCCCAGCTTCAGCGCCTCGTTCAGGTCGTGCGTGATGAAGACCATCGTGCGCCCCTCCTCGCGGTGGAGGCGGACGACCTCCTCCTGCATGTCCCGGCGGATCAGGGGGTCGAGGGCGCTGAACGGCTCGTCGAACAGCAGGACCTCGGGGTCGGCGGCGAGAGCGCGGGCCAGCCCGACGCGTTGCTGCTGGCCGCCCGAGAGCTGGCTCGGCCTGCGCTGTTCCATTCCCTCCAGGCCGACCTTGGCCACGACCTCCGCCGCCCGCGCCCGGCGCTCCGCCTTGCCGACGCCCTGGATCTCCAGGCCGTACGCCACGTTGTCGAGGACCGTGCGGTGCGGGAGCAGGCCGAAGTGCTGGAAGACCATCGCGGCGCGGTGGCGGCGCAGTTCGCGCAGGCGGGCCTTGTCCATGGCGCGGACGTCCTCGCCGTCGATGGCGATCGTGCCGGCCGTCGGTTCGATGAGGCGGGTCAGACAGCGGACCAGCGTGGACTTGCCGGAACCCGAAAGCCCCATCACCACGAAGACCTCGCCCTTGCGGACGTCGAAGGAGACGTCCTGGACGGCGGCCGTGCAGCCGGTGCGGGCGCGGAGTTCGGCGGGGGCCAGCCCCAGGAGCTCCGGGTCCGCGGGGATCCGGTCCGCCTTGGGGCCGAAGACCTTCCACAGGCCGTCGACGGAGAACACCGGGTTCGCCTCAGCGGTACTCGTACTCATCACGCACCACCTCCGATCAGGTCCACGGCCCGCTCGCCGACCATCAGCACTCCGATCATCGGGTTCACGGCGGTCATCGTCGGGAAGACCGAGGCATCCGCGATCCGGATGCCGTCCAGGCCGCGGATCCTCAACTCCGGGTCCACCACGGCCAGTTCGTCGTCGGCGGCGCCCATTCGG
Source organism: Streptomyces sp. WM6386 (assembly GCF_000972385.1). Lineage (GTDB taxonomy): Bacteria > Actinomycetota > Actinomycetes > Streptomycetales > Streptomycetaceae > Streptomyces. The sequence goes on from NZ_JXTE01000054.1 coordinate 7,988, forward strand.
CACGTTCCCGCCGGGTGGTACACGGTGTGGGCGACCTTGCGGGCGTACTCGCTGAGCTCCTCGTCACCGGTGACGGACGGGCCCGGGCACACCTCGCGCTTGAGCCAGCCCGCCAGCGGCTCGGTCCGGGCGATCTCACGGGCGATGCGGATGCCGTCGACCAGCGTGCGGCCGTCGTAGTCGTCCTCGTCGGTGAAGTAGCGGAAGTCGAGGGCGGGCTTCTCGGAGGGGTCGGCGCTGGTCAGGTACAGGCGTCCGCGGCTCTTGGGCTTGGGGATGTTCGGGGTCATCGAGACGCCGTACGAGGGCCGTTCGTAGCCCAGTCGCTCCGGGTTGTCCGTGAAGGGGACCTGGTAGAAGTGGAACATCAGGTCCGGGCCCGCGTGGTCGGGGTCGCGGCGGACGAACAGGCCCGCGTCGGAGTCCATCGCGGAGTTCTCCGGGATGGGCCCGTGGGTCTCCCAGACGATCACCGACTCGGGGTGGTCGAGCAGGTTCTCGCCGACGCCGGGCAGGTCCTGGACGACGGGGATGCCGAGCGCTTCGAGGTCCTCGCGGGGGCCGATGCCGGAGTGCAGCAGCAGGCGCGGCGAGTCGACGGCGCCCGCGCACAGCACGACCTCGCGACGGGCCCGGACGACGGACTCCTCGCCGTCCGCGGCCCGCACGTGCACGCCCTGTGCGCGCGTGCCGTCCAGGTCCAGCTTGTACGCCCAGGTCTCCAGCAGGATCGTCAGGTTGGGGCGCTCGTCCATCACCGGGTGCAGATACGCCACGGACGCCGAGGACCGCTTGTTGTTCTCGGGGTGGTAGGCGAGGTCGAAGAAGCCGACGCCGTCGTCGAAGGGCTTGCGGTTGAAGCCCTCGACGCGCGGGACACCCGTGGCCGCCTGAGCCGCGTCGACGAAGTCGCGGGCGATGGCGTTCCGGTCCTTCTCGTCGACCGGGACGATGTTGTTGAGGAGGCGCGCGTAGTACGCCTCCATGGGCACCGCGCCCCAGCCCTTGGCGCCGTTCGCCTCCCACTCGTCGAAGTCGGACGGCAGCGGCTTGAAGGCGATCAGCGTGTTGTGGGAGGAGCAGCCGCCGAGGACGCGGGCCCGGCTGTGCCGGATGTGGGAGTTGCCGCGTGGCTGCTTCACCGTCGGGTAGTCGTAGTCCAGGTCGCCGCCGAGCAGGCCCATCCAGCGGCGCAGGGTGAGGACGTCGTCGCGGCCCACGTCGCTGGGGCCGCCCTCGATGACGGCGACGGTGACGTCGGGGTTCTCGGTGAGGCGGGAGGCTATGACGGAGCCGGCGGTACCACCGCCGACGATCACATAGTCGTATTCGCTTTGGTGCATGGGGGGTTACTCCAAGGACGTGCGGTGAGCGGGTGCTTCAGCCGGCGAACCAGCGGACGGGCCGCGGCGCGAGGTTCTGGTAGATGTGCTTGGTCTCGCGGTACTCGGCGAGCCCGGCCGGGCCCAGCTCGCGGCCCGTTCCGCTCTTGCCGAAGCCGCCCCACTCCGCCTGGGGGAGGTAGGGGTGGAAGTCGTTGATCCAGACGGTGCCGTGGCGCAGCCGGCCCGCGACCCTGCGGGCGCGTCCGGCGTCGGTGGTCCAGACGGCGCCGGCGAGGCCGTACTCGGTGTCGTTGGCGAGCGCGACCGCCTCGTCCTCGGTGCGGAAGGTCTCGACGGTGAGGACCGGACCGAAGACCTCTTCGCGGACGACCTTCATCTCGCGGTGGCAGGCGTCCAGGACGGTCGGTTCGTAGAAGTAGCCGTCGCCCAGGCCCTCCGGCCGCTTTCCGCCGGTCCGCAGCACCGCGCCCTCCGCCAGCGCCGAGGCCACATACCCGTCGACCTTGGCGCGCTGCTGGTCGGAGACGAGCGGCCCGCACTCGACACCGTCGTCCGTGCCGCGCCCGAGCCGGATCCGCCCGGCCCGCAGGGCGAGTTCGGCGACGAAGCGCTCCCGGACGGACTCCTCGATGATGAGCCGTCCGCCCGCCGAGCAGACCTGGCCGCTGTGGATGAACGCGGCGTTCAGGGCCTGGTCGACGGCGGTGTCGAAGCCCTCCTCCGAGGCGCAGGCGTCGGCGAAGACCACGTTGGGGTTCTTGCCGCCGAGTTCGAGGGCGACCTTCTTGACCGACGGCGCCGCGGCCTGTGCCACCTTGGTGCCGCTGGCCAGCCCTCCGGTGAAGGAGACGAGGTCGACGTCGGGGTGCTCGGCGAGCCGGGCGCCGACCGAGTGGCCGGGCCCGGTGACGATGTTGGCGGCGCCGGCCGGGAGACCCGCCTCGACGAGCAGCTCGATCAGCGCGATCGTCGTCAGCGGGGTGATCTCGCTCGGCTTGACGACGAAGGTGTTGCCGGCCGCGAGCGCGGGGGCGATCTTCCAACTGGCCTGGAGCAGGGGGTAGTTCCAGGGCGTGATCAGCGCGCAGACGCCGATGGGCTCGTGCACCACGACACTGTGGATGTCGGGCGAGCCCGCGTCGACGACCCGGCCTGAGGACTCGGCGGCGACGAGGCCGGCGAAGTAGCGGAAGGCGTCGGCGACACAGTCGATGTCGACGCGGCCCTCTTCGAGGGTCTTGCCCGCGTCCCGGCTCTCCAGCAGCCCGAGCCGCTCGCGATCGCGAACCAGCAGATCGGCGACGCGGTACAGCAGCGCGGCGCGCTCGGAGACGGGGGTGCGCGGCCAGTCGCCGCGGTCGAAGGCCTGCCGTGCGGCGGCGACGGCCACGTCGGTGTCCTTCTCGTCACCCTCGGCGACGACGGCGAACGGCTGCGCGTCCGCGGGGTCGAGGATGTCGCGGGTCGCCCCGGAGGCGGCTTCGCGCCACTCGCCGCCCGCGTGGATCGTCTGCCGCGCCTGTCGCGCGTGCTGTCCGGCCATGATCGCTGTTGCCTTCCGTTCCTGTTCAGTTCCCCTGAGTCACACGGGTGTCACTCACGGGGACCGTCACCGCCTGCCCTCGCCCTGGCATTGCATGCGCAATCGATGCCTGAAAGTGCGCCGCATCACTGAACATGCGGACAAATAGGGGTGAATCGTACGCTGAGTAGTGGTTCACGGAGGTGACGCATGGCAGGGAAAGCGTTGATCTGCGCAACGGCGGCGCTGCTGCTCTCACCGGTCCTGATCGCCGCGGACGACGGCGACGATCTGACCGCCCGGCAACTGGCCGACCAGGCGAAGGACAATCTCCTCGACGCCGAGTCCGTCCATTTGAGGCTGACGGACCGCGGTGCGAGCGCGACGACCAGCAGGACACAGCCGACGTCGATGGATCTCACCCTCGACCAGGACGGCAACTGCGTGGGGTCGATGCGGATGGGCTCGGGCGGCGGCAGCGTCGAGATCGTCAAACAGGGCGACGAGGTGTGGATGAAACCGGACCGGACCTTCTGGAAGGCCCAGGTGCCGGGCAGCCAGGGCGAGGCGGTGGCCGAGCTCTTCGAGAACCGCTACATCCACGGCTCCACGAACGACGCCATGCTCAAGGGCTTGGCCGACACCTGCGATCTGACCTCCTTCCAGCAGGACGTCGAGGGCGACGACGGTTCCGGGGAGACCCCGTTGACGAAGGGGAAGGAGACCACCGTCGACGGCACGAAGGTGATCCCGCTGACGGGCACGGAGGACGGCAAGAAGGCGGTCCTCTACGTCACTTCGGACTCCCCGCACCAGCTGGTCAGGGCGGTCCAGCGGGGCGACGGCACCAACACGACGCTGACCTTCACGGACTACGACAAGCCGGTGCCGACCACGACACCCTCGGCGGACGAGTCGGTCGACGTGGGCAAGCTGCAGGAGGAGCTGCAGAACATCTGAGAACCCATGGACCCGACGGAAACCTTTGACTAAAGTCAAAGAATATGAACCCAGGACACACCGAGCCTGTGCCGACGGACGACGTGGCGGCCCTGCGCCGGTTCAACCGCTACTTCACGCGTCGCATCGGAGCGCTCGACGACCACTACCTCGGCCAGGACCGCCCGCTCGGCGCGGCACGGCTGCTGTTCGAGATCGGCGAGGGCGCGTCCCTGCGCGAGCTCAGAAGCCGTCTCGGGCTGGACGCCGGGTATCTGAGCCGGATGGCGAAGTCCCTGGAGGCCCAGGGCATGGTCCGGATCAGCGTGCACCCCGAGGACAACCGGCTGCGCAGGATCGAGCCGACCCCGGCCGGCCGCACCGAGGTCAAGGAGCAGAACCGCCGGGCCGACGCCCTCGCGGCGGGCCTGCTGTCCGGCCTCACCGCCGACCAGCGTGCCGACCTGACCGACGCCCTGGCCACCACCCGCCGCCTGCTGCGCCTCGCCGCCATCACAATCGACCTCGTCGACGGCCACGCCCCGGACACCCGCGCCTGCCTCGACGCCTACGCCGCCGACATCGACGCACGCTTCCCGGAGGGCTTCGACAAGTCCGACCTCGTACGGCCTGAGGAGGTCTCCGGGGACACCGGGGCGTTCTTCGTCGCCTACGAGGAGGGCCGGCCGGTCGGCTGCGGGGCTCTGCGCCGCCTGGAGCCCGGTGTCGGGGAGGTCCGCCATGTGTGGGTGCACCCGGAGGCCCGCCGGCTCGGACTCGCCCGACGCATCCTCGCGGCACTCGAACAGGCGGCGTCGGTGCGGGAGTTGAGTGTCGTACGCCTCGACACGCACGCCACGCTCACCGAGGCGCAGGCGATGTACCGGGCGTGCGGATACACGGAGATCCCGGCGTACGTCGACCACGTCTACGCCAGCCACTGGTTCGAGAAACGCCTACCCGCCGCCCCCTGACCCGCTCACAGGCACGTTCCCGTCGCCGGGCAGAACGAGCCCAGGGCCGCCGTCAACGGTTCGCGGATCTGTGCCGCGGACGTGGTCTCGGGGCCGCTCGCCCGGATCGCGTAGAACTCTCCGTCGGCCGCCTCGAAGCGGTGGTCGACGACCCGGCGCGCGCCCTTGTCCTCGTCGTCGTAGCGGTAGGTCAGCTCGGACCAGGTCTCGCCCTCGTCGCGTTCGAGCGCCTGGTATCCGCGCTGGCGGGCGAAGCCGTAGCCGGGGTCGTTCTCGGCCAGGCGCAGGGAGTCGGCGGGGCTGTCCTCGGAGAGCCGGAAGATCTGGAGCTGACGGCCGTCGGCGGGGGCGTCGTAGTAGACCACCGGGGCCTTCTCGCCCTCCTTCTGTCTGCGGATCCAGTCCTCCGGGACGAAGAGCGTGTAGCCGACGGGGTCCTCGACGCTGCGGTAGCCGGTGGCGGGCGTCGGCGGCGGGGACTCCAGGGGCGAGACCGGGGGCGTGGACGCAGGGGTGGTGATCTCCGCCGGTGGGGTCGAAGGGGGCGAGGTCGTGACGGCGACGCTCGTTCCCGGGGTGGCCCCGGGGCTCGTCGAGCCGTCACGGGTCAGGAACCAGACACCCGCTCCGATGCCCGAACCCAGCACGGCCATCGCGGTGAGGATCACCAGCAGCCGGCGGGGGCCGGGCGGAGGAGGCAGCGGCACATATGTCGGGGGCGGCGGCGGATACGGCGTTCCGCCGGTCTGCGGCGGGGGCGCGGCCCACGGCGGGGTCATCTCCGGCCGCGCCTGCGCCGAGGCCCAGGGCGGCGGGGCGTGTGACGTCTGCGTCTCCGCCGACGCCCATGGCGGCGAGGAGCCCTGCCCCTGCGCACCCCAGGCCGCCTGGCCGCGGTCCTCGCTCGGCTCATGCTCGTCGGAGCCTGAGCTGTAGCCGTTCCATCCGCTCATCGCGAACCCCCCGAATCACCTTGGCGGGTAACGTTCTTGACGGTAGCGGTGAAAACGGGCGCGGGCCCCGCTCCGGAAGAAACCGGAACAGGGCCCGTGCAGGCTCGTGACAGAAGCCGGGTGGCCTCCGCGGAACGTTCGGCTCAGATGAGGCCGAGGGCGCGGACCGCCTCGCGCTCCTCCGCGAGCTCGGCGACGGAGGCATCGATCCGGGCGCGGGAGAACTCGTTGATGTCCAGACCCTGGACGATCTCGTACTTGCCGTCCTTGGTGGTGACCGGGAAGGAGGAGATCAGGCCCTCCGGGACGCCGTAGGAGCCGTCCGACGGGATGCCCATGGAGGTCCAGTCGCCGTCCGCGGTGCCGTTGACCCAGGTGTGGACGTGGTCGATGGCGGCGTTGGCGGCCGACGCGGCGGAGGACGCGCCACGGGCCTCGATGATCGCGGCGCCGCGCTTGGCGACGGTCGGGATGAAGGTGTCGGCCAGCCACGCCTCGTCGTTCACGACCTCGGCGGCGTTCTTGCCGGCGATCTCCGCGTGGAAGATGTCCGGGTACTGGGTGGCGGAGTGGTTGCCCCAGATGGTCAGGCGCTTGATGTCGGCGACCGTGGTGCCCGTCTTCTTCGCGAGCTGGGTCAGCGCGCGGTTGTGGTCGAGGCGGGTCATCGCGGTGAAGCGCTCGGCCGGCACGTCCGGCGCGGCGGCCTGGGCGATCAGGGCGTTGGTGTTGGCCGGGTTGCCGACGACGAGGACCTTGATGTCGTCCGCGGCGTTGTCGTTGATGGCCTTGCCCTGCGGCTTGAAGATGCCGCCGTTGGCGGAGAGCAGGTCGCCGCGCTCCATGCCCTTGGTGCGCGGGCGGGCGCCTACGAGGAGGGCTACGTTGGCGCCGTCGAAGGCGACGTTCGGGTCGTCCGTGATGTCGATGCCCTGGAGCAGCGGGAAGGCGCAGTCGTCCAGCTCCATGGCGGTGCCCTCGGCGGCCTTGAGCGCCGGGGTGATCTCCAGGAGGCGCAGCTTGACCGGCACGTCCGCGCCGAGCAGCTGGCCGGAGGCGATGCGGAAGAGCAGGGCGTAACCGATCTGGCCGGCCGCGCCGGTGACGGTGACGTTCACGGGAGTGCGGGTCATGGCGTTCTCCGTATGACAGCTGGCGGTGGGGCGGCACTGCCCCGGGCCCGGGTGGGACGTACAAATGATCGATCTCTTGGTATCAAGAGATCCACCGGTCAGGCTATCGCGCATCCGGGATCCCGTACCGCCGGGTCCCTGTGGCCCACCCCACAGAACGGCCCCGGTGACAAAAAGAGGCGGCCGCCCGTCCGGGAGAGGGGGGACGAAGGCGGCCGCCGTATGGGGGTACCGACGTGGCCGGACTCCCGTGGGGGTACCGTTCGCGTGCCCACGATTCGTCCGGCCATGCCTGTGGCCCCGAAATTGTTTCCAGCCTCGCCGACTACCCGGCGGCTACTGGGTGCACCCCTTCTCCCCCGCCGCCAGCGTCACGCAGGCGGTGGCGTCGCCGGCGTCCTTCACCGCGACCATCGGCGTGTACGCGATGGTGTCCCCGGCCGTGCTGATCGAGCCGGTCTGCGCGGTCTTGCCGACGGTCACCGCGACCTTGTCGCCCTGCGCGGCCTGCGTGATACGGCCCCACGCGGCACCGCAGGTCTTGCTGTAGCGGACCTCCACGACCGTCGTGCCGACGGTGGCGGTCTGGGCGGTGGTCACCAGGTCCCCGCTGCACCCCATGCTCTCCGCGTCCTTGCCGGTGCAGGAGTCACCGCTGCACTCGACGCCGGGCGGGAGGTCGACGGAGGTGGTGACGCTCGGGGAGGGCGAGGCGCCCGAGCCCTCGTTCTTCTTCTTGTCGTCGCCGTTCGTGAGGAAGTACGCGGCACCTATCACCACGAGCACCCCGACGACGCCCGCGAGGAACATCGTCAGCCGCCGCTTGCCTCCGCCACCGGTGGGCGCGGCGCGGCGGGGACCCTGCGGGGGTTCGCCGTACGACGGACTCGGGGACGGGGACGGCGTCGGCACCGGGCGGGCCGGGCTCTCCGGGGCGCGTCCGCCCGACGGCGAGGGTCCGTTGTATCCGGCCAGCCCCCAGGAGTTCGGGCCGTCCCGGACGTCCGGCGTCGAGTCCCTGACCTCGGGCGACGTCGGCTGCGGCGGCACCGTCGGGGCCACGCCCGCGGGCCCGGCCACCCCCGGGGTCGCCGTGGCGCTGGTGCTCTTGCGGGCGGTCTTGCTGCCCTTGGCGTTCGCCGGAGGCGCTCCGAACTCGCCCAGCGCGGCACGCGCCTGGGAGATACGGATGGCCTCCATGGTCATGTCGTGGCGCATCTCGGAGCGGCTCCAGGCGCGCTCGGCGAGCTCCCACATCGTGGTCAGATGAATGGGATTGGTGCCGGTGACCTCGGCCAGCGCCACGATCGCGCCCTTGGGCGCGAGCAGCCGGCCGTTGAGATAACGCTCCCAGGACGTCTTGCTGTAGCCCGTGCGGTCGGCCAGCGCCGCGACGCTCAGTCCGCTGCGGTCCACGAGCCGCCGCAACTGACTGGCGAACTCCCTGACCTGCGGATCCAGTTCATCGGGCAAGGCCCTCCAACGAGGCATTGCTTCCCCCCTCTTCCCCCCGGTCGTGCTGGCTGTTGCTGCGTTTCCCCCGCGCGTGGTGCCCTCTGCCGAGTCCCCGTCTGGCTACCCACAGGGATGCGCCCGCTAAGGATCTCAGTTCCCGGGGTGGGGGCGCACGGGTGCATCGGGGCTGTGGGCATGCACCGTTGCACGCCCACCACACCGCGGTCCAGTCTTCCAGCGGCGGGACGTCCCGGACCGTCCCGATTGGCCACGCTAACTCGGACGTTGAACGACTTCGTCGCACATCCGCGAACTTGTCAATACATCGACACACAGAACGCACACAGTTTGTCACACTTGCCACTTCGGTATAAAACTCACCCAAAAGCCACTATGCCGCCGACCGCGACGACAAGCAGCAGGAGCAGCAGCAGTCCCGCGTACAGGAGGAGACGGCCGCCGTCCCGTTTCTCCGCCTTCTCTTCCGGTGGCGCGTCCCACCACGGCAGCGTGGGGTCGTCCTCGTACTCCTCCGCCCGCTCGGCCCCCTGCGGCCGGGCCGGGACGGTCGCCGTGCGGGGCCAGGCCTGGACGGCGAGCTCCCAGCGGACCTTGACGCGCTCGACGTCCGTGTCGGTGAGACCGACGATCCGGCACAGGGCGGTCACCGCCTGCCGGGGCGGCGGCTGCGTGGCGTTGAGATAGCGATGCCAGGAGGACTTGCTGTACGCGGTGCGCGCACCGAGCGAGGCCAGGCTGAGGCCCGTGCGGTCCTTGAGCCGCCGCAGCTGCTCCACGAAGTGCCGCACCTCCGGCGGCAGATCATCCGGCAGCGACTGCCAGGCACCCATCCAGCTCACCTCCACGGTGTCGGACGACGTCAGGGAGGCGATCGGTTCCTCTTGTGGCAGGGACCGGACACCGTAGCGGAACGGTCACTTCCGTGCCACAGCGCACTGACAGCCGTTGAACAGGGCGTTCACCGTGCAAGAAGGTGGACGCAGACAGCGGCCCGTCCTTACTCGGGGGAGAGGACGGGCCGCCGTCGTCGTACGCGGGGTACACCTAGCTGTCGACCGTGAAGTGCAGGGTGTCCTTCAGGAACGGGATCTCCAGCCAGGGGTCCGGCTGGGCCATCATCGACAGCAGGACGATCACCGCGCCCAGCAGACCGTAGGTGACGATGTCCGTGAAGCGGGAGCGCACCGCGAGCATGCCGACGTCCCGCACCAGCCAGCGCAGCACGGCTCCGGCCACCAGCGCGGCGCCGATCAGCATCGTGCCGTAGCGGAAGACGTCGAGCGCGGTCATCAGCAGGCCGACCGCGACCGCGCCGAGCACGAGGAGGATCGGCCACTGCCGTGCGGGCGCGGGGGCGTCACTGGGCGCCGCCCGGCCGCCACCCTCGGGGCGTGCGGTGTCCCTGGTGAACAGCGGGAAACGGCGGGTGGTGCGACGCGGCCTGCCCTCGGCGTCGGGGGCGCTGATCGCGTCCCGCACCTCGATCTCCGCGCCTTCCCCCGCGCCCTGCCCCTCTGGGGGAGTCGTGTCAGCCTGCACTGCGCTCCGCCGCCTCGACCACGTTGACCAGCAGCTGGGCCCGGGTCATCGGGCCGACACCGCCGGGGTTCGGGGAGATCCAGCCGGCGACCTCGGCGACGCCGGGGTGGACATCGCCCACGATCTTGCCCTCGGCACTGCGCGAAACGCCGACGTCGAGAACGGCGGCGCCCGGCTTCACGTCCTCGGGGCGGATCAGATGGGCGGAGCCCGCGGCGGCGACGATGATGTCCGCGCGCTTGAGATGCGAGGACAGGTCGCGGGTGCCGGTGTGGCACTGGGTCACGGTCGCGTTCTCGCTGCGGCGGGTGAGCAGCAGTGGCATCGGGCGGCCGATGGTGACACCGCGGCCGACGACCACGACCTCGGCGCCCTTGATCTCCACGCCGTACTGACGGAGCAGGGTGAGGACGCCGTTGGGGGTGCAGGGCAGCGGGGCCGGCTCGCCCAGGACCAGGCGGCCCAGGTTCATCGGGTGGAGGCCGTCGGCGTCCTTGTCCGGGTCCATCAGCTCCAGGATGCGGTTCTCGTCGATGCCCTTGGGCAGGGGCAGCTGGACGATGTAGCCCGTGCAGGCGGGGTCCTCGTTCAACTCCCGCACCGCCGCCTCGATCTCCTCCTGCGTCGCGGTCTCCGGCAACTCGCGCTGGATGGAGGCGATGCCGACCTGGGCGCAGTCGCGGTGCTTGCCGGCGACGTACTTCTGGCTGCCGGGGTCCGTGCCGACGAGGATCGTGCCGAGGCCGGGCGTGATGCCCTTCTCCTTCAGCGCCGCCACGCGGGCGGTCAGGTCGGACTTGATCGCGGCTGCGGTGGCCTTGCCATCGAGAATCTGGGCGGTCATGACCCCATCCTCGCGGATGACCGGGCCCCGGTTCCAATCAGGGCCGTTTCAAAGATCAACGAGGTTGCACTTGCACAACACATGCGGATTGCGGCTGGACAACGAACCGGCCACTGAAGAACGATTGTGGCCACAGTGCCGCGGGCTGTACCGGGGGGACGAACCGCATCTGTTGAACATTCCTCCGAACCGTGCCGCTCGTCGTCCCCGCACATTCGGTATACGGAGGAAACACCGCCATGAGTTTCGGCGATCCGAACAACCCTTACGGGCCCCCGCCCCAGCAGCCGCCGCCCGCTCCCGGTTACGGCTACCCGCAGCAGGCCCCGCCGCCGCCCGGCATCCCGCCGCAGCACCAGGCCTACCCCGGTTACCCGCAGCAGCCGGCATACCCCGGCTACCCGGTCGGCAACATGATCCCGCAGTCGATGCCCGGCCTGCTGGTGACGGCCCGTGTCTTCCTGTACATCATCTCGGCCGTGCAGATCCTGGGCGGTCTGGTCTACCTGTACATCGCCGCGTTCGTGAACGATGTGTCGGACTCGGCGGACTCCTTCAGTTCCTCCTCGGACGACCCGTTCGACGGTCTCAGCGACATCGGTGACGCCGCCGCCGGAATCATCGGAGGCATCGCGATCTTCCTGCTGGGGCTCGCGGCGCTCTCCATCACGCTGGCCGTCAAGTTCGGCCGGGGCGGCCAGGGTGTCCGTATCACCACGGTCATCTACGGCGCGCTCGGCACCATCGTCGGTCTGCTGGGCCTCTTCATCGGCCTCGACAGCGGCATGGCCTCGGCCGTCATCTTCCCGCTGCTGTGGGTCGTGTTCGGCGCGATCATCACCGCCGCTCCGGTGGTGTCCAGCGGTACGGCCTGGTTCGCGCGCCCGCGCTACTGAACGGGCCGTTCGCGACTGAACAGTTCGCGCCATTCCTGTCCAAGGGCCGTGTCTCACCCGTAAGAGGGGAGACACGGCCCTGGTGCGTCGCCCTAGGCTGAGCCGGGTAGCCGTCAGGCACGGGGAGACGCACCTTGTACAGCATCATCGTGGTACCTCCGCCGACCACGGAGGACGAGCGAAACCGCACCCAGATCAGGCTCGCCCCCGGCGAGCGCCTCACCTTCGGCCGGTCCGCCCGGGAGAACGACCTGCGGATCGCCCATGACGGGGTGTCCCGCAGAGCCGGTGAGATCACCGCGCAGGGCGCCTTCTGGATCCTCAGCAACCTCAGCCGGGGACAGACGTACGTCGTCGAGAACCCGGAGGGCGCCGGCGAGCACATCAAGGTCGGCCCGGGGCGCCTGGACGCCCCCGTCCCCTTCGAGTTCTCGCGGATCGTGCTGCCCGCGGCCGGTGATCTGCTGCCCGTCGAGGTGTGGGCGCCGCGCCACGACTACCGGGACGGCGAGAGCGAGCGGGACGGTGACACCACGGCCGCCGCTTTCTCACTGGACGCCTCCAAGCGCTACTTCGCGGTCCTCGCCGCCCTGTGCGAGCCCCGGCTGCGCGGCGCACCGCACGCCCCGCTGCCCACCGTCGACCAGGTCGTGGACCGGCTGCGCCCCAACTGGCCCGCCGCGTCCCGCACTTCGGTGCAGTGGAACATCGACTACCTCGCCGTGAAGCTCCGCCTCAAGCCCGGCCCGGACGAGGCCGACACCGGCCCACGCCTCAACGGCAAGAAGGAGTCGCTGGTCTCCCTGGCGCTCCGCTTCGATCTCGTACGGGAGGACGACCTGGTCGTCCTGACGGAGCCGTCCGGCCGGGTGGCCCGGTGACCGAGCCCTACGCCGTCCCGGTGCCGAAGGGGTACCGGGTGGGTGGCTGGGAGGTGCGCGAGCCCCTCGCCACGGGCGCCTTCGGCAGCGTGTACGAGGGCCGCCGCACCGGCGACGGCGACCCGCGCACGGCCGCACTGAAGTTCCTGCCGACCGGCACCGGCACGCCCCGGCAACTGGCCCATCTGCGCGAACTCGTCGAGCGTGAGGTCGAGTTGTACCGCCGGCTGAAGCAGCCGCGGCTGATCCGGATGTACGAGACGCTCGTCGTCGACGACCCGGAGCGCCCCGAGCTCGACGGCGCCACCGTCCTCGTACTGGAGAGGGCGGAAGGCTCCCTGAACGCCGTACGGCTCCCGGCGCCCGGCCCCCTTCTCGCGCAGATCTGCGAGGGCCTGGCCCAGTTGCACCATGCCGGGTGGGTGCACGGGGACCTGAAACCGGCCAATGTGCTGCTGATGGCGGACGGTTCGGCGCGACTGTCCGACTTCAACATGGCGGCGGAGCTGGAGGGCACGCACGCGTACACGCCCGCCTTCTCCACGCCCGACTACACACCGCCAGAACTGCTGTGGTCGGAGATCGGCGAACGCGGCCGCCGTATCCGCCCCTCCGCCGACGTCTGGGCGTTCGGTGTCCTGGCCCATCTGCTGCTCACCGGTTCCTTCCCGCTGCCCGGCGGCACCCCCTCGGCCCGCCGGGACGCGGCCGCCGCGTACGCACGGGGCACCGACGAGCTGCGGCTGTCGCCCGAACTGCCGGACGCCTGGCGGGAGATCGTGCGGGAGTGTCTGGCCCGGACGCACGCCGAGCGCATCGGCACCCAGGCGCTGCTACGGCGGGTGGAGGCCGCGGCGGGCACGGACCGCTCGCCCCGACTGCGACGGCGCCGCTCCCGTCGTACGACCGCCGCCGCACTGGCCGCCGTTGCCGTCGGCGCCCTGGGGTTCGGCATCTGGGCGGCGCGGGACGACGGTTCCGACGCCAGGAACACCGCTGACACCGCCGCCTCCTACGGCGCCGCCGAGCTGCGTACCGGCGAAGGCGTTCCCGTGACCTACCGGCGTCTCATCGTCGACTCCGCGCACGACTGCCAACAGGCGGAGATCACGCCGGCGTTGCTCGCCGCGATGCTCAAGACGGAGAGCGACTTCGACCCGGAGCTGTCGGATCCCGCCAACAACGAGTACGGCATCGCCCGCTGGACCCCGAGCGTCCTGCGCTGGTGGATCCGGGCGGACGGCGTACCGGCGAAGGAGACCCCCGCGCCGCCTCTGACCCCCGCGCAGTCGATTCCGGCGATGAGCCGCTACCTCTGCTTCATCGAACCGCGCCTGAAGACCTCGCTGCCCGGTGACCGCCGGGTGCTGCTCGCGGCCTCCTACCGGACCTCGTACAAGAAGGTGAACGCCGCGGGCGGCGTTCCCCCGAACCAGCGTGCCTACGCCGCCCGCGTCGCTCACTGGCTCAAGGAGTACACGCCGCCCGGCGGGCAGTGACCCTGAGAGTTCTGAGGTACCTGCCCGCAGCGCCCCCTGGAACGGTGGTCCACGGAAACACCGACCACGTTCATTCATGGGGGAACCATCATGAACATCGTCAAGCCCGCCGCACTGCTCGTCGCGGCCACCGCCCTGCTCGCCGGCTCCACGGTCGCGGCCACCGCCGCGGCCGGACCGACCGGCGGCTACCACCCCGACGGCACCCGGGTGACCGGCCTCCAGCAGACCGCCGACGAGGTGCTCGGCAAGGAACAGAAGGCGCTGTCCGTCTCCGCCGACAAGGTCGCCTACGACGGCCTCGACGTCACCAAGGCCCCGAAGGGCACCTCCGGCGCCCAGGACCTGGCCTGTGACTACGGCCACCTGTGCATGATCGTCAAGGGCACCAAGTTCGACTTCTACAAGTGCCAGACGTGGACCGTCTCCAACTGGACCGGTGACGGCCCGTTCACCAACAACCAGACGCCCGGCACGGTCGCCAGGTTCTACAACAAGAACGGCAGCGAGCGCTGGTCCTCGACGGCGTACCAGGCCGGCACGGCGACCTGGGACCCGATCTACTCGCTGCGTCCCTGCTGATCTCTCCGAAATGTCCACCTGACACGCCGTATCACGGAGAAGCTTCGGACTCTTCGAGGAACGTCCCCTACCCTCCCCTTCGTTGGACTGGGGGAGGGTGGCCCTCATGGAATCGGGCGAGGGGACGAATCCATGTACAGCGTCATCGTCGTACCTCCGGCATGCGCGCGGCCGGACGACCGGATCAGGATCGCCACAGGTGAGCGGCTCACCTTCGGGAGGGCCGAGGGAGGCGACGGCCTCACCATCGCGCACGAGGGAGTGCCCCGGATCGCCGGGGAGATCTCCGCACAGGGCACCTTCTGGCTGCTGAGCAACCGCAGCGAGCACCAGACCTACGTGGTGGAGAACCCGGAAGGGGCCGGGGAGCACATCAAGGTCGGCCCGGGGCGCGTGGACGCGCCGGTGTCCTTCGAGTTCTCGCGGATCGTCCTGCCCGCCGCGGGCGACCTGCTCACCTTCGACGTCTGAGCGCCACGGCACGTCTTCCGCAGTGCCGCCCGGCACGGGCTCTCCGGAGCCCTCACCGCACCGGCGTTCACCCTCGACCGCACCAAGCGGTACTTCGCGGTCCTGGCCGCCCTGTGCGAACCCCGGCTGCGCGGCGAACCGCACGCCTCGCTGCCGGCGGTCGAGCAACTCGTGGAGCGGCTGCGCCCGGTGTGGCCCTCGGCCAGCCGCTCGGCCGTCTACTGGAACATCGACTACCTCGCCCTGAAACTGCGGCTGCGGCCCGGCCCGGACACGGCGGAACGCCGCCACCTCGCACGACGGGGCCCCGGTGTACGCGGCCCCGCCCCAGGCATCGGCGCCCGTGGACGCCACGGACTTCGAGCTGAAGCAGGTCAGCGGCAGCACCGCGGCGGGCAGGACCCTGCGCCTGCGAGTAGCCTTCTCGCACATACGCCCGATCCCCCCGACTCGCCAGCCCCGGCACGCTAGCCTCACATCAACTGGCGTGACGCCTGAGCACGTTGAGGCAGAACAGCACTCGGGGGACAAATGACGGACCAGCGGCACCCCACGCCGCCGTACCGCACCGCGCTCATACAGGCGGGCGCCGATCCACTGCAGCCCGCCGACCCCGCCCGGATCGGACCGTACGTGCCGCTCGGGCGGCTCGGCAGCGGCGGGATGGGGCGGGTCTTTCTGGCGCGGCCCGCCGACGACACCGCGGGGCTCGCCGCGGTGAAGGTGATCCGGCCCGAGTACGCCGAGGACCCGGAGTTCCGGCGGCGGTTCGAGCGGGAGGCCGCCGTGCACGGGCGGGTCGACACCCCGCACGCGCCGCGACTGCTCGGCACCGGGTTCGAGCACGAACTGCTCTGGATGGCCACCCAGTACGTCCCCGGCATCAACCTCGCCGACGCCGTGCGCCATGGCGGCAGGCTGGAGCCGACCGGTGTGTGGCGGCTGGTGGCGGAGCTCGGGCAGGCCCTTTCGGCGCTGGCCGCCGCCGGGGTCGTACACCGGGATCTCAAGCCGTCCAACGTGCTGCTGTCCACGCGGGGCGTGCACGTCATCGACTTCGGCATCTCGCAGGCCGTCGACAGCAGCGCGATCACCGGCACCGGCAGCCGGGTCGGCACGCCCGCGTTCATGTCCCCCGAGTATCTGCGGGAGGGCCGCTGCGACGGCGCCTCCGACGTCTTCTCCCTCGCGGGCACGCTGATCTACGCCGCCACCGGGCACGCCCCGTTCGGCGACGGGACCGGGGTCGATGTCATGCATCGGGTGGCCTTCGAGGAGCCGAAGGCGGAGGTGATGTCCGAACTCGGTCCCGTGGACGGCTCGTTGACCACCCTGCTGACCGCCTGCCTCGCCAAGGACCCGGTCGGCCGCCCCACCCCGCAGCAACTGATCGCCGCCGCCGCGACCGCGCTGAAGGGCGAGGCCCCCGCCTGGCAGGAACCCCTGGCCGGCCGCCTGCTCGACCGCCAGGAAGGCTGCGACTTACTCGAAGCGGCCCCGGCCGAGCAGACCGTCCACCTCCGCGCACCGACGACTCCGGCGGCAACTCCCGCCCCCGGCCCGGGTTTCGGCCCCGCGACACCGCCCGGGGCGTACGGAGCCGCCACACCGCCCGGGGCGTACGGAGCCGCCACACCGCCCGGCCAGTACGCCCCCGGTGAGAACGAGGCCCGACGCAACCGGAAGAAGCCCGCTCTCGCTCTCGCGGCCGGCCTCGCCGTGGTCGCCGTGGCCGCGGGCGCGTTCTTCCTCACCGGCCCGTCCCACGGCGAGACGGCCTCGCCCGCCCCGACCGCGAGCACCGGCACCGGCCCCGCCTGGGACGCCGAAGCGGCCTCGGCCCTGCCCGGCACCTCCGCCTCCCCTTCCCCGAGCACAGCGGAGGAGAAGAGGGAGCAGGCGATGGGGGAGGAAGAGAAACGGACGGAGCCGGACGGCGACACCTCCGGATCCGACGACGGCACCGCGGGCACGCCCTCCGCTACGGCCACCCCGGGCGGAACCGGCGGCACCTCGGGCAGCGGCACCTCGGGCGGCGGCGCCCCGATTCCGACCGCCACCGTCACCGAGACCGCGACCGCCCCCACCGACCCGGCCTGGATCTCCGACTGCACCTACTACTCCGGCACCGAGCTCACCAAACACGGCGACAAGGGCCAACGCGTCGTCCAGGTCCAGTGCATGCTCACCAAACGCGGCTACAGCGTCGGAGACGCGGGCGTGGACGGCCGGTTCGGCAACGCCACCCTGGCCGCGGTCAAGCAGTTCCAGGGCGCGAAGGGGCTGGAGGTCGACGGGAAGGTGGGTCCCCAGACATGGGCGGCCCTGCGGAGTTCGACCTAGCCGCCATCTGGCCGCCGTCCAGCCGCCGGCTGGCCGACTATGTGGCGCAGATACGCCCGCGGGTCCTTCAGATAGCGCCGCCAGTGCTCGACCAGCTCCAGTTCGTGCCACTCGACGGAGCGCATCCCGTGCTCGCCGACCTCGATGATCTCGGCGCCGGGCAGTGCGGTGAGCAGAGGTGAGTGCGTGGCGCGGATGATCTGGGCGCCGGTCCGGGCGAGGTCGTCGAGCACACCCACGAGTTCGAGGCAGGAGGCGAAGGACAGCGCGGACTCCGGCTCGTCCAGGACGTACAGGCCGGGATCGAGGAAGCGCTCGCGGAACGCCATCAGAAAGCCCTCGCCGTGGCTCATCTCGTCCGGGGTGCCGGACAGGCGGCCCGTGTGCCGTTCGCGGCCGAGGGCGTCGAGCGCGGTCTCGGCCCGCAGGAAGAAACCCCGGCGGCGGGTGTGGGGGCCCCGCAGCATCCGGCGCCCGGCCACGGTCGCCTCGAACCGCATCCGGCCGCCGAGCACCGACGGCTCCCGCGGACCGGCGTAGCGATGGCCCGCCGACCCGCCCCAGGGGTCGAGGCCGAAGGCCTCCGCCAGCGCCTCGACGAGGGTCGACTTGCCCGAGCCGTTCTCCCCGACCAGGAAGGTGACCGGCGCGGTGAACCGCAGTCCGTCGTCGAGCAACTGCCGTACGCACGGCACCGACCACGGCCACACCGGGCCGCCGCCGGGCCCCAGCTCGTCCTCGGCCGCATGGGCGTACGCGCGTTCCACGATCATGCCGCCAGGCTCTCATCCGGCACTGACAACGGCAGGGCGGCGGCGGGGTGGGACCCCGCCACCGCCCGTGAACCGCCCGCGACTCAGTGGAAGAAGTGCCGCGTCCCCGTGAAGTACATCGTCACGCCCGCCTTCTTCGCGGCCTCGACGACCAGCTCGTCACGGACCGAACCGCCGGGCTGGACGACCGCCTTCACGCCGGCCGCGACGAGGATCTCCAGACCGTCGGGGAAGGGGAAGAAGGCGTCGGAGGCGGCGTAGGAACCCTGCGCGCGCTCGGCGCCGGCCCGCTCCACGGCCAGCTTCGCGGAGTCGACGCGGTTGACCTGGCCCATGCCGACGCCGACCGAGGCGCCGTCCTTGGCGAGCAGGATCGCGTTGGACTTCACCGCGCGGCAGGCCTTCCACGCGAAGGACAGCTCGGCGAGCTCGGACGCGCTCAGCGCCTCGCCCGTGGCCAGCGTCCAGTTCGCCGGGTCGTCGCCGTCCGCCTGGAGGCGGTCGGTGACCTGGAGCAGCGCGCCGCCGTCGACGAGCTTGAGCTCGACCGGGTTCGCGGGGGCGGCCGGGGCCTTCAGGACGCGGATGTTCTTCTTCTTGGCGAGGGCCTCCAGGGCCCCCTCCTCGTAGTCCGGCGCGACGATGACCTCGGTGAAGATCTCGGCGACCTGCTCGGCCATCTCCTTCGACACCGGCCGGTTGACCGCGATCACGCCGCCGAACGCCGACAGCGGGTCACACGCGTGTGCCTTGCGGTGCGCCTCGGCGACGTCCGCGCCGACCGCGATACCGCAGGGGTTGGCGTGCTTGATGATCGCGACGGCAGGCTCGTCGTGGTCGTACGCGGCACGGCGGGCGGCGTCCGTGTCCGTGTAGTTGTTGTACGACATCTCCTTGCCGTGCAGCTGCTCGGCCTCGGCGAGACCGCCACCGCTGCCGTCGACGTAGAGCGCGGCCGGCTGGTGCGGGTTCTCGCCGTAGCGGAGGGTGTTGTTGCGCTCCCAGGTGGCGCCCAGGAAGTCGGGGAACCGCGACTCGTCCACGGGCGCGTAGGAGGACGCGAACCAGGAGGCGACTGCCACGTCGTAGGACGCGGTGTGCTGGAAAGCCTCGGCCGCGAGCCGCTTGCGGGTGGCGAGGTCGAAGCCGCCGTCCTGGACGGCGCTCAGGACGTCGGCGTACCGCGCGGGGCTGGTGACCACGGCCACCGAGGGGTGGTTCTTGGCGGCGGCGCGGACCATCGACGGACCGCCGATGTCGATCTGCTCCACGCACTCGTCGGGCGAGGCACCGGAGGCGACGGTCTCGCGGAACGGGTAGAGGTTGACGACGACCAGGTCGAACGGCTCGACGCCCAGCTCGGCCAGCTGCCGCTGGTGGTCCTCCAGGCGCAGGTCGGCGAGGATGCCGGCGTGCACGCGCGGGTGCAGCGTCTTGACGCGGCCGTCCAGGCACTCGGGGAAGCCGGTGAGCTCCTCGACCTTGGTGACGGGGACGCCGGCGGCGGCGATCCGGCCCGCGGTGGACCCGGTGGAGACGAGCTCCACGCCCGCCTCGTGCAGGCCGCGCGCGAGGTCTTCCAGACCCGTCTTGTCGTAGACGCTGACGAGCGCCCGTCGGATGGCCCGCTTGTTGCTCTCGGCGGTCACTGGATAACTACCTTTCGTCCCTCAATGCGATAGCCGTTGCGGGCTAGCCGCCCCACGACATCGACGAGCAGTCTTCGCTCGACTTCCTTGATGCGCTCGTGCAGAGCGCTCTCGTCGTCCTCGTCCCGGACCTCCACCACGCCCTGCGCGATGATCGGTCCGGTGTCGACGCCGTCGTCGACGAAGTGGACGGTGCAGCCGGTGACCCGGGCGCCGTACGCGAGCGCGTCACGGACGCCGTGGGCGCCGGGAAAACTGGGCAGCAGCGCGGGGTGGGTGTTCACGAACCGCCCGCCGTAGCGGGCGAGGAACTCCTTGCCCACGATCTTCATGAACCCGGCGGACACCACCAGGTCGGGCTCGTACGCGGCGGTCGCCTCGGCGAGCGCGGTGTCCCACTCCTCGCGGGTCCCGTAGTCCCTGACCTTGCACACGAAGGTGGGGATCCCGGCGCGCTCGGCACGGGCGAGCCCCTCGATGCCGTCGCGGTCGGCTCCTACGGCCACGATCTCGGCGCCGTAGGCCTCCGAGCCTGCCTGGCCGATGGTGTCGAGGAGCGCCTGGAGGTTGGTGCCGGATCCGGAGACCAGCACGACGAGGCGCTTGGCCACGGGCTTGGCGGCCACGGTGGGGCCCTTTCTCGGGGGAGCGTTTTCCGTACGGTCGACCGTATGTACGTTCGTACGAATGCTTCGCGCCCCGGGATACGGGGAAGTCTACGAAGCGGCCGAACGCCAGCAACGATACCGGCACTCCGGGCGGCCCCCACGGGACGGGGGCGTGGCCGGAAGGTAGCGTCTGGGAGGGCCCGAGTCGGGAACGTGGTCGTCGTGCGGTGCGTTTCCGAAGTGAAGGTTCACGCCAGACCGCCGTAAGACGCCGTATCACCTAGGGGAAGACGCTCACTTGATGCCGGACCGCAGCCTGCGACTGCTCACGCTCCCCCCGCAGTCGGTGCAGGGAGGGGAGCACCGCGGCGTGCTGCTGCGGGAGCGCCCCGCCTCTCCGCCCGACGCGCCCTCCGACAAGCCGGACAGGAAGGCGGAGGAGGAGGACAACCCCTTCGCGCCGCCGCCGGAGGGCACCCCGGACCGTCCGTGGCAGCCGCGGCGCCCGGCGGACGACTCCTCCTCCGACGACGACAGCGCCCGCTCCCCCTGGGGCGGCCAGTGGAGCGACCGTCAGCCGGGCCGCTCCTCCGGCGGATTCGGTGAGCGCCCCGGCGGTGGTCCCGGACCCGAGAGCCAGGGCGGTCCCGGCCCCGGCACAGGCATGCGGTGGGATCCGACCGACCCGGGCCAGCGCCGTGCGCGCTACTCGCTCCTGAGCGGTATGTGGGCGTTCTTCTTCGCCCTGTTCAGCTGGCCGTACGTCGCCCTGCTGCTCGGCTCGCTCGCCCTGTACTGGGGCATCAGCGCGCTGCGCGCCAAGCCGCGCACCCCCGACCCGGACACCCCGGCGCCCGAATCGGGTGGCCGCCCCCAGCGGACGGCTGCCATCAGCGGCCTGGTCACCTCGTCCCTGGCGATCGCGGTGGTGACGGCGACGTTCGTCCTGCACCTGGTCTACAGCGACTACTACACCTGCACGAGCGACGCCCTCACCAACGAGGCCAAGCAGTCCTGCAGCCAGCTGGTACCGGAGAAACTCCGGGACATCCTGGCCCCCGGCTGACGCGGGGAGCGGCGCCGGCGGAGTGCGGCGGTCGATGACGTAGGTCCGGTAATGACGTAGGTCCGGCAGATCCTGCGACATCGACATACGGCCAGCGCCGAAGGGCTGCGCGGGACGCCGGGATCGCCGTCCCGCCGCGATCATGGTGCCTCCGGCGGATCCAGCGGCGTCGACGCCTCCTTGAGCGCCGCCCAGCGGGTCTCGCGGGAGGCGTCGCCGTGCCAGGGCGGGCGAAGCGAGGTGGGGGTCTCCCCGCCCGGAGGGTGGGGGAGGGCCGCCGGGGCCGGGTAGGGGTCGGCGGGCAGGAAGTCGTACGGCTCGAAGGTGGGGTCGTCGTCGCCGGGACCGTAGGACGTGGCGGGCGTCGGGGTCGGTTGATCGGCGGGCTTTCCGCGGGAGAACCAGCGGCGCGGCGAGGGCTTTACGGCGGATGGGCCGGCCCCGTGGCCCGGGGAGGGCGGCCGGTCGTCCGAGGGGGCCTCCGGGGTCCCGTCCGCCGCCGAGGACTTCGGAACGGCCTGACCGGCGTCCTTCTTCCGCCAGAGCCGGCCGCGCGCCCGGCCTCCGGACGCCTGGGGCTCACCGGCCCCGGGTTCGTGTCCCCCGCCGGTCTCCGCTGAGCGCGCCGCCGCCTCCCTTCCCGCTCCACCGGCCCCGGGTTCGCGTCCCCCACCGGTCTCCGCTGAGCGCGCCGCCGCCTCCCTTCCCGCTCCACCGGCCCCGGGCTCCCGCGCCTCCGTCCACAGCGGTCCCAGCCCTGCCACCCGCGACCCGCCCGTACCCGGACGCGCCCCGGCGTGCCCGCGCTCGGGTACGTCCGTGACCGTCCCGCGCGCCCGTGGCTTCCCGCTCTTCGGCTTCCGCACCCGCCGCGCCCGGCACCGCCACGCCCGTAGCCCCAGGGCCGTGGGGATCGCCACCACCGAGGTCCACGCCAGCGCCGCCGCTCCCGTCAGCCACCACACCGGACCGAACCAGGCGAGTGCGGCGACTCCGAGCGGTCCGCCCGCGAGCGCGGCGAGCATCGCGACGGCGGCCGCGCACAGGAGGGCCGCGAGCCCGGCGGTACCGGCCGTCCGGCCGCGTGACCAGGGTGTGGCGGGCCCGTGCCCCGACCCCTCGCCCGCCTGCCCGGCACCCCTCGCCACGGCTCCGCCGTCCGCGCCCTTCAGCTGCCCATCACCCCTCGCCGAGGTTCCCCCGTCCGCGCCCTTCGGCTGTGCGCCGACACCCTTGCCCGGCGCCACGACAGACGCCCCGGCCGTCGCTCCGGCGGCACCCCCACCCCGCCCTCCCTCATCCACTCTCCGACTCCCCGCCCGCCCCACGAACCACCCCACCGTCGCCCCGGCCACCACCGGCACCCCCGCGGCCGCCCAGTTCACCCATGTCCCCGTCCCAGGCCCCGGCACCGCCGCCAGCAGCGGGAACGGTGGCAGGAGGGGTGCGGGGGCGGAGGACAGGGGGCCCACCACATGCCCCGTCCCCAGGACGAAGCCGGGCCCCAGCGCATACGACGCCGACCAGACCGCCGCGTTCGGTACCAGCGCCACGCACAGCAACAGCACCGCGAACCGGCCCGACCAGCCCTCCGTCAGCTGGAGGAAGGAGAGCCGCGTCGCGTCGCCGTGCCACACCAGGGACGTTCCCAGGAGCAGCGCACCACCGCCCACCAGCACCGCCACCCCCGCGCCCGCGGCCCGCGCCGACGTGCCGAGACGGCGGCGGGCCTCGGGGCCGAGGAGCAGACGCCGTACCCCCGCGGGAAGCAACAGCAGCGCGCCGTCCACCGGTTCGCGCGGGCGGCCGTACGCCGTCCATACCCCCGCACCCGCCGCCAGCATCACGACCACCGGCACGCACACCCCCACCCACACCCACGCCGGCCGCAGATCACCGCCCGCCGCGTACAGCGCGGCTCCCGTCCCGACGGCGAGATAGCCGAGGACCACCCCCGCGAACGCCGTCCGTCCCGAAGCCTCCATGGAGTCGTCCACCGCGTCCCGCGCCGCCCGATGCACCAGCCACACCGGCAGCACGACCAGCAGCAACGGCGTCACCTCCACCGGCGCCGGAACCCCGGACAGCGTGTCCGTACGCACCAGTTCCGCCCCGTGCGCCAACAGCCACAGCGCCGCGGCGACATGCAGCGCACCGCCCGGCCCGCTGTCCGGATACGGCGAACTGATCCACAGCACCATCACCAGTACGGCCAGCGAACCGAGCCCGAGCCCCGCCGCGAGCACGCCGGCCAGAAGGCTCGCGGCCAGTCCGGGCGATCGGTCCCGCAACCGGGCGAGCAGGGACGACTGGGGTGCTCGGCGAACGGTCATCTGCATCACGATCGCCATGCTCCCAACGACACGCGCTTTCTCGTCGTAACAGGCGAACCCCCGAAGTGTCGCTCAATATACGACTATGTACTTTTTCGTACGAAGGGGCGCCCTGTGACACAGAGCCCTGCGACCCCGCTCCCCCCGCCCAAGGAACGCCGACGCCTGCGCGAGGCCGGGTCCTTGACGCAGGCTCAGGTCGCCGAACGGGTGGGGGCCACCCGCGAGACGGTCCGCGCGTGGGAGTCCGGCCGTACGAACCCGCGGGGCCGGAAGCGGGAGGCGTACGCGAAGCTGCTGGACTCCTTGGCGGAGGTCGAGGTGACGGTCCCTCAAGAGGCACCGGCTCCCGAACCCGAGGAACCCGCCGTCCCCCTGACCCCCGCTCAGGCCTTCGACGCGCTGTACGCGTTCTGCGCCCCGGCCCTCGTACGGCAGTCCTATCTGCTCACCGGGCGCCGTGAGCTCGCCCGCGAATCGGTCGAGCGGGCGTTTCAACTCGCCTGGCAGCGCTGGCCCGAGGTGGCCGTCGACCGCGACCCCGCGGGCTGGGTACGGGCCACGGCGTACGAGTACGCCCTCTCCCCCTGGCACCGCTTCCGCCCCCGATTCCGCTACCCGGAGCCACCGCCCGCCGACGCGTCGGACCGCGCCCTGATGGACGTACTCCTCAAGCTCCCACCGCCGTACCGCCGCACGTTGCTGTTGTACGACGGTGTGGGCCTCGACCTGCCCGAGACCGCGGCGGAGACCGAGGCGAGCACGCCGGCGGCGGCGAACCGGCTGCTGCACGCGCGCGAGGCGGTCGGCACGAAGTTGCCTGCGCTGGCCGACCCCGCTGAGCTGCACCGGCGGCTCACCGAACTCGCCTCGACGGAACGTCTGCGGGCCGCGAGGCCGCCCACGGTGCGGACGGGGAGCGAGCGCAGGGCGCGGTTTTGGACGCGGGCGGCCATCGCGTTCACGGTGGCGCTGATCGGTACGACGGCGTTGACCGTACGGACCGCTCCGACGCACTACGAGCCGCCGATCGCGCCGGGGGCGGAGATCCAGGGGGTGCCGCCGCGGGTCGCGCAGGGCGCGTTGTCGGAGGCGGAGGTGGAGTTGCGGGAGAAGCTGCGGGGCGGGATGACGAGTGGGCCGGAGAGACTGTTCCCGCTCAGTCGTTGACCGCGGGCCGGTGGGGGCTGGTCGCGCAGTTCCCCGCGCCCCTAAAAGATGGGCGGGTTCGAGCCGGCCTGCCTTCAAGGGGCGCGGGGAACCGCGCGACCAGCCACATCGCACCCGCAGCCGCCGCACAACCCGCCCCGGCACCCCGTTACGCGTCGATGGGCCCGCTCCAACCCTCGGAGCGAGCCCATCAGACGTTCAGCTGGGTACCTGCTCAGCCGGCGAGGATCTCCCGCGCCAGCTTCGCCGTCTCGGTCGGCGTCTTGCCGACCTTGACGCCCGCGGCCTCAAGGGCCTCCTTCTTCGCGGCGGCCGTGCCGGAGGAGCCGGAGACGATGGCGCCGGCGTGGCCCATGGTCTTGCCCTCGGGCGCGGTGAAGCCCGCGACGTAGCCGACGACCGGCTTCTTCACGTTCTCCGCGATGAACGCGGCCGCACGCTCCTCGGCGTCGCCACCGATCTCACCGATCATGACGATCAGGTCGGTGTCGGGGTCGGCCTCGAACGCGGCGAGCGCGTCGATGTGGGTCGTACCGATGATCGGGTCGCCACCGATGCCGACGGCGGAGGAGAAGCCGATGTCACGCAGCTCGTACATCATCTGGTACGTCAGCGTGCCGGACTTCGAGACCAGACCGATGCGGCCCGGCTTGGTGATGTCGCCCGGGATGATGCCGGCGTTCGACTGGCCCGGCGTGATGAGACCGGGGCAGTTCGGGCCGATGATCCGGGTCTTGTTGCCCTGCGACACGGCGTACGCGTAGAACGCGGCCGAGTCGTGGACCGCGATGCCCTCGGTGATGACGACCGCGAGCGGGATCTCGGCGTCGATCGCCTCGACCACGGCGGCCTTGGCGAAGGCCGGCGGTACGAAGAGGACGGATACGTTCGCGCCCGTCTTCTCGATCGCCTCGGCGACCGTGCCGAAGACCGGGATCTCGTTGCCGTCGATGTCGACCGACGTGCCCGCCTTGCGGGGGTTCACGCCACCGACGATGTTCGTGCCGTCGGCCAGCATGAGCTTGGTGTGCTTCATGCCCGTGGCACCGGTCATGCCCTGGACGATGACCTTGCTGTCCTTGTTGAGGAAGATAGCCATGGCTGTTTTCCCTCGTCCTTACTTCGCAGCCGCGAGCTCGGCGGCCTTGTCGGCCGCGCCGTCCATGGTGTCCACGCGCTGGACCAGCGGGTGGTTGGCGTCGGAGAGGATCTTGCGACCCAGCTCGGCGTTGTTGCCGTCCAGTCGGACGACCAGCGGCTTGGTGACTTCCTCGCCCTTGTCGGCGAGCAGCTGCAGCGCCTGGACGATGCCGTTGGCGACCTCGTCACAGGCGGTGATGCCACCGAAGACGTTGACGAACACGGACTTGACGTCCGGGTCGCCGAGGATGATCTCCAGGCCGTTCGCCATGACGGCGGCGGAGGCGCCACCGCCGATGTCGAGGAAGTTGGCCGGCTTCACGCCGCCGTGGTTCTCACCGGCGTACGCGACGACGTCCAGGGTGCTCATGACGAGACCCGCGCCGTTGCCGATGATGCCGACCTCGCCGTCGAGCTTGACGTAGTTGAGGTTCTTCTCCTTGGCGGCGGCCTCGAGCGGGTTGGCCGCGTCCTTGTCCTGGAGAGCCTCGTGTCCCGGCTGACGGAACTCGGCGTTCTCGTCGAGGGAGACCTTGCCGTCCAGGGCGATGACGTCACCGGAGGCGACCTTGGCCAGCGGGTTGACCTCGACGAGGAGGGCGTCCTCCTCGATGAAGGTCTTCCACAGGGTGACAAGGACGTTCTCGACCTTGTCGGCGACCTCGGCCGGGAAGTTCGCGGCCTCGACGATCTGGCGGGCGACCTCGGGGGTCACACCCACGTTGGCGTCGATCGGCGTCTTGGCGACGGCCTCGGGGCGGGTCTCCGCCACCTCCTCGATCTCCATGCCGCCCTCGACGGACGCGATGGAGAGGAAGGTGCGGTTGGCGCGGTCCAGGAGGAAGGAGACGTAGTACTCCTCCAGGATCTCCGGGGCCGTCTCGGCGATCATCACCTTGTGGACCGTGTGGCCCTTGATGTCCATGCCGAGGATGTTGGTCGCGTGCTCGACCGCCTCGTCGGTGGTCGAGGCCAGCTTCACGCCGCCGGCCTTGCCGCGGCCACCGACCTTCACCTGGGCCTTGACGACGGACTTGCCACCGAGACGCTCGGTGGCTGCGCGGGCCGCCTCAGGCGTGTCGATGACTTCACCGGCCAGCACCGGTACATCGTGCTTGGCGAAGAGGTCCCTCGCCTGGTACTCGAACAGGTCCACGCGCTTCCGTCCCTATCAGTGATCTCGCGGTTCGTTGTCTGCGTGGGCGTGCCGCGAGGGCAACGTGACGTCCGACCGTGTCTGTCACAAGGGAGGCGCACACGGTGTCCGAGCGCGCGGCATGTCCGTCTCGCAGGTTATCGCTGCTTGCGGGGGGCCCCTAAATCGAGGGTCACACCTGAGCGGTGATACCTGTCACATGATGCCGCCCTCACTGGCACGCTGTGCCAGATGTGAGGGGTCGAGGGGGTCATGGGGAAGGGCCTCACCGGGCTGGGGTTGACCCGGTGAGGCCCTCTGAGCAGCCCCTGAGGGGCACGGGGCAGTCGATCCCCACCCCAATGGGGACCGCTCCGCCCCGCCCGTGAGGTGTCGGCCGGACAGACCGACGGCTTTCGGCCGTCCGGGTCCCGCACCCTCACGGAGTCGGTCGGTCCGCCGCGCTGGGCGGCGGTGGTGGGGGGACGGTCAGGCGTTGTACGTGATGCCGTGCTGCTGCGCGTATCCCGGCGTGATCGACTCGGCGACGCCCTGGACACCGGCGACGGCGTTCGCGGCCGGCGGGGTCACGCCGTCGACCGTGTGACCGATGACGGGTGCGGCACCGCCGACGACGGGCGCCACGTCACCGACGACGCCGTACGCGAAGGGGGCGACGTCACCCGTGACGCCGTACGCGAGGTTCCCCGCGCTGCCCGTGACGCCCTGCACGACGGGCTGGACGAGGCCGACGACGGGCCGCGCGACCCCGTGCGCGAAGGACTGGGCCTCCGCGGTCACGCCGTACGCCAGATCGGCGGTGTGCCCGGCCACGCCGTACGCGAGCGGCGCGACGCCGCCCACGACGGGCCGGACGTCGCCGACCACGCCGTACGCCAGCCCGTCCACGTCCGCGACGGCCTGCCCCGCGACCGGGACCACGCCGTGCACGGCGGCATTCGCGACCGGTGGCAGCACGGCACCGGTGGCATCGACGGCGACCTGACCGACGAGACCGGTGGCGTAGGCGGGTACGCCGGTGACGACGCCGTCCACGACGGGATGGAGGTCGGCGACCGCGCCGGTGACGACGCCGTCCACGACGGGATGGAGGTCGGCGACCGCGCCGGTGGCGACGGGCGCGACGCCGTGAACGGCGTCGCCGGTGAGGTGGTGGACGTCGCCGACGGTGGCGGTGGCCACGGGCTGGACGCCGTGGACGGCGGTCCCGGCGGTCTGCCCCACGCCCTGGACGGCGCCGGCGGCGACCGGCTGGACGTCGGCCACGACGCCGTGGGCGAGTGCGGTCGCGGCATCGACGGTGTGGCGGGCGGTCCGCGCGACACCGGCGACCGTGCCGCCGACGACCGGGGCGACCTCGCCGACCGTGTGGACGACGACCGGGGTGACGCCGTTGACCACGCCGTGGGCGACCGGGCTCACCCCCTCCAGCGTGCCGGTGGCGACCGGGACGACCCCGGCGACGGCGTGCTCGGCGGTCGGGACGACACCGGCGACCGTCTGACCGGCGACCGGGACCACTCCGTCCACGGCGGCGGTGGCCAGCGGGGGCACGGCCGCCGCGACCGTCTCGTCGACGACCGGGGCGACGGTGCCGGGAACGGCGGCCACCGTCCCGACCGCCTGATGCCGGACCCCGCCCACGGTGCCCGTGATGTGGCTCGGGACGGAGGAGACGGTGGCCCCGGCGGCCGTCGTCACGGTTCCGGCCTCGCCCCGGGCGACGGCGAGCGCGTCGGTGGCGCGGCCCTCGGCCCCGGTGACCGTGGCCTGCGCGGCGCCGCTCACGCCGGTGGCGGTGCGGCCCGCGCCCGCGACGGTCTGCCGCACCTTGGTCCGTACGACGCCGTCGACGCCCTGGGCCTGGGTACGGGCCGCCGACTGGACACCCTGGAGCCTGGTCTGGGCTCCGGCGAGGGCCCGCTCGAGCTCAGGGGCGAAAGCGGCGAGGGGGCCGAAGAGGTAGTCGACCTCGTCCCGCGGGGCGGTCGCGTCGGAGACGGTGGCCCGGGCGGTGGTGACGGTCTCGTCTGCTGTGGCCTTGGCCTTCGCCTGCGCGGCACGGGCGGCCTTGGCACCCTGGATGGCCGCGGCACCCTTGATCTTCGAGGCCTTGTCCGAGGTCGCGGTGGTCTGCGGGACGGTGACCTTCGCGTCCACGTACCGGCGGGCCTGGTCGGTGGTGGCGGTGGCGGTGCCTGCCGTGTGGGAGACCGTGTCGGTCGCCTGGGGTGTGGTCGTCGCGGCGGTGTTCTCGACCGTCGAGGTCACGCCGGAGACGGTCTCCTGCACCTCGGTGACGGCGCCGTCGACCGTGCCGGTCAGGGCGTCCGTGACGTCGGTCGTCGTGTCGGACACGGACAGCGAGGAGGCGGGCAGTTCGTCGGCGCTGGCCACGGAGGAGCCGAGCGCCCACGCGCCGGTGACGCCGGCGGCTATGACGATGGAGCGGCGGATGTTCTTGTTCATACGTGCGTCAGATCCTTAGATCCTGGGAGGTCCGAAGCTCCCGGGAGGCCTGGGACGGACGGGCTCCTGAGCGCCGCGAGTGGGGACGACGTCCGGCCGCGCTCGGGGACGAGGGGTCCGGGCGAGCCGCGGAACCGGGTCCGGCGGGCTTTCAGGAGGAGGTCCGTGGCGGAACTCCGGTGCTTCGGATGGCTGGGGACACTTCCGGTGCCGGTTCCGACCGCGATGCCCCGGGGGGCGGGGTTCTGCGATGTCGGATGCGGCTTCGACGGTTTCCGTCCGGTGTTCCAAAGGAGGTCCGGACTACGGGCAGACCTGTTCCGCCCCCGCGCGGCAGGTCTACGGCGGGGGGTCCTGCCCTATGCCGGAGAAACCGGAATGTCCCGGTGCCGGTCCCGGGTCTCGAACGCGTCGGCACGCACAGCGGCACCGGCCACGAGCCGCACCGCTGCCCGGTGGTTCAGGGACACGGCGTGCGCGTCCCCGTGCCGCGACGAACCACTGTCCGCCGTCGGCCGGTTGCCAAGCGCACCACTCTGGTCATCGCCGGGCGTCTGCGGTACGGGGGCGTGGGCGCCCTGGACGGCACGGTGCCCGTCGGTCTTCGCCGTCGCACCCGTCGTGGGCGAACCGGCGACGGACGGCGGACCGTAGAAGACGGCCGTGGCCGCTGTCTTGCCGGAGCGCCCTCCGAAGGCGTCGCCCTGGGGCGAGTCGGCCACCGGGGACTTCGGCTGGGGTGTCGTCGCCGGCGGTGCCCGGTCCGGGAGCGTCTGGCCCGGGAGCGCGGGCAGGTCCGGCAGCTCCGGAAGGCCGGGCTGCTCGGTCACGGGCAGGGGCGGCAGGCTCGGCAGCGGCGGCATCTGCGCCTGCGCCTCCGCCAGTTGCCCGGTCACCGTGTCCACCAGGTCGCCGACCGGCTGAAGGACCTTGCCGTCCACGACACCGACGACATGCTCGGTCACCGGGCGGAGGACCTTGTCGTCGACCGACGGCGGGAGGACGTCCGTCTGAGGTGCCGTGTGATGGACCTCGGGTTCGGCCTGCGGCTTCGCCAACCGCCCCACCGCGCCGCTCGCCAACGACCGGACGCCGTCCACCGGATCCGCCGGAACGGCCCCGGATGTCGCCGTCGTCGTCGGTATGCCCTCCGCCGCGTTCGCCTGTCCCCCGCAGAGGAACCCGAGCGCGAACAACCCGCCCACCAGCAGCGCCACTTGCAGCGCGCGCCGCCCGGCCGCCGTGCGCAGGCTGCGCAGAGCGGCACCGGGCAGTGTGGCCGGCCAGGTCAAGAGGGTGGTCCTCCCGTGCGGCGGAACGAATCACGCGTGACGAGCAACGAAGTCGGTGCGACGCGGTACGGACGAGCGGTGCGCGACGCACCGCTGACGAGGCACCGATACTCGCACGGCAGTGCGGAGGTTACGCAAGCCCCCCGTTACCGATGCGACTCATGTCCGTTTTGCTGGCTCAATTCGGATGTCGCTGGGTCGACAAATCACCACCGGTTCGCCGTCGTTCCTCTCCCTTCCGACCCCGGCCCGTTCCCCGTCATGCCGTGTCCGGGATGGGGATCGGCCGCTTCTCGATCGCCGCCGCCATCACCTCCGGGAACAGGTCGGGGGTGCAGGCGAAGGCCGGTGCGCCCAGCGCGGCGAGCGCGGCCGCGTGCTCCCTGTCGTACGCGGGGGCCCCTTCGTCGGACAGCGCGAGCAGCGTCACGAACTGCACCCCCGACGCCTTCATCGCCGCCACCCGCTTCAGCATCTCGTTCCGTATGCCGCCCTCGTACAGGTCGCTGATCAGTACGACCACCGTCTCGGCGGGCCGGGTGATCTGCGACTGGCAGTACGCCAGTGCCCGGTTGATGTCCGTGCCGCCGCCGAGCTGGGTGCCGAACAGGACGTCGACCGGATCGTCGAGCTGGTCGGTGAGGTCGACCACCGCGGTGTCGAAGACCACGAGCCGGGTGTTGATGGACCGCATGGAGGCGAGCACCGCCCCGAACACGGATGCGTAGACGACCGACGCCGCCATCGACCCCGACTGGTCGATACAGAGGATGACCTCCTTCTTCACCGACTGCGACGCCCGCCCGTACCCGATGAGCCGCTCCGGCACGATCGTCCGGTACTCCGGCAGGTAGTGCTTGAGATTGGCCGCGATCGTGCGGTTCCAGTCGATGTCGTGGTGGCGGGGCCGGCTGACACGGGCGCTGCGGTCGAGGGCGCCGGTCAGGGTCGCCCGAGTACGCGTGGCGAGCCTCTTCTCGAGATCCTCGACGACCTTGCGGACCACGGCCCGTGCCGTCTCCTTCGTCGTCTCCGGCATCGCCTTGTTGAGCGAGAGCAACGTGCCGACGAGATGTACATCGGCCTCCACCGCCTCCAGCATCTCCGGCTCGAGCAGCAGGGTGGCGAGACCGAGCCGCTCGATCGCGTCACGCTGCATCACCTGCACGACGGAGGACGGGAAGTACGTCCGGATGTCCCCGAGCCACCGCGCCACGGACGGCGCCGAAGCGCCCAGCCCCGCGGAACGCTCCCGCCCCGGCTGCCCCTGCCTGTCCCCCTTCCCGTACAGCGCGGCGAGCGCCCCGTCCATCGCGGCATCCCGTCCACCGAGCGCACACCCGGTCCCGTCGGCGGCATCGCCCCCGAGCACCAGCCGCCAACGCCGCAGCCGCTCCTGCGCCGGGTCCACCACATCGGTCGTCATCGCCCCACCCCCACAAGGTCGTTGCCGTCGGCGCCCACGAGGTCACTGTCCAGCCCCAGCAGCAGCCGCACCACCGGCAGCACCGCGTCCGCACGCGCCGTATCGAGATCAGCCGCGAAACCGGGTATGCCGGCGCCGCCGCCCGCCACTCTCCCCCGCTCGCCCGGCCCCCGCCGGACCAGCTCGCCGAGCGTCCGCCGCACCCCCGGCTCGTACGCCGAGAAGGTCCGCCGCAGCAGCGGCAGCACATCCGTGAACGCCTCCGCCGGCACCCCGGTCAGCCAGGCGTCGACCAGCCCGAGCAACCGCTCGTCGTGCACGAGCAGCATTCCGCCCCCGGCACCGCCGCCGACGAATCCCTCGATCCACGCGGCCGCGTCCGCCGGCGGCGTCCCCGGCGACAGCACGAGCCCCATGAGCCGGGCCGCCTCGTCCTGCCCCAACTCCCCGTCGTCCAGCAGCAACCGCACGGCCCGTCCCCGGATGACTCCGGGGACGGTGTCCCGGCCCGAGAGCACTCGCAGCACGGACCGCCAGCGGGGGCGGAGGTCGCGGTGGGGTGAGTCGGGGGCTCCGCGCAGGGGGTTGTCCACGGGCGGCACGGCGGCAGGTGCGGGCGCACTGTCGTCGGGTGTCCCCGCCGCCGCCAGCACATCCCCCAGCAGCCCGACCGCCCCGTGCACCGCGTCCACATGCCGCCGCATCTCCTCGGCCGCGTCCGCGTCGAGCGCGGCGCAAGCCGGGGGGAGACCGACGAAGACCCGTTCCGCGAGGCCCGCGGCGACCTCTGTCAGGGCGTGGGTGTCCGTGCCGCGCACATCGCCGTAGCGCAGGGAGCGGACCAGGGCGGGCAGAGCCTGGGCAAGATGGCCGACGTCCGCGTCGAGCGCGGCGCGGTCGGCGAGGACCTGCATCACCACCGGGAGCGCTTCCGGCAGTTCGGCCAGGAGGCAGCGCTCGGCGAGTGCGGTGACATCGGCGAGGCTCTGCGCGGTGACGGCGTCCGCCTGCGCCCTGGCGGTCGCCGCGGCGAGCACGGTCGTCCCCCACACGCCGGCCTCCGCGACCCGCACGGACAGCTCGGGCTCCCACCGCAGCCGCCACGTCTCCCGGAACGTCCCCGTACTCCCCCGCGACACCACCGGCTCGCCCCACCCGACGCCGAGCAGCCGCAGCCGGTGCAGCAGCCTGCTGCGCCCCGCGTCGGTCTCCTTGCGCAGGTCGAGCTCCAACTCCCGCTCCAGCGCCTCCGGCTTGAGCCGCAGCCGACGCTGCGTCCGGTCGAGATCCCGCTGCAACGGCACCGCGGGCGCCGACCGCGGCACCTCCCCCAGCACGTCCCCCACGACCAGCCGATCGTGCACCAGCGACAACGGCACGTCCGAGCCCTCGCACATCACCGCCCGCACCGCGTCGGTCGTCTCGCTCAACCCCGCCAGCGGGCGGCCGCGCATCGCCGCGAGCGTCTGCGCGAGCCGCACCGCCTCGATGACATGGGCCGACGAGACAATCCGGTCCTCCTCCCGCAGCAGCCCCGCCACCCTGGTCATCCACCGCTCCACCGGACGGTCCGCCGCACCGAACAGATGCCCGTACCAACCCGGCGAGTCGATACCGGCCCCGTATCCACTGACCCGGGCCAGCCGCCGATACGTCCACGGCACCCACGTCATGTCCGCCTTGACCTTGGGCAGCCCCTTCAACAGTGCCCGGTCGGCGGCGACGGCCGTCCTCTCCCGCAGCGCGGGCACATGCCACGCCCCGCACACCACGGCCACCCCGCCCCCGAACTCCCGCTGAGCCGCCCGCACTTGGAGCCGCATATACGCCTCCCGCACGAGATCCCGCTCATGCCCCCCGCTCCCGTACACCTCCCGCAGCGCGCCCATGGCCTCCTCGACCACGACGAACGGCGCGAACACGTCCCCGGCTCCGGCCCCCCGGTGCTCGACGACGTCCTCCCACCACCGCTCGGGGTCGTCGTAACCGGCGGTTTCGGCCAGCACGGCGAGGGGGTCGATCCGGAGGTCGGTGTGGGCGACCGGATCGGGGGCGCCATCACCCGCTTCCGTACGGGAGTGGGGAGCCGTTCCGGAATCGGGAGCCGTTCCGGAGTCTGGGGCCGTTCCGGAGTCGGGAGGGTCGGCTGTCTCCCCCACTGCCTCGTCGGCCCGACCCTCCTTCCACGCCAACGAGTGCGTCGCCGGCAAGTCGATGAACCTCGCCGGGATGTCGTGCTCCAGGGCCCAGCGGATCGCCACCCACTCCGGGGAGAACTCGGCGAGCGGCCAGAACGCCGAGCGTCCCGGCTCGTCGACGGCGTGGGCGAGGAGAGCGACCGGTGGCCGCATGTCCTCCTCGGCGGCCAGCGGGATCAGGGCGTCGGCCTCGGGCGGGCCCTCGATCAGGACGACCCGCGGCCCGGCCGCCTCCAGCGCCGCCCGCACGGCCCGCGCGGAACCGGGTCCGTGATGCCGTACGCCGAGCAGCAGCGGCTCCCTGTCAACGGCTGCCCCGCCCCCCTCACCCGCGACTGCCCCGCTCCCATCGCCTGCGGCCCGCTCACTGCCGTCGCTCACGGCCGCCCCACTCCCGTCCCTCTCACGTTCTGTCACACTGTCCCCCTCCCCTCCGGAACCACCGGTCACCGATCACCGATCACCGATCACCGGCCACCAGGCCCTGGTCCTGGCCCCCCGCCCCCCCCCCCCGACGCCCCCGCACGCCATAAACAGCGGGCCACCCGCCCCTGGCTCCCGCCCGAGCCTCCCGATCCCCCGGAGCCGCCCGCCCCCTGGCCTCCGCCGGGGCGGCCCCACCCCAGGTCGTCCCCGCTCACGCGCTCACCTCCCGACAGGCGCGGTAGAAGTCCTTCCAGTCGTCGCGTTCCCGGACGACCGCCTCCAGGTACTCCTGCCAGATGACACGGTCGGCCGCCGGATCGCGGACCACGGCGCCGAGGATGCCCGCGGCGACGTCGCCGGCCCGGAGTACTCCGTCGCCGAAGTGGGCGGCGAGGGCAAGCCCGTTGGTGACGACGGAGATCGCCTCCGCCGTCGACAGCGTGCCGCTGGGCGACTTGACCTTCGTACGGCCGTCGGACGTGATCCCGTCACGCAGTTCGCGGAAGACGGTCACCACCCGGCGGATCTCGTCGACCCCCTCGGGCACGGCCGGCAGGTCGAGGGAGCGGCCGATCTGGTCGACGCGCCGCGAGACGATGTCGACCTCGGCCTCGACGCTGTCCGGCAACGGCAGCACGACCGTGTTGAAACGGCGGCGCAGGGCGCTGGAGAGGTCGTTGACCCCGCGGTCCCGGTCGTTGGCCGTGGCGATGAGGTTGAAGCCGCGGACGGCCTGCACCTCCTGTCCCAACTCCGGTATCGGCAGCGTCTTCTCGGAGAGGATCGTGATGAGCGTGTCCTGCACGTCGGCGGGGATGCGCGTCAGCTCCTCCACCCGCGCCGTCATCCCCTCCGCCATGGCCCGCATCACCGGGCTGGGCACCAGCGCGTCACGGCTGGGGCCGTTGGCGAGCAGCTGCGCGTAGTTCCAGCCGTACCGGATCGCCTCCTCCGGTGTGCCGGCCGTGCCCTGCACCAGCAGGGTCGAGTCGCCGCTGACCGCCGCGGCCAGGTGCTCGGACACCCAGGTCTTCGCGGTGCCGGGCACGCCGAGCAGAAGCAGGGCGCGGTCGGTGGCGAGTGTGGTGACGGCGACCTCGACGAGGCGGCGCGGACCCACATACTTCGGTGTGATCACCATGCCGTCGGGAAGCGTGCCGCCGAGCAGGTACGTCGCCACCGCCCACGGGGACAGCTTCCAGCGGGCCGGGCGCGGGCGGTCGTCCTGGGCTGCCAGCGCGGCGAGTTCGGCGGCGAAGGCGTCCTCGGCGTGCGGACGCAACTCCTCGGTCGGCTCGTTCTCAGGTGATGCGGATGCTTCGACGGACATCGCGTCCACGGACACAGACATGGCTGAGAGCCCCCTCCAGCTCGGCCGGTTCGGATCTGACACCCACGTTGCACCACGCCACTGACAACACGATCTGACCTGCGGGAACGTGCCGGCGAGCGTGCTCGCCGGACCGATTGTCAGTGGTGGGATCTACCTTCGATGACATGACTCAGCAGGGGGTGCGCTGGAGCGCGGACCAGGTGCTGGCACTGGCGCCTGACGCCGCATCACGCAAAGCGGGAAGCAAACTCGGGGCGGCGGGGCCGTGGTCGGGTGCGGGGAGTTCCGACGAGGGGAGGGTGTGGGGGCAGTGCAAGGGCAGTGGCAGCAAGCCGTATCAGACGGTCGTCGACATCGCGGACGTGTCCGGGCCGGCGTACAAGTGCAGTTGTCCGAGCCGCAAGTTCCCGTGCAAACACGCCCTCGGGCTGCTGCTGCTCTGGGCGGGCGAGGACGGCGCGGTGCCTCGGGGGCAGGCGCCGGACTGGGCGGAGCAGTGGCTGGAGGGGAGAAGGAAGCGGGCTGAGGAGAAGAAGGACGCGGCGGCGTCCCCCGGCGGCGGTGGTGATCCGGAGGCGGCCA
Source organism: Streptomyces sp. WM6386 (assembly GCF_000972385.1). Lineage (GTDB taxonomy): Bacteria > Actinomycetota > Actinomycetes > Streptomycetales > Streptomycetaceae > Streptomyces. Next base: position 45,007 of record NZ_JXTE01000054.1, read on the forward strand.
GGCGCAGGGCGGAGCGCCGGGCCACGCTGGTCACCGCGGGGGCGACGGAGCTGGAGCAGCGTCTCGCGGATCTGCTGCGCGGCGGGCTGGCCGGTGCGGAGCAGGCGGGGTACGGGATGTGGGAGGAGACCGCGGCCCGCATGGTCGACGCCCAGGCGCCCGGACTCGCTTCCCGGGTCCGGGAGTTGGGGGCGATTCCGGCGTCCGGTCCGGGCTGGCCGGTGCGGCTGCTGGAGGAGTGCGCGCTCCTCCACCTTCTGGACCAGGGCTGGCTGCGCCGCGAGCGGCTGCCCGAGGGTCTGGCGGCGACGGTCCGTTCCCGTGTCGGTCTCCCCGCCTCGGCGGACGGGCCGGCGGTGCGGGACCGCTGGCTGGTGCTCGCCCAGTACGACACGGCGGACGCCCGGCTGACGACCCGCCGGATCTGGCTGCACGGCGCCGAGTCCGGGCGCATGGCCCTGCTCCTGTCCTTCGGCGCCGCCGGCCGCGCCCCCGAACTGGCCCTGCCGGTGGGCCTGGTCCTGGAGGCGGAGGTCTCCGCGTACCCGGGTGCCGGGCAGGTGCGGGCGGCGCTGGGCGAACAGTTCGCACCGCCGGTGCCCGCGGCGATACGCCCGCCGGGGACGACCACGGCCCAGGCGGCAGCCCGTTACGGCGAGGCGCTGCGCGACGACCCGTGGCTGGACTCGGTCCCGGTGACGCTGGACCGGGTCGTCCCGACCCCGGACGGCGACACATGGCAACTGGCGGACGCCGACGGAGACACGGCTCTGCCGCTCACCCCCACCGCCCGCTCCCGCCCAGGGCTGTGGCGCCTGGTCGCCCTCTCGGGCGGCGCCCCGCTCAAGGTCTTCGGCGAGTGCGGCCACGGCGGCTTCACCCCGCTGACGGCCTGGCCCGAGGGGGCGGGCGAGGGGGTGGCGCTGTACTGAGCCGGCCGGAGCATGGGGCGCGCTGCCGCACAGGCGCCCATGTGCCCCAGGCCGAGCGTGCGGCGGCCCCCGAGGCGCCCGCACCGAGCCGCGTGGCGCACCCGCGCCGACGCGACGCGACAGACGTACGCGATCACCGACACCACAAGCACAGCACCACCGGCACCGGCCCGGCGCACACCGACGCCGATTCCATCCGCACCGACCTCGGAGGACATACGGACACCAACGTCCACGCCACGCGCGCCAGCCGCACGGCACACACGGACTCGGACGACAACACCCACGTCACCCGCGGCCATCGCACGGCCCGCACCGGCACCGTCACCAGGGCCCGCACCGGCACCGTCACCAGGGCCCGCACCAGCGCCGGCGTCCCCTCCCGATCTCACTCCCGCACCACCAGGCACACCCACCGCCCCACCTCCCCCACACGCCACGGCACTCCACGGAAAGGACCCGCATGAACAGCACGTCCACACCTGTGGATTCACCCGCGCAGGACGTCTGGGAGGAACTCGTCACCACCGCCCTGCTCGGGACCGATCGGCGCACCCCACCGGGCGCGGCGCCCGGCCGGGCGGCACCCGTGGCCCTGCTGGACGCGGCGGCGGCGCAGACCGTACGGCGGCGGGCCGGGCTGCGGCCCGCCACGGCGGCGGCGCGGCCGGTAGCGGCGCCCGCGGATCCCCGTCCCGCCCTGCCCGTCGCCGCGGCCCGCAGGCTCTCGATGCTGCTGGCCGACCGTCCGGGCACGGGCGGCGGAGGCCGTCGCGGCACGGCCCCGGACCTCATGGAACTGCTGCCCCAGTGGCTCGCGACGGCGAACGCCCGCGGCTTCGCGGCACCCCCCGAGGTGCTGCCGGCGCTGCTGGACGCGGCCCGGGGACGTACGGACCTGCGGCCGGCGGCGCTGGCGTTCGCGGGGCCGCGTGCCGTGTGGCTGGCCCGGCTGAACCCGGACTGGCGGTTCGCCCTGCGCGCGGCACCGGGCGGGGACCCGGCGCTGCCGCACCCGCGGGACACGGACCGGGTCCGGCAGCTGTGGCAGGAGGGCCTGTTCGCGGAGCGGGTCGCGCTGCTCGCCGCGATACGCGCCCGTGAGCCCGCCGCCGCGCGCGAGCTGCTGGCGAAGACGTGGGCGACGGAGCGGGCCGAGGACCGCCTCATGTTCCTGGACTCGCTGCGGACGGGTCTCGGCGCCGACGACGAGCCCTTCCTGGAGCAGGCACTGGCCGACCGGAGCCGTAACGTCCGGGCGACCGCCGCCGAGTTGCTGTCCGCCCTGCCGGACTCCGCGCTCGCCGCGCGGATGGCGGTCAGGGCGACGGCGTGCGTGGCCCTGGACCGTACGCGGGAGACACCGACGATCGCCGTCGAGGCACCGTTCGAGTGCGACGCGAGCATGGAGCGGGACGGTGTGGTGCTCAAGGCTCCGGCGGGACGGGGTGAACGGTCCTGGTGGTTCGGCCAGTTGGTGGAGGCGGCACCGCTGGGGACGTGGGCGGCGCGGCTCGGTGGGCGTTCGCCGCAGGAGATCGTGGCGCTGCCGGTGACGGACGACTGGCGGTCCGAGCTGCACGCGGCGTGGTGCCGGGCGGCCGTACGGCAGCGGGACGCGGCCTGGGCGCGTGCGCTGCTGGGAGCACCGGGGGCGCCCGAGGCCGGAGGCCCCGGGGCGGTGTCCCTGGCCGAGCGCGCCAAGCTGCTCGGCACGCTGGGTTCCGCCGAGCGGGCCGACTGGGTGGCCGGGTTCATCTCGGCGCACGGACTGTCGGAGGCGTTTCAGCTGCTCGGGGGGTGTGCGGTGCCGTGGGCGGGGCCGCTCGGGCGGGCTGTGGTGGACGCGCTCAACATCGCGCGGGACGCGGGGAGTTACCCATGGAGTTTCAGTGGAGTGATGGGGCTGGCGGAGCGGTGTCTCGATCCGTCCGAGGCGGGGCGGCTCGACGGGCTGCTGGCGGTGCCGGACGAGTCGGAGGACGCGAGCCCCGGGGCCGGTGGGTACTGGGCGGAGGCGTTCCAGCGGCTGGTGACGACGTTGCGGTTGCGGGCGGCGATGGCGCAGGAGTTGGGGGCGGTCTGACGGAGCCGGCCGGCGTCGGCCGAGCCGGCCCGCCGTCTCGGAGCGGCCTATGCCCCCGCCGGCTGCTGCACGTTGGCCCGGACCCAGTCCACGATCGCCTGTGTGGTCGCCCCGGGGGTGAAGATCTCCGCGACCCCCTTCTCCTTCAGCGGGGCGATGTCCGCCTCGGGAATGATCCCTCCGCCGAAGACGAGGATGTCCGCCGCGTCCCGCTCCTTGAGCAGGTCGATGACGGCGGCGAACAGCGTGTTGTGGGCGCCGGAGAGGATGGAGAGGCCGATCGCGTCGGCGTCCTCCTGGATCGCGGTGTCGACGATCTGCTCGGGCGTCTGGTGGAGCCCGGTGTAGATGACCTCCATACCGGCGTCGCGCAGCGCCCGCGCGATCACCTTGGCCCCGCGATCGTGGCCGTCGAGCCCCGGCTTGGCCACCACGACGCGGATCGGACCGGCTGCCACACCCATCACTGCCTCCATGAAGCGACTACATCCATCCGTACCGACAAGTACCGAACATGCCATGTATGCCACCGCGACGGCGCCGATACGGCACGGACGTCCTCACACCACCTTGTGCGAGGAAGTGAACGAACGTTATCTCCACCATCCCGTAACCGGCAGTTTCGCGGTGCGGACCGAGGGGGAAATCACACGGTGGGACACGTTCGCCGCGCACCGTTCCGAGTCTCTGCGGCACACGGGCCGCAGCGGTACGCGACCCTCGTACCGCAGCGGGAGCAAGCGCAACGGGAGCCGCAACGAGGTCGCCGCGCCACCGCGCCGCGGGCCGCGCGCCGTGGCGGTGCGGCGTGCCGACGGTGGCACGAAGGGCACGTAGGGCAGGTAAGGCACGACAGCGGGGAGCCTCGTCGCCACACCGGCAGGGAGCCTCGTCAGGTCATCGGCGCACCACGCTCCACTCGCGCCGCTCGCCGAGCTCACCCCACGCGCCCTCCTCGTGCCTCCTCGGTCGCCTCCGACGCGGCCTCCCACGAGGGCACACGGGGGACGGAGCTGTCTTCACGTGTGCCGACAGGAGGTCGGCCATGAAGGTCACCAGGGCAGCGGCGCCCTTTCTTCCGCTCTGCCAGCGGCTGCTCCCGAGCAGACTCGCGGGCCTGTCCGTGGCTCTCCTGAAGGCGACCGCCCTGGAGATCGCGATCCTCGCCGGACACCTCCTGCTCTATCCCTCCGGTGTCCTGCAGGAGCGCCGGGCGCCGGCCGTCCCGCTCCCTTCCCCGGACGGCCCCGCCCACCTGCCGACGGAGGCCAAACCGCCGGTCGTCCTGCTGCACGGCTTCATCGACAACCGCTCGGTCTTCGTCCTGCTGCGCCGCAGCCTCCTCCAGCACGGCCACCGTCAGGTCGAGTCGCTCAACTACTCCCCGCTGACGTGCGACATCCGCACCGCGGCCGAGCTGCTCGGCCGGCACATAGCGGAGATCTGCGAGCGCACGGGCAGCAGGCAGGTCGATGTCGTCGGGCACAGCCTGGGCGGGCTGATAGCGCGGTATTACGTACAGTGCCTCGGCGGTGACCTGCGGGTACGCACCCTGGTCACACTCGGTACCCCGCATTCCGGGACCCGGGTGGTGCCGCTGGCGGACGCGCACCCGATCGTGCGGCAGATGCGCCCCGGCTCGGACGTCGTCGAGGAGCTGACCCGGCCCGCGCCCGGCTGCCGTACGCACTTCGTGAGCTTCTGGAGCGACCTCGACCATCTGATGGACCCGCTGGAGACCGCCTGCATCGACCATCCCGACCTGATGGCGCAGAACGTCCAGGTGAGCGGGGTCGGGCACCTCGCCCTCCCTGTGCACCCGGCCGTCGCGACCGGGATACGACAGGCCCTCGACGCCCCGCCGACAGGAGCCACGGCCGCAGCCGATACCGGCGGTCTCACAGTGGCGTGACAGCCACAGGACAGCCGTCCAACATCGAACAATCTTCGAACACAAGGCCAAACTCGCGTCCGCAGTCCCCCGAAACACGGCCGAATGCCCGTTTCCTGAAGGCGCGAAACCCGTTGAAGATTGTCGCGCCCGCATACCGGCGGGTACAGTCACCGCACTGCTCTGGCAGCCCCTGTTGTCGAGGCGAAAGAGAAGTTGGTGAACGATCCGTACCCGTCGGGGACCATGACCACCCCGACTCCCGCTTCCGATGTCCCGGCGCACTACGCGTCGTACGGCACGCAGGAAGCTCAGTACGGTGACTACGCCGCTTACGGTCACGACACGGGTGCCCACACCACCGCGCACTTCGACGCAGACCCCCTGTTCGGCAGTCTCCCCGGTGAGAACACCGGGTCGTACGACGCCAATCAGTGGGCCACGGACAGTCACCAGACCCTGAACTACGACGCGTACGCGGCCCAGCACCACGCCGCCTACGACACCGGCGCGTACGACACGACGGCCTGGACCGGCGAACACCAGCAGCTCTCCGTGATCCCCCCGCAGGCCGGCGCGCCCGACGCGAGCGGCTGGGGGTCCCCCCTCTGGGAGAGGGACGCCAACTCCTGGCTCCAGCCCGACCAGTCGGGGGGCACCGCCGACCAGACCCAGCACTGGGAATGGGGCACGCAGGCCTTCGACACCGGCGCGTACGACGCCACGCAGTGGAACTCCGACGGCACCACGCCGGCCCACGAGGAGCCCGTCGACCACCAGTCGACAGCGATGTTCGAGCAGGTCGCGTACGAAGAACCGGCCGCGCACGACGCCGAGTTGAGCGCCACCGGCGAGCTGCCCGCCCTCTCCGAGGACGACGTCGCCCCGCTTCTCGACGATGAGGAAGACCCCGCCCCGGCCCCGGGCTCCCGCATGGCCGCCCGTAACGCGGGCCGTTCGCGCCGCCGTACGCCCCCCAAGCGCTCCGCGCTGATGAAGATCGCCGTGCCCTCCGCATGCGTCATGGGCGTCACCGGGATCGCCGCTGCCTCCGTCGGTGGCCTGAGCGACGACAAGAACACCTCGACGACCGCGTCCGACGCGACGACCAAGTCCGTCAAGCCGTCCGCCGCGAACAACAAGCTGGACACCCAGCTCGCGAGCCTCTCCGCGGGCGCCGACGACTTCGCCGACCGGGCCAGCCGTACGCAGGAGCGCATCGACCTCAAGGCCCAGCAGGTGGCCGAGAAGAAGAAGGCGGCGGAGGAGGCGGCCCGCAAGGAGCGGCTGCGCCCCAAGTTCGCGCTCCCGGTTGCGCGGCACGGCCTCAGCGCCTACTACGGCCAGGCCGGCGTCAACTGGATGTCCGTGCACACCGGCATCGACTTCCCGGTCTCCTACGGCACGACGGTGATGGCCGCGACCGACGGCACCGTGCGGACGCAGTGGAACAGCGCCTACGGCAACATGATGATCGTGACCGCGATGGACGGTACGGAGACGTGGTACTGCCACCTCTCCAGCTACCGAGTCGCCTCCGGTACGACCGTCAAGGCCGGCGACCCGATCGCGTACTCCGGCAACTCCGGCAACTCCACAGGACCGCACCTGCACTTCGAGGTACGCCCGGCCGGCGGCTCGGCGATCGACCCGCTTCCGTGGCTGCGCAGCCACGGGCTGGACCCGACGTAAGCGACAACTTCCCTGAGAGCCCCCGCACTTCACAGCGGGGGCTCACTCATGGAACCGCTCTTACAGCTTCTCCACCGGCGCGTAGCGCAGCAGCAGCCGCTTCGGCTTGGTGTCACCGAAGTCGACCGTCGCCTCGGTGTTCGCGCCCGTGCCCTTCACCGATGTCACCGTGCCGAGCCCGAACTGGTCGTGCGTGACGCGATCGCCGACGGCCAGCGAGACGACCGGCTTGTCGGAGGCGCGGTTCGTGGCGAAGCCGGACGCGCCCCTCGCCGAGGAGCGGGAGCGGGACGAGGACAGGGAGGCGGCCACTCCCGACGCGGGGCCGGAGGAGACCGGCGCGGTGGCACCCGTCCGCTTCCAGTCCACGTGCTGCTCCGGGATCTCCGACAGGAAGCGCGAGGGCGGGTTGTAGGACGGCTGCCCCCACGCGCTGCGCAGCGCCGACCGCGTCAGATACAGCCGTTCACGCGCGCGCGTGATGCCGACGTACGCCAGGCGCCGCTCCTCCTCCAGCTCCTTGGTCTGGCCGAGGGAGCGCATGTGCGGGAAGACGCCGTCCTCCATGCCGGTCAGGAAGACGACCGGGAACTCAAGTCCCTTGGCGGTGTGCAGGGTCATCAGGGTGATGACGCCGGAGCCGTCCTCGTCCTCGTCGGGGATCTGGTCGGAGTCGGCGACGAGCGCGACCCGCTCGAGGAACGCGGCGAGACCGACCGGAGCCGCCGCCTCACCTTCCGTAGCTTCCCCGGACTCCTGCTCGAACTCCAGGGCCACGGCGGCGAGTTCCTGCAGGTTCTCGATCCGGGTCTCGTCCTGCGGGTCGGTGGAGGCCTGCAACTCGGCCAGATAGCCGGTGCGTTCGAGCACCGCCTCCAGGACGGTCGCCGGGCCCGCGCCGGACTCGACGATCGTACGGAGCTCCTCCATCAGCACGTTGAACCGCTTCACGGCGTTCGTCGACCGCGCGGCCATGCCGTACGCTTCGTCGACCCGCTTCAGCGCCTGCGGGAAGCTGATCTTCTCGCGCTGGGACAGGGCGTCGATCATCGCCTCGGCGCGCTCACCGATGCCGCGCTTGGGGACGTTGAGGATGCGACGCAGGGGGACCGAGTCCTCGGGATTGGCGAGGACACGCAGGTAGGCCAGGACGTCCCGGACCTCCTTGCGCTCGTAGAAGCGGACGCCGCCGACGACCTTGTAGGGCAGGCCGACGCGGATGAAGATCTCTTCGAAGACCCGGGACTGGGCGTTGGTCCGGTAGAAGACGGCGACGTCGCCGGCCTTGGCGTCGCCCGAGTCCGTCAGTCGGTCTATCTCCTCGGCGACGAACTGCGCCTCGTCGTGCTCGGTGTCGGCGACATAGCCGGTGATGCGCGCGCCCGCGCCCGCGTTGGTCCACAGGTTCTTGGGGCGGCGGGACTCGTTGCGCTCGATGACCGCGTTGGCGGCGGACAGGATCGTCTGTGTGGAGCGGTAGTTCTGCTCCAGCAGGATCGTCGTCGCGTTCGGGTAGTCCTCCTCGAACTGGAGGATGTTGCGGATCGTCGCGCCGCGGAAGGCGTAGATCGACTGGTCGGCGTCACCCACGACACACAGTTCGGCGGGCGGGAGGTCGAACTCGGCCGGGGGGACGTCGACGGGGTGCTCGTTCGTCCCCACCAGCTCGCGGACCAGTGCGTACTGGGCGTGGTTGGTGTCCTGGTACTCGTCGACGAGGACATGCCGGAAGCGGCGGTGGTAGTGCTCGGCGACGTCCGGGAAGGCGCGCAGCAGATTGACCGTGGTCATGATCAGGTCGTCGAAGTCGAGCGCGTTGGCTTCCCGCAACCGCGACTGGTACATCGCGTAGGCCTGGGCGAGGGTCTTCTCGAAGCCGTCGGTGGCCTGGGCGGCGAAGTCCTCCTCGTCGATCAGCTCGTTCTTGAGGTTGCTGATCTTGGCGCTGAAGGACTTGGGCGGGAAGCGCTTGGGGTCGAGGTCGAGGTCACGGCAGACCAGGGCCATCAGACGCTTGGAGTCGGCCGCGTCGTAGATCGAGAACGACGACGTGAAGCCGAGCTTCTTGGATTCCCTCCGCAGGATCCGCACGCACGCGCTGTGGAACGTCATCACCCACATCGCGTTCGCGCGCGGGCCGACGAGCTGCTCGACGCGCTCCTTCATCTCGCCCGCGGCCTTGTTGGTGAAGGTGATCGCGAGGATCTGGCCCGGGTGGACGTTCCGCTCGGCCAGCAGGTAGGCGATGCGGTGGGTGAGCACCCGCGTCTTGCCGGAGCCGGCGCCGGCCACGATGAGCAGCGGGGTGTCGGAGTGGACGACGGCCGCGCGCTGGTTCTCGTTGAGCCCGTCGATGAGCGCGGCCGCGTCCAGGACCGGGCGCGGGGCGCCGTCGCGGTAGTACGCGTCCCGGTCCGGCGGCACGTCGAACCTGCCGCCGAACAGGTCGTCCGGAACGGGTTCCGGTACGTGCTCGTCCTCGGGCGGTGGCGGGGGCTCTTCCTCGCGGCCCTTAGGGGCCTGGAGGTCCGCCAGGAAGCTGTCGTCAAAGAGGCTGCTCATCGCTCTCCGAGTCTAGGGCTCCCCACTGACACCCCGCCGCCGCCCCGAGAACATGGGCCCCCTTCTCGCCCTCCGTTATCACGCGGTAACGTTCCGCAACCAAGGCGAAGACGCATACCTTGCCGTCGCACGGGTCGACGAGAATCGGGCGGACGTCGTCACTCCGCACAAAATACGCACGAGTCGTGTCAGATCACTCCGCATCCCCCACCACGAGCAACGCCCTGACCTAAGGTCACGAAAATGTATCGGGCCTATCGGACATCAACCTTCACAGGGGCCACACCCGTTGGCTACCGTGCCGGAAGGCCGTACGACCCCCACCGGCGAACGTCGCCGGGCCGCGCGGCCTCCGCCGAATCCGGAGCGTCGCCGCGCACCCGGAACCGGGGACCCACCGAACTTGGGGTGAATCGGCCAACTCCCGTACCGGGAACGGCCGTAGGGCAACCCTTCCGAACCACCCGCCCGAACCCGACAGCTAACTCGGTAGGCGGAGCATGGAAGGAGTCGCCGACCTTGGCGTCGCACCGCAAGTCGCCTCCCCCGGGTACGCGCGTAGCCGGCATACGCACACCCGCTCTCGCCACGGCCGCCCTCACCTCCGTGGCCCTGCTCTCCCAGACGGCCACCGCCGCGCCCTCGACCGATGACAAGCCGAGCATCGAGGAAGTCGAGAAGAAGGTCGACGACCTCTACCGCCAGGCGGAGTCGGCGACCGAGAAGTACAACTCGGCCAAGGAGAAGACCTCCAAGCAGCGCGAGCAGGTCGACACCCTCCTCGACGACGTCGCCCAGCGCACCCAGAAGCTCAACGAGGCCCGCGAGGAGCTGGGTTCCTTCGCCGCGGCCCAGTACCGCACCGGCGCCTCCGCGCCCGACACCGCGACCTTCCTGCTCGCGGACTCCCCGCAGGACTACTTCGACCAGACGCAGCTGATGGGCCGTATGACGTCCCGTCAGAAGGACGCGGTCGACGACTACGTCACCGAGCAGTCCGCGACGATGAAGAAGCGCCAGGAGGCCACCGACAGCCTCGAGACGCTCTCCGAGTCGCAGAGCGACCTGAAGACCGCCAAGGCGACCGTCCAGCGCAAGCTGTCCGACGCGCGCGAGCTGCTGTCGCAGCTGACGGCCGAGGAGAAGGCGCGCCTCGCGGCGATCGAGAAGAAGAAGCAGGAGGAGGCCGCCCGCAAGGCCGCCGAGCTGGCGAAGCAGCAGGCGGCCGAGCAGAAGGCGGCAGAGGAAGCGGCCGCGGCCGAGGAGTCGGCGAGCAGCTCGTCGTCGTCCTCGGAGGCCTCGGACTCCTCGTACGCCACGAAGGCCGAGAAGACCCTCGCCTTCGCCCGCTCACAGGTCGGCAAGCCGTACGTCTGGGGCGCCACCGGCCCCGACTCCTACGACTGCTCCGGCCTCACCCAGGCCGCCTGGAACGCCGCCGGCATCTCCCTGCCCCGCACCACCTACGACCAGGTGAACGCCGGCACCACGGTCACCCTCGCCAACGCCCGGCCCGGCGACCTCGTCTTCTTCTACGACGATGTCACCCACGTCGGCATCTACATCGGCAACGGCAAGATGATCCACGCGCCGAAGCCGGGGGCGTACGTGCGCGAGGAGTCCATCTACTACGACGGTGAGTCGGCGATCCACAGCGTGGTGCGGCCGGCCTGACGCGCGGCAGGGCCCTGGCGTCAGTGACCTCCCCGGTTCTCGACGCAGGGCCCCTCGCCGGGCTGGGGCTCGGCGTAGACGCCGTGCACCTCGCCGGTCAGCTCGTCCTTCGTCACCCGTCCGGAGACGCACACGACGCCCGTGTAGACGGCGTAGTACCCGTTCCCGACAGAGACCCCGTGCTTCTCACCGCACCCGACCCGCCGCAACGCCGCCTCGACCCGCTCGTCACTGAAGCGACCGAACTCCCCCGACCCGCCCTCTTCCCGCACCTTCGCCAGCTCCGCGAGGATCAGCTCGGCCGACGCCCGCCCACTGGCCTGCTGCTCCGCACTCAAGGACGCCTGCATGCGGTACGCGTGGTTGTCGGCGTAGTTGGGGGGAGCGTCCACGGGCCCGTCCTGCTGCCCTCCGGCCGCGTTCGAGGCGGAGGGCGAGGAGGAGGGCGAGGGGGAGGAAGGCAGGGCGGTGGGCGTAGCTGTGGACTGCGCGCACTTGGGCGGAGGCGGATAGGAGTAGGTCGGAGTGCCCGACCGCGCGGCCCCGCCCCCATCGGCCGCCCCACTTTTCTGACTCCCGCACGCGGTAAGGCTGCCCGCCATGAGGGCGGCGCCGACGAGGACGACTGATCGTCTGAGAAACATGCCGAGAGTCTGGCGCCCCGGACGGTCGCCTGTCATGAGCGGAACTACTCAGACGGCTGGCAGATGTGTCCCGGCATCGCGTGGTAAACGCCCAGGTGGGCGGGTTCCGACATGATCCCGGGTGGGACAAATCTGCCCATCACTCAGCGCACCCACCCACCGAGCCGCGCACCCACCCGTGCCTGCGGCCGCGCGCATTTGGCCGCGCCCGCTCGCGCGCCCCGCCCTCGACCCGGGCCGCGCTCCTTAGCATCGCCCCATGTCCGGCGCCTCCCCCCGCTCCCCTCACTCCCCCCTCCGCGCCTGGTGGGCTCAGCGGCCGCCCGCCGCCGGGGCCGCCGTGATGGCGACCGGCATCGTGTCCGTCGGTCTGCATCTGGCGGGGCACGAGACCCTGTCGCGGATCGCCCTCGCCCTGGCCGGCGTCGCGTGGGTCGCGTTGGCCGCCGACTTCGCCATACGGCTGCTGTGGGACCGGGCGAGGTGGGTGGCGGAGGCCGAGACGCCGGGCGCGCTCACCGCCGTAGCGGCTACGGCCGTGCTCGGTACCCGTGTCTCGGCCCTCGGCCGGCAGCAGCTCGCCGAGGCGCTGCTCGCGATCGCCGCGCTGTTGTGGCCGGCGCTGATCGCGCTGGTCGTGACGCACTGGACGCGTCGGATGCCCGGGGCGGTGTTCCTGGCCTGCGTCGCCACGCAGGGTCTCGCGGTGCTCGGCGCCACGCTCGCCTCGGCCGAGTCGACGGCGTGGCTCGCCCACGCGGCGCTCGTGCTGTTCTGGCTCGGCCTCGTGCTCTACGGCATCGCCCTGGCCCGCTTCGACCTGCGGCAGGTGACCGCCGGCGCCGGGGACCACTGGGTGGCCGGCGGGGCGCTCGCCATCTCGGCGCTCGCCGGGTCGAAGCTCGTCGCGGCCGACAACGCGCCGCTGTACCTGTGGAACGACGACGACAACGGCGTCCTGCGGGCCGTGACGGTCGCGCTGCTCGTCCTCGACCTGGCCTGGTACGTCGTACTGCTCGTCGCGGAGGCGCTGAAGCCCCGGCCGCGCTACGACGTGCGCCGCTGGGCGACCGTGTTCCCGATGGGCATGACATCGGCGGCGACGCTGTCCGTCGCCGCCGCCCTCGACGTGTCCTGGCTCAGGACACCCGGTCAGGTGCTGCTGTGGATCGCGGTGGCGGCATGGCTCACCGTCGCCGCGGGAGCCGTCGCGTCGGCGCGCGCCGGCCTCACGTCCCTCAGGTCCACAGCACCGCGATGAAGATGTCCGTGACGGTCAGCGCGCCCACCAGTCCGAACAGCCCCTTCTCCACCTTCTCGTCGTCCCGCTTCACATAGACGAGGCCGAGGATCACCACCAGCAGGGCCAGCTTGATGCCGATCTTGACGTTGTTGACGGACTGGTCGTCCGCCTGGTTGAGGCCGACCAGGATCACCCCGGTGACCAGCATGGTGAGCGCGCCGTGCAGCATCGCCGGGACGAAGCGGGCGGTGCCCTGACCCATGGCCTTCATCTGGGTGAGGAATCCGCCGAGCAACGAGGCGATGCCGATGATGTGCAGGCCCACGAAGAGGTGGATGAGTACGTCCATGAGGCCGGAGCCTAATCAGGGGCACTTGAGTCGCCCTACACCGCCCTGCCTCTTCCGCCACGATCCCGCATATACGTGATCTTGCATATATGCGGCCCATAGCACCCCATCACCTCGCCGCGTTCCGGAATCCGCGCTTCGGTCATCACACTGCGTGAAGTCGACGACACGAGAACGGAATCACGGTCGCATACGGTCACGCGGCGGTCCCCTCAGACCAGTTCCGCGCAACCCGTTACCCCCACGACACCGCGAGGTTTAGCGTCCTCCACCAGGTGACCGGCTCCCCACCGCCGCCCGGGCCAGGGGCGGCAGTCGGACACCACCGCCGAGAAGGTCCGGCGGCGGTCCGCTCCCCCTGTGCGGGCAGCCGCCGGACGCGCGAACCGCCCCGCGCGGTCGTACGTCCGCTCCCCCTGGTGGTCGTACGGCCACAGCTCGTCCGGGACGGTCCTACCGCGGACCAGGCGGTCGTACGAAAGGACGTGCAGTCCACATGGCAGCGCACCGCAAGCCCAGGCAGCGCTCGGCCGGCGGCAATACGGTCCGTACGGCGGCGACGATCGCCCTGGCGGGCGCGGCGACCGCGACCGGCTTCGACGGGACCGGGTATGCCGAGCCGAATCTGACACCGGCGCAGGTCAAGGCGAAGGTGGACAAGCTGTACCAGGAGGCGGAGGTCGCCACCGAGAAGTACAACGGCGCGAAGGAGAAGGCGGAGGGGGCCGAGGAGCGGCTGAGGACGCTGCGGGACGAGGCGGCGCGCAAGGCGGACAAGCTCAACTCGGCGCGGGACGCGCTGGGTTCGATGGCCGCGGCACAGTACCGCGACGGCGGCCTCGATCCCGCGCTGCAACTGGCGCTCTCCGACGACCCCGACCGCTATCTCGAGGGCGCCGAGTTCGTCGAGCGCGCGGGCACCCGGCAGGCGGCCTCCGTCACGAGCGTGCGCAGACAGCTGCGGGAGATCGAGCAGTTGCGCGGCGCCGCCCATATCGAGCTGGCCTCGCTCAAGTCGCGCCAGGCGGAGCTGAAGCGGCACAAGAAGACGATCACCGGAAAGCTGGACGCGGCGCGCCGGCTGCTGGCGCAGCTGCCGACCGAGGAACGCACGGGCGAGGTGCAGCGCGCCTCGCGCTCCGCCGGCTCCGGTGCCCGCGACGGCCTGACCGCCGCGGGCTCCGTACAGGCCCCCAACTCCCGTGCCGCGGCAGCTGTTTCGTACGCCTCCTCGAAGCTCGGCAGCCCCTATGTCTGGGGCGCCACCGGCCCCGACGCCTTCGACTGCTCGGGGCTGATGCAGGCCGCCTACCGCTCCGCCGGGATCTCCCTCCCGCGCACGACGTACGCCCAGATCGACACCGGCCGCCGTGTCGCCCGCTCCGAACTCCTCCCGGGCGACCTGGTGTTCTTCTACTCCGCCATCAGCCACGTCGGCCTCTACATCGGCAACGGCCAGATGATCCACGCCCCGAACCCCTCGGCGCCGGTGCGCGTCGCGCCGATCGACGAGATGCCGTTCGCGGGGGCCACGCGGGTGGTGTGAGCGGCTGCCGTCATCTGGCGAACGTGAACTTCTCGACCGCGTCGAGGTCGGTGTTCCAGTAGGTGACGCCGGGGTTGGGGCCGGGGGTGAGGAAGTCGGTGCCGTCGGGCAGCCTGATGTCGAGCGGTGCCCCTTCCTCCCCGCTGTTGGGCTCGCGCTCCATGTAACCGAGGCCCAGCGACTCCACGGTGGTGGTCTCCTCGCCCGCCCGGAAGAGGAACAGGCCCGCGTACGCCTTCTCGTTCGGCTCGATCGTGGCGACCGCCTGCGGCTTCGACTCCATCGGAGCGAGCGGGTTCTCGGTCTCGTCGCCGAGGTACACCCACGGGTAGTGGTGGAGAGTGCAGGCCGTGTCGCCGGCGTTGGTGGCCGTGATGAGGAGGTGTCTGACCTCGTCGTGCGGGTAGACCGACGTGGCGACCGAGAGGTCGGGGTCGGCGCAGGCTCTGGTGGCGTCCTCACCGTTGTCGCCGCTGTCCCCTGCACCGGCTGAGTTGCTGGGGGCGGCCGAGCCGCCGGGCGTGGCGGAGTCGGTCGCCGTCGGGCTCGCGGACGGGGAGGTGTCCGCCTTGTCGTCGGTGCCGCCGCCACCCGGCTCGCACGCCGTGGACGCCAGGAGCGCGGCGACGGCCACTGCCCCCAGGGTGTACGTCTTCCAACTCGTGCGGGCAGCGCCCATGGTGATCCCCCGTGTGTC
This sequence comes from Streptomyces sp. WM6386, assembly GCF_000972385.1. Lineage (GTDB taxonomy): Bacteria > Actinomycetota > Actinomycetes > Streptomycetales > Streptomycetaceae > Streptomyces. The sequence continues at coordinate 60,323 of NZ_JXTE01000054.1, forward strand.
GTCGCAAGACTCGAACGGTCTGGCTGACGACTCGATTCTGCACAGGTCGAAGCTGTGGGCCACCTCTCCCGCGGTGTCGTTACGGATCATGGACATGGACGGCACCGTTCCGTCCCGCTGTCACGGCATCGCCCATGGACCGCCGGCCGAAAGCCTGCGACGCTCCCGGCCTCACACCAGCCGTCGAGCCGTGGCCCAGCGAGTCAGCTCATGCCGGTTCGACAGCTGCAACTTACGCAGCACCGCCGACACATGGGACTCGACCGTCTTCACCGAGATGAAGAGCTGCTTGGCGATCTCCTTGTACGCGTACCCCCGCGCGATCAGCCGCAGCACCTCCCGCTCCCGCTGCGTGAGACGGTCGAGGTCCTCGTCCACCGGCGGCGCGTCCGTGGACGCGAAGGCATCCAGTACGAACCCGGCGAGCCTCGGCGAGAACACCGCGTCACCGTCCTGGACACGGAAGACGGAGTCGACCAGATCCGTACCGGTGATCGTCTTGGTGACGTACCCCCGCGCGCCGCCCCGGATCACACCGATCACATCCTCCGCCGCGTCCGAGACGGACAGGGCGAGGAAACGGACCGGCTGTTCGGCGTCGGCCATCAACGGGGCGCAGCGGCGCAGGACTTCGACACCGCCACCACCCGGGAGATGGACATCCAGAAGGACCACCTCGGGCCGGGTCGCGGTGATGACCGTGACCGCCTGGTCGACGTCCGCGGCCTCGCCGACGACCTCGACACCGGTCTCCTCGGTCCGGCCGATCTCCGCTTGTACGCCCGTCCGGAACATGCGGTGGTCGTCGACGAGGACCACGCGCACCCTGCGCTCCTCCGCGCTGTCGGTGGCCTCCGCCGAACCGTTCGCCTCGTCGCTCATGACGTCTTCTCCGCCCTCTCCATCTCCAACTCGACCTCCGTGCCGCCGTCCGGCACCGCGCGCAGCCGCGCCGTGCCGCCGTTGCGCTCCATGCGACCGATGATCGATTCTCTGACACCCATGCGGTCGGCGGGTATCGAGTCGAGGTCGAAGCCCGGACCGCGGTCCCGGACCGACACGAAGACCGTCCGTCCCTCGACTTCGGCGTAGACCTGAACCGCGCCGCCCTCGCCACCGTACTTGGCGGCGTTCACCATCGCCTCGCGCGCGGCCTGCATCTGCGGGCCGATCCTCTCGTCGAGGGTGCAGTCGCCGACTATGACGACCTCTATGGGGACGCCGTGCTTGTCCTCGACCTCGGCGGCATTGCGCCGTACCGCGTCGGCGAGGGTCGTGGGTTCGTCGGCCTCGTCCTTGCCGGTGCCCTCGGGTTTGTAGAGCCAGGTGCGCAGGTCGCGCTCCTGGGCGCGGGCGAGGCGGCGCACCTCGTTCGCGTTCTCCGCGTTGCGCTGGATCAGGGTGAGGGTGTGCAGCACGGAGTCGTGGACGTGGGCGGCGACCTCGGCGCGCTCCTGGGCGCGGATGCGCATCAGGCGCTCCTCGGAGAGGTCCTGGGTCATGCGCACGAGGTAGGGGCCGGCGAGGAGCGTTATGCCGACGAGGACCGCGAGGGCCGCCTGCAGGACCGAGCCGAGGTGGGCCGCGGAGCCCTGCAGGACGAAGATGCCGGAGACGCCGGCCGTGACCAGCAGGACGCCGCCCGCGGCGCGCAGCAGGCTGAGGGTGCGCTTGCGGCGGCCGACCTCGACCCAGCGGGCCCGGCGGGCGTTGTCGGCCTGGCGCCAGACCAGGGCCACGCCGGCGCCGACCAGCACGGCGGGCCAGAGGTAGGCCTTGGCGCCGGTGCCGAGATTGACGTTGCCCACGAAGACCATGGCCACGACGACCATGAGGAGCAGGGCGACGATCTGCCCCTTGTCGGGCCTGCGGGCGACGAGTCTGCGACGGCCGTCCGGCGAGGCCTCGGTGGAGACGAGGGACGGCGGCCGCTGCCCGCCGACCCCACCCACCCCGAGCGGCACGAAGAACCAGAACGCCGCGTACAACAAGGCGCCGAGCCCGTCCGCCATGAACAGGCCCACGAAGACGAGCCGCACCCAGATGACGGGCAGCCCGAGATGCCCGGCGAGCCCCCGCGCCACACCACCGAGCCAGCGTCCGTCACTGCTGCGGTAGAGCTTGCGCGGCGGCCGCGGTTCGACGAGTGGCGCTGCTGCGGCTTCCGGCATGCCATCGATGTTCACACGGCGGACGGGCGGGGGCATCAGGGTCGGCCCCCTAGACGCCCCTGATCTTCGAAACGTGCAGAAACGTCGGGCCGTCGAACGCTTCCCCGGCGCCGGCTCAGGGGCGATATCAGGGTCCGGCCAGGGTCGTTCCGACTCCCGCCGGGGCGGCTCGCCCGTCACCATGGACACATGACAGATCACCAGCACGCCGCGGACCCGGCGCCCGACGAGGGTGCCTCGTCCGCCGCCCCTCCCGCGGCCGCCGCGGGTGAGGATGCGCGCGCGCACATGCGGGCGGGCGCGCGGACGGAAACGGGCACGGCCGACCGGCCGGGCCCCGCCGACGGCATGCCCGGCAGCCCGGCCGGCGCAGGGGGCGAGGCACCCGGCGAGGCCGGAGCCGCCGCGCCTCCCGCGAGGTTCCGGCGCGACCGGCGGTTCAAGGTGCTCGCCGGGGTGTGCGCGGGGCTCGGACGGCAGTGCGACATGGACCCGGTGATCTTCCGCATCACGCTCGCCGTGCTCTCCGCGACCGGCGGCATCGGCCTCATCTTCTACGGCTTCGCCTGGCTCCTCGTCCCGTACGAGGACGAGGAGGAGAACGAGGTCCGCAAGCTGCTGACCGGCCGCGTCGACGGCCAGGCCCTGACAGCCGTGCTGTTCGCGCTGGTCGGCTGCGGGGTGTTCCTGACCATGCTGAACAACGGCGGGGTGCTCACCTTCGCCGTCGTCCTCTCCCTCCTCCTCGCCGGCGCCGGGTACTGGGCCCGCCGACGCGGCGCCCCCGACACCGACCCCCTGGCCGCGCAGGCCGTCGCCGACGCCCCACCGGAGGCCCAGGCACCGCCGGTCGGCCCCGGATACCCGTCCTGGTGGCGTGAACCCATCGTCAAGGACGGCACGCACGAGGGCGGCACCGGCTATCTGTGGGGCCCCCGCGACTCCCGCGACCGGGACATCGCGGCGGCCGTCAACATCGGCCTCGGCAGATACGACGGGGCGCGCGCCGCCACCCGCACCGCCCGCCCACAGCCACCCAAACCGCGTGGCCCTCGCTGGATCGGCGGCTGGGTCTTCCTGTTCGCCCTGCTCGCGGGCGGTCTCGGCACCAGCCTGACGTGGAATGAGCACCCGCTCGGCACCAGCCTGCAGACCGGCCTGTCCTGCGCCCTCATAGTCATCGGCCTCGGCATCGCGATCAGTTCGTTCCTCGGGCGTACCGGGGCGGGCTCGATCTTCCTGGCGGTGATCACGGCGGGACTACTCGCCGGTTCGGCCGCGCTGCCCAAGGACATCGGCACGCACTGGATCGAGGAGACCTGGCGGCCCGCCGCGGTCGCGGACGTCCGGCCCAAGTACGACCTCGGTACCGGCGTCGGCACGCTGGATCTGACAGGGCTGGACCTCGCCAAGGGACAGACGGTGACCGCCCGGGCCGAGGTGGGCGTGGGCAAGCTGAAGGTGGTCGTACCGAAGGACGCGACCGTGAAGGTCAGCATCGACGTGGGCGTGGGCGACATCCAGCTCCCGGGCGACGACCAGGAGGACGTGGACGTGGAACCGGGCAAGTACAAGGAGGTCACCCTGACACCCCCCAAAGGCACCAAATCCTCCGGCACCCTCGACCTCGACCTCCAGGTCGGCGTCGGCCAAGCGGAGGTGAGCCGTGCTACGTCATGAGTTCCGCCCCGGCAAACTGCTCGCCGGCCTCTTCCTGACCCTGGCCGGCATCATCTACGCCGGCGACGCGGGCGGCACCTGGGAGACCCCCTGGTTCGCGATCATCCCCATCGTCACGGGCGGCCTCTGCCTCGCAGCCGCGACGGGCCTCGCGACTCGCGCGATCCGTCGACGTCGTGCGGGGGGTGAGGCGGACGCGGGCGCCGAGTCGGAGGGGGCGGGCTGACCGAGGGGGCGGCGAGGCCGGGCCCCGGCCCCCTTCGCCGCCGTCGGACTAGTACGCCGCCGCCCGTCCCCGTCGTCGGGATCGCCAGGCTGCGTCCAGTGAGAAGTGCGAGGCGCCGGCGAGGACAAGGGGGAGCCAGGCCATCAAGTAGGCGAGATCGTTGCCGTAGTAGTACGGGTCCGAGGCCCAGCTCATCGTCAGCCAGAGGCTCAGGGAGATCAGGGCTCCGCCGAGGGCGGCCAGGCGGGCGAGGAGGCCGAGGAGGGTGCCGATGCCGACGGCCAGTTCGCCGAAGGCGATGGCGTAGCCGAAGCCGACGGGGCTCTTCAGGGCCATGTCGATCATGTCGGGGATCGCCGCGGAGTCCCGGACGTTGCGCATCTGGTCGCCGATGGAGCCGGGCCCGGAGGCCTTCATGAAGGCGCTGTCGGTGAGTTTGTCCAGGCCGGCGTAGATGAAGGTGACGCCGAGGAAGAGGCGCAGTGGGAGCAGGGCGTAACGGGTGGCGGTGTCCCGCCAGCCTCGGTCGCCGTCGTAGTAGGGGGTGTGCGTGTCCGTACGGAAGCTGTGCGTCATCGCTCCGAGCCGCCTCTCACCCAGCGTGCCGTGACCCCTCGAAAGACGATACGCACGAACGGGAGATGTCGCTCAATGCTGACGCGACCGTTTTCCGCGGCGCGGGCACGCTCGCGCCGACGCCCGCCCGGCCGGGTGCCCGCAGCGTCAGATGTGGGCCCGGATCTGCCGTACGGGGTGTCCCAGCGCCTTGGCGACGGCGGCCAGCTCCTCGTCGGTGAGCCGGCTGACTTCCGGGTTCCACGCGGCGATCTCGAAGCGGGCGAAGCCGCAGGGCCAGTCGAAGTCGAGCGTGTCGAGGGAGGTGGTGGCGTCGCAGCAGGGGACGTCCACGGAGAGGGCAGGAAAGCCGTCCTGGTGGTCCTCGACCAGCTCCGCCCACCAGTCGAGGTCGATCGGGCCCCGGCAGTGCGGGCACCCGATCCGCGTCAGGTTCTGGCCGCTGTCGACCACGGTGGGCGCGTCGTACCAGTCGACGTCGACCTCGACGTCCGTGTCCACGGCGAGGCCGCCGGTCAGAGCGGTCACGAGGGCGGTGGCGCGGTCGGCGGCGGGGCGCTCGGGCTGCCAGTGCGGGTCGGTCGGGATGACGGAGAGGACGTTGTCACTCATGCCTCAGCCCACCTCGCCCACGAGCACGCCCACGATTTCCGTCCACCCACCGCTCATGCCCCCACCCGACTCGCCCACCCGACTCGCCCACCCGGGGAACCCACGCAGAGAA
>NZ_JXTE01000540.1 GCF_000972385.1 Streptomyces sp. WM6386
GGCGGTCGCCGCCGAGCTGCTGGAATCGTACGGAATCGCCGTACGCGCCACCGGACCGGGCCCCGGACCGGACGCGTTCCTCACCGTCCGCGCCGACCCGGTCTTCGGCCCGGTGGTCGCCTTCGGTCTCACCGGGGACTACGCCGACCTCATGGCGGACGTCGCACATCGCGTCACACCGCTCAGCGACCGCGATGCCCGGGAGATGGTCCGCTCGCTGCGGGCGGCCCCGCTGCTGGACGGCCGGGCAGGTGGCCGGGGTGTGGATCTTGCGGCTCTTGAGGAGACCGTTCTGCGGATCTCGGCGATGGTCGAGGAACTCCCCGAGATCGAGGCCCTGCAACTGCGCCCGGTACGGCTGCTGCCGCCCGGGGACGGCGTGGCCGTCGCCCACGCGACGATCCGTCTGGCCGA
>NZ_JXTE01000541.1 GCF_000972385.1 Streptomyces sp. WM6386
GGATGACGGCGTCGGCGAACAGACCCTCGGGGCCGTGCAGAAAGGCCGATGCGCCGGCGTCGCCGGTCTCGGGTTCCGGGTCGGTCTCGGTGCCGGCGACCAGGATGCCCTTGACGGTCCGATAGGACGGGTCGCCGACCGCGATCGCCTTCGCGCAGGCGGCCTCGAGCCTGGTGTCGCCGTACTTCTTGCGCAGGCCGAGCACCCCCTGGGCGGCCCGGAGCCGATAGAGGGCATTGACCTCCAGGAGCTGGTCGATCACCTGCCGGCAGGCGTCCCCGACCTGCGAGGCTTGGCCGCGGCACCAGATCGGCGTGCGCATCTGGAAGGCAATCTTCTCGGGCGGGTAGTCGTTCTTGTCGGTGCGTTTGCCCTGCTCAAGTGCCGCATGTGTCTTGACCAGTTCGCCCTCG
>NZ_JXTE01000542.1 GCF_000972385.1 Streptomyces sp. WM6386
TCGTCGAGGTCGACCCGGCCGGTGTCCATGAGCAGGTCGGTCACCGTCACGAGGCGTCACCGCCCGCCGCGTCACCGAGCCGGGCGCGGACGGCCGGCGACAGTTCCGCATGCAGGATCTCCAGCTCGCCGCCGAGAAACCGCCGGCGCAGCAGCCGACGCTGGATCTTGCCGCTGGTGGTCCGCGACACCGTGCCGGGAGGTACGAGCACGACGTTGTGGGCGGGCACCCCGACATCCCGGGTGAGGCGGTCGCGGACACTCGCGGCGGCGCGGGCCAGCTCGTCCGGCTCCAACTGGCGGGCCCGGTACTCGCGGACGACCACGACCTCCTCCTCGGGCACCGGCACCGAGAAGGCCGCACCGACCCCGCCTTCCAGAGCCGGGTGGGCCTCCCGCGTCGCCGCCTCCAGG
>NZ_JXTE01000543.1 GCF_000972385.1 Streptomyces sp. WM6386
GCACGGCCTGCGCGGTGGCCACATCCCTTATCCACCCGGACGTCACCCCGAAGAACCGGTCCACGGCCACGCACGCGCCAGCGCCCAGCAGCGCCAGATACCCCCAACCCCCGCCCCCGCCGCCGACCCCGTCCGGAACTCCACCATCCAGTCCGCGGTCTCCACCCGCACCAACTCGGTCACGTCCTCGGAAAACCTCCGCAGCACCCCGAGACACCGATCGGCCGCCTCCCCCGCGGTGCCCTCGGCCGGCCCCAGAACCTCCCGCACACTCTCCGAGGCCCAGTCGAACTGCAGCACCTGCAACCGCCGCTGCACGGCCTGCGCGGTGGCCACATCCCTTATCCACCCGGACGTCACCCCGAAGAACCGGTCCACGGCCACGCACGCGCCAGCGCCCAGCAGCGCCAGAT
>NZ_JXTE01000544.1 GCF_000972385.1 Streptomyces sp. WM6386
GAGTTTGCGCACCGCGAGCGGTGAACTGCGTGCGCTGGCGTCCGCAGGCCAGGTGCCCGCACGCGTGGCCGAGCTCGCCGAGGAGCTCACCGACAGCTGCGACCGGCTCCATGGCGAGCTGGCGCTGAGCCCGCCTGTCTCCCAGGAGACACAGCCGGAGGCCTTCGCGCTGGCGCGCCGCTACGAGCAGTGCTTCGCGGGCGCGGCCGCCCTCAGAGTGTGGCTGCACAACCGCACGCCCGGCGAGGACCTGTTGTGGCTGGAAGCGGTCCTCACCCACGTGCTGCGGTCGATACGCCCGCCGGGCCGGCCGACCGACGGCGAGGGGTTCGACCGGCTTTTCGACGCTCGTGCGGCCGGTCGTCCCGCCGCTCCTGCGACCTCGGTGGTCCCCTCGTGATCGACAAGACCGG
>NZ_JXTE01000545.1 GCF_000972385.1 Streptomyces sp. WM6386
CCTCGCCGGCCGTTGCCCGGTGGCGGGCAGCAGGCTGGCGGAGGCGCGCGGGGACGTGGACTGGGCGTTCGGAGCGCCGAGCCTCGGTGAGATCGAGAAACGCCTGCGCCACCTCGACACCGTCTGGGCTGCCGCCGCGCTGGTCTCCCTGGAGTCCGCCTCGTCGCAGAGCCTGGAGATCACTCACGCCCTGCTGGCTCGGGGAAGGCAGCAGACGTTGCGCGAGTGCCTCGACACCGAACTCGCCCTCGCACGCACGACCATCCGCACACCGGACTTCCTGGAGGGCGTCCGCGCGGCCCTGGTCGACAAGGACCGCACTCCCCACTGGCAACGTGCGTCGCCCTGCGGAGGGACGCTGCCCTCCTGAGCAGGGCCTCGCCTCGCGCAAGGGGCTGATCGTGCAGGAGGG
>NZ_JXTE01000546.1 GCF_000972385.1 Streptomyces sp. WM6386
GCGGGGGCCCCCCCCCCCCCGGGGGCCGGGAAACCCGCCCCCCCCCCCCGCCCCCCCCCCCGCCCGGGAGCGCCACCCCCCCCCGCCCCGCCTCGTCCACGCCGCCCTGCATGACCAGCCCGTCCCGCTCCAGCCGGGCCGAGCGTCGCGCAGCCGTGAACCCTGGCGAGGGCCGCGTGCCGGGAGCGCCAGCAGTCCGTGTCGTGTCGACATACCCGGATTGCGCGGCCGTTTCGGCACTTCGGCGGCGCCCGGAATGCCGGAAGCCCGGCCCGGTGTGACGCTGGTCCCGTGACGCGATGGCTGCGCACAGTGCGCACTACGGGACTGGTGATCGCCCTGGGGGCGGGAGTGGTCGCGGTTCCGTGCGGGGCGGGGACCTCGTACGGCGTCGAGGCGGTACGGGGAGTG
>NZ_JXTE01000547.1 GCF_000972385.1 Streptomyces sp. WM6386
CCGGACCGGCCTGCGCGGAGCAAAGCGCGAGGCCGCCGATTCCTGCGTCGGCTATCTCACCGGTCACCTCGACCAGCTCCGCTACGACACCGCCCTGGCAGCGGGCTGGCCCATCGCCACCGGCGCGATCGAGGGCGCCTGCCGCCACCTGATCGGCGACCGTCTCGACATCACCGGCGCACGCTGGGGCCTGGCTGGCGCCGAAGCCGTCCTCAAACTCCGCGCCCTGAACGACAACGGCGACTTCGACGAGTACTGGACCTTCCATCTCGCCCAAGAGCACGAACGTCTCTATCCCGCCCCCGACCAGCACAACTACCAACTCACCGCCTGAACCGCAGACTTCCCAGAGCCGGAGCTACACCCTTCTCCGATGGCGTGGAACCATGGCTACGCAAGGGCACTGAACCG
>NZ_JXTE01000548.1 GCF_000972385.1 Streptomyces sp. WM6386
TCTCCAGGCTGGTCGGGGGAGCGAGGGCTGAACCTGACGGGCAGTGCCGTCAGCGAACGGTGGAACGGGCCCGGCCGCCAGGAGAGTCGCTCGCGCGGCAGGACGGGTTCGAGGTCGGGCAGCCACTGAGTCAGTCGCTCGATCGCCTCGGTGGCGATGAGCAGCGTGTGCTGCTTGACCGGGCAGGCGTGCGGGCCCGCCGACCAGGACAGGTGGGAGGCGTCCTTGGGGTGGCGGCCGTCGACGACCTCCTGTTCGGCGAAGTACGCGAGCGCCCCGTACGACACCACGACCGGCACCGCCGCTCTGATCCACGTTCCATGGAAGGTCATCGGCCGACGAGCGTAGTGGATGCCGTAGTTGGCGAGCGGGGTCTCGTGGTGCAGCACTTCGACCACGGCGTCCATCAC
>NZ_JXTE01000549.1 GCF_000972385.1 Streptomyces sp. WM6386
CTGGTGCTCGTGTGCAGATCGGTCGACGTCGACTGAGGACAGGTCGTGGTCTCGTCGGCGCGGCAGAAGTCGGGGCCCTCCAATTGACGGTGATCCGGAGCAGGCCGCACTGCGCGCCAAGGCCGGACCACGCGTCGGCGACCACGGGCCTTCCCCCAGAGTGCCTGCACGGGGCATCGCCGTCGGCAGCAAGCCGCGCCATCCGTCGTTCGCCAGCTCCGTTGACAACGGCCGAGCCATGATGCGTTCGTTCGGTCCGCGCCAACAAAAGGCGGGGCCACTGTGACGGGGAGCCATTCCGGCAGAGGGCGCGAACGGATCCGCGACTTGATGACAAGTACGGGGTGAGACCGTCGTCCGGCGGTCGGAGACGGAGATTCCGTGAAACCGGATACCCGGCAACACGAGGG
>NZ_JXTE01000055.1 GCF_000972385.1 Streptomyces sp. WM6386
GGCTGGCGGGGCGGTTCGCGGCGGACGGGTCGCCGGTGGGGGCGCATGACGTGGCGGAGGGGATTCGGGGGGCCTGGAGGGACGTGCGGGCCCGGTAACCGGGCTGCGTACGCCGGTAGCCGGGCTGCGTACGTACGAGTGACCTCCCCGCGTGGTACTCCCTGTCCTCGCGGGGCCCACGTTTCTCTGATCGCATGATCAGCAGACGTATCGCCCGCCGGAGCGTCGCGGCGTTCCTCGTGGCCGCCACCGTGCTGCCCGCCGGAACCGCCTCCGCCGCGCCCCCGCCCCCCGCCCCCGGCTCCGAGGCCGAACTCGTCCCCGGCGAGTACCAGCCCTGGCAGATCGACAGCCCTGACCAGGCCCTCGCGCCGCAGGTGTACGAGCCCAGCGCCCAGGAGGACGCCGTCGAGCCGGCGCAGGCCGCTCCGGGGGCGTACGACCTGGTCGAGTACGTGCCGCTCGCCGACGCCGTCGCCCGGGTCTCGTGCACCACGTCACGCGGGCCCTATCAGCGGCAGATCGAGCGGTGGCTGAAGCTGAAGGTGGACGGGAAGCAGTCGAAGGCCGACTGCAAGGCCATCAGGGCTTTCCAGGTCAAGCAGAAGATCAAGCCCGCCATCGGGTTCGCGGGGCCGATCACCTGGTCCCGGATGCAGTACCTGTCCGCGAAGAAGAACCCCAATGCCGCCAAGAAGTGTCCGGTGCGCACGTACCGCGTCGCCTGCGTCGATCTCGACCGGCAGATCACCTGGGTGCAGAAGGGGAAGAAGGTCGTCTTCGGGCCGGTGCCCATGCGGAGCGGACGGGCCGGGTACAAGACCCGTACGGGCTGGTTCAAGGTCTACTGGAAACACAAGAACCATGTGTCCACGCTCTACCACCAACCCATGCCCTACGCGCAGTTCTTCAGCGGCGGACAGGCCTTCCACGCCGTCTACGGCTCCATCTTCACCACCGTCGGCTCCATGGGCTGCGTCAATCTGCGGATCGGGGACGCGCGCACGCTGTGGGGTGTGCTGAAGAAGGGCGACCGGGTCTATGTCTGGGGGCGGCGACCCGGAGCGTAGGCGTCCGCGGGGACTGTCGGACCCCTCTGAGAGACTGGGGGTGCCATGAGTGAGACACCTGCCCCGCGGAGCACGCCCCTGCGTGCCCGCGCCGAGATCGATCTGGCCGCCCTGCGGGCCAATGTGCGGACCCTGCGCGCCCTCGCGCCGGGCGCGGCCCTGATGGCCGTGGTCAAGTCCGACGCGTACGGCCACGGGGCGGTGCCGTGTGCCCGCGCGGCCGTCGAGGCGGGGGCGACCTGGCTGGGCACGGCGACGCCCGAGGAGGCCTTGGAGCTACGGCACACGGGCCTGCGCGACGTTCGCATCATGTGCTGGCTCTGGACTCCGGGCGGACCCTGGCGGGAAGCCGTCGAGGCCGGTCTCGACGTCTCCGTCAGCGGGATGTGGGCCCTGGAGGAGGTCGTCGCGGCCGCCCGGGAGGCCGGTGCCCCCGCGCGCGTGCAGCTCAAGGCCGACACCGGCCTGGGGCGGAACGGATGCCAGCCGGGGGACGACTGGGCCGAGCTGGTCGCCCACGCCCTGCGCGCCGAGGAAGAAGGCCTCCTGCGCATCACCGGACTCTGGTCGCACTTCGCCTGCGCCGACGAACCCGGGCATCCCTCCATCGCCGCCCAGCTCACCCTGTTCCGCGAGATGGTGTCGTACGCCGAACAGGCCGGGGCCCGTCCCGAGGTGCGGCACATCGCCAACTCACCGGCCACGCTCACGCTTCCCGAGACACATTTCGACCTCGTGCGGACCGGCGTCGCCGTCTACGGCATCTCGCCGAGCCCCGAGCTCGGCAGCCCGGCCGACTTCGGGCTGCGCCCGGTGATGACGCTGAGCGCCTCGGTGGCGCTGGTCAAGCGGGTCCCGGGCGGGCACGGCGTCAGTTACGGCCATCACTACGTCACCCCCGGCGAGACCACCCTCGGCCTGGTGCCCGTCGGCTACGCGGACGGCGTCCCGCGTCACGCCTCCGGCACCGGACCCGTCCTGGTCGGCGGCAAGTGGCGGACCGTCGCGGGACGGATCGCCATGGACCAGTTCGTCGTCGACCTCGGCGGCGACGAGCCCGAGACCGGCTCGGAGGCGATCCTCTTCGGGCCCGGCGACCGCGGTGAGCCCACCGCCGAGGACTGGGCACAGGCGGCCGGGACCATCGCGTACGAAATCGTCACCCGGATCGGAAGCCGCGTTCCCCGCGTCTATGTGAATGAGGGACAACCGGGGTAACCGACCCAGCAGCAAGTGGTGGTCCAGCAGTCCGGCGAAGAGGAGCGGTACGTGAGCGAGAGCAGCGCGGAGGCTGTCGTAGCCGTGGTCTCCGCCACGGGGGCGGCCGGGAACTGGCGCAGGGCGACCGGGATCGCGGGTGCCGCGATAGGCGTGGTCGCGGCGGGAGCGGCGGCCGGTGTCGCCCTCGAGCGGATGACCGTCGGGCGCGGCATGCGGAAGAAGGCGCGGCTCGCGCTCGACTCCGCCGGGCCCTACGGCTCACTGCGCGGCATGCCCGGCAAGGCGTACGCCGACGACGGCACCGAGCTGTACTACGAGGTCGACGACGTGGAGCCGGAGGGCGGGTCCGCCCCGCGCCGGCGCCGGCTCTTCGGACGCAAGGCCCCGCTGCCCGTCACCGTCGTCTTCAGCCACGGCTACTGCCTCAGCCAGGACTCCTGGCACTTCCAGCGGGCAGCACTGCGCGGGGTCGTGCGGACCGTCCACTGGGACCAGCGCAGCCACGGCCGCTCCGCGCGCGGGGTGCAGCAGGTGCAGGACGATGTGCCGGTCAGCATCGACGAGTTGGGGCGCGATCTGAAGGCCGTCATCGACGCCGCCGCGCCCGAGGGGCCGATCGTGCTCGTGGGGCACTCCATGGGCGGGATGACCGTCATGGCGCTCGCCGACGAGTTTCCCGAGCTCATCCGTGAGCGGGTGGTCGCCGTCGCCCTCGTCGGCACGTCGTCGGGGCGGCTCGGCGAGGTCAACTTCGGGCTGCCCGTCGCGGGAGTGAATGCCGTACGACGGATCCTGCCCGGGGTGCTGAAGGCGCTGGGGCAGCGGGCCGAGCTGGTGGAGAAGGGGCGGCAGGCCACCGCCGATCTGTTCGCGGGGATCATCAAGCGGTACTCGTTCGCGAGCCGGGACGTAGACCCGGCCGTCGCCCGGTTCGCCGAGCGGATGATCGAGGGGACGCCGATCGACGTGGTCGCCGAGTTCTATCCGGCGTTCACCGACCACGACAAGACCGAGGCGCTCGCCCACTTCGCGAACCTCCCGGTGCTCGTGCTGGCCGGGATCGGGGACCTCGTCACGCCCAGCGAGCACAGCGAGGCCATCGCCGGGCTGCTGCCGGACGCCGAACTGGTGCTCGTGCCGGACGCCGGGCACCTGGTGATGCTGGAACACCCGGAAGTGGTCACCGACCGCATCGCCGACCTCCTCACCCGCGGAAGAGAAAGGGCGCGAAGCGCGGCCGTATAAGGGTGGTGGTGGGAGACGGGCGGGCGCCGTGCCGGCAGGAGCTACCGTGGGTGGCTATGGAAGCACCAGCAGCACCGCACAACCCGGTTGAGACCGAACTGACCGTCACCTCCCCCGAGCAGATGCGTGAGCTGGGCCTGAAGCTGGCCAAGCTGCTGCGCGCCGGGGATCTCGTGATGCTCAGCGGGGAGCTCGGGGCGGGCAAGACGACGCTGACCCGGGGGCTGGGGGAGGGACTGGGCGTGCGGGGTGCCGTCACGTCCCCGACCTTTGTGATCGCCCGGGTGCACCCGTCCCTCGGCGGCGGTCCGCCGCTCGTCCACGTCGACGCGTACCGCCTGGGCGGCGGGCTCGACGAGATGGAGGACCTCGATCTCGATGTCTCGCTGTCCGACTCGGTGATCGTCGTGGAGTGGGGCGAGGGCAAGGTCGAGGAGCTCACCGACGACCGGCTCCAGGTGCGGATCCACCGTGCCGTCGGGGACACCACCGACGAGGTGCGGCACCTGACGCTGACCGGGCTGGGGGAGCGCTGGGCGGCCGTCGACCTCGGTGTGCTGACCGCCTGAGCCTGCGCGCGCTGGCCGCTTGAGCATCGGTGGATGAATATTCCGACAAGACGTCGGCAAGTTATTGCATTTGCGGTCGTGTGCGTGGTCACATGGTACCCAGTTCGTAGTTAGGTCTACCTAACTACGTCCGCCCCCGGTGCTCAGGAGGCGTCCATGGCGGCCACGGAACGAGACGAGGCGACGCCGCGTGTGGTGTCCGCGGTGCCGGTTCCCATGCGGGACTTGCTGGCGGCCTGTGCTGCGGCGAACGTGATTTCCACGCCGCCGCGGGTGCCTGACCGGGAGGCTGTGCGGTCGTCTGCTGCCGGGCAGCGCAAAGCCGCCTGAGGTTGGTTCTTTGCCTGCGGGCCGGTGGGGGCTGGTCGCGCAGTTCCGCGCCCCTAAAGGGGGCGCTGCCATCGCTCAGCGGATCACTACGACCCGTTGGCCGATCGTCGCGAAGTCCCACATTGCGTTGCCGTCCTCGCGGGACTCGCGGATGCCGCCCGTTTTCGCCGTGGGGTCGTTCTCCGGTGCCGAGCCGTCCACGGCCGCGCTGAAGCCGATCGTGACGCTGTCGACGCTGGTGAAGCGGACGACGTGCTCGATGGGGATGCCGTCGGTGCCGGTGACCGAGTTCGAGCGGGACGTGACGGAGTAGGAGCCCGGGAGCGGGTCGACCGTGCCCGCGGTGACCTTGAAGGTGCGCTGGACCCCGTTGTCCTTGCGGACCAGCCAGACCCGGTCGTCGTCCACCGAGTACACGACCCGTTCACCCTTGCCGGAACCGGCGGGCAGGGCGGTGGGGTGCACCGTGTCGCGGGGCGCCTTCGAGGCGGCGGCCGCGGGCTCGCCGCTTCCGTGCGAGGTGCCGAGCGCGACCGGGGCGCCCGCCGAGGCCTGGTAGGCGAGGACACCCACCGTGATCAGGGCCGCCGTGGTGAGCCCGGTCACAATCCCGGCGCTGGTGCTTGACACGGTCGTCCACCTCGTTGTCGTACGGCGTGATCCTCGGCGACGTTAGCAGTCGGGGGGCCCGCGACCGGGGCGGCGATACGCGCGGCGCGGGAGCCGTAGGCTGTTTGCGTGCTCTTGCTCGCTCTGGATACCGCCACCCCCGCCGTGACCGTCGCGCTGCACGACGGTACGGACGTCGTCGCCTCTTCGAGTCAGGTGGACGCGCGCCGGCACGGCGAGCTGCTGCTGCCGGCCGTCGACCGCGTCCTCGCCGAGGCCGGGCTGAAACTCGACGCCGTCACCGGCATCGTCGTAGGCATCGGGCCCGGCCCCTACACCGGACTGCGCGTCGGACTGATGACCGCCGACACCTTCGGGCTCGCGCTCGGCGTCCCCGTGCACGGTGTGTGCACGCTCGACGGGCTCGCCTACGCCGCCGACATCGAGGAGGGCCCCTTCGTCGTCGCGACCGACGCGCGGCGCAAGGAGGTCTACTGGGCGCGCTACGCCGACTCCCGTACGCGGCTGACCGACCCGGCCGTGGACCGGCCCGCCGAGATCGCCGAGCAGGTCGCGGGTCTGCCCGCCGTCGGGGCCGGTGCGCTGCTCTACCCGGACACCTTCCCGGTCGCGCGCGAGCCCGAGCATGTCTGCGCCGCCGCGCTCGCCGCGCTCGCCGCCGAGAGACTCGCCGCCGGTGCGGAACTCCCCGCCCCGCGGCCGCTGTATCTGCGCCGGCCCGACGCCCAGGTGCCGAAGAACTACAAGGTGGTCACCCCCAAGTGACCTCCGTGCTGCGCGAGATGCGCTGGTGGGACATCGATCCCGTACTGGTGCTGGAGAAGGACCTCTTTCCCGAGGACGCCTGGTCGCGGGGCATGTTCTGGTCCGAGCTGGCCCATGCGCGCGGCGCTTCGGCGACCCGGCGCTATGTCGTCGCCGAGGACGGTGGGCGGCTCGTCGGGTACGCCGGGCTCGCCGCGTCCGGGGACCTCGCGGACGTGCAGACCATCGCCGTCGCCCGCGACCACTGGGGCACCGGACTCGGCGGGCGGCTGCTGACCGAACTCCTGCGTGCGGCCACCGCCTTCGAGTGCGCCCAAGTGATGCTGGAGTGCCGGGTCGACAACGTGCGCGCGCAGAAGCTGTACGAGCGGTACGGCTTCGAGGCGATCGGTTTCCGGCGCGGCTACTACCAGCCCGGCAACGTCGACGCCCTGGTCATGCGACTGACCACGGAATCCAAGGGCGGCTCCGCCGCGGGTTCCACCTCCGAACAAGGAACCGAGATCAATGACTGACGAACCTCTCGTCCTCGGCATCGAGACCTCCTGCGACGAGACCGGCGTCGGTATCGTCCGCGGCACCACCCTGCTCGCGGACGCGATCGCCTCCAGCGTCGACGAGCACGCCCGTTTCGGCGGGGTCGTGCCCGAGGTCGCCTCGCGTGCGCATCTGGAGGCGATGGTGCCGACCATCGAGCGCGCGCTGAAGGAAGCCGGTGTCACGGCGAAGGACCTGGACGGCATCGCGGTGACCGCCGGCCCTGGTCTGGCGGGCGCACTGCTGGTCGGCGTGTCGGCGGCGAAGGCGTACGCCTACGCGCTCGGTAAGCCGCTGTACGGCGTCAACCACCTCGCCTCGCACATCTGCGTGGACCAGCTGGAGCACGGGGCGTTGCCCGAGCCGACGATGGCGCTGCTGGTGTCCGGGGGCCATTCGTCCCTGCTGTTGTCGAGTGACATCACCTCCGATGTGCGGCCCATGGGCGCGACCATCGACGACGCGGCGGGCGAGGCGTTCGACAAGATCGCGCGCGTGCTGAACCTCGGTTTCCCGGGCGGTCCGGTCATCGACCGGTACGCGAAGGAGGGCGACCCGAGCGCGATCGCGTTCCCGCGCGGGCTGACCGGGCCGCGTGACGCGGCGTACGACTTCTCCTTCTCCGGCCTGAAGACCGCCGTGGCCCGTTGGATCGAGGCCAAGCGGGCCGCGGGCGAGGAGGTGCCGGTGCGGGATGTGGCGGCGTCCTTCCAGGAGGCGGTCGTGGACGTGCTGACCCGCAAGGCCGTCCGTGCCTGCAAGGACGAGGGCGTCGACCATCTGATGATCGGCGGCGGTGTCGCCGCCAACTCCCGGCTGCGGGTGCTGGCCCAGGAGCGGTGCGAGGCGGCCGGGATCCGGCTGCGGGTGCCGCGGCCGAAGCTGTGCACGGACAACGGGGCGATGGTGGCCGCGCTGGGCGCGGAGATGGTCGCCCGGAACCGGCCCGCCTCCAGCTGGGACCTGTCGGCGGACTCCTCGCTGCCGGTGACGGATCCGCATGTCCCCGGCCACGACCACGTGCACGAGGTCAGCAAGGAGAATCTGTACTCGTGACGGTCGCGTTGATGTGGGAGGCCCGGGCGGTCGACGGGCGGGGCGACGAGCTGCTCGCCTGGGCGCGGGAACAGCAACTCGCGCCCGCACCCCTGCGCCGGGAGACCCTCCGAGCACCTCAGGACCGGGTGCTCGTCATCACGTGGTGGGACGCGGGACTCGACGCCGAGCTGCCGGAACTGCCCGAGCCGGACGCGGAGTTGGCGAGCCGGGCCGTGCATCGGTGGCGGTTCGAGTCGGTGGGCTCGGAGTAACGGACGCCGGTACGGGCAACGGCGGGTCCTATGCCGACGTGGTCCCGGCGGGGACCTCGTGGCGGGATCCGCCGGGGGAGTACGACAGCTTCCACGGTGCGTCCGTGTCGTATCCCCGCCACAGCACCTTGCCGTTCCTGCGCTCCCACTCGGCGGCCAGCCAGGCCTGGCCCAGCCAGGACAGTGCCGGCCACAGAGGGAGCAGGGCGATCCACGGTTCCCAGCCGACGGCGAGGACGGGCGTGGGGACCGACATCACCGTGAAGAGCCACCAGTTGAGGGGGTGGCGGCGCAGGGAGACGACCTCCGCCGGGGCCGTCTCCAGGGGGACCGCGGCTTCGAAGTCCCGTAGCTCGCCGACCCACTTGAGCCGGGTCGCGCCGAGCAGCGTGAACACCACCGTGAACGCGATCAGGCCGAGGGCGAACCTTCCCGCCCCGTAGGCCGTCATCGGCGCACCGCGTACGCCGCCCGTCACCGCCAGACTGACGGCGAGAGCGGCCAACGCGGTGTACACGGACCGCAGTTCATGGTGGACGTATCGGTCCATGGTGAGCCTCCCCCAGGCGCGGAGGGTCAGGCCGGTCCCGACACCTCCGTCTCGCAGCGCAGTACACGGTCCGGGCCCAGCACCCGTACCGGTCCTGTGAGGTTCAGCCGGGTCGTGTGCCGTACGTCCGTACTGGACGCCGCCAACCGCAGCTCCAGAATGCCCGGTTCGACGACTCGGCGGCGTGAACGATCTGTGAAGGCTGACAGGTCCGTGTGGAAGCGGAAGGACACCCGAGCCGCCTCGCCGGGCGCCAACTCCACGCGCTGGTAACCGACCAGGCGCGTGTCGGGGCGGGTCACCGACGCCACCGGGTCGTGCAGATACAGCTGGACGACCTCGGCGCCCTCGCGGTCACCGGTGTTGCGGACGGTCACGGTCATGTCGTAGGAGCCGTCGGTGCCGATCTCCGTGTCGGCGGCATCGGATTCCCAGGCGAACGACGTGTACGACCTTCCGTGCCCGAACGCGTACAGCGGCGTCGGGTCCAGATTGCTGACATCGCCCGCGAGACCCAGCGGCGGCTGGAGGTAGGTCCACGGCTGGCCGCCGGGTACCTGCGGGACGCTCACCGGGAGCCGGCCCGAGGGGTTGACGCGGCCCGAGAGCACCCCCGCGACCGCCGGGCCACCCTCCTCGCCGGGGAAGAACGCCTGGACCGCGGCGGCGAGCCGGCCGTTCCAGCGGCCCAGCGCGTACGGCCGGCCCGTCAGCAGGACCAGGACGACGGGTACGCCGGTGGCGACCAGGGTGTCCAGCAACTCGCCCTGGACGCCGGGCAGTCGCAGGTCCGTCACATCGCAGCCCTCGCCCGAGGTGCCCCGGCCGAACAGGCCCGCCCGGTCGCCCAGGACCGCCACGCACACATCCGCCTCGGAGGTGCGCGCAACCGCCTCCCCGAAGCCGGAGCGGTCCGGGTCGGAGGTGTCGCAACCGGCCGCGAACGTCACCTTGGCGTCCGGGAGTTCGGTGCGCAGCGCCTCCAGGACGGTCGGGATCTCGACGCCCATGGGCACGTCCGGGTGGTGGGTCAGCACGTGGGAGGGGAAGGAGTAGCAGCCGAGCATGGCCAGCGCGTCCGCCGCCCGTGGGCCCACCACCGCGATCCTCAGGTCGGGGGAGAGCGGCAGGACGCTGTCCGGGTTGTCCAGCAGGACCACCGACTCCTCGGCCAGCCGACGCGCCAGGGCGCGGTTCGCCGTCGAGTCCAGGTCGATCCGGCCGGTCGGCTCGGGGCTCCAGTCCTCGTCGAGCAGCCCCAGCTCGCACTTCTGCAGCAGCACCCGGCGGGCCGCGCGGTCGATCAGCTCCTCGGGAACCTCGCCCGCCCGTACGGCTTCCAGGAGCGGCCTGCCGTAGCACTTCAGGGTGGGCAGCTCGACGTCGAGGCCCGCCGCGAGCGCCGCGTGGCCGGCCTGCGCCTCGGTGCCGGCGACCCGGTGCTGGCTCTGGAGGAAGCCGACGCCGAAGTAGTCCGAGACCACCGTGCCGGTGAAACCCCAGCTCTCGCGCAGGAGTTCGGTCAGCAGACCCGGGTCGGCGGAGGCCGGGACGCCGTCCGTCTCGTTGTACGCCGCCATCACCGAGCGGGCCCCGCCCTCGCGCAACGCCATCTCGAACGGCGGCAGCGTCACGTCGGCGAGCTCCCGGACGCCCGCCCGCACCGGTGCGTGGTTGCGGGCGCCCGCCGAGGAGGCGTACCCGGCGAAGTGCTTGAGGGTGGCGACGATCCCGGTCGACTCCAGCCCTCGGACATAGGCGGCGCCGACCGTACCGACCAGGTACGGGTCCTCGCCGATGGTTTCCTCGACCCGTCCCCAGCGCGGGTCGCGGACGACGTCCAGGACCGGGGCGAGCCCCTGGTGGACGCCGACCGCGCGCAGGTCGCGGCCGATGTGCCCGGCCATCTCCTCGACGAGCGGCGGGTCGAAGCTCGCGCCCCAGGCGAGGGGGACCGGGTAGGCGGTGGCCTGCCAGGCCGTGAAGCCTGCCAGGCACTCCTCGTGGGCGAGTGCCGGGATACCGAAGCGGCCCGCATCCGCGATACGGCGCTGGGCGCGGGCCAGTGCCTGCGCGCCCAGCGCCGGGTCCACGGGGGCGGTGCCGAAGGGGCGGGTCAGCTGTCCGAGGCCCTGGGTGATCAGTTCCTCCCAGTCGTAGTCGGCGCTCATCTCGCTCTGCAGCGGGGCGACCCCGTCGCCGTCCGTCTCGGCGCCCACCCACACGCCGTAGAGCTGGGCGGTCTTCTCCTGAAGGGTCATCCGGGAGAGAAGGTCGTCGACGCGGGCGGCGGCGGGCAGGGCGCGGTCACGCCAGGGGGCGGTGGTCATGAAACTCCTGTCAGGGTGAAGGCCCTCACGAATGTCCCTAATCGAATGCGCCTAACGAATGTTTCGAAATGCATGCCGAATGTTTTGGGAACCTAGGCGGGTCGGAAGGGTTCGTCAAGAGGTCGTGCAGGGATACGATCGCCGCCATGACACCCCCGGAGCCCGCTGAATCCCGGGCGACAGCCCCAGCAACCGGCCGCTCGTCGCAGACCGCGACGCTCGCCGAGATCGCCCGCGAGGCCGGCGTCTCGGCGCCGACTGTTTCGAAGGTGCTGAACGGCCGCGCCGACGTCGCCCCGGCGACCCGCACCCGCGTGGAGGATCTGCTGCGCGCCCACGGCTACCGCCGACGGCGGGCCGAGGCGAGCCGTTCGCCCCTGATCGACCTGGTCTTCCACGAACTGGAGAGCGCCTGGGCGATGGAGGTCATCCGGGGCGTGGAGAACGTCGCCCGGGACGCCGGGCTGAGCGTGGTGCTCAGCGAGAGCGCGGGGCGGCTCACGCCCGGGCGGACCTGGGCCGATCAGGTCGCCGCCCGGCGGCCGCACGGGGTGATCCTCGTGCTGTCCGGGCTCGACGAGTCCCAGCGCGCGCTGCTCACCAGCCGGTCGATCCCGTTCGTCGTCATGGACCCGGCCGGCGACCCCGGTGCCGACGTGCCCTCCATCGGCGCCACCAACTGGCAGGGCGGGCTCGCCGCCACCCGGCATCTCGTCGACCTCGGACACACCCGGATCGGCGCGATCAGCGGGCCCTCCCGGATGATGTGCAGCCGCGCCCGCATCGACGGCTACCGGGCCGCCCTGGAGACCGCCGGGCTGCCGGTCGACCCCGCGCTCATCAAGAACGGTGACTTCCATCACGAGGCCGGCTACCGGCAGGGTCTGGAGCTGCTGCGACGCCCCGACCGGCCGACCGCCGTCTTCGCCGGGAACGACCTCCAGGCGCTCGGGCTGTACGAGGCCGCGCGCGAGCTGGGGCTCAGGATCCCGGAGGACCTGAGCGTGGTCGGGTTCGACGATCTGCCCGTCGCGCCCTGGGTCGGGCCGCCGCTGACGACCGTACGGCAGCCGCTGACCGAGATGGCCGAGGCGGCGGCCAAGCTGGTGCTCGATCTGGCGCGTGAGGAGGGCTCTCCGGCGGCCACTCGGGTGGAGCTGGCGACGAGCCTGGTGGTGCGCAGCAGTACCGCCGGGCCGCCGCTGGCCGGAAGTTGACGTATTGACGGGTGGGGCCGTCACCCCCACACTCCTCCGAAGTCAATCGGCTGCACGACCGAAACTTTCGGAGGCACCCGCAGTGAGATCCTCCAGAACTTCGCTACGTGTACGACTCGCCGCTCTGCTGGCCGGAGCGGCCACCGTCGCCACCCTGGTGACCGCCGGCGCGACCACCGCGCACGCCGCCGACACCCCGCTGCGCGACCTCGCGGCAGCCAAGGGCAAGGCCATGGGTACGGCGGTCACCGGCTCCAAACTGACCGGGACCTACGGTGACATCGCCGGGGCTCAGTTCAACTGGCTGACCCCCGGCAACGCCATGAAGTGGGGCTCGGTCGAGCCGACCCGGGGGAACTTCAACTGGGCGGAGGCGGACCAGATCGTCGCCTTCGCCGAGGCCCACGATCAGGAGGTGCGCGGCCACACCCTGGTCTGGCACAGCCAGAACCCGAGCTGGCTGACGAACGGCACCTGGACGTCGGCCCAGCTGAGCACGCTGCTGAACGACCACATCGCCACCGAGGTCGGCCGCTACAAGGGCCGCCTCGCCGCCTGGGACGTCGTCAACGAGCCGTTCAACGAGGACGGCACCTACCGCCAGACCCTCTGGTACAACGGCCTCGGCACCGGCTACATCGCCCAGGCCCTCACCGCCGCCCGCGCCGCCGACCCGGCCGCCAAGCTGTACATCAACGACTACAACGTCGAGGGCGTCAACGCGAAGAGCACCGCCCTCTACAACCTGGTCAAGTCGCTGAAGGAGCAGGGCGTCCCGATCGACGGCGTCGGTCTTCAGGCCCACCTCATCCTCGGCCAGGTGCCGTCCACGCTCCAGCAGAACATCCAGCGCTTCGCCGACCTCGGTGTCGACGTGGCCATCACCGAGCTCGACATCCGGATGACGCTGCCGTCGGACAGCGCAAAGCTCGCCCAGCAGAAGGCCGACTACAAGGCGGTCACCGCCGCCTGTGTGGCGGTCGCGCGCTGCGTCAACCTCACCGTCTGGGGCTTCACCGACTCGGACTCCTGGGTGGAGAGCACCTTCCCGGGGCAGGGCGCGGCGACGCCCTACGACGCGAACTACGCGCCGAAACCGGCGTACTACGGGATCGCGGAGGCGCTCGGGGGTACGACCACGCCTCCGCCGACCGGCGCCTGCACAGCGTCGTACAGCGTGCAGAGCCAGTGGAACACCGGGTTCACCGGGAACGTGACGATCTCCTGCTCGGGCGCCGCGCTGTCGTCCTGGAAGGTGGGCTGGACGTACGGGGCGGGCCAGCAGGTCACGCAGGCCTGGAACGCGACCTGCACCCAGTCCGGCGCGGCGGTCAGCTGCGCCAACGCCTCCTACAACGGGACCGTGCCGGACGGCGGCTCGGTGACCTTCGGCTTCAACGGGTCATGGAGCGGGAGCAACCCGGTGCCGACCGTGACGCTGGGCTGAGAAAGGTGAGATTTTCCGAAGAAAGGCGGCTTGAGCAGCGCCCTTGTAATAATTCGGACTTACGTTCCTCTCCGTGAGCGGAGACGACGAAGGCAGACGAGTGGGCCGGCGGTCGCGTGCACTGAAGGCCGCCGGCCTCACTCTCGCCGGCGTACTGGTGGTGGGCGCCGCCACGGGTGGCTGGCTGTACTGGCACCTCAACGACAACATCAAGAGCGTCGACATCGACAACGCGCTCGGCGACGACCGTCCGGCGAAGCCGGTGACGACACCTTCGCCGGCGGCGTCCGCTTCCGCCTCCCCGCTGCCCTCCGAGGCCCTGAACATCCTCGTCCTGGGCTCCGACTCGCGCAGTGGCAAGGAGAACAAGGAACTCGGCGGCGGCGACAGCTCCGGCGCCCGGTCCGACACGGCGATGGTCGTGCACATCGACGCCGGCCGCACCGAGGCGACAGTGGTCAGCATCCCGCGCGACACACTCGTCACCCGCCCGTCGTGTCCCCTGGACGACGGAGGCTCCACGGCGGTGGCCTACAACGCGATGTTCAACAGCGCGTACTCCGTCGGCGGTCCCGTCTGCGCGGTCAAGGCCGTCGAGTCGATCACGGACGTCCGCATGGACCACTACATCGAGATCGACTTCTCGGGCTTCGCGAAGCTGGTGAACGCCCTCGGCGGCGTGACCGTGACGACGGACGAGGACATCGACGACTCCAGCAGCCACCTGACCCTGAAGGCCGGCACCCACCACCTGAACGGCAAGCAGGCCCTCGCGCTCGCCCGCACCCGGCACGGCATAGGCGACGGCAGCGATCTCGGCCGGATAGGCCTCCAGCAGAAGCTGGTGAAGGCGCTCCTCGAGCAGATCTCCTCGACCGATCTGCTCACCAGCCCGACCAAGCTCTACGAGGTCGCCGACGCGATCACCGGCAGCCTCACCACCGACACCGGACTCGACTCGCTGAGCGAGCTGATGAGCCTGGGCCAGAGTCTGAAGGGGCTGTCGGCGGACCAGGTGAAGACGGTGACGATGCCGGTGGTGCCGGCTCCCTCGGACGCCAACCGGGTGGTGGCGCAGGAGCCGGAGGCGAGCGAGTTGTGGAAGTCGCTGCGCTGAGCGGCGTACAACCTCGATCCCCATCCGTGACTCGAAGCTCAACCTTCGGGGCGATGCCCCCGAGTTGACGGTTCCCGTCGGCGCTTGAGCTTCGGGGGTCGGGATTCGAGACCCTTTTTGTAAGGAACGGGTGGGTGGCTCAACCCACCCACCCTCCCAAGTCGCCTTGCTGGCCAGGCGAGATGACTTTTCGTGATCGGGCCGCGGCGGATTGTTGCGGGCGTGTAGCGCGCGCCACGAAAAGCATCGACCCCCGTGGGTGTTAGCGCACCACGCGGGGGTCTCACCACCAGATCGAAGAGGACTCGATCCAATGGCTACCGCCCAGCTTAGTGCTGCCCCGCGTCCGTCCGCCCACCCGAAGGCCAATCCCGGCTACGGAAAGAAGCCCGCGCCGGACCAGGAGCCCCGCAGCGGACGCGACTTCACCCACCTCCCCACCCGCGAGGCATCGATCGCCGCCTACCTCGACCGGCTCGACGAGGGGGCGGACATCTCCGTCAAGACGCTCGCCAAGCATCTCCCGTACGGCCAGTGCGCCATCGGCACCGCCCTCAACAACCTCTCCGCCGCCGGTCATCTGCGCCGCGTACGGCGCCCGGTCACCGTCGACGGCTGCCCCCGCTGGGTGTGGCACACGTTCTTCTCCCGCACCGCACGCGACGACGCCTGGTGGGGCGCCTTCCTCGCCGGTGAGGCGCCGGTCACCAGGCTCTCGCCGGAGGCGGTGCGCTCGGCGGCGTTCGACGTGCTCGCCCGGCTCGGGCGGATCGACGCCCGGCTGACGCTCTCGGCGGGGGAGTGCGGGGCGTTGGAGGAGAGCGCGGCGGAATGGTTCGCGCGGGGCGCGAGCGAGGCGCAGCTGGTGCAGTCGGTGGTGGCCGGGCTTCCGAAGCGGGTGGAGTACGCGTACGGCTTCGTACGGGCCCGGCTTCTGGAGAAGCTGCCGCCCGCGCCGGAGCCCGTGCAGCGAGATCGCTACGAGGTGGTGTGCACCGCGTGCGGAGAGCCGGACCAGGGCGGTGGCGGTATGCGTGGCGGGCTGTGCGCGGGCTGCCGGGGTGGACGGCCCGGTCTCGCGGCCGACCGGGTCCAGGCTCATGCAGGGCGGCGGCTGCGAGCAGCCCTGCGCACTGGACGTCGTAGGGAGGAAGGAGAAGGCGTATGACGACCTTGCAGCACGGACCGCCCCTGATCGGGGCAGGATGGAGGGGAGGAGGCGACGCCATGACCCCCAGGACATCCGACCGTCCGCAGATGCTCGTCGAGGAATTCGAGGAGCTCGCCCGTCACGCGCCGGAGTCGGCGCGACTGGAGTTCCTGCACGGAAAGATCGGGGTCAAGCCCATGCCGGACGGCAATCACGGTTCGATTGTGGTGTGGCTCCTGAAGCGGTGCATGCAGCTGCGTCCCGATCTGGAGCTCTATCCGGAGCAGGGACTGAAGGTCGAGGCCTACCGCAAGGGCCGGGCCAGGCCGGATGCGAGTCTTGTGCCTGAGGGCTACTTCGTCGGCAAGGGTGAGTGGTCGGAGCCCGACGGCGTCCTGATGGTCGTCGAGGTCACCTCTCATGACCGGGACGCCGATCAGCGCGACCGAATCGAAAAGCCGGAGGGCTTTGCGGCCTCAGGCATCCCCGTCTATCTCCTCGTCGATCGGGACCTGGACAGCGTGACCGTCCACGCCGACCCCGAAGGCGGTGTCTACCGGTCCGTGACCACCCGGGCCTTCGGGTCCGTGATCGAACTGCCGGACCCGGTCGGGATCACTCTGGACACCGAGAAGCTCAAGGACTTCGCCGACTGACGGTCTCGTAAAAGATCTTCGAGAAATTTCGGCGTGGGTGTCGACCCCGGTGTCTCCCGATCGACGCATGGTTGAGCGGCCGGAACCAAGCCCCGGCCCCGACCCAAGGAGCCCCAGATGCCCCGCTACCTCTCCCTCGTGCAGATCGACGAGTCCAACGCCCCCGCCGAAGGCCCCAGCCCCGAGCTGATGGAACGGATGGGTGCGCTGATCGAGGAGATCACCAAGGCCGGTGTCATGCTCGACACCGCCGGTCTGACCCCGTCCTCGCAGGGCACCCGCGTGCACTGGGAGGACGGGAAGATCTCCGTCACCGACGGGCCCTTCACCGAGGCCAAGGAGGTCGTCGGTGGGTACGCGCTCATGCAGTGCAAGGACAAGGCCGAGGCCATCGAGTGGACCAAGCGGTTCCTCCAGGTCCACGAGGAGTACTGGACGGTGACCTGCGAGGTGCGGGAGATCGCGGAGGGCTGAGCGGCTGTCCTTGGCCGTACGCCGGGAGGGGTGTTGCATGGGGGGCTGTGAGCCCACAGTCCTCCAGCGACCCCCGCGGCACCGTCGAGACGGTGTTCCGCATGGAGTCCCCGCGCATCATCGCCGGCGTCACCCGCATCGTCCGGGACGTCGGCATCGCCGAGGAACTCGCCCAGGACGCCCTGGTCGCCGCCCTGGAGCAGTGGCCGCGCGACGGTGTCCCCGGCAACCCGGGCGCCTGGCTCATGACCACTGCCCGGCGCCGCGCCGTCGACCTGGTCCGGCGCCGCGAGAACTACGCCCGCAAGCTCCAGGAGATCGGCCGCTCCCTGGAGACGACGGCCCCGCCGGAGGAACCGGCCGACCCCGAGGACATCGGCGACGACCTGCTCCGCCTGGTCTTCACCACCTGCCACCCGGTGCTCTCCGCCGAGGCCCGTATCGCCCTGACCCTGCGGCTGCTCGGCGGCCTCACCACCGCCGAGATCGCCCGCGCGTTCCTCGTCCCGGAGCCGACGATCGCCCAGCGCATCGTCCGGGCGAAACGCACCCTCGCGACGAAGAACGTCGCCTTCGAAGTGCCCTACGGCTCCGAGCGCGAGGCCCGCCTGGGAGACGTCCTCGACGTCATCTACCTCGTCTTCAACGAGGGTTACGCCGCCACCGCGGGCGACGACTGGCTGCGCCCCGGCCTCTGCGAGGATGCCCTCCGCCTGGCCCGCGTCCTGGCCGCGCTGATGCCGAAGGAACCGGAGGTGCACGCCCTCGCCGCACTCCTGGAGTTCCAGGCGTCCCGCACCGCCGCCCGCACCGGCCCGGCCGGCGAGCCGGTCCTCCTGGAGGACCAGAACCGCCGCCGCTGGAACCGCATGCTCATCGCCCGCGGCATCAACGCCCTCGGCCGCGCCGACGCCACCCGCACCGGCGCCCCCGGCCCGTACGCCCTCCAGGCCGCCATCGCCGCCTGCCACGCGCACGCGTACACCTACGAGGAGACCGACTGGCCGAGCATCGCGACCCTCTACGGGCTGCTCGCCGCCCGCGCCCCCTCCCCGGTCGTCGAGCTCAACCGCGCGGTCGCCGTGTCGATGGCCGAGGGCCCCGGACCGGCCCTGGCGATCGTCGACACCCTGACCGGCGAACCCGCCCTGCGCGACTACCACTTGCTGCCGAGCGTCCGCGGCGACCTGCTGGCCCGGCTGGGGCGTACGGCAGAGGCGCGGGCGGAGTTCGAGCGGGCGGCGGGGCTGACGCGCAACGGCCGGGAGCGGGAGCTGCTGGAGGCGAGGCTGCGGTCACTGTAGGCGCGCGGGGGCGCCGATCAGCATCGTCGGTGCCCCGGCGACCCGGGTCAGGAACACGGTCGTCGAGTTCGGCCCCTGCGGCTTCACCTTCCTGCGCAGCTCCTCCGGCTCCACGGCCGACCCCCGCTTCTTCACGGTCAGGATGCCGACCTCGCGCTCCCGCAGCAGCGCCTTCAACTTCTTGACGTTGAAGGGGAGTTGGTCGGTGATCTCGTACGCCGTCGCATACGGGGTCACGTGCAGCTCGTCGGCGGTGATGTAGGCGATCGTCGCGTCGATCAGCCCGCCCTCCAGGTCCTCGGCCACCTCGGCGACCAGGTGGGCGCGGATGACGGCGCCGTCGGGCTCGTACAAGTACCGCCCGACGGGGCGGACTTCGGGGTCGGGCAGCATGGTGTCGGGGGAGGCCCGGATACCGGCCTCCGAGGGCAGCAGGACGGCCCGCCGCGCCCCGGGCGTACGGCCCGTGCCGAACCACAGCACGGCTTCCTTCACATCCCCACGGTCCGAGATCCACTCGGCCTCGGCCTCGGCGGGGATCGCCTCGTGCGGGATGCCCGGCGCGATCTTCAGCACGCCGATCGGTGCCTTGAGCGCGGCGGACACGGCCCAGGACAGGGGCGGGGAGTAGGCCTCGGGGTCGAAGATGCGCCCACGGCCGCCGCGTCGGCCCGGATCCACGAACACGGCGTCGTACTCGGCCGTGTCCACTTCCGTGACGTCCGCCTCGCGCACCTCGATCAGATGGGCGAGCCCGAGCGCATCGGCGTTGGCGCGAGCCACGGCACAGGTCAGCGGATCCCGGTCGACGGCCAGGACGCGGATCCCGGCGCGGGCGAAGGCGATCGCGTCCCCGCCGATCCCGCAGCACAGGTCGGCGACGGACCGCACGCCCATCGCCTGGAAGCACTCGGCGCGATACGTCGCCACACTCGCCCGCGTCGACTGCTCGACCCCGTTCGGCGTGAAGAACATCCGTCCCGCGTCCTCGGCCCCGAACTTCACCGCCGCCCGCTGCCGCAGCCGGGCCTGGCCGAGCGCGGCCGACACCAGCTCCGCGGGGTGCTCGCGGCGCAGCCGGGTGGCGACGGCGAGTTCGTCGGCGGGGGCGGTGTCGCGCACCGTGTCGAGGAGGGCGCGGCCCTCGGGGGTGAGGAGGGGAGCGAGGTCGTTCACCGGGACATTGTGGGCCAGTCGGTGGACGGCCCGCCTCCGGCGGCGGTGTCGGCCCGGGAGCAGGGCGGTGACCTGCGAGGATCCGGCGCCATGGGATCAGTAGGACAAAATGATAAAAGTCGGGTGATGCGTGCTCCTCGGGCCCGTGTCGGGATCGCCGTGCTCGTCGCCGTCGCCGTCGCCGTCGCCGTCATCGCCTCGGGCTGCGCGCAGGGTGAGAGCGCCGAGGTGCGTCCGGCGCGTCCGGCGCTCGGTCAGCAGCTCCTGAAGGCGGCTCCGGCCCGTGCCCTGGACTCGTACGCCACGAAGCTCCACGCCTACGCGAAGGTCGCGAAACGCTGGGGTCTGGCCGGAGTCCCGCTGGCGCCCCCCGCGCCGCCCGCGAAGAAGCCGAGGATCACGACCCGCAGGGGCTTCGAGGTGGACGGCCACGAGGAGAAGGGTCTCCCGCCGGTCTTCACCACGATCCCGACCACGGAGAAGATCGTCTTCCTCACCATCGACGACGGCGCCGAGAAGGACCCGGCGTTCCTGCGGATGATGAGCGAGCTGAAGATCCCGTACACCGCCTTCCTCAGCGACTACCTGGTCAAGGGCGACTACGGCTACTTCAAGAACATGCAGGACGCAGGGGTCGGACTGAACAACCACACGCTTCACCACCCCTACCTGCCGGGACTGTCCTACGCCCGCCAGAAGCACGAGATCTGCGGCATGCAGGACATCATCGAGAAGCGCTACGGCAAGCGCCCCACCCTCTTCCGCCCGCCCTTCGGCAACTACAACGAGGCCACGCTGCGCGCCGCGAAGTCCTGCGGGGTGAAGTACGCGCCGATCTGGAACGAGGAGGTCTTCGTCGACCGCTGGGACTACCGCGAGTGGGACCGGAAGATCCGCCCGGGTGACATCGTGCTGAGTCACTTCCGCGGCCGGGCGGAGTGGAAGGGCACTATGTCCGACATGATCCGGCGGTTCCTGAACAAGGTCACGGCCGAGGGGTACGCGGTGGCCCGCCTCGAGGACTACCTGTGAGTTCGCGTGGACCGGCTGCCGCGGCACTGGCGGCGGTCATGCTGCTCGCCGGCTGCGCCCGGTCCGTCGACCCCGTCGAGCGGCTGGGCAAGGGCGGTTCGTACGGCGCGACGGCGACGGGGTCCGGGACGGGTCCGCCGTCCGTCGTGAGGCGGGCCCCCACCTCCGACAAGGTCGTCTTCCTGACCTACGACGACGGCGCGGAGAAGGACCCGCGCTTCGTCGAGCTGGTCCGTGAACGGCGGCTGCCCGTCAGTATGTTCCTCACCGACAGCGTCGTCGGCCCCGGGTACGGGCACTTCGCCCGTCTCCAGTCGGTTGGCGCCTCGATCCAGAACCACACCCTCGACCACACCGCCCTGCGCGGTCTGCCGTACGCCGGGCAGCGCGCCGAGATCTGCGGCCAGCAGGACAAACTCAAGTCCCGCTTCGGCATCCGCCCCCACCTGTTCCGCCCGCCCTACGGCACATACGACACGACCACCCTGCGCGCCGCCGCCGACTGCGGAGTCGCGGCGGTCGTGCTGTGGCGGGCGTCGATGGGGGACGAGCGGCTGACCTACCCGACGGGAGAGCGCCGCCTGCTCCCCGGCGACATCATCTCCGTGGCATCGATCGGGACGACGGGGCTGACGCTGGTGGCGCGCACGGAGCGGCTGCTGGGGGAGATCCGGAGGGCGGGGCTGAGGGTGGGGCGGCTGGAGGACTACCTGTAGGGGCACCCGTGGGGATGCCTGTGGGGGTGCTCGTACCGGTGTCTTCGGTCCGCCGCGCCGCAGTGAATTGGCACTCCGCTTGACCGAGTGCTAATCGCAGTCATAGTCTCGGGTCTGGCACTCCCCCCTGGAGAGTGCCAGTAGCGACGGGCAGGTCCGGCACCCGCGACGACGGATCCACCTGGTCGCCACCTCAGACAGTTAACCCCGTGAGATCTCCGAAGGGGGAGGTCGGATCGTGACGACCACCAGCTCCAAGGTTGCCATCAAGCCGCTCGAGGACCGCATTGTGGTCCAGCCGCTCGACGCCGAGCAGACCACCGCCTCTGGCCTGGTCATTCCGGACACGGCCAAGGAGAAGCCCCAGGAGGGCGTCGTCCTGGCCGTGGGCCCGGGCCGCTTCGAGAACGGCGAGCGTCTGCCGCTCGACGTCAAGACCGGCGACATCGTGCTGTACAGCAAGTACGGCGGCACCGAGGTGAAGTACAACGGCGAGGAGTACCTCGTCCTCTCGGCTCGCGACGTGCTCGCGATCATCGAGAAGTAATTCACCCGCTTCCTCACCGAAGCACATTGCATGTGAGCTGCGCCCCTGGCCCCCGCGACCATTAATCAGCCGGGCGTCGGGGGCGCAGTTCGTTTCACCCACGTTTTCCGAGAGGGCTGAACCGCTCCCATGGCGAAGATCCTGAAGTTCGACGAGGACGCCCGTCGCGCCCTCGAGCGCGGCGTCAACAAGCTTGCCGACACGGTCAAGGTGACGATCGGCCCCAAGGGCCGCAACGTCGTCATCGACAAGAAGTTCGGCGCCCCCACCATCACCAACGACGGTGTCACGATCGCCCGCGAGGTCGAGCTCGACGACCCGTACGAGAACCTCGGCGCCCAGCTGGTGAAGGAGGTGGCGACCAAGACCAACGACATCGCGGGTGACGGTACGACCACCGCCACCGTGCTGGCCCAGGCGCTGGTCCGCGAGGGCCTGAAGAACGTCGCCGCGGGTGCCTCCCCGGCGCTGCTGAAGAAGGGCATCGACGCGGCCGTCGCCGCGGTCTCCGAGGAGCTCCTCGCGACCGCCCGCCCGATCGAGGACAAGGCGGACATCGCCGCCGTCGCCGCGCTGTCCGCCCAGGACACCCAGGTCGGCGAGCTCATCGCCGAGGCGATGGACAAGGTCGGCAAGGACGGTGTCATCACCGTCGAGGAGTCCAACACCTTCGGTCTGGAGTTGGACTTCACCGAGGGCATGGCCTTCGACAAGGGCTACCTGTCGCCGTACTTCGTGACGGACCAGGAGCGTATGGAGGCCGTCCTCGACGACCCGTACATCCTGATCAACCAGGGCAAGATCTCCTCGATCCAGGACCTGCTGCCGCTCCTTGAGAAGGTCATCCAGGGCGGTGCCTCCAAGCCGCTGCTGATCATCGCCGAGGACGTCGAGGGCGAGGCCCTCTCCACCCTGGTCGTGAACAAGATCCGCGGCACCTTCAACGCGGTCGCGGTCAAGGCCCCCGGCTTCGGCGATCGCCGCAAGGCGATGCTGCAGGACCTCGCGGTCCTCACCGGCGCCACGGTCATCTCCGAGGAGGTCGGCCTCAAGCTCGACCAGGCCGGTCTGGACGTGCTGGGCTCCGCCCGTCGCGTGACGATCACCAAGGACGACACCACGGTCGTCGACGGTGCCGGTGACTCCGCGGACGTCACGGGCCGCGTCGCCCAGATCAAGGCCGAGATCGAGAACACGGACTCCGACTGGGACCGCGAGAAGCTCCAGGAGCGCCTCGCGAAGCTGGCCGGCGGCGTGTGCGTGATCAAGGTCGGCGCCGCCACCGAGGTGGAGCTGAAGGAGAAGAAGCACCGTCTGGAGGACGCCATCTCCGCGACCCGCGCCGCGGTCGAGGAGGGCATCGTCTCCGGTGGTGGCTCCGCTCTGGTCCACGCCGCCAAGGTTCTCGAGGGCGGTCTGGACAAGACCGGCGACGAGGCCACCGGTGTCGCGGTCGTCCGCAAGGCCGTCGTCGAGCCGCTGCGCTGGATCGCCGAGAACGCCGGCCTGGAGGGCTACGTCATCACCTCCAAGGTCGCCGAGCTCGACAAGGGCCAGGGCTTCAACGCCGCCACCGGCGAGTACGGCGACCTGGTCAAGGCCGGCGTCATCGACCCGGTCAAGGTCACCCGTTCCGCCCTGGAGAACGCCGCCTCCATCGCCTCCCTCCTCCTGACGACCGAGACCCTGGTCGTCGAGAAGAAGGAAGAGGAGGAGCCGGCCGCGGGCCACGGCCACGGTCACTCCCACTGAGCTCAGTAGCTCGTAGCTCGTAGAAGGCCCGGCCCCCAGAGGGGAGCCGGGCCTTCGCCTTGCTGTCGCCCTACTGCTCCAGGTCATCCAGCGCACCCAACTGCGCCATCAGACCCAGCCGGTCGTACTGCCACCATCCCTCGGCGATCTTCCCGTCCGCCGTGCACCGATGGATGGTGGTCCCGGTCATGGAGGCCCGCTTCCCGCTGGCCGGAATCCCCATGAAGTCACCGACATGGGTCCCGTTCCAGGTCCACCGGGTGCACACCCGGTCACCCTGGGCGATCTGCTCATGGACGGTGAACCCGAAGTCGAACGCTCCCCGCCACATCTCGACCTCGCCCCGGATCGCATCGAGCCCGATGACGTCCTGCTCGTTCGCGGGATCGTGATCGTGGTAGTCCTCGACGAGCAGATCGTTGAGCGGCGGAAGCTCACCCGGCCCGGCCAGCGTCTCGAAGAACCGCCGCGCGGTGGCCGCGTACAGCTGCTCGTCCCGCACCACGTCGAGATCGGTGAAGGTAGGCATCTCGTCGCAGAGAGCGACCATTTCCTGGAACACCTTGTCGGTCTCCGGCAGATTGGAGTTCCGCATCGCGTCGTCGTACGACGAGAACTCCACGATCTCGATGAAGTGCGACCCGTCCGACCGGTCCTTCCCGATCACACTGTGCGTCGCCGTCCGTCTCCCCTTGGTCTGCTCGACCCATGTGTCCATCAGCCGGTTCATCTCGTCGAAGCGGCTGGTCTTGCAGTCGATGAGCTGTACGAAGGTCATGACACCGTCGCCTCCGGCCCCCCTGGGTCCGGTTGTACGGCACCATTCTCTCCCTTTTGGCATCATGAGCGCCATGGAGGCGCGGGGGGAGCGGTCCGTCTCGGCGGGCGGCGACATCGGGGTGGCGGTGACGGGCGACCACAACCAGGTGCTGCTGGCGCCTGCGGTGCGCTCGGCGTACCGGGAGCGGGTGCGCGGCTATGCCCCGCCCGAACTACTCGGCCGCGAGGCCGAGTTGGCCGACCTCGCCACCTTCTGCACGACCGACTCCGGCCGGGCGTACGCCTGGTGGCGGGCCGAGGCATGGGCCGGCAAGACGGCACTGATGTCGTGGTTCGCACTGCACCCGCCACAGGGCGTGCGGATCGTGCCCTTCTTCGTGACGGCGCGGTGGGGGGCGCAGAACGATGTGACGGCGTACGTCGATGTCGTACTGGAGCAACTCGCGGAGCTGGTGGGGGAGGGGCTGCCGGCCTATCTGACCGAGGCCACCCGCGAGGCCCACCTCCTTCGCCTGTACGGCGAGGCGGCCCGTGTCTGTGCCGGGCGCGGCGAGCGCCTCATCCTCCTGGTCGACGGCCTGGATGAGGACCGCGGGGCCACCACGGGCCCGGACGCCCACAGCATCGCGAGTCTGCTTCCCGCCCGGCCGGAGTCGGGGATGCGCGTCCTGGTGGCGGGCCGGCTGAACCCGCCGGCCCCGGGCGACGTGCCCGGCGACCACCCGCTGCGCGACCCCGCGGTCGCGCGGACGCTGACGACGTCGCCGTACGCCCAGGCGATCCGCACGGAGGCGGAGCGCGAGCTGAAACAGCTGATCGTCGCGGGCGGCCTCGACCACGACCTGCTGGCCCTGGTGACGGCGGCGGGTGGCGGTCTGACGGCCGAGGACCTGGCCGAGCTGACCGGGGCGGTTCCGTACCGGGTGCGGGACACGCTGCGCACCCGGGCCGGGCGGACGTTCGGCCTGCGGGTGAACGTGTATCTGCTCGCCCACGAGGAACTCCAGGTCCAGGCCCAGGCGATGCTCGGTGCCGCCGAACTCGACCGGTACCGGGGCAGGTTGCACGACTGGGCCGAGGCCTGGCGGGGGCGGGGCTGGCCGGAGGGCACGCCGGAATACCTGTTGCGGGGGTACTTCCGCATGCTCCGCGCGACGGGCGACACCGGTCGGATGACGGACTGCGCCCTGGACGCCGTGCGGCACGACCGGATGCTGGCGGTGACCGGCACGGACGCGGCCGCCCTGGTGGAGATACGGGACATCGGGGAGCTGGTGGCCCGGACGGAGCGACCCGATCTGCTGGTCCTGCTGAAACTGGCGATGCAGCGGACCCGCCTACAGGACCGGAACGTGGGAATTCCTGCCGAAATGTGCCATGCCTGGGCCGAGTTGGGCCATATGGAGAAGGCGGAGACCCTGGCGCGCGCGTTTCCGACGAGGTCGGCCGTCGCACTCGCCGGGGTCGCTGCTGCCGCTGCCCGGAGGGAGACGCACCGCGCCCTCGGCCTGCTCGCCGAAGCCGAGGCCGAGCTGGGGGTCGAACGCTCGCGAAGAAGACACGGGTACACCCCCGTGATACGGGCGATGCTTCCGGCGTTCGCGGAACTCGGGCTGTACGAGCGAGCGGAACAACTGGTGCTGTCCTTCGAGGCCTTCGACCAGGAGCAGCTGGTTCCTGAGATGGTCCACACCTGGGTCGGGGCCGGGCGCCTGGACCGGGCGGAGGCACTGGCCCGGTCGGTGGAGGAGACCGTGGTCCCGGCGGCCCTGGCCCGGTACGCGGCGGACCTGGCGCGCTGCGGGGAAAGAGCGAAGGCCGACGCCCTCCTCGACGAAGTCGACCGTCTGGCCCGGACGCTCCGGAATGCCCAGGCGGTGCTGTGGGAGCTGGCGCACGCGGGGGAGCGGGCCAGGACACAGGCACTGGCCGACGCGACGGGCGCCTGGCTGGGGCGCGAAGGGCTGTCCATCGTGCTGCTCTCCGCACTGGCGCAGGCAGGTGAGTTCGAGCGCGCGGAGGAAGTGCTCGCGAGCATCAAGAGCACCGAGTACCGGCAGGACGGGGTGGGCGCACTGGCGCGTGCGCTGGCCGCCGCCGGCCGGACCGCCGAGGCGGAAGAAGCGGTCCGGGGCATCGCACACCCCACCATCCGCGCGAAGGCCCTGGCCGATGTGGTGGAGGTGCTGGCCGGCTCAGGGCGGTTCGACCGGGCCGAAGCCGTGGCCGAGTCCGTCGACAGCCGCATGGCCGTCGCCGCGTTGGCTCGTGGCGTCGTCGCCTGGGCGGCGGCACCGGAGCGGGGCACGGAGGCGAACAGGGTGGAGGCCGCCCGCGTGCTCTCCCGTGCGGAGTCCCGTGCGCGCGACGAGAGGTCCGGCGGTCCGGGTGCCTCGGATCGGATGCGGGCAGCGGAACTGCTGCGGAAGGCCGGATCTCCGCGTGACGCCGCCGTCGTTCTGGAGGGGATCGAGGCCCTTCTCCCGCCGGTGCCTCCTGCCGACGCGCCCCCCGAGACGACCATCTGGTACGAGTCCTTCATCTGGAACGTGGCCGAAGCACTGGCTGATGCCGGGGAGTTCGACAGAGCGGAGGCACTGCTGGGTATGTGCCCCGCCCCCCGATGGCCGCACGGGGTGTGGACCGCGATGGTGCTCGGGTTCCTCGACGCGGGCGAGTTCGAGCGGGCCGCCACAGTTGTGCGGGAGTACAGCGGCTTCTCCGGCGGCGTGCTTGCCCTTGACCTGGTACGCGGCCTCGCCGACAAGGGTGAACTGGACCGGGCGGCCGCCGCCGCGGAGCTGATCCCCGATCACGAGGACCGGAGCCGCGCCAACGCGTCGATCGCTGCCGCACTTGCCACGGCGGGGCACGTCGAGCGGGCGAACGAACTTCTCGATGCGGCCCCGGTACCGGACGGGGAACCCGGATCCGCAGGGTGGGTGAGGGAAAGCGAACTGGCCTACCGTATGGACCGGTTGCACGCTCTGCACGTCTTGGGCAGGGACGCCGCCGTGGCCGAGGAGGCCGACGCCGCCGTGTCATTCGTACAAGGGACGGGGAATGGCGCCGACGCCCTCCTGACGACCTTGGTCGCCGTGCGGCAGTATGAGCACGCCGAGACCGTCGGCCTCGACCTCGGCCTCACCGATTCGGCCCGGGCAAGGGCCGAGACCACACTGGTCACAGCGCTGGCCGAAGCGGGGGACATCGACCGGGCGATGGTGCTGGCCGGGGTCGACGCCCGTCCCGACAGCGGTCTCGACCGGGTGAGCCGCGGAGCGGCGGACGCGCTGGCGCCGGTGGTGCAGCCCGCCCTCGGCCGCAGGCTCGCGGCACACGCGCTGCTGGGCGAGGGCACATGGCTGGACGGGCTGCGGGCGGCGGCACGGCTGGAGCCCCGAGTCGTCCCCTACGTAGTCGAGGCTCTGCGCATCCCTACTGAGGCCCGTACATCCGCCCCGTCCTCGAAGTGATCCCCCCGAGCAACCCCCGAGGCACCACCTTCACCACTCCCATCAACGCCTTGTACCGAGGATCCGGAATCGACAGCGTCTTCCCCCGCGCAAGGTCGTTCAGCGCGGCCGCCACGAGCTTGTCGGCATCGAGCCACATCCAGCCGGGAATGTTGTCCGTGCCCATGCCCGCCCGCTCATGGAACTCGGTGCGTACGAAGCCGGGGCAGAGGGCCATCAGCCGTACCCCGCTCCCGGCCAGGTCCTTGGCCGCCCCCTGGGTGAACTGCACGACCCACGCCTTGGACGCCCCGTACGTGCCGCGGGGGACGAAGGCCGCCACCGAGGCGACGTTGACCACGCCGCCGCGGCCCCGCTCGCGCATCCCCTCCGTCGCCGCCGACGTCAGTCGCAGCACCGCCTCGCAGTGGACCTTGAGCATCTTCAGCTCGTCGGCCATGGAGACGTCGAGGTAGCGGCCCTTGTTCCCGAAGCCGGCGTTGTTGACCAGCAGGTCGACCGGGTTCCTGCGGTCGGCGAGGCGGGCGGCCACCGTCTCGATGCCGGAGTCCTCCGCGAGGTCCGCGGTGAGGACCTCCGCCTCGATGCCGTGGCGGTCGTGGAGTTCGGTGGCCTGTTCGCGCAGCCGCTTGGTGTCGCGGGCCACCAGGACGAGGTTGTGACCGTCGGCGGCGAGGCGCCGTGCGAACGCGGCACCGATGCCCGCGGTCGATCCCGTAATCAATGCCGTTGTCATGACGCAAGGTTAATGACCAGGACCGACAGCGTCCGCTTGCCGAGGACGCCGTCAGGCGCCGTGCTTCTCCACATACTCGAGCGCCCACTGCCGCACCTCCGGATGGAGTGCCCCACCCGCCGCCAACAGCCGTGGCTGGAGGGGCCGTTCGGTGGTCATCGCCCGGAACGCCAGGGCGACCGTCACCTCGTGGTCCGGCCGGTGCACGATCTCGACGGGGTCCCCGGTACGGATCTCGCCGGGCCGGATCACCCGCAGATACGCCCCGGGCGCGCCCTTCCGGGTGAACCGCTTCACCCACCGCTTCTCCTCCATGTGGCCCTGGAAGGTGGCGCACGGGATGCGCGCGCTGGAGATCTCCAGCACCACCTCGGGCCCGATGCGCCAGCGTTCGCCGATCAGCGCGCCGGAGACGTCGATGCCCTGTGTCGTGAGGTTCTCGCCGAAGGCGCCGTTGGCCAGGGAACGGTCCAGCTCGCGCTCCCAGTCGTCCAGGTCCTCGCGCGCCATCGCGTACACGGCCTGGTCGTCGCCGCCGTGGTGCTGCCTCTTGCACACCGCGTCCCCGGCGAGCCCACTCCCGCCGATGCCCTTGGGGCCGGGCGCGGCCACCCGCACCGGTCCGTCGACCGGCCGCTTGTCGATACCGGTGACGCCCTCCGGGTTGTCCGTGTACGAAACGGCCTTCTCGCGGCCCAGATTCACCGACAGAAGCTTCATAACGGCACGGTAGGACACCGGTGCCCAAAGGCGCCACGCACTATTCGCCGCCGTATCAAAGCCCGGCTTATCCTCGAAGGGTGATCGAGGCCCGTCATCTCCGTGTCCTGCGCGCTGTCGCCACCACCGGCTCCTTCTCCGCCGCCGGGCGCGAACTGGGCTGCACCCAGCCCGCCGTGAGCCAGCAGATGAAGGCCCTGGAGGCGTCCGTCGGCACCCCGCTGCTCATCCGCAGCGGCCGAGAGATGCGGCTGACCCAGGCGGGGGAGGCGCTCGTGCGGCACGCAGCCGGGATCCTCGCCGGACTGACGGCGGCGGAGGAAGAGGTCGCCGCCATCGCCGGACTGCGGGCCGGGCGCGTGCGGCTCGTCTCCTTTCCCAGCGGCAGCTCCACCCTGGTCCCGACCGCGCTCGCGGCGCTGCGTGCCGCGCACCCGGGCACGCGGGTCTCCCTGGAGGAGGCCGAACCCCCGCAGTCCGTCGCGATGCTGAGGGAGGGCGACTGCGATGTCGCCCTCGCCTTCCGGTACGAGGGGGCCGCCCAGGAGGGCGAGTGGGACGACCTCGTCGTACGGCCACTGCTGCGGGACCGTCTCGTCGCCCTCGTACCGGAGCGGCATCGGCTCGCGTCCGCCGGGGCCGTGGCCATCGGGGAGCTGGCGCGGGAGCCCTGGATCGCCGGATGTCCGCGCTGCCGGGGGCAGTTGGTCGAGGTGTGCGAGGGCGCCGGGTTCACGCCCCGCATCGACTTCGCGACCGACGACTATCCGGCGGTGGTGGGACTGGTGGGCGCCGGCCTCGGCGTGGCCGTGCTGCCGCAGCTGGCCATCGAGTCCGTACGGCCGCGAGGCGCGCGCACCGTCACGCTGGAACCGGCCGTGCGGCGGGAGATCGTCGCGCTGACCCTGCCCGATCTGGCGCAGGTGCCCGCGGTGGCGGCGACCCTGGACCAGCTCGCGAACGCGGCGGGCCGGAAGTAGGGAAGGGGCACGCGTACGCGTGCCCCTTCCGGAAGAAACGTTCCTTCAGTTGTTCGAGACGGCGTGCCCACCGACCGACGACGCCGTCACCAGCCGGTTTCGTGCCCGCCCCATGAGCTCCTCGCGCTCGTCCTCGGTCAGCCCGCCCCAGACGCCGTACGGCTCTCTCACCGCCAACGCGTGTGCCGCGCACTGGGCGCGGACCGGGCATCTCATGCAGACCTCCTTGGCCGAGTTCTCACGAGCACTCCGGGCCGCTCCTCGCTCGCCCTCCGGATGAAAGAAGAGCGAGCTGTCCACCCCGCGACAGGCGGCCAGGAGCTGCCAGTCCCACAGGTCCGCGTTCGGTCCGGGAAGGCGGGAGAAATCTGCCATTGCGTGACCCCTTGTAGCCGTTCTGTGGCGGATACGGTGTCTACGACCGTACATCTGCGATCTAAGGAGATGAAAATATGACTCATTGCGAATCTAGCCTCAGACACCAGGAAATGGGAAGAAATGGAGCTAAATGGGGCACTGGTTGTGATGAAACGTTGTGGGTCCGTCGTGCATGTCTGCACCGTGTCCGCACCCTCACGTAGAGTGCCGAAGATGGCACACGGCCCCGTAACTCTTTCGAGTGACCGTCGTTGAGAGTGCGGAGGCGGTTGAAACACAAAGCGCTCGGGCAGGCGTCCGAGACGGTCGACCGCACAGGTGACGATTTCGTACCAGCCTGGAGGCTCAAGGTGACGTGCATCAGCTGCGGAGGGCGGCCATGACATCCGTCCTCGTCTGCGACGACTCCCCGCTTGCCCGAGAGGCGCTCCGCCGCGCGGTCGCGACCGTGCCCGGCGTAGAGCGCGTGACGACCGCGGCCAACGGCGAGGAAGTCCTCCGCCGCTGGGGCGCCGACCGCTCGGACCTGATTCTGATGGACGTACGCATGCCCGGTCTGGGCGGCGTCGAGACCGTCCGGCGGCTGCTGTCCGCCGACCCGGGTGCGCGCATCATCATGCTCACCGTCGCGGAGGACCTGGACGGGGTCGCGCTCGCGGTCGCCGCGGGCGCGCGGGGCTATCTGCACAAGGACGCCTCGCGCGCGGAGCTGCGGGCGACGGTGACGCAGGCCCTCGCCGACCCGACGTGGCGGCTCGCTCCCCGTCGGCTGCGGTCCGCCGAGATGGGGGCGGCGCCCACCCTCACCGCGCGTGAGATCCAGGTGCTCGAAGGGATGAGCCACGGTCGGTCCAACGCGGAGATCGGGCGTGAGCTGTTCCTGTCCGAGGACACCGTGAAGACGCACGCGCGTCGGCTGTTCAAGAAGCTTGGTGCTTCTGACCGGGCGCATGCGGTCGCGCTCGGGTTCCGATGGGGTCTGGTTCGCTGAGAACCCGGTCCTGCGGGCCGTTGTTGTGTGCGGGTCGTTCGTGGCTGGTCGCGCCCACGCGGCGGTAGCCGCATGTCGATGCAGCCCCGCGCCCCTTTCGGGGCGCGGATGCCGGCGTCGGTCAAATGGCCCCGTCGGTGTCCGCTGCTTGTTTCGGCGCCGATGCCGCATCCTTGAGGTGTGGAGTCTCTCGGGGACGAGTCGGTCGAGCGGAAGGGGAGGGCGCAGGGTATG
Source organism: Streptomyces sp. WM6386 (assembly GCF_000972385.1). GTDB lineage: Bacteria > Actinomycetota > Actinomycetes > Streptomycetales > Streptomycetaceae > Streptomyces. The sequence goes on from NZ_JXTE01000055.1 coordinate 31,441, forward strand.
AGTTCCGGCGCACCTGCTCATAACGCTTCGGTGCACAACATCGGACGTGGTGCCGCGGATGAATCGGCCGCAGGGCACCATGGACCGATGCGCGAGGACGAGACGACGGTGATCGGTGGGCTCGTTCACCGCGCCGTCGACGGGGATGAGCAGGCGACACACGACCTGCTCGCCCATGTCCACCCACTGGCGCTGCGCTACTGCCGCACCCGCCTGTCACGGCTGCCCGGCGACGCACGTCACTTCGTGGAGGACCTGGCGCAGGAGGTCTGTGTCGCGGTTCTCCTCGCCCTGCCGCGCTACCGGGACACCGGTCGCCCCTTCGAGGCCTTCGTCTTCGCCATCGCCGCCCACAAGGTCGCCGACCTGCAGCGTGCGGCGATGCGTGGTCCCGGCTCGACAGCGGTGCCGTCCGACGAGATGCCCGAGCGGCCGGACGACTCCCTCGGCCCCGAGGAGCGGGCGCTGCTCAGCAGTGACGCCGAATGGGCCAAGAAGCTGCTGGCCAACCTCCCCGACAACCAACGGGAGCTGTTGCTGCTGCGGATCGCGGTGGGGCTGACGGCGGAGGAGACGGGGCAGATGTTGGGAATGTCACCCGGAGCGGTGCGGGTGGCTCAGCACCGGGCGTTGAGCCGACTGCGGGCCCTCGCCGAGCAGTAGTCCCTTGGCGTTGCGTCTTCGTGTCTTCGGTGAACAGGTCGTACCTGAGTTCCGTACGAACATACGAAGCCGGTAGCCGGACGGAACCGTGGAATTCGGGACCCTTCCTTCCCGTTAGCATGGACATCCGCACCGATCAAGGCCATTGGGGAAGGTGTCATGACTGCAAACGTCGACGGAGTGCCTGACAAATTCGCGACACTCGGGCTGACCTACGACGACGTGCTGCTGCTGCCGGGCTCGTCGGACATGGCGCCCGACGAGATCGACACCGCCTCGTACGTCTCCAGGAACGTGCGGGTGAACATCCCGCTGCTGTCCGCCGCCATGGACAAGGTCACCGAGTCGCGCATGGCGATCGCGATGGCCCGTCAGGGCGGCGTCGGTGTTCTGCACCGCAATCTCTCCATCGAGGACCAGGCCAACCAGGTCGACCTGGTGAAGCGCTCCGAGTCCGGCATGGTGGCCGACCCGATCACCGTGCACCCGGACGCCACGCTCGCCGAGGCCGACGCGCTGTGCGCCAAGTTCCGCATCAGCGGCGTCCCGGTCACCGACCCCAACAAGAAGCTCCTCGGCATCGTCACCAACCGCGACATGGCCTTCGAGAGCGACCGCTCCCGTCGGGTCCGCGAGGTCATGACGCCGATGCCGCTGGTCACCGGCAAGGTCGGCATCTCCGGCGTCGAGGCCATGGAACTGCTGCGCAAGCACAAGATCGAGAAGCTGCCGCTGGTCGACGACGCGGGCGTCCTCAAGGGCCTCATCACCGTCAAGGACTTCGTCAAGGCGGAGAAGTACCCGAACGCCGCGAAGGACGCCGAGGGCCGGCTGCTCGTCGGTGCCGCGGTCGGTGTCGCCGGTGACGCCTACGAGCGCGCCCAGGCGCTGATCGAGGTCGGCGTCGACTTCATCGTCGTGGACACCGCGCACGGCCACTCCCGGCTGGTCGGCGACATGGTCGCCAAGATCAAGTCGAACTCCTCCGGTGTCGACGTCATCGGCGGCAACATCGCCACCCGTGACGGCGCCCAGGCGCTCATCGACGCCGGCGTGGACGGCATCAAGGTCGGCGTCGGGCCCGGCTCCATCTGTACGACCCGTGTCGTCGCCGGCATCGGCGTCCCGCAGGTCACCGCGATCTACGAGGCCTCGCTGGCCGCCAAGGAGGCCGGCATCCCGGTCATCGGCGACGGTGGCCTCCAGTACTCCGGCGACATCGCCAAGGCCCTGGTCGCGGGCGCCGACACCGTGATGCTGGGCTCGCTGCTCGCGGGCTGCGAGGAGTCCCCGGGCGAGCTGCTGTTCATCAACGGCAAGCAGTTCAAGTCGTACCGCGGCATGGGCTCGCTCGGCGCCATGCAGACGCGCGGCGAGCGCAAGTCGTTCTCCAAGGACCGCTACTTCCAGGAGGGTGTCGCCTCCGACGAGCAGCTGGTTCCCGAGGGCATCGAGGGCCAGGTGCCCTACCGCGGCCCGCTGCACTCGGTCGTCCATCAGCTGGTCGGCGGACTGCGCCAGTCGATGTTCTACGTCGGCGGCCGCACGGTGCCGGACCTGCAGGCCAACGGCCGCTTCGTACGGATCACGTCGGCGGGTCTGAAGGAGTCGCACCCGCACGACATCCAGATGACGGTCGAGGCGCCGAACTACAGCCGTAAGTAGTCGGCCAGTAGTCGCCAGGCTTCCCGAGGGCGGCCCCGGGACCTCCGGGGCCGCCCTCGGCGTGGCCGTCGGGGATACTGGAAGGCGCTGCAACGCATCAGGGAAAGGCCACACACGTGACTGAGATCGAGATCGGGCGCGGCAAGCGCGGCCGCCGGGCGTACGCCTTCGACGACATCGCCGTCGTCCCGAGCCGTCGTACGCGCGACCCGAAGGAGGTCTCGATCGCCTGGCAGATCGACGCCTACCGCTTCGAGCTGCCGTTCCTGGCCGCCCCCATGGACTCGGTCGTCTCCCCGGCCACCGCGATCCGCATCGGCGAGCTCGGCGGCCTCGGCGTGCTGAACCTCGAGGGCCTGTGGACGCGGTACGAGGACCCGCAGCCGCTGCTCGACGAGATCGTCGGCCTGGACTCCGAGACGGCGACCCGGCGCCTCCAGGAGATCTACTCCGCCCCCATCAAGGAGGAGCTGATCGGCGCGCGCATCAAGGAGGTGCGCGACTCGGGTGTGGTCACCGCGGCCGCGCTCTCCCCGCAGCGCACGGCGCAGTTCTCCAAGGCCGTCGTCGACGCGGGCGTGGACATCTTCGTCATCCGCGGTACGACGGTGTCGGCCGAGCACGTGTCGGGTTCGCACGAGCCGCTGAACCTGAAGCAGTTCATCTACGAGCTCGACGTCCCGGTGATCGTGGGCGGCTGCGCCACCTACACCGCCGCACTGCACCTGATGCGCACCGGCGCCGCGGGCGTCCTGGTCGGCTTCGGCGGCGGCGCGGCGCACACCACGCGCAACGTGCTGGGCATCCAGGTCCCGATGGCGACCGCGGTCGCGGACGTGGCGGCGGCCCGCCGTGACTACATGGACGAGTCCGGCGGCCGGTACGTGCACGTCATCGCCGACGGTGGCGTGGGCTGGTCCGGCGACATTCCCAAGGCCATCGCCTGCGGCGCGGACGCCGTCATGATGGGCTCCCCGCTCGCCCGCGCCACGGACGCGCCCGGCAAGGGCCACCACTGGGGCATGGAGGCCATCAACGAGGAGCTTCCGCGCGGCAAGAAGGTCGACCTCGGCACGGTCGGCACGGTCGAGGAGGTCCTGACCGGCCCGTCACACACCCCCGACGGCTCGATGAACCTCTTCGGCGCCCTGAAGCGGGCCATGGCCACCACCGGGTACAGCGAGCTCAAGGAGTTCCAGCGCGTCGAGGTGACGGTCGCGGACTCGCAGCACAAGCGGTAGGTCGTACGGCGCCGGAAGGGCCGGTCGCCCCGGGCGGGTGACCGGCCCTTCCGCGTGCCCAAGGGTGCTGGAGGGGGCGTGTTGCGCGGGAGGGGCGCGTGGTTGCGTTCGGGGCGAATGTGGGCTGAACGGGCGTAGTGAGTCGCTAGTGTCCGTGATCGGCGCCCCAGTTGTGTGGGGTGCCCCCTTCCAAGGACATGGTCCCGGACCCCGGCCGTCGGGGCCCGGCCCGAGATCCGACGTGTCGCCTACCGGGCCTCTGGGTGGCGTCGTGGAAGGGGGCGCCTGTGGGCCGCCACCGCAAGCCCACCCGCTGGGACCGACTCCGTCTGCGGATGGTGAAGTGCCGGAGGAGGTGGATCTTGCGGATTTTTGGATGGTGAGCGGCCGCCCCCACACACACTAGGGGCGGACACTCCGTGAACCATCTCGGAGCCTGCCGCAGTGCCCCTGCGGTGGGCTCCACCTGTCTCCGTAAGGTACCCGCGCCGCGCCCCGCATGCCACCAGCCGCCGGAGCCCGCCCACCCACGCGCCCCCCTTCACAACCGATGCGCCGCCCCCGTAGGCGTGGCGCCGCGTGTGTCCAGCAGCAGTTGTGCCTTCACCGACAGGCCCTGCAAGTCGTACGTCCGGTGCTGCTGGAGCAGGATCGTCAGGTCCGCGTCGGCCGCCGCCTCGTACAGGGAGTCCGCGCGGGGGACCGGGCGGTCCAGGACGTTCCAGGAGGGGACGTGCGGGTCGTGGTAGCTGACGGAGGCGCCGAGCTCCATCAGGCGGATCGCGATCTCCCGTGCGGGCGTGGCCTGTTGGTCGGCGAGGTCGGGCTTGTACGTCACGCCGAGGAGCAGGACGCGGGCGCCGCGCGCCGACTTGCCGTGTTCGTTGAGGAGGGCGGCGGCGCGCTGGACGACGTAGCGCGGCATCTGGCTGTTGACCTGTTGGGCCAGTTCGACCATGCGCAGGGTGCGGCCGGTGGCGGCACCGGTCAGGTCCTGGGGGACCGCGTGGCCACCGACGCCGGGACCGGGGCGGAAGGACTGGAAGCCGAAGGGCTTGGTCTCCGCGCACCGGACGACGTCCCACAGGTCGACACCCAGGTCGTGGCAGAGGACGGCCATCTCGTTGACGAGGGCGATGTTGACGTGGCGGTAGTTGGTCTCCAGGAGCTGGACCGTCTCCGCCTCCCGCGGGCCACGCGCGCGTACCACCTTGTCGGTGAGGCGCGAGTAGAAGGCGGCCGCCGACTCGGTGCAGGCGGGGGTGAGGCCGCCGATCACCTTGGGGGTGTTGGCGGGGGTGAAGTCGCGGTTGCCTGGGTCGACGCGGCTGGGGGAGTAGGCGAGGTGGAAGTCGCGGCCCGCGCGGAGGCCGGAGCCCCCTTCGAGGAGGGGACGCAGGAGGTCCTCCGTGGTGCCCGGGGGGACCGGGGACTCCAGGATGACCGTGGTGTGCGGGCGCAGGTGGGCGGCCAGGGTGCGGGCCGCGGACTCCACCTGGGTGAGGTCGAGCCCGCCGTCCGCCCCGCGCGGGGTGGGCGCGCAGATGACCGCGGTGCGCACCCGGCCGAGTTCGGCGGGGGAGGTGGTCGGCCGGAAGCCCCCCGAGAGCATCCGGCGCAGTTCGGCGGGGCTGAGGGAGCCGGGCTCGGGCCCGGTGCGGTAACCGAGCGTGGGGATGCCGGCGGCGACGGCGGCCTGGGCCAGGGGCAGTCCGTAGGGGCCGAGTCCGATGACGGCGAGATCTGCGGGCATGGCGTTGGACCGTCCTTCCCAGTAGCCGAAGCGGGACAGGTGCGCAAGCCGTGTGGACTGGACGAGCGAGCGCAATGTCAGACTAAGAGTAAATCTGACCGAAATACGAGATTGATTCCTTGTGTCTTCCGGCAGGAGTTCCTCAAGCTTTGGCCTACGCCTTGTGGAAGTTGTCCACAGGCTGGGGGCGACTGGTGGCTGAAGTCGGGCAAGGCGGTCAGAATTTGGGCATGAGGGATACGGACCGGGTCACTCCTCACGGGTGAGACCGGCGTGACCGACAGCGGGAGGCAGCGGTGAGGACAGCGACACTGGGGCCGGCGCAGCGAGCCGAGGCGCTCGCAGCCATGGCCGAGCGCGAGCTGGACCTACTGGTGGTGGGCGCCGGCGTGGTCGGTGCCGGGACCGCCCTCGACGCGGTGACGCGCGGGCTGTCCGTCGGCCTGGTCGAGGCACGTGACTGGGCGTCGGGCACCTCGAGCCGGTCGAGCAAGCTCATCCACGGCGGCCTGCGCTACCTGGAGATGCTCGACTTCGCCCTCGTCCGGGAGGCGTTGAAGGAGCGCGGGTTGTTGCTGGAACGGCTCGCGCCGCATCTCGTGAAGCCGGTGCCGTTTCTGTATCCGCTCCAGCACAAGGGCTGGGAGCGGCTGTACGCCGGCTCCGGCGTCGCGCTCTACGACACCATGTCGATGGCCCGCGGACATGGGCGAGGCCTGCCCATGCACCGGCACCTGAGCCGCCGTCACGCACTGCGCATCGCACCCGCCCTGAAGAAGGACGCACTGGTCGGCGCCCTCCAGTACTACGACGCCCAGATGGACGACGCGCGCTTCGTGGCCACCCTGGTGCGCACGGCGGCGGCGTACGGCGCGCAGGTCGCCAACCGTGCCCGGGTGACCGGCTTCCTCCGCGAGGGCGAACGCGTCGTCGGCGCCCGCGTGCAGGACGTCGAGGCGGGCGGGGAGTACGAGGTCCGCGCCAAGCAGATCGTCAACGCCACGGGCGTGTGGACCGACGACACCCAGGCCATGGTGGGCGAGCGGGGACAGTTCCACGTACGGGCCTCCAAGGGCATCCACCTCGTCGTGCCCAAGGACCGCATCCACGCGACGACCGGTCTGATCCTGCGCACCGAGAAGTCCGTGCTGTTCGTCATCCCGTGGGGCCGGCACTGGATCATCGGCACGACCGACACCGACTGGGACCTCGACAAGGCACATCCCGCCGCGTCCAGCGCGGACATCGACTATCTGCTGGAACATGTGAACTCGGTGCTCGCCGTGCCGCTCACACGCGATGACGTCGAGGGCGTGTACGCCGGTCTGCGGCCGCTGCTGGCCGGGGAGTCGGACGCCACCAGCAAGCTGTCCCGCGAGCACACCGTGGCGCATCCCGTGCCGGGGCTCGTGGTCGTGGCGGGCGGCAAGTACACGACGTACCGGGTCATGGCCAAGGACGCCGTGGACGAAGCCGTGCACGCGCTCGATCTGCGGGTCGCCGAGTGTGTCACCGAGGACGTGCCGCTGCTGGGCGCCGAGGGGTACCGGGCGCTGTGGAACGCGCGAGCGCGGATCGCCGCCCGGACAGGGCTGCACGTGGTGCGGGTGGAGCATCTGCTGAACCGATTCGGTTCGCTGGCGGAGGAGGTCCTGGACCTCATCGCGGCGGATGCCTCACTCGGGGAGCCGCTCCAGGCGGCCGAGGACTATCTGCGCGCCGAGGTCGTGTACGCCGCCTCGCACGAGGGGGCCCGGCACCTGGACGACGTGCTGACCCGGCGGACGCGGATCTCCATCGAGACCTTCGACCGGGGGACGCGGAGCGCGCGGGAGGCCGCCGAGTTGATGGCGCCGGTGCTGGGCTGGGACAAGGACCACATCGAGCGGGAGATCCAGCACTACGAGAAGCGGGTGGAGGCGGAGCGGGAGTCGCAGCGGCAGCCCGACGACCTGACGGCCGACGCCGCTCGGTTGGGGGCGCCGGACATCGCGCCGCTGTAGGGCTCCCGCACGGCATCGGATCCCGGTTCGACGTCACTCGAACGAGTGTCGCGAGCCGGGATCTTCGTTCGGAACCCGGTCGTTCTAGGAGGTGCGGGGGCAGAACTCGGCGGCGAGCAGGGCCGGTTCGAGGTCGGGGTCTGCGATCGCGGTCGTGTTCACGCGGAAGGTGAGGACGCGACGGCCGTCGACGGTGGCCGCGGTGCGCACATAACTGCCGGCGATTCGGCCGTTGTGCCCCCACACCGTGGTGCCGCACGGCAGCTTCACCGGGAACAGCCCCATGCCGTACAGGCCGTGTGCGGCGCGGGTGTCGCGCATCTCGCGCAGCCAGTGCGGGGGCAGCAGTTCACCGCCGAGCAGCGCCGCGTAGAAGCGGTCGAGGTCGGCGAGCGTGGTCACCAACTCGCCGGCGGCCCCGGCGACCCGCGGATCCAGATCGGTGACATCTGATCCGTCGGTGTCGTAGGCGCGGCCGTGCGGGGTGGGGAGCGAGGTGCGGGATCCAGGGAAGGAGGTGTTCGTCAGACCCAGCGGAGCGATGATGCGGCGCTCGGCCTCGGTTGCGTAGGAGTGGCCGGTGACCTGTGCGATGACCATGCCGAGCAGGACGTAGTTGGTGTTCGAGTAGGAGTAGCGGCCCGGGTCGGCCGGAGGGTGGGTGAGTGCGATCCGTACGGCTTGAAGAGGAGTGAGGGGGACCACGCCCTCGGTGTCCGTGGTGAAGTCGTTCAGGCCACTGGTGTGGGTGAGCAGGGCGCGCAGGGTGATCGTGCGGCCGTCGTTGCCGGCTCCGCGGACCAGGCCGGGCAGATGCCGCTCCACGGTGTCGGACAGGGACAGCCGGTGTTCTTCGGCCAGTTGGAGGACGACCGTCGCGAGAAAGGTCTTCGTCATGCTGCCGGCGCGGAAGTGGTCGGCGCGGGCGATGCCCCCTCCTCCCTCGGCGTAGCGGGTGCCGGTCTCCTCGCGGGCCAGCAGGGCCGCGGCGGGGGCTCTGCCCGCACTGACCAGCAGCGGGAGGAGCGCGTCCGTCGGGGGTGTCGTGGGCGCGGAGGAGGCGGCCGGGGCCAGGGCGAGGAGCGCGAGGGACACAGGTACGGCCACTAGTGTCCGGAACGGCGGCATTGTGGTCCCTCCCCTGTCGCGGATCGTCATGGGTGGCTCATCTGGCGGGGCTTCTTGTCGGGCGGCCCTTCCTGTGGGCCCTTCACGCGGGGCTCCTCGTGCGGTGGTTCCTTGTGCCGAGATCATCATGCGGGGTTTCTCGTCCGGCGGTCCGCCGTGCGGTGGTTCCTTGCGCGGTGGTTCCTCGTGCGGCGATCGGTCCTGCGCTGGCTCCTTGCGCCGGTTCCTCGTGCGGTGGTTCCTCGTGCGGCGATCGGTCCTGCGCTGGCTCCTTGCGCCGGTTCCTCGTGCGGGGGTTCCTCGGGCGGCGATCGGTCCTGCGGTGGTTCCTTGTGTGCGGTCCATCATGCAGGGTGGCGGAATCCGGTCTTCCGGTGGTCCTCGGGTGGGGCGGGCTTCGTGATGCGAGGCGTGTTGTCGTCACCCTGGTGTGAGGGTCCGTGGCGCGCCGTGTTCATGGGGGTGCGGGCGTTCGGTCCTCGTGGCGGGCGGCTGGTCCGCAGGGGCACCCTGGGCGTCGGGCACTTGTCGGGTGAGGGACAATGGAGGCTCTGTCAGGGCGGGTTGTATGAGGGGACGCATGTCGGAGGCGGAGCGGGCGGGGGCATCCCGTCAGGGCAAGAGCGAACGTCTCCTCGCCGGGCGGTACCGGTTGGGAGCAGTGCTCGGCCGCGGCGGCATGGGCACGGTGTGGCGTGCCGAGGACGAGACCCTGGGTCGGATCGTCGCGGTGAAGGAGCTGAGGTTCCCCTCCAATATCGACGAGGAGGAGAAGCGGCGGCTGATCACGCGGACGTTGCGTGAGGCCAAGGCGATCGCGCGGATCCGGAACAACAGCGCGGTGACCGTCTTCGACGTGGTCGAGGAGGACGACCGGCCGTGGATCGTGATGGAGCTCGTCGAGGGCAAGTCGCTCGCCGAGGCCATCCGGGAGGACGGCCTGCTGGAGCCGAAGCGCGCGGCGGAGGTCGGCCTCGCGGTGCTCGACGTGCTGCGTTCGGCGCACCGTGAGGGCATCCTGCACCGGGACGTGAAGCCGTCGAACGTGCTGATCTCCGAGGACGGCCGGGTGGTGCTCACCGACTTCGGCATCGCCCAGGTGGAGGGCGACCCGTCCATCACCTCGACCGGCATGCTGGTCGGCGCCCCCTCCTACATCTCCCCGGAGCGTGCTCGCGGGCACAAGCCGGGTCCGGCCGCCGACCTGTGGTCGCTGGGCGGGCTGCTGTACGCGTCGGTCGAGGGGGTGCCGCCGTACGACAAGGGCTCGGCGATCGCCACCCTGACCGCGGTGATGACCGAGCCGCTGGAGGAGCCGAAGAACGCGGGTCCGCTCAAGGATGTCATCTACGGGCTGCTCAACAAGGATCCCGAGAAGCGGCTCGACGACGCCGGTGCGCGCGTGATGCTCAACGCGGTGATCCATGCGCCCGAGCCCAAGGAAGAGCCGGAGCCGGCGCCGGACGCGACGAAGGTCGTGCCGTTGCCTCCGCAGCCCGACCGGGGTGAGGGCGGGGAGCGGTTGCGCGGGGCGTTTCGTTCCGTGCGCAAGGCGGCCGTGGCTGCGGGGGCGGCCGGTACGGCGGCTGCGGCTCGGGCCAAGTCCGGGAGCGGGACGGGTACTTCGGGCTCGTCTGGTATTTCGGGTTCGTCGGGTACTTCGGGTTCGTCGGGCAGCTCGGGTTCGTCGGGTGGTGCGGCGGCTTCGGGGCCGGGCGCTGCGGGGACGGGTGCGCAGGCGAGGCCGGCCTCTTCGTCCGGGACGGCTGTCTCGGGGTCCGGCAGTGTGGGTGTCACCGGTGCCGGTGCCGGTGCCGCTGTGTCCGGTGCTGGTGCTGGTGCTGGTGCTGGTGCGGGCTCGGGGTCCGGGGGCAACGCGGCTGGTGGGGGGCGGAGTTCGGGGTGGCCCGTGATGACGCCGCCGGCGGATCTGCCGCCGCGGCCCGTGCCCAGGGCGCCGCTCACCGATGTGGTGCCGAGGCGGACGCTGGTGATCATCGCGGTGGTCGTGGTGCTCGCTGTGGTCGCGGTCGTGCTGGCCATCGCGTTGAACGGTGACGGCGACTCCTCCACGAGCTCGGCGGGCGGCGGTGCCAAGGCTTCCGCCAGTGCGAGCGTGAGCGCCTCCACCAAGGAGGACGAGAGCGGCGGCGCCCAGACGGACGGTAAGGCGACCGAGTCCGCGGGGTCCGGCGTGGCGGCCGAGAAGTCGCCGAGCAGCAGCCCGGGCGCGACCGGCGGTAGCGAGGGCGGCGGTTCCGCCGAGGGCGACAGCACGGCGGAGACGACGTACAAGGGCGGTCAGGGGTACTCGATCGGGCTGCCCAAGGGGTGGAAGTTCCAGACGTCGAGTTCGGCGGGGGATCGTTTCACCGGTCCTGACGGGCAGAAGCTGTTGGTGGCCTGGACGTCCACGCCGAAGGGTGACCCGGTGGCGGACTGGAAGAGCCAGGAGCAGTACATGGCGCGTTCCCAGTACGACCGGGTCCGAATAGCGAAGGTGAACTACCGGGGCTGGTCGGCGGCCGACTGGGAGTTCACCTATGTCGAGGGCGGGACGAAGTACCGGACGATCGACCGGGGGTTCGTCGTCGACGACCATCTCGGATATGCGCTGATGTACACGGCGAAAGCGGCCAATTGGGGCAGTGAGCTGCGGAAGGGTACCTGGCAGACCCTCGCGCAGACATTCGAACCGAAATCGTGAAGTGACCCGACCCGCGTTTGAGGCGTGAGATCTGGCATCCCCTCTTTGCGGGTTGCCTCCGGCACGTATCGTGAAGGCTTGCGGACCGTACGCATCCAACTATGGGCGGAACGGCACGCGGGGCGAACGGAATTGACCGATCCGGGGTGCCGGGGGAGGCAACGTGGACGACTATGCGGGACGGGTACTCGCCGACCGCTACCGCCTGCCGCTGCCCCCCTCCGACGAGTACGAACTGACCGAGACCCGGGCCTTCGACACCTACAGCGGTCAGGAAGTCCTGGTCCGGCAGGTGCCGTTGCCCGAGGTCGTCGAGGCGGAGGTGCTCGACGCGGAGGGGCTGCCCGACGGTTTCACCGCAAGGGACCCGAGAGACCGGGGAGTTCGGCGGTCCTCGGCGCGTACTACGAGCACACGGCGGCCCACTGATCCGGCCGTCCGGCGGGCCGTGGAAGCCGCGCAGGCCGCCGCTTCGATACCCGACCATCCCCGGCTCGACCAGGTCTTCGACGTGTTCGCCGAGGGCGGGTCGCTGTGGATAGTGAGCGAGTTGGTGGCCGCGCGGCCACTGGCGGCGCTGCTGGCGGAGAAGCCGCTGACGCCGTACCGGGCGGCCGAGGTCGCCTCCGACGTCCTCATGGCCCTGCGGGTGCTGCATGCGCACGGCTGGGTGCACCGGAACATCACCGCCCGCACGGTCCTCGTCTGCGACGACGGCCGTGTGATGCTGACCGGCCTCGCGGTCGGGGCGGCGGAGGAGGCCCTGTGCGGGTACGACCCGGTGCCGGCCGAGGAGGGCGACGGGGAGTTCGGTGACCGGCGCGGGGTGGGTGTCACGGGGACTTTCGGCGGTCCGGGTGGTGCCGGCGGTCCGGTGAGTGGTGCAGCGGCCGGTCTCGGCGGTGCCGCCGCCCGGGCGAGTGCCGTCGACCCCGAGGCCGCGCGGCGGGCCGCCATCGAGGCGCGGGAGGCCGGTGGGCTGCCGGGGCTCGGCGGGGATGCGACGAACGGTACGGGTGCGGCGTCGGCCGCGATCGAGCGCAGGGCCGTGGAGACCGGCGGGGAAGTCCGGGCCGCGCGCGCCGGGGCGATCGCCGCGTATCGCGCGGGTGCCCGGGCCGCCGCCCGGGTCCAGGAGGCCCAGCAGAACGGCCGCGCGGCCCTGCCCGGAGCCCGGCCGATGCCCGAGGGCGACCCCGCGACGATGGCCGGGGGGCCGACATCGCCGTACGACTCGGGCAGCGGTGGGCTTCAGGCGCCGTACTCCATGGGCAACGGCGTCGAGCTTCCGCCGGGCGGCGAGGGGCAGTCGGTGTACGGCCCTGGCCACGGCGTTTCGCTTCCGCCGGGTTCCGCTTCTCTCGGTGATGCGGTGTCGCCCGGCCGTGGGGATCACCCCCGTTCCGGCGGCATGCCCCAGGGGCAGCCGGCCGATCCGTACGGTGTGCGGGCCGACTGGCAGGGGGCCGTGCCGCGTGGTGGAGCCGGGGGCACGGAGCTGCCGACGGTAGGGCATGAACGTAGCGCCGCTCTTCCGCCCGGAGGGACCGCCCCCGCCCCCAGCCGTTGGGACGAGCTCGCCGCCGCGGCCCCCGCTCCCCGCGGCCCCGCCACCGCGCTCGCCGCCGAGCGGGCGCGGCAGGCCAGGATGGCCGTGGTAGGACCGGTGACCGAACGGTGGGCGCCGGAGCAGGCCGGGCCCGTGCATGAGAACTGGCAGTTGGCCGCACCGATCGGGCCTGCCACCGATCTGTGGGCGCTCGGGGCGCTGCTCTTCAGGGCCGTACAGGGGCACGCGCCCTACCCGGAGGAGTCGACGGCCGAGCTGGTGCAGATGGTGTGCGCCGAGCCGCCCGCCTTCGCCGAGGAGTGCGGTCCGCTGCGGCCGGTCGTGGAGTCGCTGCTGCGCCAGGACCCCACCGAGCGGCTGGACTTCGAGGAGGTTCGGGGCTGGCTGCGGTCGCTGGTGCGGTCCGCGCCCGAGCCCGACGCAGGCGCGTACGTCGTCGCCGCGCCGCCCCTCGACTCCACCCGGCTGCCCGTCGTACGACGGCGGGGCGAGCTGGTGCGCCGACGGCGCGCCGGGCTGCCCGCGACCAGTGCGCACGGACGGCACAAGCGGGCCAAGCAAGGCCGGCAGGAGGTGGCGCGTTCGCCGCGCCGGCTCGGGCGTACCTTGCTTCTGCTGGTGCTGCTGCTGATGGCCGCGGTGATCGCTTACGCCATGCTGTTCATGCCCAAAGCCGCCGACTCGACGGGCGGCGCGGGCGACACCGACCGGACCGGTTCCGCCGGCGAGGTCAGCGAGGCGCCCGCCAGCAGTGAGCCGCGGCCCGACCAGAACTCCCCGAAGGCCAGCCCTTCCGAGTCCGCGGAGCACCGGACCACGAGCCCGGACGTCGCCGACGGCTTCACCCTGCGTACGGACTCCGCCGGCTTCCGTGTCGCCGTCGCCGACGGCTGGGACCACACCCCCAGGAACGGTCGCGGTCAGGTCGTGTACGCGCACGGCGACTTCGACCTGATCGTCGTACCCGGAAGGGACAGCGCCGACGAGTACGGCGAGGACCCCATGGCGTACCAGCGGGAGGACGAGCGTGAGCTGCAGCCGTACCGCGACTCCAGCTGGGCCAGCGCCAGCGGGCTGAAGACGATCCAGGTGGGTGGGCGGACCATGGCCGAGGGGCAGTTCACCTGGACCGATGACGCGGGGCGCGAGCTGTTCGTACGCAATCTCGCGATGCTCGTCGACGGGAAGTACCACGTGGTGCAGGTGCGCGGACCGGAGGCCGAGCGGGACGAGGTGACGCGGCTGTTCGAGCAGGCGTCGGCGACGTACGAGGTCACCGGCTGAGCGGTGCCCGGTCACACCGGGTGATGGTTGTTTCCGGCTGTCGAAAGCGATAACTGTCACAACCGCGAAACCTTGGCACCCCTGTGGTTCCCCGCACCCGGGCCGGTCCCTAATCTGACTCTGTCAAGAGCATTGCGGGGCAACGTGAATCAGATGCAGGGCCTGCTTCTCGCGGGTCGTTACCGGCTTGCCGACACCATCGGCAGCGGCGGTATGGGCCGTGTGTGGCGTGCGCATGACGAGGTGCTGCACCGGGCCGTCGCCATCAAAGAGCTGACCGCTGCCCTGTACGTGTCCGAGAGCGACCAGGAGCGGCTGCTCCACCGCACCCGCGCCGAGGCCCGCGCGGCCGCCCGGATCAACCACTCCGCCGTCGTCACCGTCCACGACGTGCTCGATCATGACGCCCGCCCGTGGATCGTGATGGAGCTGATCGAGGGCCGTTCGCTGGCCGACGCGGTCAAGGCGCAGGGGCGTGTCGAGCCCGCCGAGGCGGCCAGGATCGGGCTGTGGGTGCTGCGTGCGCTGCGCGCCGCGCACTCCGCCGGGGTCCTGCACCGCGATGTGAAGCCCGGCAACGTCCTCCTCTCCCAGGACGGGCGCGTCCTGCTGACCGACTTCGGTATCGCGCAGATCGAGGGCGATACGACGATCACCCGCACCGGAGAGGTCGTCGGCTCCGTCGACTACCTCGCCCCCGAGCGGGTCCGTGGCCACGATCCGGGCCCGGCCTCCGACCTGTGGGCGCTCGGCGCGACGCTGTACACGGCGGTGGAGGGCCGCTCGCCGTTCCGCCGCACCTCGCCGATCGGCACGATGCAGGCGGTCGTCGAGGAGCAGCCCGCCGAGCCGGTCAACGCCGGGGTGCTGGGTCCTGTCCTCGCCGCACTGCTGCGCAAGGATCCGGCCGAGCGGCCGAGCGCCGCGGAGGCCGAGCGGATGCTTGCCGAGGCGGCGGAGGGGCGGTCCTCGGGTGCGGCACCGGCGTATATGTCCACGGGGCAGGTGCGGTACGAGCCGTCGCACACGCCGGGGACCGGCACCCGTGCGCAGACGGCCGCCGCCACCCCCTATCCGCCGGTCACGATCGGTGCCCCGGCCCCTCCCGCCCCGCGCAAGCGGCACCGGCTGCGTACGTTCGCCCTGGTCGTCGCCCTCGCGGCGGTTGTCGGCGGGGGTGTGGCGGTCGCGTTGCAGCAGTTCGGCACGGGCACCTCCGCTTCGCCGACTCCGAGTGCCAGTGCCAGTGCCACGCCGAGCGACGCGGGCGGTCAGGGGGCGCTTCCCGCAGGCTGGGAACGGCGCGAGGACCCGGTGGGCTTCAGCATCTCCCTGCCCAAGGGGTGGCAGCGGACCGTCTCCATCGACCAGGACGGCCTTCAGCAGATCGACTACTCGCCCGACCACGGCAAGCACCTCGTGCGGGTCGCCGTCGACACCGCGCCGGACTTCAGCAGCTCGTACGAGCACATGAGGAACCTCGAGGAGCGGATCTCAGGGCTTCAGGAATACGAGCGGCTGAGCCTCAAGCAAGAACTCTTCCGTGACCTGCCGGGTGCCCGCTGGGAGTACACCTGGGACGCGCTGGCCAAGGACTCGCCGCACTACTTCCCGGGGCCCTACCGTGCGATCGACGTCGGGTACATGAACGGTGAAGGCACCGAGTACGCCATTTACGCGGCCTCGCCGGCCGACGAATGGGCCACTACGAAAAAGCAGTTCGACCGGATGCTGCGGGGCTTTCAGGAGGGTTGAAAGCCCCGGCATCTTCTGCAAGCTGAGGATTACGAGCGGGAAATCAGGCGTAGTCCGTGCAGGAACGGACTATCGTCCCGCCTTCCATGACCGCCACCTGAACGCCGATGTAGTCGAGGTCATCGACTGTGGGTGCCGCGTACGTGGTGAAGGAGAGGGTCGCTCCGTTGCCGTCGTATTCGTGACGCCAGGGCCACTCAGTCACCCATCCGGTGCCGCCGTCCAGGGAAACGAGTCGAATGGCCGCATGGTGACTGTCGGCAGCGGTGTCCTTGACCCAACCGCTGATGTCCACATAGTCGTCCGACCAGTTGGTGAAAGTCATGCTTCCCGAGGCGCCCGTCACCGAGCACGCGGCTCCACCGCTCGCCGCGCTGGCATTGGTCACGGTAGTCGTGGCGAATATCGCCACCGCCGCCACACCTGTGACGGAAAGGCGCTTCAATGTGTTTCCCATAAGGGAACGATAAGGCTTCCATGATTCACAAGACAGCATGATTCCGGCCACCCCATTTACCTTTTATGGGGCTTATGGCCTGGTGATTTGCCGTACTTTGCAGTTATTTAAAAACCGGCCATGGCCGAAAATGATCAGGACGGAGAGGGGCCGGCAGCGCACTTGGCCGGTCAGTGCCGCGGAAGGAGGGCGTCCGGCGCGGCATCATGGGGCGCATGGGGACCCCGGGGGACAACTTCCGTGTCATAGCGGGCCGTTACCGCCTGGAGGTCAGGCTCGGGCGGGGCGGCATGGGCGTCGTGTGGCGGGCGACCGATCTGCTGCTCGGGCGGCGGGTGGCGGTCAAGGAGATCTCCCTCGACGGGACGCTGTCCGAGGCCGAGGCCCGGTGGCAGCGCGACCGGACCCTGCGCGAGGCGCGGGCCGTCGCACAACTCAGGCACCCGCACATCATCGTCGTCCATGACATCGTCGAGCAGGATGAACGGCCCTACCTCGTCATGGAGTTGATCGACGGCGGCTCCCTCGCCGACCGGATCGCCGTGCACGGGCCGGTGGTGCCCGCCGAGGCCGCCCGGATCGGCGTCGATCTGCTCGGCGCGTTGCGCGCGGCGCACGCGGCCGGGGTCCTGCACCGGGACATCAAGCCGGCGAACGTCCTGATGGAGGCCGGTACCGGTCGGGTCGTCCTCACCGACTTCGGTGTCGCCCAGGTCGCGGGCGCCACCACCCTCACCGAGGCCGGGTCCTTCGTCGGCTCACCCGAGTACACGGCCCCGGAGCGGATGACCGGGCTGCGGACCGGACCCGCCTCCGACCTGTGGTCGCTGGGTGCGCTCCTGTGCACGGCGTTGAGCGGTGAATCGCCGTTCCGCCGGGACTCGTTGAGCGGCATCCTGCACGCGGTCCTCGCGGCGGAGATACGTCCACCCGCGCAGGCCGCGCCGATCCTGCCCGTCGTACGAGGACTGCTGGAGCGCGATCCGGCACACCGGCTGGACGCGGAGTCGGCCGAGCGGATGCTGCGGGCCTTTCTGGAGACGGGGCGCCTGCCGGTCGCCGAGCGGCGTTCCCTGCGGGGTGTGCTGACGGCCGTGGTGCTGGTCGCCGCGATGGCGGGGGCGGGGGTGTCGGGGGCGGCGCTGATCATGCATCAGGAGGGGGGCGGGGGTGAGCCGTCGCCGTCACCCACGTCGGTCAGCGGCTCGGCCGGTTCGAGTCCGACGGTGACGCCTTCCGTGACGCACTCCGTGGCGCCCTCTGTGGCGAAACCTTCCTTCACTGAATCCGAGACTCCATAGCGAGCTCACATAAAAGGGAGATAAGCGACCTCCTGAGTCACGGGTCTGTGACCGCAACGCCCTCTGAGTGGATTCGGACGCTGCTGGCGCGATATGAACGGACCCATGAGCAGCAACGGGGGAGCCCCTTACGGGTCCGACGAGCCAACGAGTTTTGGTCTGCAACCGCCGAACCCGCCCGCGGCCGTGCCGCACCCGGACAACCCGTACGCGGCGCCCACCCAGGTCGTACCGCACCAGACGGCACCCTCCGCGCCCGAACCGGAGCCGGGTACCGGCCGGTTGATCGGTGGTCGTTACCGTCTGCTCGCCAAGCTCGGGCACGGCGGCATGGGTACGGTCTGGTGCGCCAAGGACGAGACGGTGGACCGCGAGGTCGCCGTCAAGGAGCCCCGTGTACCCGATCATCTTCCCGACCGCGAACGCGCCAACGCGTTCGAGCGGATGCGCCGCGAGGCGCGTGCCGCGGCCCGGCTCGACCATCCCGCCGTCGTGAACGTGCATGACGTCGCCGTCGTCGACGGCCAGCCGTGGATCGTCATGGAGCTGGTGCGGGGCCGTTCGCTGGGCGACGCGTTGCAGGAGGGCACCCTCGGGGCGCGGGAGGCGGCGAGAATCGGCCTGGAGGTGCTCGGCGCGCTGGAGGCCGCGCACGCGGCGGGCATCCTGCACCGGGACGTCAAGCCGGACAACGTGCTGCTCGGCCGTCATGACCGCGTCGTCCTCACGGACTTCGGCATCGCCCAGATCGAGGGCGAGACCAATCTGACCGACACGGGCGGCTTCGTCGGCTCGCCCGAGTACATCGCGCCGGAGCGGGTGCTGGGGCAGCGGCCGGGACCGGCGTCGGACCTGTGGTCGCTCGGTGTCGTCCTGTACGCGGCCACCGAGGGCGTCTCGCCGTTCCGCCGCAGCAACACGCCGGCCACGCTCCAGTCGGTCCTCAACGCCACGCCCGCCGCACCGGCCTCCGCCTCCGGTCCGCTGGCCGACGTCATCACCGGCCTCCTCCAGAAGGACCCCGCGCGTCGCCCGAACGCGGCCCAGGTGCGGGCGCTGCTGGAGACGGCCGCCAACCCGCCGGCTCCGGCGGCGACGCAGGTCGTGCAGCTCGCCGAGGGGGCCCCGAAGGGCGGTGTGCGGCTGGGCCGCAAGTCGCTGATCGGGCTCGGTGCCGCGGTCGTCGCGGCCGCGGTGGCGGCGTATCTGGTGGTCGCGGACCCGTTCGCGGGGCCGTTGCCGGACGGCTGGGCGACGAAGAAGGTGAAGGACGTCGCCGCGACGCTGGCGGTGCCCCACGCGTACCAGGAGGACGTGCCCGACCGGAAGACGGACGAGGCGCACTGGGTCACGTACACCGATGACAGCGGCAGCATCTGGATCGGGCTGAGGCTCGACAGGAAGGCCGAGGACTCGGGCAACACCATCGCGGGCTCGGCGGCCGCGGAGATGTACGAGGACGACAAGAAGTTCAAGGAGAACGGCGAGTACGGGCTCAGCATGCCGGAGAACCCGACGACGGACACCGACGACGAGGTGACGTACCAGGGGAAACAGGCCGCCAAGAACACGATCACGTACATCACCGACGACAGCCAGAACCCGCGCCCCCGCGAGATGCAGATCTTCTACTACAAGACCTCCAAGGGCGACATGTACAAGCTCACCATCAGCTACCCGGGCAAGGGCGACTTCACCAAGCGCGGGCAAGAGGTGGCGAGGACGACGATCGCGAACCTCGACGTGGACGTGCTCTGACCCGCGTCGACAAGCAACCGCCCCACAAGGTACTGATGGGGCATGAGCAACGACCGGGGCGGCACCAGCCCGAAGGGCCGACTGATAGGCGGCCGTTACCGTCTGGCCGAGCGCATCGGGTCGGGCGGCATGGGCACCGTCTGGCGGGCCCACGACGAGCTGGTGGACCGCCAGGTCGCGGTGAAGCAGCCCAGGTTGCCCGGTGATCCGGAGGACGAGGCCCATCAGCGGGCCTCTCACCGGCTCTACCGGGAGGCCCGTGCCGCCGCCCGGGTCGACCATCCCGCCGCCGTGTCCATCCATGACGTGGTCGTCGAGGACGGACTGCCCTGGATCGTCATGGAGCTGGTGCGCGGGGAGTCCCTGCACGAGGTGCTCCGGCGTGGCCCGGTCGCCCCGGCCGAGACCGCCCGGATCGGCCTGGCCGTCCTCGGTGCCCTGCGCGCCGCGCACGCCGTCGGGATCGTGCACCGCGATGTGAAGCCCGCCAACGTGCTGCTCGGCCCGCACGGCCGGGTCGTCCTCACCGACTTCGGCATCGCGCATGTCCAGGGCGAGGAATCCCTCACCGTCAGCGGCGAGTTCGTCGGCTCCATCGACTTCGTCGCCCCCGAGCGGATGTCCGGGCGGGGCGCCGGCCCGCCCTCGGATCTGTGGTCCCTGGGCGTCCTGCTGTACGCCGCCGTGGAGGGTGAACCGCCTTTCCGGCGTACGACGCTGGAGTCCACCCTCGCCGCGATCCTCTCCTTCGACCCGCCCGAGCCCAGGCGGGCCGGTCCGCTGAGCCCTCTGATCAGCGGGCTGCTGGGGAAGGACCCCGATCTGCGGCCGGACGCCGAGGAGGCCGCCAAGATCCTGGAGGCGGCGGCGGAGGGGTGGCCGGTGCCACCGCTGCCCGCCACACCATCGCCCCAAGTTCCTGACCGAATAAGGGAGTTGGGCGAGGACTCCGGCACCCTACGCCTGCGGGGGCCGCAACCCGAGCCCGAACCGAAGCAGCCCGACACCACCGTCGTACCGACGACGTCGCCACCGCAGCCCCACCTCCTGCGCCGTCCCCTCCCGGCCGCCCTGCTCGGGGTCACCCTCGTCGGCGGCGCCTGGCTCGGTACGTCCTACTTCTTCGCCGAGCCCGAGCCCGCCGACGTGGCCGAGCCGACGTACACCTCGGCCCCTCTCACGCCCGCCGCCACCGACATCGCCGACGAGCCCTGGGACAAGCACTCCGAGAAGGCCCTGAAGGCCACGCTCGCCGTCCCGAGCCGGTACGGGGAGACCCATCGGCAGGGCAGCGCCACCGACCAGCCGCGGATGGTGATCTACGGGGAGGGCGGCATCGACCTCCGCCTCAGCATGTGGGACCAGGCCGCCACCTCGCCCATGGGCCGGGCGGCCCAGCAGAAGCAGGCCTGGGCGACGCACGCGCAGGCCGATACCCAGCTCACGCAGACCAGTCTCCAGGGCGACTTCGCCGTCCAGGCGGACACCACCTACGACGACAAGGGCG
The DNA here is from genome assembly GCF_000972385.1 of Streptomyces sp. WM6386. Taxonomy (GTDB): domain Bacteria; phylum Actinomycetota; class Actinomycetes; order Streptomycetales; family Streptomycetaceae; genus Streptomyces. Next base: position 52,233 of record NZ_JXTE01000055.1, read on the forward strand.
CCGGCCCGGCCCGGGTCATGCAGGTGTTCGTCATGACCGACGACGGCCGTCTCTACGAGCTCCGTGTCGACATGCCGAAGGGGACGGCGGCCGAGAAGGAGGGCATGGCGCTGTTCAAGGCGGCCCGTGACCGGCTCGTGATCGAAAAAGGGTGAACGGCCGGTGATCGACACCGAACAACGCACTGATCAGCGGCTTTTCCGCCAGTGATCACTGGCGGCGTGTGCGTACTCGGTGAATCCCGATTACCGACGGGTACCCAAAGCCCCCGCTCCGGCATACCCTGCGCGTCATGACGGACTCGAAGGCTTCGGCTCAGGCCACCAACCCCCTCGCCCCCGCCCCTGAGGGCGCCCGGACCGCCGCCGACGTGGTCACCCCGGAGCTGGTCGCACAGCTCACCAAGGGTGTGGTCGGCTCCGGTCGTACCGCCAACCACACGCCGTTCACCGGCGAGAAGCTGGCCGACCTGCCCGAGTCGACGCCGCAGGACGTGGAGAAGGCCTACGCGGCGGCCCGCAAGGCGCAGGCCGTGTGGGAGCGGACGCCCGTACGGCAGCGCGCGGCCGTGCTGCTCCGCTTCCACGACCTGGTGCTCGCCCGCCAGGCCGAGGTCCTCGACCTGATCCAGCTGGAGACCGGCAAGGCCCGTCTGCACGCCCATGAGGAGGTGCAGGCCGTCGCGGTCGCCGCCCGCCACTACGGCCGCAGGGCGCCCTCCTATCTGCGGCCCAAGCGGCACGCGGGCGCCATGCCGACCCTCACCAAGGTCACCGAGCTGCGCCACCCGCGGGGCGTGGTCGGCCAGATCGCCCCCTGGAACTACCCCCTGGAGCTGTCCGTCGGCGACGCGCTCCCCGCCTTCGTCGCGGGCAACGCGGTCGTGATGAAACCGGACACCGAGACCTGCCTGACCGCCCTGTGGGCGCGTGACCTGCTGATCGAGGCCGGGCTGCCCGCCGACGTCTTCCAGATCGTCCTCGGCGAGGGCCCTGTCGTCGGCCCCGAGGTCGTCCGGCACGCCGACTACGTCTCTTTCACCGGCTCCACCCGCACCGGCCGCGAGGTCGCCCAGGGCGCCGCCGCCCGCCTCGTCGGCGTCTCGCTCGAACTCGGCGGCAAGAACGCGATGCTGGTACTGGAGGACGCCGACATCGAGAAGGCGGCGGCGGGCGCGGTCCGTGCCTGCTTCTCCTCCGCCGGCCAACTCTGCATCTCCATCGAGCGGTTGTACGTCCACGAGTCCGTCGCCGACGCCTTCCTGGAGCGCTTCGCCGCCCGCACCAAGGCCATGCGGCTCGGCAAGTCCCTCGCCTACGGCGCCGACATGGGCTCCCTCGTCGGCGAGCGCCAGCTGGAGACCGTCACCCGGCATGTCGAGGAGGCCGTCTCCAAGGGCGCCAAGGTCGTCGCCGGCGGTGTCGCCCGCCCGGACATCGGCCCGTACTTCTTCGAGCCGACGATCCTGGACGGCGTGACCGAGCCCATGGCGATCTGCGCCGAGGAGACCTTCGGCCCGGTCGTCTCCATCTACCGCTTCAAGACCGACGACGAGGCCGTCGCACAGGCCAACTCCACGTCGTACGGCCTCAATTCCTCGGTCTGGACGAAGGACGGCAGGCGCGGCCGCGAGGTCGCCTCCCGGCTGCGCACCGGCACGGTCAACGTCAACGAGGGCTACGCGCCCGCCTACGGCAGCGTCCAGTCCCCGATGGGCGGCATGAAGGACTCCGGCCTCGGCCGCCGCCATGGCTCCGAGGGCATCCTCAAGTACACGGAGGCCCAGACGGTGGCCCAGCAGCGGCTGCTGCCGATGGCGCCGTCGCTGGGGATGAGTGACGAGGCGTACGCCCAGTTCATGAGCCGCAGCCTGCGCCTCATGAAGGCGTTCCGGTTCCGCTAGTACCGACCCGCACTGCACGCTCAAAGGAGAGAACGCACGTGCCTCAGGACGCTTACGACTACGACGTGATCGTCGTCGGATCCGGCTTCGGCGGATCCGTCACCGCCCTCCGCCTCACCGAAAAGGGCTACCGCGTAGGCGTCCTGGAGGCCGGCCGCCGCTTCACCCCGGGCACCCTCCCCAAGAACTCCTGGGACATCAAGAACTACCTCTGGGCACCCAGGCTCGGCATGTACGGGCTCCAGCGCATCCATCTGCTGGGCAACGTGATGGTGCTCGCGGGTGCGGGGGTCGGGGGTGGTTCCCTGAACTACGCCAACACCCTCTACGTACCGCCGAAGCCGTTCTTCGAGGACCCGCAGTGGCGTGACATCACGGACTGGGAAGAGGAGTTGAAGCCGTACTACGACCAGGCACAGCGCATGCTCGGCGTACGGCTCAACCCGACGATGACCCCGTCCGACGTCCATCTGAAGGCGGCGGCCCAGCGGATGGGCGTCGGTGACACCTTCCACATGGCGCCCGTCGGGGTGTTCTTCGGCGACGGTCGGGACGCCGACGGCACGGGGAGGGCGAAACCCGGCGAGCGGGTCGCGGACCCGTACTTCGGTGGCGCGGGACCGGACCGCAAGGCGTGCACCGAGTGCGGTGAGTGCATGACCGGCTGCCGTCATGGTGCGAAGAACACCCTCAACGAGAACTACCTCTACCTCGCCGAGAAGGCGGGCGCGGTCGTGTTCCCCATGACGACGGTCGTCTCGGTCACGGACGACTCGCAGGGTGGGTACGCGATCGCCACCCTGCCGACGGACCAGCAGCGCAAGGGCAAGGGCCGGACCTTCAAGGCCCGCCGTGTCGTCCTCGCCGCCGGCACCTACGGGACCCAGACCCTGCTGCACCGCATGAAGGCGGGCGGTCAACTGCCGCACCTCTCCGAGAAGCTGGGCGAGCTGACCCGCACCAACTCCGAGGCACTGGTCGGCGCGCAGACCAGCGACCGGCGCTACCGCAAGGCCACCGGCGACAAGAGGGCCGACTTCACCCAGGGCGTCGCCATCACCTCGTCCATCCACCCGGACGCGAACACCCACATCGAGCCGGTCCGCTACGGCAAGGGCTCCAACTCGATGGGCGGCCTGTCCATCCTCCAGGTCCCCTACACCGAGGGCTCCTCACGGGTCCTGGGCTGGGTGGCGAACGCGGCCCGCCACCCCCTGCTGGTGCTGCGCTCCCTCTCCAACCGCCGCTGGTCGGAGCGGACCATCATCGGCCTGGTGATGCAGTCGCTGGACAACTCCCTGACGACGTACCTGAAGCCGGACGGCGTGGGCAAGGGCCTGCTCACCGCCCGCCAGGGCCACGGAGCCCCCAACCCCAAGCAGATCAGGGCCGCTTCACAGGGCGCGTCGGCGATCGCTGCCGAGATCAACGGCTTCGCGGGCTCCAACGTCGGCGAGCTGATGGGCACCCCGCTCACCGCCCACTTCCTCGGCGGCTGCCCCATCGGCGCCACCGCCGAGGACGGTGTGATCGACCCGTACCACCGCCTCTACGGCCACCCCGGTATCTCGGTCGTCGACGGCGCCGCGGTCTCGGCGAACCTCGGGGTGAACCCGTCCCTGACGATCACCGCACAGGCCGAGCGGGCGATGTCGTACTGGCCCAACAAGGGCGAGGCGGACCCGCGTCCGGCGCAGGGAGCGGCGTACGAACGTCTGAAGCCGGTCGAGCCGCGGACGGCGGCGGTACCGGCGCAGGCGTTCGGGGCGCTGCGGCTGCCGTTCCTGGGGATGCCGGCGGTGCCGCCGAAGAAGTAGCGCACGCGCAAAGAGAGAAGGACCTGCATCCCCCTCCGAACGCAGGTCCTTCTCTCTTTTTCTTGCGGTGATGCTTCTGGGGCTCTCAGCCCTCCGCACCCACCTTGCGGCGACGCATGGCGAAGACGGCGCCGGCACCGGCGACGATCGCGACACCGCCGACGAGACCGATGGTCGGCAGCGCCGAGCTGGAACCGGTGTCGGCGAGGTTGCCCGTCGGCAGCTCGGAGACGTCACCCTGCGGCTTCTTCACCGAGTCCTTGGAGCCGTTGTCGCTCGGGTCGGCCGTACCGGGGTCCGGGTTGTCCGAGCCGGCCTTCAGGACCTCGAAGTCGTACTGGGCCCAGCCCTCGGCGATGCAGTCCTGGCCGTCGATGTTGTCCAGGTAGGCGCCGGAGCCGAAGGAGTAGGCGTCGCCGGCCGGGGCCTTGGAGCCGATGCTGACGCGCAGGTCCACCGACTTGGTCTTGCCGGCCTTCAGCGAGTCGACGTAGAAGAAGTAGTCGCCGGCCCATTCGTCGGAGCCGATGCGGTCCCAGGTGCCGGTCTCGGTGTTCTTGAACTCCAGGTCGACGTACGGGCTCAGGAACTTCGCCTCGTCGAGCTCGTAGTTCTCGATCTCGGCGTAGAACGCGACGCCGTCGACCGTGGTGCCGGAGTCGTTGGTGACTGCCAGCTTGAAGTTGTGGAAGCCGTCACCGGCGACGATCTTGCCGGGCAGACCCTTGATGTCCGCGGACACCTTGGCGTCCGTGAAGTCCTCGTCGAGTTCCTCGCAGTACGGGACGTCCGGGTCGGTCGGCTCCTCGCTCGGCTCGGCCGACTCGGAGGGCTCGGGCTCGTCCGACTCGGTGGCCGTGGCGGTGGCCGTCGCGGTGTCGGTCGCCGTGGCGGTGGCGGTGGCCGTCGCCGTGTCGGTCGGGAGCGCGGTGTCGGTGGGCAGCGAGGTGTCCGTCGGGGTCGGGTCGGCCGTGTCGGTCGGCTCGTCCGTCGGCGTGGTGGTGACCGTCTCGGTGGGAGTCGCAGTCGTCTCGTCCGCGAACGCGACAGGCGCGGACAGCAGCGCGAGCGGGGCTATGACAGCCGTCGCGGCCGCTGCGGCCATGGCACGGCGAAGCTTCATGAATGACCTCAGGAAGTCCGGCGTGCTGCGACGCGCGGCACGCGAGTGGGGCGTGGTGGGCCCCGCCTGTGGGGTGCGGGTGTGGCCCTTGGTTCGCCTGGTTTGATTCGCGAAGCCTGTGAATGGTTGCCCCCGCATTCACAGAAACCTTATGTGGCCTGAGTCACATTTCGATTGCGCTTGTAAAAGTGCTTTCCCAGCCCATAGAACTGCCGTCGTGTCTGACAAGCCGTCCGAGGACTCCTCCTCGACCCCCGAAGTCCCCGACGACGTCTGGGAACAGTTCACCCGCGCCAACGAGCGGGAGGCTCCGAAGGAGCCCTCCGCGCGCGCCCGCATGGTGACCGAGCGCCTGCGGCAGCAGGAGGCCCGCGGTGAGACGCCCGAGAGCTGGCGTCCGGGGCCGCCCCTGCAGGAGAAGAAGCGCGGCCGACGGGTGTGGGCGGTCCTCGGTCTGCTCCTCGCCCTCGTCGTAGCCGTCGTGGCACTGAAGCCGTCGCTGCTGCCGGGCGACCCCTTCGGCAGCGGGACCTCCGACTCCGCCGCCGAGTCACCGCTCCCCGAGGAGACCGCGGCCCCGACCGCCCCGCCCTCCGCCGCGGCCCCCGCGACACCCACCCTGGACGATCCGTTCGCCGGATCCCCGGCCAAGCGCTGGGCCGACGGCAAGGCCGGCATCCTCGCGCCGAAGGCGGAAGCGGTCGGCGGAAGGTCGAAGGCGGAGGTCGCCCAGGCCCTTCAGCTGACCAGGGAACTGCTGATCTCCTCGAACCTCGACCCGGCGACACTGCGCGGCGAACGTCCCGAGGCGGCGCTGGACATATTGGACCCGAAGCAGAAGGACGTCCTGTCGGGGCTGAAGACCGCCCTGAGCAAGCCGGACGACAAGCACGACCCGCTCTCGATGTTCACCCGCTTCGACCCGGACGAGGTCCGGCCGGTCGGCGATGTCGTGAAGGTCCGCGGCCGGATGACGTTCAAGGCGGGCGAGGGCGTCGCCGTCGCCGTCCACGCCGACTACACCTTCGTCTACCCGGTGGTCCGCGCCGACGGTTCGCCCGAGGTGACCCGCACCATCGTCCGCCGCGTCCTCGACGTCGAACTCTCCGACCCGGCCAGATACGACATCACGCCCGGCAAGCTCACCGTCCTGCGCCACGACCGGGACGCCGGCAACTCGGCCTGTGATGTCCACGACGGCTGGTTCCACCCGCAGTTCCCCTCGGACGCCGCGACGAGCGCGCCCCCCTCGGGCCCGACGTCGGACCCGTACGACCGCAGCAAGGACATCAGCCAGGGGCAGGACTGCGGGACGGTCTCGCGCGTCTGACACCCAGCGGTCCGAGGTGTGGAGGGCCGAGGCACGGCGAAGGGCCCCGCGGGACGGAGCCGCGGGGCCCTTCTTTCGTCAGCACCGGCGTCAGGGCAGCACCGGTGCCTGGGAGCGGCGCCGGGGGGTTGCGCCGCTTGCCTCGCGTGCCGGGTCGGCGCCCCGGCGCAGTCGGGGCGCACAGCTGGTCTCGACCTCTGGCAGTGCGGGAGGACAAAGGCAATGTGGTTGTCTGCGAGGGGACTTGGGCTTTCTAGGCATCGTGCTGGATGGACCCGGCCACCGCAACCGTTTGGCCCGGCCTTGTACGTGTTCCCGTACTTTGCCTTGTACTCGTTTGTGCACTTTTCCGTCGGTCGGCCCCGGGCGTCCCCGGAGCCGGCCGTTCTCTTGGGTGACCGGACTGCTGTCCCCTGCCGTCCGGTCACTTACCTGGAGCGAGGTCCCACGACGTACGGCACGATCCGTACGTCTCATCGCCCCAGCGAGCCACGCGTGGTTCTTTCGGGCCCGCCCCTGGCTGGCACGGACACCCCACCAACGAAGCGGTCCGCGTCCCGGTCACGCGCCGTACGGGTGAGGCGGGGCCCGAACTCAGATGCGACCGCGGCACAGTTCGAGAAGGGTCATCGCGAGGGAGGTGCCCGGCCTGCCCAGCGCCTCGCTGTAGTGGTTGAGGACCTCCATCTCGCGGGAGAGGTTCACGCGCCGGCCGCCGGAGGTGATCCGCGCCTCCTGGATGACGGCGGACACGGCCATCCGTTCCTGGATCAGACCGATGATCCGGTCGTCGAGCGCGTCGATGCGCTCGCGGGCGCCGGTGATCACGTCCGCGGCCTCGGAGGTACGGGCGCCGGTCACGTCGATGGCGGTCATGGGGAGCTCCTCGTCTGGAAGGGGTCGAGGTGCCCCGGAGCGGCAGGGCCCGGAGGAAACGACAGGCGCCCCGGACCTTGTCGGCCCGGGGCGCCTGGGAAGTCGCTTGTCAGTAGCTCAAGCAGCACGACCATGGCAGCCGGCGGGCCGGGTGCCATAGGTAAAGAGGAAGGTCGGGTGCGTGAGCATGGGAGCAGTATGCCGCGCCACGCGGGGGCGTCCAACCCGGTTCGCATCGTGAGACGGCGCTTGCCCCGGGACCGGCCCCGCCGCGCCCGGTAGACTCGGCCCCACACACACCTCGCTCACGCCGGAAGGCAACCCGTGTCATCAGCGACCCCCGCCGCCGCCCCCGACACCGTCCTGGTCGTCGACTTCGGCGCGCAGTACGCCCAGCTCATCGCCCGCCGTGTCCGCGAGGCCCGGGTCTACAGCGAGATCGTGCCGAGCACCATGCCGGTCGCTCAGATGCTCGCCAAGAACCCGGCGGCGATCATCCTCTCCGGCGGCCCCTCCTCGGTCTACGCGGAGGGCGCCCCGCGCCTGGACCGCGAGCTCTTCGAGGCCGGCGTCCCCGTCTTCGGCATGTGCTACGGCTTCCAGCTGATGGCCACGACCCTCGGCGGCACGGTCGACAACACCGGCGCCCGTGAGTACGGCCGTACGCCGCTGCATGTGTCGCGGTCCGGCTCGACGCTCTTCGAGGGCACCCCCGACGAGCAGTCCGTCTGGATGTCCCACGGCGACGCCTGCTCCGCCGCCCCCGAGGGCTTCTCCGTCACGGCCGCCACGGACGTCGTCCCGGTCGCCGCCTTCGAGAACGACGAGAAGAAGCTCTACGGCGTCCAGTACCACCCCGAGGTCATGCACTCCACGCACGGCCAGCAGGTCCTGGAGCACTTCCTGTACCGGGGCGCGGGCCTGACCCCGTCCTGGACCACGGGCAATGTGATCGAGGAGCAGGTCACGGCCATCCGTGAGCAGGTCGGCGACAAGCGCGCCATCTGCGGTCTGTCCGGCGGTGTCGACTCCGCGGTGGCCGCGGCCCTCGTCGCACGCGCCATCGGTGACCAGCTGACCTGCGTGTACGTCGACCACGGCCTGATGCGCAAGGGCGAGACCGAGCAGGTCGAGAAGGACTTCGTGGCCGCGACCGGCGTCAAGCTGGTCGTCGTCGACGCGGAGGAGCGCTTCCTGACCGCGCTCAAGGGTGTCTCGGACCCCGAGGAGAAGCGGAAGATCATCGGCCGGGAGTTCATCCGGGTCTTCGAGCAGGCGCAGGCGGAGATCATCGCGGACGAGGGCCCGGCGGTGGAGTTCCTCGTCCAGGGCACCCTCTACCCCGACGTGGTCGAGTCCGGTGGCGGTACCGGCACCGCCAACATCAAGTCCCACCACAACGTCGGCGGCCTCCCCGAGGACCTCGAGTTCCAGCTGATCGAGCCGCTGCGCAAGCTGTTCAAGGACGAGGTCCGGATGGTCGGCCAGGAGCTGGGCCTGCCGGAGGAGATCGTCCAGCGCCAGCCGTTCCCCGGCCCGGGCCTCGGCATCCGGATCGTCGGCGAGGTCACCAAGGAGCGGCTCGACCTGCTCCGCGACGCGGACGCCATCGCCCGCGAGGAGCTGACCGCGGCCGGCCTCGACCGGGACATCTGGCAGTGCCCGGTGGTCCTGCTCGCGGACGTCCGCAGCGTCGGCGTCCAGGGCGACGGCCGCACGTACGGCCACCCGATCGTGCTGCGCCCGGTGTCCTCCGAGGACGCCATGACCGCCGACTGGTCGCGACTGCCGTACGAGGTGCTGGCGAAGATCTCGACGCGGATCACCAACGAGGTGGCCGACGTGAACCGCGTGGTCCTCGACGTGACGTCGAAGCCGCCGGGCACCATCGAGTGGGAGTAAGCCCTAGGTGCGCTTGATCGAGCGCACGGGCTCACCGGGCTTCCAGACCTGGACGACCAGGTACTTGTCGTCCTCGACGCAGGTCCGCACGACCTCCGTCAGCTCGGTGCGGAAGAGGTGGAACGGCTCCGGCGGTTCCACCTCTTCGCCGTATCCGGCCTTCGTCCCGGCGTCCACCACCTCGATCGCCCGCCCGCTGATCCGGACGTCCCCGCCGCCCATGCTCTGCCCCTCACCGGGGTTCGCCTGGAGCGCGAAGCGCCCGTCGCGGAGCAGGTCGAGCGCCTTGAGCGAGTCCGGCATCATGCCGAGCCAGAGCTCACCGTTCAGGAAACGGACCTCCAGGCCGCTCGTGCGCGGGGAGCCGTCCTTGCGGAGAGTCGCGAGGGTGTGGTGAGTGAAGGCGCCGAAGCGTTCCTCGACGCGCTTGGCGAAGTCGGGTTCGGCGGCGGCGAAGGCCGCCCAGTTCGCTGTCATACGGCGAGTCTGGCGCTCATACCCGACACCTGCTGTCCGTATTGCGCGAAGTGGCGTCGGCCCGATCGATTGCGCACGTCATCTTTTCATAACAGCTCTGTTCTCCTGCACTGACCGGCGGTAACTTCCGCCCCGTAAAGCAACCCCAGTGCTGGAGGACAGATGCACGGGACGTATGGCCCCAACCCGCCGACACCCCTGCCCACGGACAGCCTCCAGTTCGCGATGCCGCCGATGCACGACGCGGTCGAGGACGAGCGCAGGCACCGCAAGGAACGGCTCGCGGGGGCGCTGCGGATCTTCGGACGGCTGGGCTTCGAGGACGGGGTGTCCGGGCACATCACCGCGCGCGACCCGGAATTCACCGACTGCTTCTGGGTCAACCCCTTCGGGATGCCCTTCAAGCACGTGACGGTGAGCGACCTGGTCCTCGCCAACTCCGAGGGACAGGTCATCGAGGGCCGCTACCACGTCAACCAGGCCGCGTTCGCCGTTCACGCCCAGGTCCACGCCGCCCGCCCCGACGTCGTCGCGGTCGCCCACTGCCACTCCGTGCACGGCCGCGCGCTGGCCGCCCTGGGGGAGCTCCTGGACCCGATCACGCAGGAGAGCTGCGCGTTCTACGAGGACCACGCGGTCTACGACGCCTACTCGGGTGTCGCCGTCGACGCCGCCGAGGGACGCCGGATCGCCGCCGCGCTCGACTGCCGCAAGGGCCTGGTGCTGCGCAACCACGGTCTGCTGACCGTAGGGGACTCGGTGGACGCGGCGGCCTGGTGGTTCCTGTCCATGGAACGGTCCTCGCAGGTCCAGCTGACGGCCCGGGCAGCCGGCCGCCCGGTTCTCATCGAGCACAAGGCGGCGGTGGCGACGCGGGAGCAGCTGGGCGGGGACCTGGTGGCCTGGATCAACTACCAGCCGTTGTGGCAGGACATCAGTCGCAGCGAGCCGGATCTGCTGAGCTGAGCCCCAGGGTGAAGGGGGCTCAGAAACCCCGGAGCACGACCGCCTTGGTCATCGCGAACTCCTCGTCCGTGAGGACCCCGTCACGGTGCAGCTCGCCCAGCTCCCGGAGCCTGCGCAGGAGCACGTCGTGGTGGTCGGGCTGGGGCGGGACGGCCGCCGGGAGCCGGGCGGGACGGTCCTTCGCGAGGTCGTCGCCGGTGCGGGTGGAGGGGTGCGGGAGACGGGCGGTGACCGCGGTGGCGACCAGGGCCGTGAGCAGGTCGCGGCGGGCACTGCCCCACAGATCGAGGGCGTACGGGTCCTTCTCCGGCGGCAGTTTCGAGAACGCCGTCTCACGGGTCACGAAGCGCAGGAAGCCGTCCTCGTAGCCGGAGTTGGGCAGCCACTCGACCCCCACGACGTCGCCGATGGCGATGATCCGCGGCCCGGTCGCCCGCTTGACCCGGTCGGAGGTGTCCGACCAGTCGATACGGACCTGGAGACCGTCGAAGGAGACCGTGCCGTCGGAGGAACGCACCGAGACCGGGACCGGCGGACCGGCCAGCAGATACGTCTTCGTCGGCTCCTTGGGAACCTGGTCGAGCAGCAGCGCCCGGCGGATCTCCTCCGCCATGTACTCGGCGACCCCCGAGCGGTCGATGTCCACCAACAGCCGGTAGGGATCCGCCGGGTCCGGCAGCCGTCCGCCCGTCGCGTGAAGGAGCGGATCCGCCCCCTCGCGCAGCCGCATCCGCAGCCGCCCGCGCCTGCGTTCGGGTTCGTAGACCACGCCCGACACAGCCTCCAGGGGTACGGCGATCTCGCCGTACGTCTGCCGGAACAGCGGTACGGAGCGGTGGAGTCCCGGCGTGATCCTGACCGTTGTGCCGTCGAAGGCCCAGGTCCCGTCGCGCTGGATGATCTCGGCCATAGGGAAATTCTCGCAGCCGGGTCAACACGGCGGCCCGGCCTTCACCCGCCCTGACCAGACCTGCCGGGCGGGCACCCAGTGGCGTAGGGCACAATTCGCTGTCATCGCACGGGAGTTGCAGAGCGGTCGCCGAGGCTTCGGCAGGGGCCGCAGCGCGTGGGAATCGCGGGGAAGGCAGGCGTCGGACGTGGCGGTGCAGGAGGCGAGACAGAGCGTGGAAGCGGGCGCTCACGGGGGCGGCTGCACCTGCGGGGACTGTCCGCACGGGGCGCGTGCGGGACATCGGCGGGCGGTCGCCGAATTCGTGCTGAAACGGGACGAGTTCGCCGCCGGACAGGGGCTGCCGGCCGCCGTGGCCCACTCGGCCTCCGCCTCCCGCCAGTGGGTGTCGGAGGAGCTGACCCAGTCCGCGGAGCTCGTCGCCGAACGCGGCCGCGCCGAGGGCGAGGCCTGGCTGGTGCGAATGTGGAGCCGGACGGCGTACACGGTGTGGGCCGGCGTGGTCGTCCTGCTGCTGGTCCAGGCGCTGACGGCGATCGGCGCGGGCTGGACCCCGGCCCGGACCGCCGGTCTGCTGGCCGCGCTGCTGACGGCCGGCGCGCTGGCCGCCGCGTCCTGGTTCCACCGGGCCCGGGGCGGCGCGCTCGCGCCCGTGATCGGCGAGGACAACCGCCTGTCCACCTCGCGTGCGGTGGCCGTGGCCTGGGTGCTGTTCGTGGCGTACGCCGTGCTGGTCCTGGTCGGCCGCCTCGCCGCCGCCTCCGACCCCGCCGAGCGCGACACGCTGATCTCCGGCTTCGATCTCGCCCGCGGCGCGGGCGTGGTGACGGTCCTCGCCGTGGTGTGCGCCATCGCGGTCCTGGTGCGGCGCGTGGTCGGCCTGCGCGTCCTGGGACAGCGGCTGCAGAAGGTACGCGCCGACCGTCCGCGCGCCGCCGACCTCCTGACGGACGACGCGGGCCGGGGCACCTTCGCCGACATCCAGTACGTCGTGATCAGCACCGTCGCCCTGCTGTTCGCGGCCGTCCGCCTGGCCCGCCGCCCCGACCAACTCCCCGACCTCCCCTGGGGACTGGCGGTGGTCGTCCTCATCTCGGCGGCGACCTACGTGGCCGGCAAATACGCCGAGGGCGGCCGCCCGGTCATCCTCTCCGTCGTCCGCGCCCGCGAAGCCGGTGACCTCGACGCGCCGATCCGCACGGGCGACGACATCGAGATCCGCGGCGCCGGTTTCGTCCCCCCGGGCGCGCAGGGTGCGGAGCGCCTGTCCCGCATGACGGTCCGCGTCGGCACCGTCCACGTCCATGTCCCCCTCGTCCCGGTGAACGGAGGCTTCAGCAACCCGACGGACGCGGTCCTGACCGTGCCGGTGCCGGCGGATGTGGAACCTGGGCGGGTGGAGGTGCAGGTGGTCACCGCGGCGGGGGTGGAGACGAATCGGTACGGGATCGATGTGACGGACTGAACGGACTGAGGGTTGGGTGGGGGCGTCGGTAGTGGCGGGGGGGGGGTTCCCGGGG
>NZ_JXTE01000550.1 GCF_000972385.1 Streptomyces sp. WM6386
GGCTCGGAGTGGGTGCCGCACTTCGTGCGCCATATGGACAAGAGCCGGGGCATGGGCCGCAACGGTCCTTGGATCGGCGGGCAGTTGGACGAGCGCCCCAGCCAGGTCTTCCGCAGGCACATCCGCGTGGTGCCCTACCCCGAGGACGACATCGTGAATGTCGTCAAGCGCCTCGGATACCACGAGTCGATCGTCATGGGCTCCGACTTCCCGCACGCGGAGGGCCTGGCCGACCCGGCCGACTTCCGCAAGCTCATCGCGGAGCTCGGCGAGTCCGCCCAGGACGACATCATGTTCCGCAACGCTCAGCAGCTGATCAGCCGCTGAGCGTCGCAGGAGAGTCGTGAGCCCGGTACCGGCGTTCGGTACCGGGCTCAGTCCGTGGGACCAGCCTGTGGGATCAGTCCGT
>NZ_JXTE01000551.1 GCF_000972385.1 Streptomyces sp. WM6386
CCGTGCTGATCCCGGGGCGGTGTGAACGGCACCGGTCACGGCGCCTGTCGGCCGCCAGGCACGGTGAGTGCGAGCGTCAAGGAGTTTCCGCCTGGACCGCAGGCCCGCCAGGGTCAGTTCCAGAGCGGCGAGGAACTGGTCCCTGTCATCGTGCTCGGCGAACTCGTCGGCGATCTCGTGCACGAAGGGGAATTGCGCGGCATCCAGCCTCCGCCAGGACTCGGCGTAGCGGCTGAGGTACTCCACGTCCCGTTCCCACGCCGCGCGTCCTGCGACGACCGGCGACGTTCCGACAGGAGGCCGGCCATGACCGCGACCGCCACCACCGAGTCAGCTTCAACCCGTACCTACTCATCCCTGCGCACGGCCTGGATTCCGCTGACCGCGCTCTGCCTGGCCTTCTTCGTC
>NZ_JXTE01000552.1 GCF_000972385.1 Streptomyces sp. WM6386
GTAGTAGTCGCCGTAGGGGCCGTCGGGGTCCTTGCGGGACTCCTGGAACCACGGGTGCTGGTCGCTGGTGTGGTTCATGACGAAGTCGATGATGACGCGCATGCCGCGCTGGTGGGCGGCGTCGACGAACTCCACGAAGTCGGCGAGGTCGCCGAACTCGGGCAGGACGGCGGTGTAGTCGGAGACGTCGTAGCCGCCGTCTCGCAGCGGCGACTTGAAGAACGGTGGCAGCCACAGGCAGTCGACGCCCAGCCATTGCAGGTAGTCGAGTTTGGCGGTGAGGCCCTTGAGGTCGCCGACGCCGTCGCCGTTGCTGTCCTGGAAGGAGCGGACGAGCACCTCGTAGAAGACGGCACGTTTGAACCAGTCGGGGTCCCGGTCCTTCGCGGGGGTGTCCTCGAAGGTGTC
>NZ_JXTE01000553.1 GCF_000972385.1 Streptomyces sp. WM6386
AAGAATTTAATCCCGAAAAAAAGGCGGGGTGGTTCCCGGACAAAGGGAAAAAGTCGCGCAAACTCAGCTGGGATATTGGGGGGCCTAAAACTGCGGCCTCCCGCCATTTTCGAGCCAAGCTGGGATCTGTGTCATCGAGGACCTTTTTCCATCGATTATTCTCATCGAGATACTGCTCTATGGCGACAATCGCTGCTACGCCTTGACCAACGGCCTGACCGACACGGCGACGTGAATTAATCCTCACGTCACCTACGGCGAACACGCCTTTCCGGCTGGTCGCGAACATCAATTTTCGCCGACCTAGATAGATATCTGTCGCAACATAGTGATCATCCAACCGGATCCCGGCTTCGCTCCTTTTGATCCACTCCGTGTTCGGCTCGTCACCAATCAAAAAAATACTTT
>NZ_JXTE01000554.1 GCF_000972385.1 Streptomyces sp. WM6386
CCCCACAGGGAGTGCAACGCCTCACCGCCGCCTACCTGGTGGGCTGCGGCGGCGGCAGCAGCCCGGTGCGCCGGGCGGCCGGGTTCTCCTTCCCGGGCACGGACGCCACCCGCACCATGTACCTCGCCGACGTCGCCGGCTGCGATCTGCGCCCGCGCTTCCTCGGCGAGCGCCTGCCGGGCGGCATGGTGATGGCCGCCCCGCTCGGCGACGGCGTGGACCGCATCATCGTCGTCCCCGATGTCGAACCCGGCCGTGAACGCGAGCGGTCGGTGAGCTTCACGGAGGTCGCCGGCGCCTGGCAGGACATCACCGGCGAGGACATCAGCGCCGGCACCGCCCACTGGGTCAGCTCCTTCACGGATGCCACCCGCCAGGTCACCGAGTACCGGCGCGGCCGCATCCTC
>NZ_JXTE01000555.1 GCF_000972385.1 Streptomyces sp. WM6386
CTACCAGACCGACCGGCAGGCCTCCTGCACGGGCTGCCGGCGGATCATGGAGCTGGTGGAATCCGGTGCGGGTGGGGGCGAGGGGTCTCGGCGAAGCGGCTTGCCGCCGGGCTTCCCTTGGAGCTGGTGTCCATGCCCGCGAAGGTCGGTGGGTGCGGTCCAAGGCGAGGCGGCTTGCCGAGCGGGGCCGGCTGACGGCGTCTCCGTCGGGTCGGTTGTACGCCCGCCGGACCCCCTGACCGAGCGGGCGGCCCCGCGCTCGGATCAGCGAACCTTGGGGCAGCGATCGGGGTACTCGAGGTCCCTGCTCGGTCGGTGGGGGCGGCGCGGAAGCGAGGGAATAGGCCTTCTCGGCGGGAGGTCAGAGAGCCTTGAGCATGCCGCCGTCGATGACGTATTCGGCGCCG
>NZ_JXTE01000556.1 GCF_000972385.1 Streptomyces sp. WM6386
GTTGTGAGTCTTCTGGTCGATCACGTTGTGATCGGAGCCTCGAGGAGATCATCATCAACGCCATTCGTAAGACCCTGACCGCCACCGCTGTCGTCGGTGCCGTCCTCGCGGGTTCCGCTGCCTGCGGAACAGCGGAGCAGTTGTCTGCCGGCAGGAAGCTCGACCGGGCCTTCGAGAAGCTCGGTAAGGAGAAGACGCTCTCCTTCGAGGTCGATCTGGACACTGACGTCGCGTCTTTGAAGGCGCTGGACGCCGCGTCCGACCCCGCGCCCGGCGAGGAGATCCCGGACAAGGCCGCCGAGGTGCTCAGTGGTGCGAAGATCACGGTGACCGTGCAGTCGAAGAAGCCACTCGAGGAGTCCGGTGAGAAGGATCTCGTCGGCACGACCATGAGGGTCAGTACCTCG
>NZ_JXTE01000557.1 GCF_000972385.1 Streptomyces sp. WM6386
ACTTTGGGTTCCTCGCGAACATAGTCACGCAGAGCTATCCGGCGTCCAATCTCTTCACCCGCCGGACCCTCGGCTGGGAACCCGCTCAGCCCAGCTTGCTCGCCGATTTGGACAACGGCCATTACTTCTCCGCCAGTTGACGGCAGGGATCTGAATCACAACAAGTGCGGGAAATGGCATGGGTTCGGCTCTTCTGCAAGGACGTTGAGAGTATGGCGGCTGTGGTCTTGGGCTTGAAAAATGAGCCGGCACGTGGGTGAGGTGGTTTCCGGCTCGGGGAAGGTCAGCACACTGTTCGCGCCGCCTCACAGAACTCTGGTCCCTGGCCCCGGGCGTCCGTGACGGGTCAGCGGGCGAACCTTTCGGTCAGGCGTACCCGGTAGCCGTCCTCTTCCATCAGCACGAC
>NZ_JXTE01000558.1 GCF_000972385.1 Streptomyces sp. WM6386
ACGCGTACACAGCGGCGCCCACTACCCCTCCGACGTGGCCGCCGGCGGCGTGATCGGACTGGTGGCGGCCGCCCTGGTACGGGCCGCACCGCGGCTGCTGGGGCGACATGTGCTCTGACGAGCGGTGACGCGTCAATGCCGGGGTGCTGTCGCCGGTCCTGGTGGCACCGGATGGTCGCTGATGGCAGCCTGTCCGCCGACAGGCAGAGCTGCGTAATGTGGCTGCCGATCTCCGGTGCCCGGCGGGCCACCGGTGGTGACTCCGGGGAGGGAAAGCCCGGTGACCAGCAACGACTTCACATCGATCAACGTGTTCTGTGCCCTGGACGTGGGCACGTCCTCCCCCCACGGCATGGCTTTGCTGGCCGACGGCCGTACGGTCATCGACAAGCCGCTGCCCAACGG
>NZ_JXTE01000559.1 GCF_000972385.1 Streptomyces sp. WM6386
AGACCCTGCCAACGGCCGATGGCGATGTCCTCACGCGCCCTCGCGAGGCCCCGGTCCCCGAGCGTCCTGACCAGGTAGTTGAACGCCCAGGCAGTGCCGAACATGGGAATCGAGCAGTAGAGCAGCGCGGCAGGGGCGGCGAAACCGACCGTGCCGACGAGTACGGCGGTGGTCGCCGCGAGGGAGTACGCGGGGGCACTGCCCCCCACCGCCATGACGATGCTGTCGAACGTGCCCAGGACGTTCGCCTGGAGCCCTTTGGATGTGCTCATGAGATGCCGTGGTGCCCTTCGGATACAGCTGCTATGGGGCCGGCGCCCCGGCAAGGGGGCGCGCACAGCCGCTGGGACGGACAGCAAGGGGGCTGGTGCGATCGGTGCACCGGCATGACTGGCACAGTAAGCC
>NZ_JXTE01000056.1 GCF_000972385.1 Streptomyces sp. WM6386
GGCGACGTCGACGTGCTCGCAGCCGCCGTAGTAGCGCCGGCCCGGATAGCCCTCGGCGTACTTGTTCGTCAGGACCGAGCCCTGGGCCTCCATCACCGCGACCGGAGCGAAGTTCTCCGAGGCGATCATCTCCAGGGTGGACTGCTGACGGTCCAGCTCGGCGTCGACCGCGGCGGCGATCTCCGGGTCGAGCTCGTGCAGGGGCGTGTTCAGTGCGGACATCAGGTGTACGACTCCTCAGCCGGCGGAAAAGGCGGTGTACTCGTCGGCGGAGAGCAGGTCGGCCGGCTCGTCCGCGATGCGTACCTTGAACAGCCAGCCGCCCTCGAAGGGGGCGGAGTTCACCAGCGACGGGTCGTTGACGACGTCCTCGTTGACCGCGGTGACCTCACCGGAGACCGGGGAGTAGAGGTCGGAGACCGACTTGGTCGACTCCAGCTCGCCGCAGGTCTCGCCCGCGGTCACCGTGTCACCGACCTCCGGGAGCTGTACGAAGACGACATCGCCGAGCGCGTTGGCCGCGTGCTCCGTGATGCCGACCGTCGAGACGCCGTCCTCGGCGCCCGACAGCCACTCGTGCTCCTTGCTGTAGCGCAGCTGCTGGGGGTTGCTCATGGCCTGAATTCTCCTGTACGCGGGGGAGTGCTGGTGGATGGGGGACCGCTGGAAACGTGCGTGAGCAGCGGAAATGTGCGCAGGGTCACGCGCGGGCGCGCGACCTCGCGTCCAGTGTCTACTTCTGGCGCTTATAGAACGGCAGAGCCACGACCTCGTAGGGCTCGTGGCTGCCCCGGATGTCCACACCGACTCCGGTGGTGCCCGGCGCGGCGTGCATGGCGTCGACGTACGCCATCGCGATCGGCTTGCCCAGCGTGGGGGAGGGGGCGCCGGAGGTGACCTCGCCGATCACCTGGCCGTCGGCGACCACGGCGTACCCGGCGCGGGGGACACGGCGGCCTTCGGCGATCAGGCCGACGAGGACGCGCGGCGGCTCGTGGTTGGCGTGCTCGGCGGCCTCGCGAAGGGCCGCGCGGCCCACGAAGTCGCCCTCCTTCTCGAACTTCACGACCCGCCCGAGGCCCGCGTCGTAGGGGGTCAGCTCGGTGGAGAGCTCATGCCCGTACAGCGGCATGCCCGCCTCCAGGCGCAACGTGTCCCGGCAGGACAGCCCGCACGGGACCAGGCCGACGCCCTCGCCCGCCTTGGTCAGGGCCTGCCACAGCTCGACCGCGTGCTCGGGCTTCACGAACAGCTCGAAGCCGTCCTCGCCCGTGTAACCGGTGCGGGCGATCAGCGCCGGGACGCCGGCGACCGTGCCGGGCAGCCCGGCGTAGTACTTCAGTCCGTCGAGGTCGGCGTCGGTGAGCGAGGCGAGGATCCCCGGCGACTGGGGGCCCTGGACGGCGAGCAGCGCGTACGCGTCCCGGTCGTCCCGCACCTCGGCGTCGAAGCCGGCCGCACGTTCCACGAGCGCGTCCAGGACGACCTGGGCGTTGGAGGCGTTCGCGACGACCATGTACTCGGTCTCTTCGAGCCGGTAGACGATCAGGTCGTCGAGGATGCCGCCGTCCTCGCGGCAGATCATGGTGTAGCGGGCGCGGCCGACGCCGATGCTCCCGATGTTGCCCACGAGGGCGAAGTTCAGCAGCTGGGCCGCCTGCGGTCCGCTCACCGTGATCTCGCCCATGTGCGAGAGGTCGAAGAGCCCGGCCTTCGTGCGCACGGCGTTGTGCTCGTCGCGCTCGGAGCCGTAGCGCAGGGGCATGTCCCAGCCGGCGAAGTCGGTCATCGTCGCGCCGAGCGAGCGATGCAGGGCATCGAGCGCGGTAAGGCGGGGTTCATTGCTCATCGGACGGTTGTCTCCCAAGGCGATGGGGGTACCTCCCGCGCGAGCGCATTCGAGCGTGGGGGAGGGCGAGGTCGTTCCTCCCCATCTGTCATCGGAACCTGAGAGGTTCGCCATGACCGCAGGGGACATGACTTGCACCTTGGGTGGAACCGCCGGAGGGCGGCTCGCTTTTCAGATGTGCCTCGCCCGCGCGGTAACGGGGCCTGAGAGATTCAAGGGAGGGACTTGCTCCTTCGGCGCCCGGGCGCTCGTACGAGAACGTACGGCCCGGAACTCTCCCGCGCGGATTCAAACGGCCGGTATGCAGTTGGCGCCGACATCATTGCACGCATCCGGCCGGCGGGGCAGGGGTGGCTCCCACCGGGGCCGCACCGACTCCACCGTCACTCGCCGCACCCTGTAGCAGGCCTGTTGCGAGAAACGGACGGAAACAGGAGGCGCCGCGGATTACCTTCTCTTTACACTCGACGGGGAGGGGAACTCGTGACCCGCCCCAGGGGAGGACGATCACGGTGAACAGGACCACTGCGTACGCCAGCACGTCGGCCGTCGCGCTGCCCGCACAGCCGGCCGCTCCGGCCCGGGAGACGTGCGCGGCGCAACCGGTCGTCCGCGACCTGCGCGACCGCGCCGGCCACAGCCCGCACGCCCTGCTCTTCGCCCCGGACGACCTGGTCGTGATCACCGGCCTGCCCGGCAGCGGCAAGTCCACCCTGATGCGGCGGGCGGTCAAGGGCGTACGGATCGACTCCCAGGACACCCGCGACCGCTGGGACGACCGGGCGCCGCGCTTCCTGCCGTACGCGATCTACCGTCCCCTCGTCCGCGTCGCCCACTACCTCGGTCTGTTCCGCGCCCTGCGCTCCGGCAAGGGTGTCGTCGTGCACGACTGCGGCACCCAGTCCTGGGTGCGCGGCTGGCTGGCCCGCGAGGCCCGCCGCCGTGGCGGCACCCTGCATCTGCTGCTGCTCGACGTCGCCCCGGACACCGCGCTGGCCGGCCAGCGCGAGCGAGGCCGCGGCGTCTCGAAGTACGCCTTCCTGCGGCACCGCACGGCCGCCGCCCGGCTGATCCGCTCCGTGGCCAAGGGCGACCTGCCGCAGGGCGTCGGCTCGGCGGTGCTGCTCGACCGGGACGCGGCGGACACCCTGCGCCGGGTCGGTTTCACGGGCTGACCTCAGCCGCCTCCGTACCCGCTAGCCTTTTCAGCCACAGACAAAGCCACAAGCGGCAGCACTCGGCAGGCGGACGGACAGATGGCATTCCCGGCACAGGCACACCCCCATCCGCACGGCGGCGGATGGCCCGGCAACGAGCTGGAGGAGGTGCTCTCGGCCTCCCTCGGTATGCCCGCGGCCGGCGGCCGGATCATCGAGGTCCTGGGCCGGAGCTTCGTCTGGATCCCGCTGCCGAGCGGCGGCGGCCCGCACAGCGGCCCCCTGGACCTGCCCAGCATGGAGATCGGGGGCCAGGCGTACGTCCCGGTCTTCAGCTCCGAGGAGCAGTTCCGGCAGGTCGCGGGCGGGCACATGGCGTACACGATCGCGCCCGCCGTCGAGTTCGCGCGCGGTCTGCCCCCGCACATCGGGATCGCCGTGAACCCGGACGGTGTGGTCGGCGTCCCGCTTCCGCCGCCCGCCGTCGCCGAGCTCTGCCGCATCGGCCGCACCCCACTGGACGGGCCCAACACCGGCGGCCGCGTCAAGCTCTACGAGCCGGACTGGCAGGAGGACCCGGTCGACTTCCTCGCCACCGCCTCCGCCGAGTTCGCCGCGACGGGTGTCGTCCTGACGGCCCGCCGCTGCCTGGCCTCGATCGAGACGGCCGAGCCCGTGATGTTCGTGGGAGTCGAACTCTCCCAATGGGAGGGCGACCTACGTACCCTCCCCATGGACGCCCTGGGTCGGGCCCTGGCCCAGACCCCGGTGCGGTGGCCGGTGAACCTGGTCCTGTTGGACGTAGCGGATGATCCGGTGGGTCACTGGATGAAAGAGAAGGTACGTCCCTTTCATCAGCAGGACTTTTAGACGCCCTCAGGGGCAGCACACCCAGGGGCGCGGGGAACTGCGCGACAAGCCCCCACCGGCCTGCACCCGGCGGACCACCGCAACCCCCGAGCTCCCACCGCATAAGCTGTCGGCAGACACACGCAACTTTCCCGAAGGGGCGGTAGAAGGTGAGCGCGAGCGGCACCGCCGCGACCGGCCAGGTCGAGCACATGCTGCGCCAGGTGACGCCGGGGCGATACGACGCCTACGAGGCACTCCTCCGCGCCCTCGCCACCCCCTCCTCCGGCCAGATCTGGATGCTCCTCTGGCACGGCCAGTCGGGCTCGCCCGACGCTCAGTACGGAAACATGGAGGTGGGCGGGTACGGATACGCCCCGTGCGTCACCTCCGCCCAGGAGCTGAGCGCCAGTGGGTGGAACCGCTCCTACGAGGTCGTCGACGGGATCGACGTCGCCCGCACCCTCTATCCCGACCACTTCGGCCTCTGGCTCAACCCGCACGCCCCCGGCGGCGGCGTCGGCATCCCCTGGCTCGACCTGCGCCGGATCGCCACCGGCCTGGAGCGCCAGCCCGCCGGCCCGCTGCGGCTGTCGGAGCCCGGGATCGAGATTCCGCAGTTCTACGGCCTGATCGTGCAGAACGCCCACCGCACCCCGGCCGTCCGCTCGCTGCGCCGCGCCTGGGTGCAGCCCGCGCTCGGGGCGCCGTATCTCGCCATCGGTCTGGATGTGTACGACACCAGTCCGCCCGCCGTGGACTCGGTGCGCGCGATGATGCAGCAGTCCATCGGCGCGGTCCCGGACGGGCTGCCGGTGTCGACCGTCGCCATGTCCGACGAGTTCGACCCGGTCGCGATGTGGATGCGCGGGAGTGCCCGCCCCTTCTACGACCGCGAGGCACATGCCGCGGCTCCGGCCCAGGCCCCGGCGGCGGGGTACGGCTACCCTCCGGCGCCCGCCGGCTACTGATCCAGACCGGCACAGGCTCTTCTTGTTACGGGAGTGTATCTGCGCGCGTAGATGAGGGCAGAAGACCCCTATGAGGCCCTCATTGTCCCAACTGGTCCCCGTCCGGCGGGCGTTACCCGGCGTCCGGATAACGGAACCCTCCTAGCCGCATCACGTTTATGCATCCTTTCATCGCCAAGTCTGGCAACAGATCGCCAAAGCGTTGAAGACTCCCGCAGCAGGGGTGGGTTCGCCCCTGTGTACGACGGACTGATCACGCCGCCACAGCGGCAAGTGAAGGCCGGCTACCGCCGGTTGAGAGGGGCCCCTGCCAGATGACGGCACCATTGCACGAGCCGACCGCGGAAGCGGCCCCGAGCGCGGCCGAAGAAGCGGCGGTTATCAGCGCCGACGCCAAGGCCGTACAGGGGCGTTCCCTGGGACGGATCGCCTGGGAGCGCCTGAAGCGGGACAAACTGGCGCTCGCGGGCGGCATTGTCGTGCTCTTCCTCATCGTCGTCGCTCTGCTCGCGCCGGTGATCACCAGCCTGTACGGGCAGGACCCGAACACGTACAACGACAAAGACCTGATCGATCCGCTGTTCGGCACCCCCAAGGGGTCCTTCGGTGGCGTCAGCGGCGACCACTGGCTGGGTGTCGAGCCGGTGAACGGCCGGGACATCTTCGCCCGGGTCCTCTACGGCGCCCGCATCTCCCTGCTCGTCGGCTTCCTGTCCGCGATCGTCGCCGTCGTCATCGGCACGGTCCTGGGCATCCTGGCCGGCTTCTTCGGCGGCTGGATCGACTCGGCCATCAGCCGGGTCATGGACGGTCTGCTGGCCTTCCCGCAGCTGCTCTTCATCATCGCGCTGGTCTCGGTCATGCCGAACGAGATGCTGGGTCTGACCGGCACCGACGTGCGCCTGTTCGTGATGATCCTGGTCATCGGCTTCTTCGGCTGGCCCTACATCGGACGCGTGGTGCGCGGCCAGACGCTCTCGCTGCGCGAGCGCGAATACGTCGAGGCGGCCCGCTCGCTCGGCGCCGGGCGGTTCTACATCCTGTTCAAGGAACTGCTGCCCAACCTGGTCGCGCCGATCATCGTCTACACGACGATGATGATCCCCACCAACATCCTCACCGAGGCGGCGCTCAGCTTCCTGGGCGTGGGCGTCAAGCCGCCCACGGCCTCCTGGGGGCAGATGCTCTCGAACGCGATCGACTACTACAAGTCGGACCCCACGTACATGGTGGTCCCCGGTGTAGCGATCTTCATCACCGTTCTGGCCTTCAACCTCTTCGGCGACGGCGTGCGTGACGCGCTGGACCCGAAGGGTTCCCGCTGAACTGCCGTACACAAAGCGTCCCGTGGCACCAACACGGGGTCTCTCATCAAATCCGGAGGATCCGAGATCGTGACTACCCAACGCACCTCAGGGCGGCGGAAGCAGGCGTTTGCCGCTGTCGCCGCGGTCGCCGCGCTGCTGACCACGGCGGCGTGCGGCGGCGGCGGTGATGACGGCGACGACGGCGGCAACAGCGCGGGCGCGGCCGGCTTCAACGCCGCGAACAACAAGGTCGCCCAGGCCTCGCTGGCCAAGAAGGGCGGCGAGCTGAAGTTCGCCGGTGCCCAGGACGCCGACTCGTGGGACACCACGCGTGGCTACTACGGCTTCATGTGGAACTTCGCGCGCTACTACAGCCGTCAGCTCGTGACGGGTGCCGCCGCGCCGGGCGAGAAGGGCACCGAGCTCACGCCGGACCTCGCCAGCGGTCTCGCCAAGGTCTCCGACGACGGCAAGACCTACACGTACACCCTGCGTGACGGCATCACGTGGGAGGACGGCAAGCCGATCACGTCCAAGGACGTCAAGTACGGCATCGAGCGCGTCTGGGCGCAGGACGTGCTGTCCGGCGGCCCGGTGTACCTGAAGGACGTCCTCGACCCCAAGGGCGAGTACAAGGGCCCGTACAAGGACACCTCCGCGGACAAGCTGGGTCTGAAGGCGATCGAGACGCCGGACGACAAGACCGTCGTCTTCAAGCTGCCCGAGGCCAACGCCGACTTCCAGGAGATCCTCGCCCTGGTCTCGGCCTCCCCGGTCCGCCAGGACAAGGACACCAAGTCCAAGTACGGCCTGAAGCCGTTCTCCTCCGGCCCGTACAAGTTCCAGTCGTACAGCCCGGGCAAGGACCTGGTCCTGGTCCGCAACGACAAGTGGGACCAGGCCTCGGACCCGATCCGCAAGGCGTACCCGGACAAGATCTCGGTCAAGTTCTTCTCGAACGCCAACGACCTGGACGCCCGTCTGCTCGCCGGTGACTACGACCTGGACATCAACCAGACCGGTCTGTCCCCGCAGGGCCGCACCAGCGCCCTCCAGGAGCACAAGGCCAACCTGGACAACCCGGTCTCCGGCTACATCCGTTACGCGGTCTTCCCGCAGACGGTGAAGCCGTTCGACAACGAGCACTGCCGCAAGGCCGTGATCTACGGTGCCGACCACGTCTCGCTGCAGACCGCGCGCGGTGGCCCGGTCGCCGGTGGTGACATCGGCACCAACATGCTCCCGCCGACCGTTCCGGGTTCCGAGGGCCAGTCCTACGACCCGTACGAGCTCGCCGGTGCCAACAAGAACGGCAACGTCGCCAAGGCCAAGGAAGAGCTGAAGGCCTGCGGTCAGCCGAACGGCTTCAAGACCACCATCGCGGTGCGTAACAACAAGCCGGTCGAGGTGGCCACCGCCGAGTCCCTCCAGGCCTCGCTGAAGAAGATCGGCATCTCCGTCGACATCGAGCAGTACGACGGCTCGCAGACCTCCGGCATCATCGGCAGCCCCTCGAACGTGAAGAAGAAGGGCTTCGGCATCATCATCATGGGCTGGGGCGCGGACTTCCCGTCCGTCCAGGGCTTCGGTCTGCCGCTGTGGGATGGCAAGTACATCCTGGAGAGCGGTAACAACAACTTCGCGATGATCGACGACAAGAAGATCAACGGTCTGTTCGACACCTACGTGAAGACGCAGGGTGACGCGGAGAAGCTGCAGCTCGCCAAGGACATCAACCACGCGGTGATGGACGGTGGCTACTACCTGCCGTTCGTCTTCGAGAAGTTCGTGAACTGGCGCGGTGACCGCCTGGCCAACGTCTACACGTCGGACAACTACAGCGGCATGTACGACTTCGTCAACCTCGGTCTGAAGTCCTCGAAGTAATCCCGGCACACCCGCCGAACGGCACGAAAGGCAGGTGAAGGCCGGCGACGTGTGATCGCGGGCCATCGGAAGACCTCCGGTGGCCCGCGGTCCGCGGCGGGCCGAGAGCTGTGCTCGCTTACCTCATCAGGCGGCTGTTTGCCGCCGCAGTGATGCTCGTGGTCATCATCATGGTGGTCTTCGGCATCTTCTTCCTCGTCCCCAAGTGGGCGGGTGTCGACGTCGCCCTGAGCTTCGTGGGCAAGCAGGCCGACCCCGCCGCTGTCGAGGGCGTGCGGCAGAAGCTGGGACTGGGCGACCCGATCTACGCTCAGGTCTGGGAGTTCTTCAAGGGCATCTTCGCGGGTCGCACCTATGCGGGCGGCGGCGACGTCATCCACTGCTCCGCGCCGTGCTTCGGCTACTCCTTCCGCAGCGAGCAGGCCGTCTGGCCGGTGCTGACCGACCGCTTCCCGGTGACCCTGGGGCTCGCGCTCGGTGCCGCACTGCTGTGGCTGATCCTCGGCGTCTCGGCGGGTGTGCTCTCCGCGCTCAAGCGGGGAAGCCTCTGGGACCGCGGGGCGATGGTCGTCGCCCTCGCGGGTGTCTCCCTCCCGATCTACTTCACCGGTCTGCTGAGCCTGGCGATCTTCTCCTACAGCCTGGGCTGGATCGAGGGCGAGTACGTGCCCCTCGAGGACAGCTTCACCGGCTGGCTCGGCGGCATGATCCTGCCCTGGATCACCCTGGCCTTCCTCTACGCCGCGATGTACGCCCGGATCACCCGCGCCACCATGCTGGAGATCCTCGGCGAGGACTACATCAGAACCGCGCGCGCCAAGGGCCTCAAGGAACAGGTCGTCATCGGCAAGCACGCCATGCGCTCCACGATGACGCCCATCCTGACCATGCTCGGTATGGACCTCGGCGCCCTCATCGGCGGCGCGATCCTGACCGAGACCACGTTCAGCCTCCCGGGCCTCGGCCAGGCGGTGCTGAACGGCATCAAGAACCAGGACCTGCCCATCATTCTGGGCGTCACCCTGATCACTTCCGTAGCCGTGCTGATCGCCAACCTCGTGGTGGACGTCCTGTACGCCGTGATCGACCCCCGAGTGAGGCTCGCATGACCGAACTCAGCAAGAGCGGAGCGGCCGTGGGCGAGCCCACCCCCGCTACGCCCGCGCCGACCGCCTTCCTGGAAGTGCGCGACCTGAAGGTGCACTTCCCGACCGACGACGGTCTGGTCAAGTCCGTCGACGGGCTCAGCTTCCAGCTGGAGAAGGGCAAGACCCTCGGCATCGTGGGCGAGTCCGGCTCCGGCAAGTCGGTGACCTCGCTCGGCATCATGGGCCTGCACACCGCCGGCCAGTACGGCAAGCGCAAGGCGCAGATCTCCGGCGAGATCTGGCTGGACGGCACCGAGCTGCTCACCGCCGACCCGGACCACGTGCGCAAGCTGCGCGGCCGTGACATGGCGATGATCTTCCAGGACCCGCTGTCCGCGCTGCACCCGTACTACACGATCGGCCAGCAGATCGTGGAGGCGTACCGCATCCACCACAAGGTGGACAAGAAGACCGCCAAGCGCCGTGCCGTGGAGATGCTCGACCGTGTCGGCATCCCGCAGCCGGACAAGCGGGTGGACAGCTACCCGCACGAGTTCTCCGGCGGTATGCGCCAGCGCGCGATGATCGCGATGTCGCTGGTCAACAACCCCGAACTGCTCATCGCGGACGAGCCGACGACCGCCCTGGACGTGACCGTCCAGGCGCAGATCCTCGACCTGATCCGGGATCTGCAGAAGGAGTTCGGCTCCGCGGTCATCATCATCACCCACGACCTGGGCGTCGTCGCCGAGCTCGCCGACGACATCCTGGTGATGTACGGCGGCCGGTGCGTCGAGCGCGGTCCGGCGGAGAAGGTGTTCTACGAGCCCCGCCACCCCTACACCTGGGGTCTGCTCGGCTCGATGCCGCGCCTGGACCGCGACCAGCAGGAGCGCCTGATCCCGGTGAAGGGCTCCCCGCCCTCGCTGATCAACATCCCGTCCGGCTGCGCCTTCAACCCGCGCTGCCCGTACGCGGACATCCCGAAGGACGACGTCACCCGCACGGTCCGCCCCGAGCTGTCCGAGGTGGGCAGCCAGCACTGGGCCGCCTGCCACATGTCGCAGGAGCAGCGGGAGCGTATCTGGATCGAAGAGATTGCGCCGAAGCTGTGAGCGAGGACAAAGTGAGCATCCCTGCGCAGAGCGAAGGCACGGTGATCACCAAGGGCGACGCCGCCCCCGGTGAGACCCTGCTGAAGGTGACCGGGCTCCAGAAACACTTCCCGATCAAGAAGGGCCTGCTCCAGCGGCAGGTCGGCGCGGTGCGCGCGGTCGACGGCATCGACTTCGAGGTCAAGTCCGGCGAGACCCTCGGTGTCGTGGGCGAGTCGGGCTGCGGCAAGTCGACGATGGGCCGGCTGATCACCCGGCTGCTCGAACCGACCGCCGGCACCGTCGAGTTCGAGGGCAAGGACATCACCCACCTCGGGGTGGGCGGCATGCGTCCGCTGCGCCGCGATGTGCAGATGATCTTCCAGGACCCGTACTCGTCGCTGAACCCGCGCCACACCATCGGCACGATCATCGGCGCCCCCTTCAAGCTCCAGGGCGTCACGCCCGAGGGCGGCATCAAGGCGGAGGTCCAGCGGCTGCTGTCGGTGGTCGGTCTCAACCCCGAGCACTACAACCGCTACCCGCACGAGTTCTCCGGCGGTCAGCGTCAGCGCATCGGCATCGCCCGCGCGCTCGCGCTCAACCCGAAGCTCGTGGTGGCCGACGAGCCGGTCTCCGCGCTGGACGTGTCGATCCAGGCCCAGGTGGTGAACCTGCTGGACGACCTTCAGCAGGAGCTCGGTCTGACGTATGTGATCATCGCGCACGACCTCTCGGTCGTCCGGCACGTCTCGGACCGGATCGCGGTGATGTACCTCGGCAAGATCGTCGAGCTGGCGGACCGCGAGTCGCTGTACAGGGCGCCGATGCACCCGTACACCAAGGCGCTCATGTCTGCGGTGCCGATCCCGGACCCGCGGCGCAGGAACGCCAAGAGCGAGCGCATCCTGCTCAAGGGCGACGTGCCCTCGCCGATCTCCCCGCCGAGCGGCTGCCGCTTCCACACCCGGTGCTGGAAGGCGACGCAGATCTGCAAGACGACCGAGCCGAAGCTCATCGAGCTCAAGCCCGGTCAGCAGGTCGCCTGCCACCACCCGGAGAACTTCGAGGACCAGGCCCCGCAGGACACCGTCCTGCTGACGGTCGCCAAGGAGGCGGCCGAGCTGGTCGCGGACGAGGTGCTCGCGGAGTCGGCGGAGACTTCGGCGGCGGTGGCGGCGGAGGTCGCCGAGACCGCCGCCGAGGAGACGGAAGAGCCCGAAGCTCCTTCCGAAGAGCCTGAAGCTCCTTCCAAGGAGAAGTAAGTCCTGTCAGCGAGCCCCCGCCTTCATTTGTAAGGCGGGGGCTTACTGCTGGGTGAGAATGTGGGGG
Source organism: Streptomyces sp. WM6386 (assembly GCF_000972385.1). Classification (GTDB taxonomy): domain Bacteria; phylum Actinomycetota; class Actinomycetes; order Streptomycetales; family Streptomycetaceae; genus Streptomyces. The sequence continues at coordinate 11,535 of NZ_JXTE01000056.1, forward strand.
TGTTCCAGAACCTGTTCAGCCCCTCCGTCCAGCACACGCTCGATCTGATCGGCATCTTCGTCTTCGCGATCTCCGGCGCGCTGCTGGCCGTCCGCAAGAACTTCGACGTCTTCGGCATCGCCGTCCTCGCCGAGGTCACGGCGCTGGGCGGGGGACTGTTCCGGGACCTGATCATCGGCGCGGTACCGCCCGCGGCCTTCACGGACCTGGGGTACTTCGTCACCCCGCTGCTCGCCGCCCTCCTGGTCTTCTTCCTGCACCCCCACGTGGAGCGCATCCAGGTCGGCGTGAACGTGTTCGACGCGGCCGGTCTCGGCCTGTTCTGTGTCGCCGGGACGACCAAGGCGTACGAGTACGGGCTCGGCCTCACCCAGTCGGTGACCCTCGGCCTCGCCACCGCCGTCGGCGGCGGTGTTCTCAGGGACGTGCTCGCCAACGAGGTGCCCTCGCTGCTGCGCTGGGACCGCGACCTGTACGCGGTCCCGGCGATCGTCGGCGCCACCATGGTCGCCCTGTGCATCCGCTACGACGCCCTCACCTCGTTCACCAGCGGGCTCGCGGCCCTCACGGCCTTCGTGCTGCGGCTGCTGGCGATGCGGTTCCACTGGCGAGCTCCGCGGGCCTGGAACCGGCGCTCGACCGTGCGCGAGGAGTAGCTCCCGCCCGGCCGTGCAGCAGTCCCATCTCCTCGGTCAGCCAGCGGAACGCCGGGACCACCTGCGGCCGCCACAGCGCCATGTTGTGGCCGCCCGCACTCCTCGGGACGTACACGGCGTGCACGGTCGTCGGCGCCTTCGCGATCTGTTCGAGGCCGGTGGCCGCCTCGTAGCCGTCGCCGGGCTGGCCGGACTGGTAGAGCGCGATCGCGGGCGGGGTGCGGGCGTCGCGCAGCAGCACGTAGGGGTTGTTGGCGCGGCGCAGTGCGGGTGTCTCGGCGGCCAGTGAGTTGGGTTCGCCGATCGGGTCGTTGTAGCCGGACATGCTCACCGCGGCCCGGTAGCGGTCGGGGTGAGCGACGGCGAGCTTCGTCGCGCAGTGCCCGCCCGCCGAGTATCCGGCCACCGCCCAGCCCGCCGGACCGGCCTGGGCGCGAAAGTTGTCCGTGACCATCTTCGGCACGTCGACGCTGAGCCAGGTGTCGGCGTTCACGGTGCCCGTGATGTTGGCGCACCCGGTGTCCACGCCCGCGAGCAGGTTCATGCGCGGGGCGACCATGATGAACGGCGCCACCCGGCCGTCACGCATCAGGGGCCGCAGCTGGTCCGCCGCGTGCAGCGATCCGAACCAGGCCTTCGCCGAGCCCGGGTAGCCCGACAGCAGTTCGACCACGGGGAACCTGTGGTGCCGGTAGGCGGGGCGGCCGTACTGCGGCGGCAGCCAGACGTAGACCTCGGCGTTCACGCCCGACACCCGGCCCGTGAGCTGGGTCTCCCGGACTCCCCGCATCCCGGGTCCGGAGGCGTCGGTGAAGTGCTGCCGGACTCTCGGGAGCCGTTTCAGCGCGATACCGCCGGTGCCGTCGGCGCCCAGGTTCGCGGCCTGCTGGACGTGGTCGCCGGTGCCGAGCAGGTCGGCCCAGTCGTCGTACAGGTTGTTCTGGTTGTTGACCAGGACGAAGACGAGGGCGACGGCGGTCCCCTGGGCGAACACCACCATCAGCAGACGGCCCGCGGCGCGCAGGGCGCGGGGTCCCCGCAGCCGTGACCACAGGACGAGCGGAACGAGGACGGCGACGACGGACAGCACGATCAGGGTGGAGAGGAACGTGGTCCCGGTGAGGCTCATGTCCCTACAGAGGGGGCGGCGGGGCATCGGGTTTACGGACGAGTGCGGACACTTACCAGGAAACTGCCCTGCTCTCACCCTGGCCCGACCGAAACCAAAGCTACCGCTTAGTAATTACTTGTTGTACCGTTCAGCCATGCCAGAAGCAGCTACCGCCACGCAGGCCACGATCGGCGACAGCGAGTTCGACCGCGACACCGCGCTCACCCTCCGCGAGCCCGGCGTCTACGACATCGACCTCTCCGCCGGCTGGACGATCATCAGCGCCGTCAACGGCGGCTACCTTCTGGCCGTCCTCGGCCGAGCCCTCGCGGACGCCCTGCCGCACGCCGACCCGTTCACGATCTCCGCGCACTACCTGACCGCCTCCCAGCCCGGCCCCGCGGTCGTCCGCACGGACCTCGTCCGCACCGGCCGCACCCTGTCCACCGGCCAGGCCTCGCTCTTCCAGTACGACGAGCAGGGCAACGAGATCGAACGCATCCGCGTCCTCGCCTCCTACGGCGACCTGGGCTCCCTGCCCGACGACGTCCGTACGACGGCGAAGCCGCCCGCGTTCCCGCCCATGGACCAGTGCTTCGGTCCCGAGGACGGCCCGGCCCCGGTCGACGGCAGCTCCGCCATCACCGACCGGCTGATGCTCAAGCTGGACCCCTCGACCCTGGGCTGGGCCCTCGGCGCGCCGTCCGGCAAGGGCGAGATGCGGGCCTGGTTCGGCCTGGCCGACGGCCGCGACGCGGACCCCTTCTCGCTGCTCCTCGCGGTGGACGCGCTGCCGCCCACCGCCTTCGAGATCGGCCTCAAGGGCTGGGTCCCGACGGTCGAGCTGACGGTCCACGTCCGCTGCCGCCCGGCCCCGGGCCCCCTCCGTGTCTCGATCACCACCCGCAACCTCGCCGGCGGCTTCCTTGAGGAGGACGCCGAGGTCTGGGACAGCACGGACCGCCTGGTCGCCCAGTCCCGCCAGCTCGCCCGCGTCAGGCTCGGCTGAGGGGCTCCCGGCCCAGCCAGGCCGCCAACCGGCCGTAGGCGTCGGCCTCTTGGGGGGCCGGCACGGCGGGCTTGAAGGGGCGCCCTTCGCGTGAGTCACCGGCGGGGAGCGCGACCTGTGCCGTGGCGAGCGAGTACTCGGCCAGCTCCGGGTCGAGTCCCAGCGGCCGTCCGAGCCCCTCGGAGAGGTCCCAGGTGTGCGTCACGACCTCCATGACGTACATGGGCAGCGCGTCCCGCCCCAGGACCGAGCCCCAGGGCACCCGCACCGGCGTCGCCAACCGCTCGTCACTCGCCCACGCGGCCAGCACCCTGGTCCTGATGCCGTCGTACGCCCGTGGCCAGCCGTCGTCCTCGACACCGTCCACGAACATCCGTACGTCGAGCCCGTCCCCGCGCTCACCGCACACCGAGATCCTCGTGAGCGCGCCGACGATATGGCTGAGCAGTGTGCGCACGTCGTAGTCGCGACAGGGCGTGGGCCCGTCCAGCTGCTCGGGCCGTACGGTCCCGACGACTTCGGCGGCCTGGGTGGTGGCACGGGTGAACAGGGGGCGCGGGTCGGTCATGGCCGGTCCTCTCTGCGTACTCTCTGCGTACCTTCGCGAGCGGATGCTCCTGGTGGATGCCTTCCCCGCAGGAGGGACCCTGGTGGGGTGAAATCCGACCGCCTCCTGTCGATCCTGCTGCTCCTGCAGACCCGCGGCCGCGTCCCCGCGCACGAACTCGCGGAACGCCTCGAGGTGTCCGTACGCACGATCTACCGGGACATCGAGGCCCTGTCCGCCTCGGGCGTCCCCGTCTACGCCGAACGAGGGCGGCACGGGGGCATCGAACTGCTCGCGGGATTCCGTACGGACGTCACCGGACTGACCGCCGACGAGTCCCGTGCGCTGTTCATCCTGGCCGCCCAGGGCGCGCATGCCGCGCTCGGCCTGGACGCGGCGCTCGGCTCGGCGCTGCGCAAGGTGATGGCGGCGCTGCCCGCACCCCATCGGCCCGCCGCCGAGGCGACCGCCCAGCGCATCCTCGTCGACGCCACCCGCTGGATGGGCGGACCGCAGGTCGCCGTCGACCTGGACGTGCTCCAGGACGCGGTCTTCGCCGACCGCCGGCTCCGGCTGCGCTACCGGCACAGCGGGCAGCGGGAACCGAGGACCTACACCGTCGACCCGTACGGCCTCGTCTCCAAGGCCGGCGTCTGGTATCTCGTCGCCGACCGGCGGGGGAGTCCGCGGCTGTTCCGTGCGGACCGGGTGCGTGCGGCGACCGTGCTCGACGATTCCGTGCGGCGCAGGGCGGGTGTCGAACTCGCGGACGTGTGGGAGGTGTTGCGCCGCGAGGTCGAGGAACGTCCCGGCGGGATCGACGTCGTCGTCCGGGTCCGGCGTGACCGACTCGACCTGTTCCTGCGCCTCAACGCCGCCTGGCTGACCGAACTCCCGCAGGGCGAGGGCGAGTGGGTGACCGCTCGGCTGTCGTACGGCGTGCTCGGCGAGGCCCGCCAACTGCTCCAGTTCTCCGACCGGGTCGAGGTGCTCTCGCCGCCCGAAGTGCGTGCGGAACTGCTCCGGGCGGCCACTTCTGTCACGGACCTGTACCAGGGAGTCCTTTAGGCGGTCTTTGCCTCGCGCACAGGCCGGGGACAGTGATCACTCAAGGAAGCCCTAAGCCGCGTTGATTGAGTTCCAGCCCTCAGGACCCCCTCATCCTCCTTGGAGTTGTTTCTCATGCAGCGTGTGCGTCTCATCCCCGCAGTGGCCCTGCTGGCGCTCTCGCCCCTCGCCCTGGTGGCCTGCGGCTCGGGCGACTCCTCATCCTCCTCGAACAGCGGCAACTCCGGGCAGCAATCGTGTCAGACCCCCTCCGGCGCACCGAGTGGCAACCCGTCGGGCATGCCGAGCGGCGCCCCGTCGGGCGCACCCACCGCGGGCGGCACGGTCCAGCCGTCCGGTGCGCCTTCCGGCATGCCCAGCGGCGGTCCCGGCGGTGGCGGCCCCGGCGGCGGCCAGGGCGGCGGCTGTGGTGGCCCCGGTGGTGGTGGGGGCGCGGCGCCCAGCGGCGCCCCCACCCAGCAGCCGTCGGCGTCGGCCACGAAGAGCTGACCTGCCACGTCGTACGACAGGGGCGGCACTCCCGGTGAACGGGGGTGCCGCCCCTGGGCGTTGCGGTCGGTGCGGCTCAGCCGTGCCAGTGGTCCCGGCCGATGCTGATGAGCCGCATCTGGCTGGTGGCGACCTGCCGGACCCGCTCCCGCTCCTGCTCCGAGCCCTCCAGTGACTCCAGGAACAGCGAGCCGGTGATGAGCATCTGGTCGACGTAGAGGTTCGCCAGCATCAGCAGGTCCTCGTCGCTCCAGTCCTCGGACTCCACGTCCTTGGCGAGCTCCTCCTTCACCTCCACGGCGAACCGGGCCAGTTGGCCCCGGATGGCCTCCCGCACGGGCTGGACCCCGCCGTGCCGCTCACGGGCGATGAAGCGGACGTGGGCGGGGTGCGTCTCCACGTGGTGGGCGATCAACTCGACGGCACGGACTATGCGTTCCTCGGCGTTGTCGGCCGAGGTGACCGTCGTGCGGATCATCGGGTGCAGGCTGCCCAGCGCCTCCTCGACGAGGGCGACGCCGAGGTCGGCGGTGGAGCGGAAGTGCCGGTAGAAGGCGGTCGGCGCGACGCCGACGGCGCGCGTGACCTCGCGCAGGCCCAGACTGCTCAGGCTCTGCTCCTCCAGCAGTCCCAACGCGGCGTCGAGGAGCGCCTGTCGGGTTTTCTGCTTCTGGGCCTGCCGGATGCCGAGGGTGTGACTCATGTCATCAGTAAACAACTGTTCTCTGGAATTGAGAAGCCGTCGGGCGCGCTAGACTCTCAAGTCAGTGAACAACTGTTACTACAACTGTTCACCGACATGTAACGAGAAGCACCACGCAAGCATCTCGGAGGGGGATTCATCCCATGCTGTTCCTCGTCGCCGCACTTCTGCTCTTCGGTGCCGTCCTGGGCACCGTCGCCCACGCGCCGTTCGCCTTCACCGCGGTCGCCGCCGCCGTGATCGCCGCCTGGCTCGGCATCTTCGCGCTCCGCGAGCGGCACGGCCGCCGCCACGCCTCGACCCGCTGACCCGCCGCCCCACCCGACATCACGCACCCAGGGGACTGATCACCATGCAGCTCACCGCACCGACCACCCGCAGCACCACCCACAGCCCCGCCGTCCGTGACGCGGACGGCATGGCCGTGGCCGCCTTCATCCTCGGCCTCGTGGGCCTCCTCGTGCTGAACGTCTTCCTCGGCCCGATCGCCATCGCCCTGGCCTCGGTCGCCCTGTGGCGCGGCACCGCCCGCCGCGGCCGCGCCTTCCTGGGTCTGGGCCTGGGCGTCGCCGACCTCCTGGTGCTGGTGGCGTTCATGCAGATGGACAGCACGGTGTCCTGGAGCTTCTAGCACCAACCCTTGCGCCGAGTCCTCTGCACAGGGCCCGTAGAATCGGGTCACCATGGCTTACCTCGACCACGCCGCGACGACTCCGATGCTTCCCGAGGCAGTCGAGGCACTCAGCGCACAGCTGGCCGTCACCGGCAACGCCTCCTCCCTCCACGCGTCCGGCCGCCGAGCGAGGCGCACCGTCGAGGAGGCCCGTGAGACCCTCGCCGAAGCACTGGGCGCCCGCCCCAGCGAGGTCGTCCTCACCTCCGGCGGCACCGAAGCCGACAACCTCGCGGTCAAGGGCCTGTACTGGGCCCGCCGCGACGCCGACCCGGCCCGCACCCGAGTCCTGGCCAGCCCCGTCGAACACCACGCCGTCCTCGACGCCGTGCACTGGCTCGGCGAACACGAGGGCGCCACGGTCGAGTACCTCCCGGTCGACGCGTACGGCCGCGTCCACCCCGACGCCCTGCGCGAGGCCGTCGAGCGCAACCCCGACGACGTCGCCCTCGCCACCGTGATGTGGGCGAACAACGAGATCGGCACCGTGATGCCGGTCCGTGAACTCGCCGACGTCGCCAAGGAGTTCGGCGTCCCGCTGCACGCCGACGCCGTCCAGGCGTTCGGTCAGGTCCCCGTCGACTTCGCCGCTTCAGGGCTTGCCGCGATGACCGTCTCCGGCCACAAGGTCGGCGGTCCGTACGGCATCGGAGCGCTCCTCCTCGGCCGTGAGTACACCCCCGTACCCGTCCTGCACGGCGGCGGTCAGGAGCGCCACGTCCGCTCCGGCACCCTCGACGTCCCCGCCGTCGCCTCCTTCGCGGTCGCGGGCCGGCTCGCCGCCGAGCAGCGCGAGTGGTTCGCCCGGGAGATCGGCGCCCTGCGCGACGCGCTGGTCGAAGCGGTCCGTACGGCGGTCCCCGACGCGATCCTCGGCGGCGACCCTTCCTCCGGGGGCCGGCTTCCGGCCAACGCCCACTTCACCTTCCCCGGGTGCGAGGGCGACTCCCTGCTCCTGCTCCTGGACGCACAGGGCATCGAGTGCTCCACGGGCTCCGCCTGCACCGCCGGCGTCGCCCAGCCCAGCCACGTCCTCCTCGCCACCGGCACCGACCCGGACCTGGCCCGCGGCACCCTCCGCTTCTCCCTCGGCCACACCTCCACCGAGGCCGATGTGGAGGCGGTCGCCAAGGCGATCGGCCCGGCGGTGGAACGTGCCCGGGCGGCGGGGCTGACTTAGGGAACCGGGGGCGAGGGGTTCTCGGCGAAGCGACGGTCGACGGTCGTGCGTCACACCTTCACTGCGGCCTCGCGGACGAGCTTCATGTACCGGTCCCAGTCCCAGTGCTCACCCGGGTCGGTGTGGTCCGTCCCCGGCACCTCCACGTGCCCGATGATGTGCTCGCGGTCCACGGGTATGCCGTAGCGCGCGCAGATCCGGGCCGTCAGCCGGGCCGAGGCCTCGTACATCTCGTCGGTGAAGTCCTCGGGCCGGTCCACGAAGCCCTCGTGCTCGATGCCGACACTGCGCTCGTTGTAGTCGCGGTTGCCCGCGTGGTACGCCACGTCCAGCTCGCGGATCATCTGTGTGACCCGGCCGTTCTTGCCGACTATGTAGTGCGCCGCCGCCTCGTGCCCCGGGTCCTGGAAGGCCTTCACCGCGCTGTCGAAGCTGCCCTGGGTGACATGGACGACCACCATGTCTATGCCGTAGTCGTCGGGCCGGTCCGCGCGCCGCCAGTTGGCGTCCGAGGCCGCGACCCAGCGTGCGCCGGTGTAGTCGACCTCGCCCTCCTTGCGTGGCTTCTCCACGCCGGGCGTACGCCACCACAGGCGCGCCAGCTCGTCCCGGGCCAGCACACCGGTGCCCGCCGCGGCCGCCGCCCCGCCGATCAGCAGGGCGCGGCGCCCGATGCGCCGGTCGCCGTCCTTGGATGCTTCTCTCTCCCCCATGTGATCGTCAACGGATATTCGTGGGCTCCGGTTCCCGCGCCCCGTACCCTGGAAGAGTTATGACTCACTCCACGCAGCGCCCCCTCCGCGTCCTCGCCGCCATGTCCGGCGGTGTGGACTCCGCCGTCGCCGCCGCCCGAGCCGCGGAAGCCGGCCACGACGTGACCGGTGTCCACCTCGCCCTCTCGGCGAACCCCCAGTCGTTCCGCACGGGCGCGCGTGGCTGTTGCACCATCGAGGACTCCCGCGACGCCCGCCGCGCGGCGGACGTCATCGGCATCCCGTTCTACGTCTGGGACCTCGCCGACCGCTTCCGCGAGGACGTGGTCGAGGACTTCGTCGCCGAGTACGAGGCGGGGCGCACCCCGAACCCGTGCCTGCGCTGCAACGAGAAGATCAAGTTCGCCGCCCTGCTCGACAAGGCGCTCGCGCTGGGCTTCGACGCGGTCTGCACGGGCCACTACGCCCAGGTGATCGTCCGTCAGGACGGCTCGCGCGAGTTGCACCGCGCCTCCGACATGGCGAAGGACCAGTCGTACGTCCTCGGCGTCCTCGACGAGAAGCAGCTCGCCCACGCGCTCTTCCCGCTCGGCGACACGGTCACGACCAAGGACGAGATCCGCGCGGAGGCCGAGCGCCGCGGCCTCGCGGTCGCCAGGAAGCCCGACTCCCACGACATCTGCTTCATCGCCGACGGCGACACCCAGGGCTTCCTGGCGAATCGCCTCGGCAAGGCGGAGGGCGACATCGTCGACGAGGCGGGCGCGAAGATCGGCACCCACGAGGGCGCGTACGGCTTCACCATCGGCCAGCGCAAGGGCCTGCGCATCGGCACCCCGGCCGCCGACGGCAAGCCGCGCTACGTCCTCGACATCTCCCCGGTCGACAACACCGTGACGGTCGGCCCCGCCGCCGCCCTGGACGTCGACGCGCTGACGGCCATCAAGCCCCGCTGGTGCGGGACGGCCCCGACCGGCTCCGGCACCTACACCGCCCAGCTCCGCGCCCACGGCGGCGAGACGCAGGTGACCGCGGAACTGGTGGACGGCGAACTGCGGGTGTCGTTCACGGAGCCCGTCCGCGGCGTGGCCCCCGGCCAGGCGATCGTGCTGTACGACGACACGCGCGTGGTCGGCTCGGCGACGATCGCGACGACCACGCGCGCGAGGGCGGGCGCTACGGCGTGAAGCAGTCGGCCAGCACCGGAGCGAGGGCGGTCGGATCCACCATGTGGGTCTGACCCTCCAGCTTCCGGTACGACCCTTTCGCCGCCGCCTCCGCGACCGCCCGGGTGGCCTCCTGGAGCCACTCGGGGCTCGCACCTCCCGCGACCGCCAGGACGGGGACGGTGACCGAGGCCAGCAGGTCCCGGGGCACCAGACCGTCGCCCAGGACGGCATTGTCGTAGGCCAGACTCGGTGCGACGGCCTCCATGCCGGGCCACATGGGGGACCGGCGGGCGCCCTGGATCATCTCGTCGGGCATCTCGACGAGCCGGAGGAACAGCTCGACCGCCTCCCCGCGCCGGCCCCCAGCGAGAGCGGCGGTCAGGTTCTCGGTGTACTCGGCCCGCCCCTTCGCACCGTGCTCGGAGAAGTCCGCGAACGGCGTCTCGTACACGGCGACCCGGCGCACCGGCAGCCCGCTCGCGGCCGCCCGGAGCACCAGCGCCCCGCCCGACGAGATCCCGTACAGACACGCTTCACCACCCGCCGCGTCGATCAGCGCGGCGAGGTCCTCGACCTCACGCTCCACCGCGTACGGCGCCGTGTCACCGCTCTCGCCACGGCCCCGGCGGTCGTACACGAGGACCTTGAAGCGGTCCGACAGCGGCACGGCCAGCGGAGCCAGCGTGCCGCCCGTCGACATCGCCCCGCTCACAAGGATCACGGCAGGGCCCTGCCCGGTGGATTCGTAGGCGATGGGCGTGCCGTCGCGGGAAAGGGTCTTCTTGTCCATGCCGGTGAGACTCCCACCGGCCGCCGGACTAATCGGTGATTTCCACCTCGTAGAAGCAGAGGTGGTCCTTGATCTCGGCCACCTCCGGCTTGGGGTCCGGGTAGGCCCAGACGAGGTCGGCCGCGTCCGGCAGCGACCAGTACGAGGCCGTCCCCTTGAAGGGGCAGTACGTGTGGGTGTCGGACGGGGTCAGCAGATCCAGGCGTACGTCCTCGGCGGGGATGTAGTACCGCACGGGAAGGCCTGTCTCGCGCAGGACCAGGGGCCGGTCGGTGTCGGCGAGGACCTGGTCGCCATGGACGACGCGGACGTGCTCGGTGCCCTTCTCGACGGTGATGCGGTGCCCTGCGGTCACGGTGGTGCCTCCTTGGGGTAGCCGTCTCGCCAAGTGCAGCGCACGCTGGAGCCGAGTTCTTCCCTCGGTGCGCAGGAGGCCTCATGGGAGCCGCCGACCCGTTCACGAACCGCCGGAACCTCGCCCATCGGGTGCGGTACGCCCTGCGCCACCCCGAGCGCGTCCCCGCCCACACCCGGCGGGCCGCGCGGGACGCCTGGCTGCGGCTGAGACACCCCGGCCATATCGCGTACTACCGCGCGGTGATGGCCGCCGACACGGCCCGCAGCCCCGAGGCGGCCGTGGGACACAACCCCTCGCGCGAGCGCTGGGACGAGATCGGCCGGATGCAGTTCGACTACCTGGTCGGCCACGGTCTGCTGCCGCACCACCGGATGCTGGAGATCGGCTGCGGCAACCTCCGCGCGGGCCGCCTCTTCGTCGACCACCTGGACACCGGCCACTACTACGGCCTCGACATCTCCCCGGCCATCCTGCTGGCCGCCCAGGACACCCTCGTACGAGAGGGTCTGCAATCCGAACTCCCGTACCTGGCGCTCGTCGAGGACCTGACCTTCGACTTCCTGCCCGCCGGGTACTTCGACGTCGTCCACGCGCACAGCGTCTTCTCGCACTCGCCCCCGCACGTCGTGGAGCAGTGCTTCGCGCACGTCGGCCGGGTGCTGGCGCCCGGCGGCTTCTTCGACTTCACCTTCAACCGCACCGAGGGACGTGAACACCAGGTACTGCACGAGGATTTCTACTACCGGACGGGGACGCTGATCCGACTCGCCGCACGGCACGGTCTTCAGGCCCGCTTCATGGACGACTGGGAGCTGCTGCCGCACCGGCAGTCGAAGATGCGCGTGACGGTGCTGTCGGACCGGGCCCGTACGGTGGGCTCATGAACATCTGCGTCTTCCTCTCCGCCGCCGACCTCGACGAGCGCTATACCCGCCCCGCGCGGGAGTTCGCGGAGCTGCTCGGCAAGGGCGGCCACACCCTGGTGTGGGGCGGCTCGGATGTCGGGCTGATGAAGGTGGTCGCGGACGGGGTCCACGAGGCCGGCGGCAGGCTGGTGGGCGTCTCCGTCGAGTTCCTGGCCGCCAAGGTCCGTCCCGGGGTCGACGAGATGGTGATCGCGAAGGACCTCGCCGAGCGAAAGAAGCTGCTCCTGGAGAAGGCCGACGCGGTGGTGATCATGGTGGGCGGCACGGGCACGCTGGACGAGGCGACGGAGATCCTGGAGCTGAAGAAGCACGGCCACACCGACAAGCCGGTGGTCCTGCTGAACACCGCGGGCTTCTACGACGGCCTCAAGGAGCAGTTCCGGCGCATGGACGACGAGGGCTTCCTGCCGCGTCCGCTGACCGACCTGGTGTTCTTCGCGGAGGAGCCGGTGGGGGCGCTGGCGTATCTGGAGGAGAGCCAGGGCATCGAGTGACCCCCGGGTGATGCGAGCATGGCGGCATGGCTACACATGTGATCACCGGGGCGGGCTCCGGCATCGGCGCGGCGGTGGCCCGCCGTCTGCACGCGCGCGGGGACGAACTCGTGCTCCACGCGCGCGACGCGGGCCGTGCGAAGGAGCTGGCGGCGGAGTTCCCCGGGGCGAGGACGCTCGTCGGTGACCTGTCCGACCCGGACAAGCTGTCCTGGGCCTTCTCCCACCAGGCGCTTCCCGGCCGGGTCGACTCCCTGCTGCACATCGCAGGGGTGGTCGACCTGGGGGCGGTCGGCGACCTGACCCCCAAGTCCTGGCGTCACCAGCTCAACGTCAACCTGATCTCTCCTGCTGAGCTGACCCGTCACTTCCTGCCCCAACTCCGCATGGCGCGCGGGCACGTGGTGTTCGTCAACTCGGGTGCGGGCCTGCGGGCCGGCGCGGAGTGGTCGGCGTACGCCGCCTCCAAGCACGGCCTGAAGGCTCTGGCGGACTCCCTGCGCGACGAGGAGCACGGCAACGGCGTCCGCGTCACCTCCGTGTATCCCGGCCGCACGGCGAGCCCCATGCAGGCGAAGGTCCACCAGCAGGAGGGCAAGGAGTACGACCCCTCGGAGTGGATCGACCCCGAGTCGGTCGCCACGACCATCCTCACGGCGATCGATCTGCCCAGGGACGCGGAGATCAACGACCTGACGGTGAGGCCGGGACGGTGACCGGGTTCGCCTTCGCTCCCGCGACCGGCGTGGGCTCCCTGCCCGGCGGCGACGCCAGGGAGGCCGCCAGGACGGCCACCGGTTCCTTCGACGACTTCCCGTTCCTGCCCGAGCTCCCCGCGCGCGGACCCGGCGCGGACATGATCGGCCGGACCGCCGGAATGCTCGTCGAGGTGTACGCGCGCGTCGAGCCCAGCGGGTGGCGGATCGGGGACCGGCCCGGCCGGGACACCAAGCGCGCCCGGTCCTGGCTCGGTGAGGACCTGGACGCCCTGGAGGAGTTCACCCAGGGGTACGAGGGCCCGCTCAAGGTGCAGGCGGTCGGTCCCTGGACCCTCGCCGCCGCGCTGGAGCTGAGCAACGGCCAGGCCGCCCTCGGCGACCCCGGCGCCTGCCGGGACCTGGCCGCCTCGCTCGCCGAGGGGCTGCGCGAGCACCTCGCCGAAGTGCAGCGCCGCATCCCCGGCGCCCAACTCGTCCTCCAGCTCGACGAGCCCTCTCTGATCGCCGTGCTCCGCGGGCACGTCAAGACCGCCAGCGGCTACCGCACCCATCGCGCCGTCGACCGGCAGGTCGTCGAGTCGGCCCTCCGCGACGTCGTCGGGGTTCACGCGAGCGGCCCCGTCGTGGTCCACTCGTGCGCACCGGACGTCCCGTTCGCCCTCCTGCGCCGGGCCGGTGCGGCGGCGATCTCCTTCGACTTCAGCCTTCTCACTGAGCGTGACGACGACGCGATCGGTGAGGCGGTGGAGAACGGCACCCGGCTCTTCGCCGGTGTCGTCCCCGGCACGGACACGGCATTGTCGGACCCTGCCGGTAGCGTCATGGGTGTCAGGACGCTGTGGCGCAGGTTGGGGCTGCATCCGGGGCTTCTCGCGGAGGCGGTCACGGTCACTCCGGCGTGCGGACTCGCGGGGGCGTCCCCGAGTTACGCGCGCACGGCTCTCGCCCACTGCGTCCAGGCGGCGAGATCCCTCGCGGACAACCCAGAGTAACGGGAGGACAACACGGTGGCCGGCGACAAGCAAGCGGAGACGACGGTGCCCGCCGAGGCGCGGGAGCAGCACGCGAAGCTCGCTGAGCAGATCACGGAGCATCGCACCCGGTACTACGCGCAGGACGCCCCGGTCATCAGCGACGCGGAGTTCGACGAGCTCCTGCGTTCCCTGGAGGCGCTGGAGGAGGAGTACAGCGAGCTGCGGACGCCGGACTCGCCGACGCAGAAGGTCGCCGTCGAGTTCGAGACCGACCTCGCCAAGGTCGAGCACCGTGAACGCATGCTGTCGCTCGACAACGTCTTCGACGACGCGGGGCTCGCCGCATGGGCCGAGCGCGTCCACAAGGACGTCGGCACCTCCGACTACCACTTCCTGTGCGAGCTCAAGATCGACGGCTTGGCGGTGAACCTGACCTATGAGAACGGCAGGCTCACCCGCGCCGCCACACGGGGTACCGGGCGGATCGGGGAGGACATCACACCCAATGTGATGACGATCGCGGAGATCCCGCACCGGTTGAAGGGCGACCGTGTGCCGGGCCTTGTCGAGATCCGCGGCGAGGTCTACTTCCCGATGGAGGCCTTCGAGGGGCTCAACGCCCGCCGGGTGGCGGCCGGTGAGAAGCCGTACGCCAACCCCCGTAACTCCGCCGCGGGTTCGCTGCGGCAGAAGGACGCGAAGGTCACGGCGACCCTGCCCCTCCACATGGTGGTGCATGGCATCGGTGCCCTGGAGGGCTTCGACGGCATGACCCGTCTCTCCCAGGCCTACGACCTGCTCAAGGAATGGGGCCTGCCCACCGCGGAGCACAACAGGGTGGTCGACGGCCTCGACGGTGTACGGGAGTTCATCGCGTACTTCGGCGAGAACCGGCACTCGGTGAAGCACGAGATCGACGGAGCGGTCGTCAAGCTCGACGAGATCCGTCTCCAGGGGCGCCTCGGCTCCACCGCTCGCGCGCCCCGCTGGGCGATCGCCTACAAGTACGCGCCGGAGGAGGTGAACACCAAGCTGATCGACATCAAGGTCGGCGTCGGTCGAACCGGTCGCGTCACGCCGTACGCCCAGGTCGAACCCGTCACGGTCGCGGGCTCCGAGGTCGAGTTCGCCACCCTGCACAACCAGGACGTCGTCAAGGCCAAGGGTGTCCTCATCGGTGACACCGTGGTGATCCGCAAGGCCGGTGACGTCATCCCGGAGATCCTCGGACCGGTCGTGGACCTGCGCGACGGCAGCGAGCGCGCGTTCGTGATGCCGACCGAGTGCCCGGAGTGCGGGACGCCGCTGAAGCCCATGAAGGAGGGGGACATCGACCTGCGGTGCCCCAACGCGCGCACCTGCCCCGCGCAGTTGAGGGAGCGTGTCTCCTACCTCGCCGGCCGCGAGTGCCTGGACATCGAGCACTTCGGCGACGTGGCGGCGGCCGCGCTCACCCGTCCCCTGGAGCCTGCCGACCCGCCGCTCGTCGACGAGGGCGACCTCTTCGACCTCACCGTGGACAAGCTGCTCCCGATCAGGGCGTACGTCCTCGACCAGAACAGCGGCCTGCCCAAGCGTGATCCCAAGACGGGCGAGGAGAAGGTCGTCACCGTCTTCGCCAACCAGCAGGGCGAGCCGAAGAAGAACACGCTCGCGCTGCTCAAGAACATCGAGGAGGCCAAGAGCCGTCCGCTCGCCCGCTTCCTCAACGGCCTCTCGATCCGTCATGTCGGCCCGGTCGCCGCTCAGGCGCTGGCCCGTGAGTTCCGCTCGATCGAGCGGATCGAGCAGGCGACGGAAGAGGAGCTGGCCGGCACCGACGGTGTCGGCGGGATCATCGCGAAGTCGCTCAAGGAGTGGTTCGCCGAGGAGTGGCACCAGGAGATCCTCCGCAAGTGGCGGGCCGCCGGTGTCCGGCTGGAGGAGGAGGGCTCCGGCGAGGACGAGGGCCCCCGCCCCCTCGAAGACCTCACCGTCGTCGTGACGGGCACCCTGGAGCGCTTCACCCGTGACGGTGCCAAGGAGGCATTGCAAACTCGGGGCGCGAAAGTGACCGGTTCTGTTTCGAAGAAGACGTCTTTCGTCGTTGTGGGGGACAATCCAGGTTCGAAGTACGACAAGGCGATGCAGCTCAAGGTGCCCGTCCTGAACGAGGACGGCTTCGACGTCCTGCTGGAACAGGGCCCCGAGGCGGCCGCCGAAGTCGCGCTTCCGACCGAGGAGTAGGCGCGACGCGGGCGAGGAGTAGGGCGGAGCAGCGGTTGAAGGTCACCCGATCGGCGCATACCAGATGCATACGGGTGGCCGGGGCGCATTCGGGCAACCGTCGACGACCGCTGCCCGTGGAAGCCTTCTGCGGCCTACTGTTGAGATGTGCGCCTGCCGTGCCCAGCTGCGGTTGGGGCATCCCCTTGCTCCTCCAGAGCAGGGGGAAGGGCTTTCCAACGCGGCGCCGTCGAGGGTTTGTCGGGCAACGGGCCGCGTGGCGTGGGCACCGCCGGCTGTGAGAGGGACGGGAATGGAACCGACCGAGAGCGCCGCCCCGGACTCACGGCTGCGCCGGCTGACGGGCGCCTGGCGGGGGAGCCGTTGGTCGACGCGGTCCGCGAACCGTCCGGGCGAGGAGGGGCGCGCCCTCGGACCGTACTCCGCGGCAGGCGGACGTAACGCCGTACAGCTCGCCGAACACCCGCCCGGGTTGCCGGGCTCCGGGTCCGAGCGGCATCTGTCCTGGCCCGCACTGCCCACCGGGGTCGTCGCGGCGGCCGGGTTCGTGCTCGGCGCCGGCTTCTACCGGGCCTTCACCGAAGGCCACGCGCTCTTCCCGTCCGGCTCCGTCGGCTGGTCCCTGGCCGTGCTGACCGGCATCATCGTCGGCCACCTGGTCGCGCTCGGCCGCGCCCGCTGGTGGGGCGGCACCGGCTCGGGCGCCGCCCTCACCCTCGCCGTGCTGCTGCTGTACGGCTGGGTGCCCGCCGGGATGGTCAGCCTCACCGTCGTCGTCCTGGTCGGCACAGCCAGGCGGAACCGCTGGCGACAGGGCGTCCTGCACGGCGCGGTGGACATCCTCGGCATCGGCGCCGGCGCCCTGGTGCTGGCCGCGTTCGGACGCCTCCCGTCCGTCGAGGCCCCCTGGAACCCCGACACCTGGACCTTCTACACCGCCCCCGCGGTGCTCCTCGTCGCGGCCGCCTACCTCGCGGTCACCCGCACCCTGCTGTGGTACCTGCACGCCCCGCGCACCGGCGGCCTGCCCACCGTGGCCCGCACCGCCCTCGTCAGACAGGGCCTGGTCGCGGTCGCGCTGCTCGGCATCGCACCGCTGGTCTGCGTCGTCGCCGTCGCCAAACCGGTGCTGCTGCCGCTCTTCTCGATCCCGCTCATCGCCCTCGACTCCACCCTGTGGATAGCCCGGGCCCGGGCGGAGGAGCAGCTGCGCGACCCGCTGACCGGGCTCCCCAACCGGCAATGGCTCCTCGAACGGATCTGGACCGCCCTGGACGACGCCGAGCGCATCGGCGCCCGGGCCGCCCTGATGCTCATCGACCTCGACCGCTTCCGGTCGGTCAACGACACGCTGGGCCACCTGGCCGGTGACCGGCTGCTCCTGCAGATAGCCGACCGGCTGCAGGCGGCCCTGCCGCGCGGAGCGGAGGCCGCACGGCTCGGCGGTGACGAGTTCGCCGTCTTACTGCCCGTCGCCGACTCCACGACGTCCGCGACCCGGGTCGCCCGCAACCTCGTGGCGGCCCTCAGCTCCCCGCTCGACCTGGACGGGCTCACCCTCGTCCTGGAGGCCAGCGCCGGCGTCGCCGTCTTCCCCGACCACGCCCTGGACGCCGAGGGGCTGCTGCGCCGGGCGGACGTGGCGATGTACCAGGCGAAGCGGGACCGTACGGGCGTCGAGGTCTACGAGTCCAAGCGGGACTCCAACACCCCCGACCGCCTCGGTCTGCTGGGCGACCTGCGGCGCGCGCTGGACGCGCACGAGGTCCAGCTGCACTACCAGCCCAAGGTCCGCTTCGACGGACAGGTGGCGGGCCTGGAGGCCCTCGTCCGGTGGGTGCACCCGGAGCGCGGGAAGGTGCCGCCGGACGAGTTCATCGCCATCGCCGAGTCGTCGGGGCTGATGCCGCACCTCACGGAGTACGTCCTGGACACCGCGCTCGCCCAGGTGGCCCGGTGGCGCGCCCAGGGCCTGTACGCGCCCGTCGCGGTCAACGTCTCCCCGCGCGACGTCCACACCCCCGGCTTCGCCGGCTCCGTCGCCGCCCGGCTGGCCCGGCACGGCGTCCCCGCGGGCTCGCTCCAGCTGGAGATAACCGAACACGTGCTCCTCGAAGATCCGCAGCGCGCCGCCGACACCCTCGCCGGGCTGACCGGGCACGGCGTGAAGATGTCGCTGGACGACTTCGGTACGGGCTATTCGTCGCTGGTGCATCTGCGCCGGCTGCCGGTCAGCGAGCTGAAGATCGACCGCTCCTTCGTGGCCCGGCTGGCGATCGACACCGAGGACGCGGAGATCGTGCGGTGCACGGTGGATCTGGCTCACTCGCTGGGCCTCCTCGTGGTCGCCGAGGGCGTCGAGGACGACGAGACGTGGGAGCGGCTGCGGGACCTGGGCTGCGACGCCGTACAGGGGTGGCTGGTCGCGGCGGCGATGCCGGCGGAGGAGGCCACCGCCTGGCTGCGGGCCCGGGGTTCACGCGGATGGCAGCGCCCGCGGGCGGCTCTGCCGGCGGCTGCCACCGACGAGTAGCCAGGCGATTTTCGCTCCCGCCGCCCTTACCCGTTCCCATCCCCAGGGGCTGAATTCACCGACGCCGGCCGGGGGCGGGGAAACCGTTTCACGGGCACAGGGCGCCGCCCCATAGGATTGGCCCCAAACCACACACTCTCACCCAGAGGATCGCTGCATGCCTGGCATCACGCGCGAGGAGGTCGCCCACCTCGCACGGCTGGCGCGTCTGGAGCTGAAGCCCGAAGAGCTCGAGCACTTCGCGGGACAGCTGGACGACATCATCGGCGCGGTCGCACGCGTCAGCGAGGTCGCCGACCAAGACGTACCGCCGACCTCGCACCCGCTTCCGCTGACGAACGTCATGCGGGCGGACGAGGTCCGTCCGTCGCTCACCCCCGAGCAGGCGCTCTCCGGCGCCCCGGCCCAGGAGCAGCAGCGTTTCAAGGTGCCGCAGATCCTGGGGGAGGACTAACCGCCATGACGGACAACGTCAACATCATCAGGCTCACCGCCGCCGAGACCGCCGCGAAGATCGCCTCCGGCGAGCTCACCGCGGTCGAGGTGACCGAGGCCCACCTGGCCCGTATCGAGGCCGTCGACGAGAAGGTGCACGCCTTCCTGCACGTCGACCGCGAAGGCGCGCTGGCTCAGGCCCGTGCCGTTGACGAGAAGCGCGCCAAGGGCGAGAAGCTCGGCCCGCTGGCCGGCGTCCCGCTCGCGCTGAAGGACATCTTCACCACCGAGGGCATCCCGACGACCGTCGGTTCGAAGATGCTCGAGGGCTGGATCCCGCCGTACGACGCGACCGTCACCAAGCGGCTGAAGGCCGCCGACGTCGTCATCCTCGGCAAGACCAACATGGACGAGTTCGCCATGGGGTCCTCCACCGAGAACAGCGCCTACGGCCCGACCGGCAACCCCTGGGACCTCACCAGGATCCCCGGCGGCTCCGGTGGCGGCTCCTCCGCCGCCCTCGCCTCCTTCCAGGCCCCCCTCGCCATCGGCACCGACACCGGCGGCTCCATCCGCCAGCCGGCCTCCGTCACCGGCACGGTCGGCGTGAAGCCCACGTACGGGGCCGTGTCCCGCTACGGCATGGTGGCGTTCTCGTCCTCCCTCGACCAGGGCGGGCCCTGCGCCCGTACGGTCCTGGACGCGGCGCTGCTGCACGAGGTCATCGCCGGGCACGACCCGCTCGACTCCACCTCGATCGACGCCCCGGTCCCGCCGGTCGTCGAGGCCGCCCGCAACGGCAGCGTCGAGGGCATGCGCGTCGGCGTCGTCAAGCAGTTCCGCGGTGAGGGCTACCAGGCCGGTGTCATCCAGCGGTTCGACGAGTCCGTCGCGCTGCTGAAGGACCTGGGCGCCGAGATCGTCGAGCTGGACTGCCCGTCCTTCGACCTCGCCCTGTCGGCGTACTACCTGATCGCGCCGTCCGAGTGCTCGTCCAACCTCGCCCGCTTCGACGGCCTGCGCTACGGCCTGCGTACGGGCGACGACGGCACCCACTCGGCCGAAGAGGTCACCTCCCTCACCCGTGAGGCGGGCTTCGGCCCCGAGGTGAAGCGCCGCATCATGCTCGGCACGTACGCGCTGTCCAGCGGGTACTACGACGCGTACTACGGCAGCGCCCAGAAGGTCCGCACGCTCATCACGCGCGACTTCGAGAAGGCCTTCGAGCAGGGCAGTGGTGTCGATGTGATCGTCTCGCCGACGACGCCCACCACCGCCTTCCCGATCGGCGAGCGTGCCGACGACCCGATGGCGATGTACCTCGCGGACCTGTGCACCATCCCGACCAACCTGGCGGGCAACTCGGCCATGTCGCTGCCCTGCGGTCTCGCCCCGGAGGACAACCTCCCGGTCGGTCTGCAGATCATCGCCCCGGCCCTGAAGGACGACCGTCTCTACAAGGTCGGCGCCGCCGTCGAGGCCGCCTTCGTGGAAAGGTGGGGCCACCCGCTCCTGGAGGAGGCACCGTCGCTGTGAGCAAGCTGACCAAGGCCAAGGACTTCAAGAAGTCCAAGTCCGGCACGTACCTGTCCATCGCCACCACGGCGTTCGGCGCCATCGGTGTCGCCAAGCGGCTCAAGAAGGCGCGCGCCGAGAGCGACACGTTGGTCCTGATCGACGCGACCGTGGCCGCCGTCGCCGTAGTCACCGGCCTCGCCGTCCTGTACCGCGAGCTGAAGCGGCTGGGCGACGACGACGTCCTGCTGGGCTGAGAGGGAAGTTTCACCGTGACCACCACGACCGACCTGGAGTCGTACGAGGACGCACTCGCGTCGTACGACCCCGTCATGGGCCTTGAGGTCCATGTCGAACTCGGCACCAAGACCAAGATGTTCTGCGGCTGTTCGACCGAACTCGGTCAGGACGCCAACACGCAGACCTGTCCCGTCTGCCTCGGCCTGCCCGGCGCGCTCCCGGTCGTCAACGCGACCGGAGTCGAGTCGGCGATCAGGATCGGTCTCGCGCTGAACTGCGAGATCGCCGAGTGGTGCCGCTTCGCCCGGAAGAACTACTTCTATCCGGACATGCCGAAGAACTTCCAGACCTCCCAGTACGACGAGCCGATCGCCTTCAACGGCTATCTCGACGTACAGCTGGAGGACGGCGAGACCTTCCGTGTGGAGATCGAGCGCGCCCACATGGAGGAGGACACCGGCAAGTCGCTGCACGTCGGCGGTGCCACCGGCCGAATCCACGGCGCGTCCCACTCGCTGCTCGACTACAACCGGGCCGGCATCCCCCTCATCGAGATCGTCACCAAGCCGATCGAGGGCGCCGGCGAGCGTGCTCCCGAGGTCGCGAAGGCGTACGTCGCCGAGCTGCGCGAGCTCATCAGGGCGCTCGGTGTCTCCGAGGCCCGCATGGAGCAGGGCCAGATGCGCTGCGACGTGAACCTGTCGCTGCGCCCGCACGGCCGCGAGAAGTTCGGCACCCGCAGCGAGACGAAGAACGTCAACTCGCTGCGTTCCGTGGAGCGCGCCGCCCGCTTCGAGATCCAGCGGCATGCCGCCGTACTCAACAGCGGCGGGACGATCATCCAGGAGACCCGGCACTTCCACGAGGACACCGGGTCGACGACCTCGGGCCGCGTGAAGGAAGAGGCCGAGGACTACCGGTACTTCCCCGAGCCGGACCTCGTTCCGGTGGCCCCCTCTCGCGAGTGGGTCGAGGAGATCCGCGCCGGTCTGCCCGAGCTGCCGCTGGCCCGCCGCAACCGTCTCGTCGCGGAGTGGGGCATCTCGGCGCTCGACATGCAGGCGATCCTCAACGCCGGTGCGCTGGACCCGATCGTCGCCACGATCGACGCCGGTGCCGACGCGGCATCCGCCCGCAAGTGGTGGATGGGCGAACTCGCCCGCAGCGCCAACGAGTCGGGCACCTCGCTGGACGAGCTGGCCATCACCCCGGCGCAGGTCGCCCGGGTCACCGAGCTCGTCTCCAAGGGTGACCTCAACGACAAGCTGGCCCGTCAGGTCATCGAAGGCGTCCTCGCGGGCGAAGGCACCCCGGACGAGGTCGTCGACAAGCGCGGTCTGAAGGTCGTGTCGGACGAGGGTGCCCTCGGCACCGCCGTCGACGAGGCCATCGCCGGCAACCCGGGCATCGCCGACAAGATCCGCTCCGGCAAGGTGGCCGCGGCCGGCGCCCTGGTCGGCGCGGTCATGAAGGCGACCCGCGGTCAGGCCGACGCGGCCCGCGTCAAGGAGCTGATCCTGGAGAAGCTGGGCGTCGGCGAGGGCTGAGGCCCGTCGTAGGCAGGGGCCGCGGAGGTCGTACCTCCGGGGCCCCTGCTGTCACTTACGGCGTCCCACGACCCGCGCGAAACCGAGCACATGCTCGACGTCGGTGTGCATCAGGTCGACCGACCAGTGCGCCATGTCCGCCATGAACTCGCTGGAGCTCTCCTCGGCGCACACCTCGCTCCACAGCAGCCAGTCGCGCCAGCCGTCCTCCAGCCAGTCGGCCGTCTCGACCGTCACGGCCCCGCTGCGCGTCCACAGCCGCCGCCACCAGGCGGGGGAGTGGAACGCCCAGAAACCGGGGTCCTTCTCCCAGTACTCCTTCAGATGCGCCGGAGGCTCGTCGCCCTCCAGTTCCTCCCGAAGTGCCGGTACGACGATCCCGATCCGCCCGCCCGGCTTCAACAGCCGCGCCAGCGTGGGCAGATACAGGTCGTTCGTGCCGAAGTACTGATACGCGTCGACGGAGACGATCGCGTCGAACGTGCCCTCGCCGAACGGCAGGTCGTGCGCCTCGGCGTACACCGGCAGCACACGGTCGGCGACACCGGCCTCGGCGACGCGTACGGCGTTCTCGTCGGCCTTGACCCACAGGTCGGCGGCGGTGACCTGGACGTCGTACTCCTTGGCGAGGAACACGGAGGTCATGGCGCGGCCGCAGCCCAGGTCGAGGACGCGGGCGCCGGGGCGCAGCCGGTCCAGGCCCAGCGCGGGCGCCAGCCACTCCAGCAGCCACAGCGCGTTCGGGCCCATCTGGTTCTCGATGACCCAGCGGACGTCGTAACCGTTGCTGCGCGGAAAGCGGCTCTGGGTCAGCCGCCGGACGAGGTCCTCACTCGAGGTTCTCGGGGTGATGTCTGACATCGGTGAACGGGCTCCTTGAGTCCTTCGTAGGGAAGAGAGATGCGTAGGAGCTCGGTCGGACCTTCAAAAAATCAACCTGCTTCGGTCGGCGGCGCGAGGCCGGAGACTGCGGACGGGGGGACCGTAGCAGGGGACGAGGCCGTCCGGCACCTGGTTTCTCAGGGAGACGCGCTACGCTCGCCCGCCATGGACGGACGCGGCGATTCCGAGATACCAAAGGAGTACGCGGACCCGGCCGAGGACGCGCGGCGGGCCCGCTGGACGGCTCTCGCCACCGGGGCGGTGCTGACGCTCGCGGGCATAACGGCCTCGGCGCTCCGCTTCACGGGATCCGGCCCGGCGCTCGTCCCGGCCGCCTACGCCAGCGGGGCCGCGGTCTGTGCACTCGCGTCGGTGCTCGGCTCCCGGGGACGCACCCGCAGGGCGCTGTGGCTGCTGATCGTCGGTGTGATGGTGATGGCGCTGGGCGACCAGTTCGACTGAGGTGACAGAGAGGACGTTACTGTCCTGTGATCTGCCTCCCACTCCTGTGAATAAACGCACCAATGCGGTAAACGATCATTTCTGGCTGCAAGAGTGGTCTCCGCATTGCTCATGCGTTCTTTGCGGGCCATTCATCTTTTGGGCGACTGTTCCCGGTCAAAGATCCATAAATCCACCCGGGAGCACGTTTCGTGGCAGCCCTCGCACGCTGGTGTGTCCAGCGCCGCCTCGTCGCCGTTCTGCTGTGGCTCCTCGCCTTCGGCGGGGTGACCGCGGCCGCCGTGGCCACCGGCTCGGCGTACTCGAACGACTACGAGGTCCCCGGCACCGAGTCGGGCCGCGCCACCCAGCTGCTGCAGGAAGGCTTCCCGGAACTCGGCGGTGACAGCGACACCGTCGTCTGGCACACCACGTCCGGCACGGTCCGTGCCTCCGCCGTCGAACAGACCATGACCCGGACCCTCGACGAGATCGCCGATCTGCCCGGAGTGGCCACCGTCGTCAGTCCGTACGACGAACAGGGCGCCGCCCAGATCAGCGAGAACGGCCGTACCGCGTACGCCACGGTCACCTTCGACGACCGGGCCGAGGACATCGACAAGGGCCAGCCGCAGGCCGTCGTCGACACCGCCGAGGCGGCCGGCGGCGACGGACTCCAGGTGGAGCTGGGCGGCAGCGCCATCGCCCTCACCGAGTCCTCGGGCGGACATCTCGCCGAGGCCGTCGGCGTGCTCGTCGCCGCGGTCGTGCTGTTCCTCGCCTTCGGCTCGCTCGCCGCCTCGCTGCTGCCCATCGCCACCGCGCTGGTGAGCGTCGGCACGGCGTACGCCGGGATCGTGCTGCTCGGGCACGCCATGACCGTCGCCGACTTCGCGCCCATGCTCGGCATGCTGATCGGGCTCGGCGTCGGCATCGACTACGCCCTGTTCATCGTGACCCGGCACCGGCGCGGACTGAAACGCGGGCTCGGTGTCGCCGAGTCCATCTCCAACGCCGTCGCGACCACCGGACGGGCCGTCGTCTTCGCGGGTGCCACGGTTTGCATCGCCCTGCTGGGCATGCTGATCCTCCGGCTGAGCTTCCTCAACGGCGTCGCGATAGCCGCCTCGCTCACCGTCGTCCTCACCGTCGCGGCCTCCGTCACCCTGCTGCCCGCCCTGCTCTCCTTCATCGGCATGCGCGCCCTGAGCCGGCGCGAGCGACGGCACCTGGACGAGCACGGGCCCCAGCCCGAGCTGCCGACCGGGCTCGCCGCGCGCTGGTCGGCGTTCGTGGAACGCCACCCCAAGCTGCTCGGCGCGGTCGCTCTGGCCGTCATGACCGTCCTGGCCCTGCCCACGCTGGGGCTGCACCTCGGCACCTCCGACCAGGGCAACAACCCACAGGCGTCCACCACCCGCCAGGCCTACGACCTGCTCGCCGCCGGCTTCGGCCCCGGCGTCAACGGCCCGCTGACCCTGGTGACACAGATCGACGGCGCCGAGGACAAGCTCCTCCTCGACAACCTCGACGCCACCATCCGCACCACCGAGGGCGTCGCCTCGGCGACACCGGTGACCTACGACGCGAGCGGGGGCACCGGATACTTCACGATCGTCCCGGAGTCGTCCCCGCAGTCCCAGAAGACCAGCGACCTCGTCGACCGGCTGCGCACCGAGGTGCTGCCACGCGCCGAGACCGGCACCTCGCTCGACATCCAGGTCGGCGGTGTGACGGCGTCGTACGACGACTTCGCCGAGGTGATCGTCGGCAAGCTGCCCCTGTTCGTCGGCGTCGTCATCGGCCTGGGCTGTCTGCTGCTCCTGCTCGCCTTCCGGTCCGTCGGCATCCCGCTGAAGGCAGCCGCGATGAACGTCGCCGCGGTCGCCGCCGCCTTCGGGATCGTCGTCGCGATCTTCCAGTGGGGCTGGGGGAGCGAGTTCCTGGGCCTCGGCCGGGCGGGACCGATCGAACCCTTCCTACCGGTGATCATGGTGTCTGTGCTCTTCGGGCTCTCCATGGACTACCAGGTCTTCCTGGTCAGCCGGATGTACGAGGAGTGGCTGGAGACCGGCGACAACCGGCGGGCCGTCCGCGTCGGGCTCGCCGAGACCAGCCGGGTGATCAACTCCGCCGCGGTCATCATGATCTCGGTCTTCCTCGCCTTCGTCCTCAGCGGCGACCGCGTGATCGCCATGTTCGGCATCGCGCTGGCCGCCGCCGTCGCCCTCGACGCCTTCGTCCTGCGCACGCTGCTCGTCCCCGCCCTCATGCACCTGCTCGGCGGCGCCAACTGGTGGCTGCCGGGCTGGCTGGACCGCCGGATGCCGCGCATCAGCATCGAGCCGCCCGAGCGCCGGGCCGCCCATGCGAGGCTGGACGGCGTCGTGGCGGAGCTGGAGAAGGAGCGGGACATCGATGTACGCGATATCGCTGGGTGACGGTGCCGAACTGCGCCCACTGGAACCGTGGCACGCGGAGGAGTTCCTGGCGAACCTGGACCGCGGCAGGGAGTTCATCGGGGAGTTCATCCCCTTCGGCTCCAAGGCGGTGGACGTGGAGTCCGCGCGCGAGACGCTCCAGCGCTACGCCCGGATGCGCGCCGACGACACCGGCGGCTACCACGGCATCTGGCTGGACGGAAAGCTCGTGGGCGGAGTGCTCACCCTCAACTTCGACGCCGCTCAGGGCAACGCCGAGGTCGGCTGCTGGCTGGAGCCCGCCGCCACCGGGCGCGGGCTGATCACCCGGGCGATGCGGGTGCTCATCGACTGGGTGATCGAGGGGCGCGGCATCCACCGTGTCGAATGGATCGCCGCCGCCGGCAACACCAACAGCCTCAATGTCGCCCGGCGGCTGGGGATGACCCGCGACGGCGTCCACCGTCAGGCGCACCCCTATGGTGGGATGCGGCACGATCTCGAGGTTTGGTCGGTGCTGGCGCCCGAATGGCGTGAGGCACGCGCGCGTGCCGCTCACAGCGATCATTAAGAGACCTCTCAGACTGCGTCCGTACGGTGCGAGGTATGGGAACCAAGACTGTTGACGAGACCGGGGCCGAGACGGGCCCCGAGGCCAGGACCGACGAGGAGAAGGTGGACGTCACGAAGAGCGACGCCGTGGGCGCCGACGAGGTGATCGAGGCCGACGACGCCGAGGACGGCGACGAGGCCGAGGTCCTCGAGGGCCTCGGCGAGGACGAGAAGGAGGGCCCGTCCGGCGTCGGCCAGGGTGCGGCCGCCGTCGTGTCCGCCGGGCTCGGTCTTGTCTCCCTCACCGGTGGCTGGATCGGTACGGTCGCCGCCGCCCGCGAGACCCTCGTGGGTCAGCTGGAGACGGCGTCGACCGCGACCGTCGCCACGCAGGTCAAGGAGATCTACGGCGACGCCTGGCAGACCTCCGCTCTGTGGGCCGGCTTCTTCGCGCTGGCCGCGCTGATCGTGGGCGTCTTCGTGCTGGCCCGGCCCGCCTTCGGGGCGCCCGGCAAGCCGCAGGCCCCGTGGATCAAGTCGGTCGGCTGGGCGGGCGTCTCGCTCGGGGTCATCGGCCTGCTCCTGGCCGTCCTCAAGTACACCGACGTCCTGCTCGGACTGCCGTCCACGAGCTGAATCACCGCAGGTCACCAAGGGGTCTTAGGCCGAGCGTAAGCACCTTACGCGGCGCCTGAGGCCCCTTAGGCATGTCTAAGGCCCCCACGGTGGCCGAAGATGCGGAACTCTCCCGATGTGGCGGACCCGCCTTGGAGACGAAGGTAAAGGCATCGCAGAAAGCGAAGCACGAAACCGACTCTCCCAAGGGGACACCATGTACGAGTACGAGCTCTCCCAGCTTCGTTCCGCCGACCTGCTCCGTCAGGCCCAGCAGGAGCGTCTGGCCCGCGAGGCGGTCCGCAGCCGCCGTGCCGCCCGCCGCGAGGCAGCCGGCCACGACACCGAGGGCGAGGTGCATACCGGGCTCAGCCGCCGGCTCCGCTTCCTGCGCGCCGCGTGACCGCGGGGGAGGGGGACGGCCGCCCGCCGACCGAGGCGGCCGTCCCCCTGAACGCCGGGGTGGTGGCAGTGGGCACCATGACGGCGGAAGCGGACACGCTCCCCGCGAAAACCGGTGCCGCGCTGTCGGACCCCCGTGCGATGCTCGGGCCCGTGGAGACCAGGTCCGTCAGTCCCGTGTTCGTAGGTCGCGCCGATGAACTGACCAACTTGAACGAGGCGCTCGCCCGTGCCGCCGCGGGCGAGCCGCAGGCGTTACTGATCGGCGGCGAGGCCGGCGTCGGCAAGACCCGACTCGTCGAGGAGTTCGCCACCGCGGCCGGCGGACAGGGCGCGGTCGTCGCGCTCGGCGGCTGCGTCGAGATCGGCGCCGACGGGCTGCCCTTCGCCCCGTTCTCCACCGCGCTGCGTGCGCTGCGCCGCGCACTGCCGGACGAGATGACCGTCGCGGCCGCAGGCCAGGAGGAGGAACTGGCCCGGCTCCTGCCCGAACTGGGCGAGGCGCCCTCGGGACGCCACGACGAGCAGAGCATGGCCCGTCTCTTCGAACTCACCGCCCGCGTGCTGGAGCGCGTCGCCGCCGACCGCACGGTCGTCGTCGCCCTCGAAGACCTGCACTGGGCCGACGCCTCCACCCGCCACCTCCTCGCCTACCTCTTCCGCACCCTGCGCACCGGCCGCCTCGTCGTCCTCGCCACCTACCGCGCCGACGACATCCACCGCCGCCACCCGCTGCGCCCCCTGCTCGCCGAACTCGACCGGCTGCGCACCGTCCGCCGCCTCGAACTCGGCCGCTTCAACCGCACCGAGGTCGGCCGTCAGATCGCCGGCATCCTCGCCTGCGAACCCGACCCGGCCACCGTCGACGACATCTTCGAACGCTCCGACGGCAACGCCTTCTTCGTCGAGGAACTCGCCGTCGCCGCCCACGAGGGCTGCTGTGCCGGCCTCACCGACTCACTGCGCGACCTGCTCCTGGTCCGCGTCGAGGGACTGCCCGAGAGCACCCAGCGGGTCGCCCGGGTCGTCGCCGAGGGCGGCTCCACCGTCGAGTACCGGCTGCTCGCCGCCGTCGCCGGGCTCGCCGAGGACGACCTCATCGAGGCGCTGCGGGCCGCCGTGAACGCCAACATCCTCAGCGCCGCACCCGACGGCGACGGCTACCGCTTCCGCCACTCCCTGGTCCGCGAGGCCGTCAGCGACGACCTGCTGCCCGGCGAGCGCTCCCGCCTCAACCGCCGCTACGCCGAGGCCCTGGAGACCGACCCGGCGCTCGTGCCGGCCGACGGCCGCGTCATGCGCCTGGCCAGCTACTGGTACCACGCCCACGACGCCGCCAAGGCCCTGCCCGCCGTCCTGGACGCCTCCGTCACCGCCCGCCGCCGGCACGCCTACTCCGAACAACTGCGGCTCCTGGAACGCGCGATGGAGCTCTGGGACACCGCCCCCGAGGACGTACGGGACGCCCTGCGCCCCGTCGACTACGCCGAGGTCTACCCCGCCTGCGGCTGCGACCCGGCCACCACCCCGCTGCGCTATCTCGACCTGATGGCCGAGGCCGCCGTGGCCGGCCGGCTCTGCGGGGAACGGGAACGCGCCCTGAAGATCACCAAGCGGGCGCTGCACCTCCTGGAGGAGGAGGGCGATCCGCTGCGCAGCGCCTGGTTCTGGGTACAGCGCTCCCGGCTGATCTCGGCGCTGTCCCGGGGCGACGGCTGGCAGGAACTGGCCACCGCCCAGGAGCTGGTACGCGGCCTGCCGCCCTCCGAGGTGCACGCCGAGGTCCTCGCCAGCGTCGCCAACTGGTCCATGGTGCACGTCCCCGGCCCCAACGCCTTCTTCGCCGCCGAGCGCGCCGTGGAGTACGCGCGCATGCTCGGCGTCCGCGAGATCGAGATGAACGCCCGGCTCACCCTCGGCAGCCTCAAGGTCCACGCCGGTGACATCGAGACGGGACTCGGCGAGATGCTGGAGGTCAAGCGGGAGACGGTCGAGCACGGCCTCTCCGCCGTCGCGGCCCGCGTCTATGTGAACCTGCCGGACGCCCTCGAAGCCGTCGGACGCTCCGCCGACGCCGTGCCCATCCTGGAGGAAGGGCTCGCCTACACCCGGCAGTTCGGCCTCCCGGACAGCGAGGCCTGGGCCTGGGGCAACCTCGCCGAATCCCTCTGCAGCCTGGGCCGCTGGGACGAGGCCGCCGAAGCCTCAGTCAACGCCGGGCGGGTCGGGCAGAGCGCCAAGCCCCGCGGCTTCCATGCCCGCCTGCGCGCCGAACTCGCCCTCGCCCGAGGTGACCTGGCCGAGTCCGGCCACCAACTGGCCGCGTCCCGAAGCCACTTCGGCAGCCACGACCGGCCGCCCCAGAACGAGATCCCCCTCGCCCGCATCGCCATCGGCGTCGCCGCCGGCGAGGGCCGCCTCCTGGACGCCCGCGCCGAACTCGAACGCGCCATGGACACGGGCTTCCCGCCCGACACCCAGCGCTACGCCTGGCCCCTCCTGCGGACCGCCGCCGCCATGGAGGCCGACGCCCTCGGCCTGCCCGCCGCCGACCCCGGCCGCGCCGAACTCCTCGAACGCATCCGTACGGCCGCCAGACCCCTGGCCACCAACGTCCCTGTGTGGCAGGCCCACGAACGCTGGGTCCGCGCGGAGCTTCTGCGCGCCGAGGGCATGAGCGACCCCGACGACTGGTCTGAGGTGACCGCCGCCTTCGAGCGCCTGGACCGCCCCTACGACCTCGCCCGCGTCCGCCACCGCCTCGCCGAGGCCCTCCTGACCACCGGCGGCGAGGACGAACGCGACCGCGCTACGGAACTGCTCCGCCTCGCCCACGCCGTCGCCCGCCACCTCGGTGCCCGTCCCCTGACCGACGCCGTCACCCAGCTCGCCCAGCGCGCCCGCCTCCCCATGGCCCGCGCCCCGAAGCGGTCCCAGGCCCCGACGGCCGATTCCCTCGGCCTCACCGGCCGGGAACGTGACGTGCTGCGCCTGGTCTCCGCCGGCCGCAGCAACCGCCAGATAGCCGAGGAGCTGTTCATCTCCCCGAAGACGGCCAGCGTCCATGTCTCGAACATCCTGGCCAAGCTCGGCGTCTCGGGCCGGGGCGAGGCCGCGGCCGTGGCACACCGGTTGGGGCTGTTCCCGGCGGAGCCGCTCACCGGCCGGACGGCGGGGTGACGCCCCGAGGGAGCGGGGGCCACGGGCTCACCATTCGGACGAACGGAGTCAGGCTTACGCTGTAAAGGACGTCGGCCCAGGGAGGTCCCGTGTTCAACGCCTTCGAGGAACTGTTCGCACCGGGTCGAAAACACACCCAGGACGAAGAGAACCGGCTGGCGCTGACACGGGAGGACATCGGTGACAACGACCCCGGACGCGGGCCGATAGACCTCGCGTCCGGCAAGGTCGTCGTACGGCGGCCGACGCCGGACGAGGACGGGTCCGCCCAGGACTGACGGCCCGGTCAGCTCACCTGTACCTGCAGGATCCGGTCGTCCCCCTCCTTCGGGTCCCCCCTCCCGTCCGTGTTGCTGGTGACCAGCCACAGCTTGTCGCCGCCCGCCGACACCACCGTGCGCAGCCGGCCGTACTCACTCTCCAGGAACGCCTGCGGGTCTGCCGAGGCCTCGGTGCCCTTCAGCGGGACGCGCCACAGGCGCTGGCCCTTCAGCCCCGCCATCCATATCGAGCCCTCGGCGTAGGCGATACCGCTGGGAGAGGCGTCATCCGTGGCCCACTGGGCTATCGGGTTGCGGAAGTCGCCGTCGTCGGACGTGCCCTCGACCTCCGGCCAGCCGAAGTTGCCACCCGGCTCGATCGCGTTCAGCTCGTCCCAGGTGTCCTGGCCGAACTCCGAGGCGAACAGACGCTGCTTGGCGTCCCAGGCCAGGCCCTGCACATTGCGGTGGCCGAACGAGTACACCGGGGAGTCGGGGAACGGGTTGCCCGGAGCCGGCTCCCCCTCCGGCGTCAGCCGCAGGATCTTGCCGCCCAGGGACTTCTTGTCCTGGGACAGACCGGTGTTGCCGCTCTCGCCCGTGCCCGCGTACAGCATCTTGTCCGGGCCGAAGGCGATCCGGCCGCCATTGTGGATATAGCCCTTGGGGATGCCCCTGAAGACGGTGTCCGGTGCGCCCAGCTGCTCGCCGGAGGGCTTCTCCTCCGCGTACAGCATGCGGACGATGCGGTTGTCCGAGGCCGAGGTGAAGTAGGCGTAGACCATGTGGTCCGAGGCGTAGTCCGGAGACAGCGCGAGGCCCATGAGCCCGCCCTCACCGGCGGGGGAGACCCCCGGCACCTCGCCCAGCTCGGTCTTCCTGCCGGTCTCCCCGTCGATCCGGGTGATCGTCGCCTTGTCCCGGGAGGAGACCAGCAGATCGCCGTCGGGCAGCGGGGCCAGGCCCCAGGGAGTGTCCAGCCCGGTGGCGGCGGTGCGGAGCACCTTCACCGAGCCCTTCGCGGGGGGTGTCTCCTCGGCGGCCTGCTGGGTGGGGGAGGCCTCCGACGTCGTACCGCTGCTCGCTGTCGTACCACCGCCCGGCGCCCCGCCACCGCCATCGTCCGAGGAACATCCGGCCGTCACCAGGAGCGCGGTTGCGGCCAACACGGCCGACACTGCTCGTCGTTGCACGATCTCGGTCCCTTCGACGCGGTGGCTTCTACTGTTCTTACACCGCTCGGGCCTCACAGGTTCCCGATCTCCGGGACCCGAACCGCCAAGGGCCTCTCAGACACAGGATCCCGTCAGTCCCAGGATCCCCGTGCCCCGGGCAGTGCCGCCACCTCCGCCAGGTCCTGCGCGGAGAGCCGCAGCTCGGCCGCCGCCGCG
This sequence comes from Streptomyces sp. WM6386, assembly GCF_000972385.1. Taxonomy (GTDB): domain Bacteria; phylum Actinomycetota; class Actinomycetes; order Streptomycetales; family Streptomycetaceae; genus Streptomyces. The sequence continues at coordinate 43,753 of NZ_JXTE01000056.1, forward strand.
TTCTCCGTCACCCAGCGCTCCTGCTTGGCGCCGGGGACCGGGACCACGTGGCGGCCCCGGGCCAGCACCCACGCCAAGGCCACCTGAGCGGGTGTGACGGCGTCGCCGTGGCGGGCGGCGATGCGGCGCAGGCCGACGACGATCGGCTGGTTGGCGGCCATCATCTCCGCCGTGAAGCGGGGGTGGCGGGCGCGGACGTCGTCCGGTTCGAAGCCCTCGCCGGGGGTCAGGGTGCCGGTGAGGAAGCCGTTGCCCAGCGGCATCGCCGCCAGGAAGCCGACGCCGCGGGCCTCGCACCACGGCAGCAGCGACTCCAGGGCCTCCGGCGACCACACCGACAGCTCCGCCTCCACCGCGCTCACCGGGAAGACCTGCTGGACGCGCTGCAGCTGGCGGATCGTCGCGTCGTGCAGACGGGCCCCGGACCGACGGCCGCCTCGCGCGCCCACCGCGCACAGCCCCAGCGACCGCACCTTGCCGGCCTGCACCAGCTCCGCCATCGCGCCCCAGGTCTCCTCGACCGGGACCTCGGGGTCGGCCCGATGCAGCTGGTACAGGTCGATCACGTCCGTCTGCAGCCGCCGCAGCGACGCGTCGCACGCCCGCCTCACATAACCGGGCCGGCCGTTGGCCACGATGTGCTGCTCGCCGACCAGCAGCCCCACCTTCGTCGACACGAAGGCCTCCCCGCGCCGCTCCTTCAACACCCGCCCCACCAACAGCTCATTGGTGAACGGGCCGTACATGTCGGCCGTGTCCAGCAGCGTCGAGCCCAGGTCCAGCGCCCGGTGCACGGCCCTGAACGACTCCTCACCCCGCTGCCGCGACCCGCTGTAGGCCCAGCTCATCGGCATGCAACCGAGTCCGACATCCCCCACCGCGAGCGCCGCCGCCCCGATCGTCCTGCGCTCCACCTGCTCGTGACCCTCCCTCTTCCGGCACCCCACAACCTAACCTCTGCGCCCTCACGCACCTGACATAGCCTCGGACCATGACCGCTGACGTGTGGCTCCCCATCCCGCCGGAAGAGATCGCAGGGCTCCCGGAAGGACCCCACTACCTTTTCTGGGACGGGGGTGAGGACGGCAGGCGGGAGTTCCCCGGGGACCCGGCCGACTGCGTCGTGTACGTCGTGCCCTACATGAAGCGGCAGCCCGTGAAGGTCCGCCCGCTGAAGGAGATGCGCAACCTGCGGCTCGTCCAGACGCTCACGGCAGGCGTCGACGACGTCCTGGCGCAACTGGACGACATCGTGCCCGGCGTGGAGCTGTGCAACGCGCGCGGTGTGCACGAGGCGAGCACCGCCGAGCTCGCCCTCACCCTCACGCTGGCCTCGCTGCGCGGCATCCCCGGGTTCGTCCGCGCCCAGCAACAGGAGCACTGGCAGGGCGACTTCCACCCGGCGCTCGCCGACAAGTCGGTGCTCATCGTCGGCTACGGCTCCATCGGCGCCGCCATCGAGGACCGGCTCGTACCGTTCGAGGTCGCGCGGGTGGCGCGCGTCGCGCGCTCCGCGCGCACCACGGAGCGCGGACCGGTGCACGCCCTCACCGAACTGCCCGCCCTGCTACCGGAGGCGGACGTCGTCATCCTCTCCACGCCGCTGAACGACACCACCCGTGGTCTGGTGAACTCCGGGTTCCTGGCCCGGATGAAGGACGGCGCTCTTCTGGTGAACGTCGCGCGCGGTGGCGTCGTCGACACCAAGGCCCTGCTCGCCGAATTGGAGAGCGGTCGGATCACCGCGGCCCTGGACGTCGTCGACCCCGAACCCCTGCCCGCGGGGCACCCGTTGTGGCAGGCGCCCGGCGTGCTCATCAGCCCCCACGTGGGCGGACCGACGTCCGCGTTCCTGCCGCGCGCCAAGCGGCTGTTGGTGGACCAGTTGGGGCGATTCGTGAACCAGGAGCCATTGCGCAACGTGATCCTTACGACGGGCCCCACAAGCGCTGAGATCCGCGGAGCAACAAGCGCGTAATCCGTTTCCGGTACCCTCCGCAACCCCCCGGACGCGGTCCGTGCTCGCATCCCCGCTGGTCGTCACGGAGCGTAGAGGAACTATGTCCCTGAGTGACGAGACTGGTGTATCGTCCCGACAGGGGCTGCGCCGCGCACCGTTCGGCGCCGGGGATGGACATTGCAGACTGTGAGGGGGGCGACGGGCGATGCACGGCCTATGGACGAACGATCCGACGCGGCGAAGCCGCCGACGGCGACCCTGGCGCACGGCCGCGCGCAGACGCGGTCACCACGGCAGCCACAGCTGCCGTCACAGCCATCACCACCGCAGGCACAGCAGCCGCAGGAGGCATGCGCATCCAGCGACCCCGGACTCCCGGGACCCTGGAGCGGCGCGGACCAGGAGGGTTCGGTGAGTTCGCCGCCGCCTCCCACGACCACCCTCAACGGAGCGCTGCGGGCACAGCCTTCGCCAGGGGCGCTGCCACCCCGGCCGCCGGCCTCCGCCAGCCGGACGAGCCTGGTCCACCAACTCGTACTGGCCCTGGTGTGCGCGGGATACGCCGTCGGTTCCGCGCTCGGCTGGGGCTCCCAGGAAGTCGCGCTGATCATGGGCGACTTCGGACTGAGTGCCGCGGCGGGCATCGCCGCCGTCTCCTGCTTCCTCTACGCCCGTAACCGGCGCGTCCGCTTTCGACTCGCCTGGATACTGTTCGCCCTCTCCTCCGCCATGGCGTCCCTGGGCAACCTGGTCTGGGGGTGGTACGAGGTCGTTCTGCAACGGCCCGTGCCCACCCCCAGCTACGCCGACGGGTTCTTCCTGTGCTTCGCGCCGCCCGCCATCGTGGGCCTGCTGGTCCTCGCCAAACGGCCGGTGACGAAGGCCGGTTGGGTCTGCCTCGGTCTGGACGCCTGGCTGATCGGCGGCTCGCTGCTCACGCTCTCGTGGAGCCTGGCCCTCGCCCAGGCGGCGCGGTCCGAAGGGTCGAGCGTGTCGCAGATCGCGCTGTCGCTCGCCTACCCGTTGCTGGACATCGCCCTGGTCAGCATGGTGCTCGCGCTGCACTTCCGGCGCTCGGCGATGAACCGTACGGCGGTGAACACCGCGATCGGCGCACTCGCCCTGACCGTCATGTGCGACGCCCTGTTCACCTCGCCGCTGGTCCAGAACGCCTACCGCTCCGGCCAGTTGCTGGACGCGGGCTGGTTCGCGGGCTCGCTCCTGCTCGCCTATGCGCCCTGGGCCGCACCTCGCCAGGGGCAGCCGGGCACCGAAGGGCAGGACGGCGCGGGACACACGCGCGTGGTCCACGAGCATGTGCCGGGACAGCGCGGCGGCATCCATCACCACGCACCCCCGCAGGGAGGTGATCACAGCCGGTATCCGGCCGCGGGGCCCATTGTCGGCTCCCTGTCCGCGCTCACTCCGTATCTCGCCGCCGCCGTCTGCACGCTGGGCATCCTCTACAACGTCCTCAACGGCCACAGCGTCGACCGCGTGGTGCTCCTCACCGGCGGCACCGTCGTGCTCGCCCTCGTGGTGCGCCAGGGCATCATGCTGCTCGACAACATCACCCTCACCCAGGAACTGGCGCAGAAGGAGAACCACTTCCGCTCCCTGGTGCAGGGCTCCAGCGACGTCATCATGATCGCCGCACCCAACGGGATCCTCCGCTACGTCTCCCCGGCCGCCGCCGGTGTCTACGGCTGCCCCGCGGAGGACCTCGTGGGCACCGAACTGGCCAATCTCATCCACCCGGAGGACCTGGGCTGCGTGGTGCACGAGGTGCGCCGCTTCCTTGCCGCCAACCCTCTCGATGAACCCACTACGCGCATCGAGTGCCGTTTCCGGTCCGGCGACGGAGGCTGGCTCAATGTCGAGTCCACCGTCAACCGCCACCACGGCGGCCTCATCTTCAACAGCCGGGACGTGACCGAAAGAGTGCGCCTGCAGGCGCAGCTCCAGCACAACGCCGAACACGACCCGCTCACCGACCTGCCCAACCGCGCCCTGTTCACCAAGCGCGTCCAGCACGCGCTCTCCGGCCGCCGCGCCTCCGACCGCGGCACCGCCGTCCTCTTCATCGACCTCGACGGCTTCAAGGCCGTCAACGACACGATCGGGCACCAGGCCGGGGACGAGCTGCTCGTCCAGGCCGCCCGCAGACTCCAGGACGCGGTCCGGCACGGCGACACCGCGTCCAGGCTCGGCGGCGACGAGTTCGCGGCCCTGATCGTCGGTGACGGCACCCGTGACCGCAGCGCCCGTGAACGGCACATCCTGGAGCTCGCCGACCGCCTCAGGATCACGCTCTCGCAGCCCTACCTCATCGACGGCAACGATGTCCGCGTCGCCGCCTCCATCGGCGTCGCGTTCTCCGAGCCGGGTCTCGGCGCGGGCGAGATCCTGCGCAACGCCGACCTGGCCATGTACCGCGCCAAGTCAGCCGGAAAGGGGCGCGTCGAGCTGTACGCGCCCCAGATGCAGCAGGACGTCGTACGCAAGGCGGAGCTCGCCACGCGCCTGCGCGCCGCACTGCACGACGGCGAGTTCGCGCTGCTGCACCAGCCCGTGGTCTGCCTGGAGGACGGCCGGATCACCTCGGTCGCCGCCCAGGCACGCTGGCGCTCCTCGCAGGGGGTGCTCTTCACGCCGGCCGAGTTCCTCAGGGTCGCCGAGGACAGCGACAAGACCGCCGAGCTGGGCCGCTGGATGCTGGAGGAGGCCGTCGACCAGGCCGCCGAGCGCGCCGCGACCGGGCTGACCATGCCGGTGTCCGTCCGGATGAACGCCCGCCGGCTGCTGGACCGCTCCCTTCCGCTCGGCTCGATCGAGGCCCTGCTGACCCGGCACGGGCTGCCCTCCGGGTCGCTGGTCATCGAGCTGTCCGAGACCGACCCCCGGGTCTCCCTCGACGAGCTGGAACGCCGTCTCGGCGCCCTGCGCAGGCTCGGTGTCCGGATCGCCCTGGACGGCTTCGGAAGCGGATACGCGGCGATCACGGCACTGCGCAGACTCCCCGTCGACGTGCTCAAACTCGACCGCAGTCTGGTCGAGGGGGTCGTGGAGTCCGCGCGGCTGCACAAGATCACCAGTGGGCTGCTCAGGATCGCCGGGGATCTCGGGCTGCAGTCCGTGGCCGACGGCGTGGATCTGCCCGAGCAGGTCGTGGCGCTGCGGGCGATGGGGTGCACACATGGACAGGGAATGGCGTTTTCCGGTCCATTGGACGAGTACCGGCTGCGCCGGGCGCTCGGTTCCGGTCATTATCCGGTTCCGCACGGACCGGCGGAGCCCGCGTTCGCGGGGGGCGGTGCGGGGGTGTACACAAGTGGTGTGCCCGCTGTTCTCGGAGGCGGAAGTGCCCTTCGCTCACATAATGAGACTCCCGTCCCACCCGCTTGACACTGGGTGTGCGCCGGGGGGAGGGTCAGTGCCATGCGCACCCGAATTCTCGTACTTGGAAAGCGCGTCGGCTGAGCTGGTGACGTCCGGATCGACCCGGAACTCCCAGCGACCACACCCGGCGCGCTCCCCTCGCTTGCCTCTTGGCACGAGGGGTTTTTTGTTGCACAGACACCAGGCGTAAAAAGCGTCACACCGTACAAACCTCGCAAAAACCCTCAGCATCGAGAAGAGAATGACGATGACCGAGCAGGCCACCGGGGCCCATCCGCAGCCGCGGCCCCGATCCGGAGGACAGCAGTCCGCCCCCGAGCACGTCACGGGCGCGCAGTCCCTCATCCGCTCTCTCGAGGAGGTCGGCGCCGAGACGGTATTCGGCATCCCCGGCGGTGCGATCCTGCCCGCGTACGACCCGCTGATGGACTCCCGGCGGGTGCGCCACGTCCTGGTCCGTCACGAGCAGGGCGCCGGCCACGCGGCCACCGGTTACGCGCAGGCCACCGGCAAGGTCGGCGTCTGCATGGCGACCTCCGGACCCGGTGCCACCAACCTGGTGACGCCGATCGCGGACGCACACATGGACTCGGTGCCGCTCGTGGCGATCACCGGGCAGGTCGCGTCCAAGGCGATCGGCACGGACGCCTTCCAGGAGGCGGACATCGTCGGCATCACGATGCCGATCACCAAGCACAACTTCCTCGTCACCAAGGCCGAGGACATCCCGCGGGTGATCGCGCAGGCGTTCCACATCGCCTCCACCGGCCGCCCCGGCCCGGTCCTGGTCGACATCGCCAAGGACGCCCTCCAGGCACGGACCACCTTCTCCTGGCCGCCCGCCATGGACCTGCCCGGCTACCGGCCCGTCACCAAGCCGCACGCCAAGCAGATCCGCGAGGCCGCGAAGCTCATCACCAACGCCAAGCGGCCCGTCCTCTACGTCGGCGGCGGTGTCATCAAGGCACACGCCACCGCGGAGCTCAAGGTTCTCGCCGAGCTCACCGGAGCGCCCGTCACCACCACCCTGATGGCGCTCGGCGCATTCCCCGACAGCCACCCGCTGCACGTGGGAATGCCGGGCATGCACGGTGCGGTCACCGCCGTCACCGCGCTGCAGAAGGCCGACCTGATCGTCGCCCTCGGAGCCCGCTTCGACGACCGCGTCACCGGCAAGCTGGACAGCTTCGCCCCGTACGCCAAGATCGTCCACGCCGACATCGACCCGGCCGAGATCGGCAAGAACCGCGCCGCGGACGTGCCGATCGTCGGGGATGCCCGCGAGGTCATCGCCGACCTGGTCCAGGCGGTGCAGAAGGAGCACAGCGAGGGCCACCAGGGCGACTACACCTCCTGGTGGAAGGACCTCAACCGCTGGCGCGACACCTACCCGCTCGGCTACGACCAGCCCACCAACGGGACGCTGTCCCCGCAGCAGGTCATCGAGCGCATCGGTCAACTCGCGCCGGAGGGCACGATCTTCGCCGCGGGCGTGGGCCAGCACCAGATGTGGTCCGCGCACTACATCCAGTACGAGAAGCCCGCGACCTGGCTGAACTCCGGCGGCGCCGGAACGATGGGCTACGCGGTCCCGGCCGCGATGGGAGCCAAGGCCGGAGCCCCGGACCAGACGGTCTGGGCGATCGACGGCGACGGCTGCTTCCAGATGACCAATCAGGAGCTCACCACCTGCGCCCTGAACAACATCCCGATCAAGGTCGCCATCATCAACAACGGTGCCCTCGGGATGGTCCGCCAGTGGCAGACCCTCTTCTACAACCAGCGGTACTCCAACACCGTGCTGCACTCCGGCCCCGAAGACGTCAACCCGGAGGCCAGGGGCACCCGCGTCCCCGACTTCGTGAAGCTGTCGGAGGCCATGGGCTGCTACGCGATCCGCTGTGAGTCCCCGGACGACCTCGACAAGGTCATCGAAGAGGCGAACTCCATCAACGACCGCCCGGTCGTCGTCGACTTCATCGTCCACGAGGACGCGATGGTGTGGCCGATGGTCGCCGCCGGCACCTCCAACGACGAGATCCTGGCCGCCCGGGACGTCCGCCCCGACTTCGGCGACAACGAAGACGACTGAGCGAGAGAGACGTAAAAGATCATGTCCAAGCACACGCTCTCCGTCCTGGTGGAGAACAAGCCGGGCATCCTCGCCCGCATCGCCGCGCTCTTCTCCCGCCGCGGCTTCAACATCGACTCGCTCGCCGTCGGTGTCACCGAGCACGCCGACATCTCCCGCATCACGATCGTGGTGAGCGTCGAGGCGCTGCCCCTCGAGCAGGTCACCAAGCAGCTCAACAAGCTCGTCGAGGTGCTCAAGATCGTCGAGCTCGAACCGGCGAACGCCGTTCAGCGTGAACTCGTTCTGGTGAAGGTGCGCGCCGACAACGAGACGCGCTCGCAGATCGTCGAGATCGTCCAGCTGTTCCGCGCCAAGACCGTCGACGTCTCCCCGGAGGCCGTCACCATCGAGGCCACCGGCGGCAGCGACAAGCTGGAGGCCATGCTCAAGATGCTGGAGCCGTTCGGCATCAAGGAGCTCGTCCAGTCCGGCACGATCGCCATCGGCCGCGGCGCCCGTTCGATCACGGACCGCTCACTGCGCGCCCTCGACCGATCTGCGTGACGCTTGACACGGGCGGTCGCGATCATCGGCCGCCCGTATGGCGAGACCCCGAAACTTCACTTCACCCCGCCGTCATACGGTGGGAAGCAACACCTGCACTCAAGGAGAGAACCCAAAGTGGCCGAGCTGTTCTACGACGCCGACGCCGACCTGTCCATCATCCAGGGCCGCAAGGTCGCGGTCATCGGTTACGGCAGCCAGGGCCACGCCCACGCGCTGTCGCTGCGTGACTCGGGTGTCGACGTCCGGGTGGGTCTGCACGAGGGCTCGAAGTCCAAGGCCAAGGCCGAGGAGCAGGGCCTGCGCGTGGTGACGCCGTCGGAGGCCGCCGCCGAGGCCGACGTCATCATGATCCTGGTGCCGGACCCGATCCAGGCCCAGGTCTACGAGGAGTCCATCAAGGACAACCTCAACGACGGCGACGCGCTGTTCTTCGGCCACGGTCTGAACATCCGCTTCGACTTCATCAAGCCCCCGGCCGGCATCGACGTCTGCATGGTCGCCCCGAAGGGTCCGGGCCACCTCGTCCGTCGCCAGTACGAGGAGGGTCGCGGCGTTCCGTGCATCGCGGCCGTCGAGCAGGACGCCACGGGCAACGCCTTCGCGCTGGCCCTGTCGTACGCCAAGGGCATCGGCGGTACCCGCGCGGGCGTCATCAAGACGACCTTCACCGAGGAGACCGAGACCGACCTCTTCGGTGAGCAGGCCGTTCTCTGCGGTGGTACGGCCGCGCTGGTGAAGGCCGGTTTCGAGACGCTGACCGAGGCGGGCTACCAGCCCGAGATCGCGTACTTCGAGTGCCTGCACGAGCTGAAGCTGATCGTCGACCTCATGTACGAGGGCGGCCTGGAGAAGATGCGCTGGTCCGTCTCCGAGACCGCCGAGTGGGGCGACTACGTCACCGGTCCCCGCATCATCACGGACGCCACCAAGGCCGAGATGAAGAAGGTCCTCGCCGAGATCCAGGACGGCACCTTCGCGCGTGAGTGGATGGCCGAGTACCACGGCGGTCTGAAGAAGTACAACGAGTACAAGCAGCAGGACTCCGAGCACCTCCTGGAGACCACCGGCAAGCAGCTGCGCAAGCTGATGAGCTGGGTGGACGAGGAGGCGTAAGCCTCGGATGACGGGGCCGGAGCGCCATGCTCCGGCCCCGTTGTCCAGCCCGTCGAAGCACGGACGGGTGATCCTTCCGCAGAGGCGCAAGACGACCTCCGCCGCGCCACTACACTGGCGCACAACATTCGCGTCAGGCCCACAGCGTCGTGCGTCTTCCACGCGGCTTGCCACCTCCACCGCATGCGGCCGTCGGGACGGCCGTCCGCATTGGACATGTGAGGACTCACGTGAGCTCGAAACCTGTCGTACTCATCGCTGAAGAGCTGTCGCCCGCGACCGTCGACGCGCTTGGCCCGGACTTCGAGATCCGGCAGTGCAACGGCGCCGACCGGGCCGAGCTGCTGCCCGCCATCGCCGACGTGGACGCGATCCTGATCCGCTCCGCCACCAAGGTGGACGCCGAGGCGATCGCCGCAGCCAAGAAGCTGAAGGTCGTCGCGCGAGCCGGCGTCGGCCTGGACAATGTCGACGTCTCCGCCGCCACCAAGGCCGGCGTGATGGTCGTCAACGCCCCCACCTCCAACATCGTCACCGCCGCCGAGCTGGCCTGCGGTCTGCTGCTGGCCACCGCGCGCCACATCCCGCAGGCCAACACCGCCCTGAAGAACGGCGAGTGGAAGCGCAGCAAGTACACGGGTGTCGAGCTGGCGGAGAAGACCCTCGGTGTCGTCGGCCTCGGCCGCATCGGCGCGCTCGTCGCCCAGCGCATGTCGGCCTTCGGTATGAAGGTCGTGGCCTACGACCCCTACGTGCAGCCCGCTCGGGCCGCGCAGATGGGCGTGAAGGTCCTCTCCCTCGACGAGCTGCTCGAGGTCTCCGACTTCATCACCGTGCACCTGCCCAAGACCCCCGAGACCCTCGGTCTCATCGGCGACGAGGCCCTGCACAAGGTCAAGCCGAGCGTGCGCATCGTCAACGCCGCGCGCGGCGGGATCGTCGACGAGACGGCGCTGTTCTCGGCGCTCAAGGAGGGCCGCGTCGCCGGCGCCGGCCTCGACGTGTACGCGAAGGAGCCCTGCACGGACTCCCCGCTCTTCGAGCTCGACGAGGTCGTCTGCACCCCGCACCTCGGCGCCTCCACCGACGAGGCCCAGGAGAAGGCCGGTATCGCCGTCGCCCGCTCCGTGCGCCTCGCGCTCGCCGGTGAGCTGGTCCCGGACGCGGTCAACGTCCAGGGCGGCGTCATCGCCGAGGACGTCAAGCCGGGCCTGCCGCTCGCCGAGCGCCTCGGCCGGATCTTCACCGCGCTCGCCGGTGAGGTCGCGGTCCGCCTCGACGTCGAGGTCTACGGCGAGATCACCCAGCACGACGTGAAGGTGCTGGAGCTCAGCGCCCTCAAGGGTGTCTTCGAGGACGTCGTCGACGAGACCGTGTCGTACGTCAACGCCCCGCTGTTCGCGCAGGAGCGCGGCGTCGAGGTGCGCCTGACGACCAGCTCGGAGTCGGCCGACCACCGCAACGTCGTCACCGTGCGCGGCACGCTGGGCAACGGCGAGGAGGTCGCGGTCTCCGGCACGCTGGCCGGCCCCAAGCACCTCCAGAAGATCGTCGCGGTCGGCGAGTACGACGTCGACCTGGCCCTCGCCGATCACATGGTCGTCCTCAAGTACGAGGACCGCCCGGGCGTCGTCGGCACCGTGGGCCGCGTCTTCGGCGAGGCCGGCATCAACATCGCCGGCATGCAGGTGTCCCGTGCGGTGGCCGGCGGCGAGGCGCTGGCCGTACTGACCGTCGACGACACGGTGCCGGCGGGCGTGCTGGCCGAGGTGGCCGAGGAGATCGGCGCGACGTCGGCTCGTGCGGTGAACCTGGTCTGACGACCGACAGACAGAAAGGCCGGGCCGGTCGAGGCATCCTCGACCGGCCCGGCCTTTCTCTCTCACACCAGCGACTTCTCCGGCTCCGGAGCCTCCTCGGGCCGGCGCACCTCGACCCCCCGCAGCATCACCGCCGCCAGCACCGCCGCCCCCGCGAGAACCACCGCCCCCGCGATCGACGCCCCCTGCATCCCGTTGGTGAACGCCTCCCGGGCCACGGTCGCCAGTCCGGGCACCTGATCGGCGACCGCCAGCGCTCCGCCCAGCGTCTCGTGGGCCACGTCGGGCGCGGAGGCCGGGATGTCGTGGCGGTAGACGGCCGTACCGATGGAGCCGAGGATCGCCATCCCCAGCGCGCCGCCGAACTCCGAGCCCGTCTCCATCAGGGAGGACGCGGTGCCGGCCCGCTCGACCGGGGCGGTGCCCATGGCGAGGTCCATGATCTGGGACATCACGGTGACGCCGCCGACCGCGAGGACGGCGCAGGAGACCAGCACCAGCCACATCGAGTCCGTACCGGCCGACGCCAGCAGCGCGAAGCCGCACGCGGAGATCGCGAAACCGGCGGTGATGACGTGGGCGCGGTTGACGCCCTTCTGGACCAGAGCGGCCGCGATCGGCGCCGCGGCCCCGATCGGCACCGACGGCAGCAGTGCCCACAGGGCCGACTCCAGCGCGCTCTTGCCGAGCACCGACTGCAGGTACTGCGTGGTGAAGTAGGCCGACCCCATGATCCCGAACGCCGAGACGAGGTTCAGGGCGACGGAGGGTGCGAAGCCGCGGCCGCGGAACAGGGCCGGGTCGATCATCGGTGAGGCCGTGGTGCGCTGGCGGTGGACGAAGAGGGCCGCGAAGAGCAGACCGACGGTGATCGAGACGACGTAGCGGACGTTCCAGCCCTCCGAGGGGATCTCCTTGAGGCCGTAGATCACGGGGAGCACGGCGGCCATCGACAGCGGGACGCTCAGCCAGTCGAAGCGGCCGGGGGAGGTGTTCCTCGACTCCGGGAGCAGCATCGGGCCGAGGAGCAGCAGCAGGGCCATCGCGGGCAGGTTGACCAGGAAGACCGAGCCCCACCAGAAGTGCTCGACCAGCACTCCGCTCATCACCGAGCCGAGTGCGATCCCGGCCGTCATCACGCCGGACCACAGGCCGATCGCCTTCGCGCGCTGGCCGGGGTCGGTGAACATCGTGCGCAGCAGGGCCATCGTCGACGGCATCAGGGTCGCGCCGCCGATGCCGAGGACCGCGCGGGCGGCGATCAGGGTCTCGGCGCTGTTCGCGTACGCCGCCACCAGCGAGGCGGCGCCGAAGGCGGCGGCGCCGATCAGCAGGAGCCTGCGGTGGCCGATGCGGTCGCCGAGCGAGCCCATCGTCATCAGCAGGCCGGCCAGCACGAACGCGTAGATGTCGAAGATCCACAGCTGCTGGGTGCCGCTGGGCTCCAGGTCCGCGCTGATCGACGGGATCGCGAAGTAGAGGACGGAGACGTCCATCGAGACCAGGAGCAGCGGAAGCATCAGGACGGTGAGGGCAGTCCATTCACGGCGACCGGCGAGGGTGCCGGCGGGAGTGCTCGTCGGGTTCGTCATGACGGCGACTATACGTACGTCTTAAACGCTTGTCTATGACGCTTGTATAAATCGCTTGTCTAGATAGGGTGAGCGCATGGGACACCGTGAGGATCTGCTCGAAGGCGCCAAGCGCTGCCTGCTGGCCAAGGGCTTCGTGCGCACGACGGCGCGCGACATCGTCAAGGAGTCGGGGACCAACCTCGCCTCGATCGGCTACCACTACGGCTCGAAGGACACGCTGCTGGCGGAGGCGTATGTGGCCCTGGCCGAGGGGATGGGGGACGCCTTCGAGGGGGACGGGAGCGCCAGCGCCGAGCCGGGTTCCCTGGAGCGGTTCCAGGAGGTGTGGTCGAACATCATCGCCACCATGCGGGAGCCCGGTTCGCTCTGGCACCTCAGCATGGAGATCGTGGTCATGGGCGACCAGCTGCCCGAGGTGCGCGACCATCTGGCGCGGGCCCAGCGCGAAGCCGGGCGCGGGCTCATCCCCATGCTCATGGGCGGGCGTGAGGAGGATGTCTCGGACGAGACCGCGGACACCCTCGGCATGTTCTATGTGACGCTGATGACGGGTCTCATCGCGCAGTGGCAGTTCGACCCGAACACCGCGCCCGGCGCGGAGCAGCTCGCCGAAGGGCTGCGCCAGGTGATCGCCGGGGTCAAGAAGAGCTGATCCGCCCGTCCCGCATCTCCAGGGCGCGGTCCGCGAAGTGCCGTACGACCGCCCGGTCGTGGCAGATGAACAGATAGCCGAGACCCAGCTCGTCCTGGAGGTCGGCCAACAGGTTCAGCACCCCGGCCCGCACCGACGGGTCCAGCGCCGACACCGGCTCGTCCAGCACCAGAAGGCGTGGCTCGGAGGCCAACGCCCGGGCGATCCCCGCGCGTTGGCACTGGCCGCCGGAGAGCTCGTGCGGATACCGGTCGCCGTACGACGGGTCGAGGCCGACCCGGTCGAGGAGTTCGGCCACCCGGGCAGGGCCGGCCGTGGCGGCCCAGCGGCCCTGGACCTTCAGCGGTTCCGCGACCGCGTCCCGGATGCGATGGCGGGGGCTGAGGGAGCCGTAGGGGTCCTGGAAGACGGGCTGCATGCGCGGGCGGAGAGGGCGGAGTTCGCGCTCCGTCATGGCCGTCAACTCCCGGCCCTCGAAGCGCACTTCGCCGGAGTCAGGGCGGCGCAGCTGAAGCACCGCCAGCGCGGTGGAGGACTTTCCGCAGCCGGAGGGGCCGTTGAGAGCGAGGGTCTCGCCGGCCTCCAGGGAGAAGCCGACACGGTCCACCGCGGTCACGGCACCGTGGCGGACGACGAGGGCGCGGACGTCGAGAAGGGGTGTGCTCACACTCTCTCCCAGTGGTGGCAGGAGACCAACCGCCCGTCCACCCGTCGCGGTTCAGGCTCCTCGCGGCGACAGGAGTCGGTCGCGAGCGGACAGCGCGGGGCGAAGGCGCAGCCCGGCGGAAGCGCTCCCGGGGCCGGGGGTGTGCCGGGGAGGACGGGAAGGCGGCGGCCCCGGGCGTGCTGCGGGAGGGACGCCAGCAGGCCCGCCGTGTACGGGGCCCGCGGACGGGCCAGTACCTCCTGCGCCGGGCCGAGTTCGGTCAGTCGACCGGCGTACATGACCAGCGCGCGGTCCGCGTGCCGCCGTACGACGTCCAGGTCGTGCGTGACCAGGACGAGCGCGGCGCCGACCGCCTCCCGTTGCTCGGCCAGGACCCGGAGCACCTGCTCGCGGCGTTCCTCGTCGAGGGCGGTGGTGGGTTCGTCGGCGACCAGGATGTCGGGTTCGTTGATCGTGGCCATCGCGACGACCGCACGCTGGCGCATACCGCCCGAGAACTCGTGCGGATACGACCGTGCCCGGCGCGCGGCATCCGGGATGCCCACCCGGTCGAGTGCCGCGATCGCGCGCGCCCGGGCCTCCTTGCGGGAGACGCGGGCCACCGACCTTACGGAGGCCGCGAGTTGGTCGCCCACCGGATGTACGGGGGAGAGGGCGGACAGGGCGTCCTGGGGGACCAGGGCGATGCGGCTCCCGCGCTCGGCGGAGAGGTCCGGCCGGACGGTCCCTGTCGCCGTCGCGTCCTTCGGCAGCATTCCCAGCAGCGCCCGCGCGGTCAGGGACTTGCCCGCGCCCGACTCGCCGACGATCGCCAGCACTTCGCGGGGACGGATGTCGAAGGACAGCCCGCGTACGGCCTCGACGCCGTCGAAGGCGATCCGCAGATCGTGTACCGACAGCAGTGCTTCAGACTCCAACGGGGGCCTCCCTCACGGCTCGCCGGCCCTTCGTGACGTTCCGGCCCTGCGCGTACGACGCCCCCGACACCGCCAGCCCCGCCAGCAGGGCCAGCGCCACAGCCGGGGCGAGGGCTGCCCAGGGGGCGCGTTCGACATAGGCGCGGGACTCGTCGAGCAGCAGGCCCCACTCCGGGGCGGGCGGCTGGGCGCCCAGGCCCAGGAAGCCCAGCGAGGCCAGGGCGAGCGCGATGCCGGGCAGCCGCAGCAGGGCGTGCCGGGCGACGGGAGCGGCCACCGAGGGCAGGACGTGCCGGGTCAGGATCCACAAGGGCGGTGCGCCGATGGCGCGTTGGGCCATCAGGAAGGAGGACGCCCGTACCTCCTGCACCAGCGCCGCCGCATGCGCGGCCAGCGGCGGCCACGAGATCAGGGCGACCGCGAGAGCCGCACCGCCCGTGCCGGGTCCGGCCACCGCGGCGACCAGGATGCCGACGATCACCGGGGGCAGGGCGTTGGCGATGTCCGCCGCGCCCGCCGCGACACCGGGCAGGAAACCGAGCGCCAGCGCGACCAGCAGGCTCAGCAGACAGACGGCGGCGGCCGTGCCGACCGTGGAGGCGGCGCCGTGCCCGAGCCGGGCCAGGACGTCACGGCCGAGGCCGTCGGTGCCGAGCGGATGCGACCAGGTGGGAGAGGCCAGCCGGTTCGCGGTGTCGATCGCGTACGGGTCGCGCAGCAGACCCCAGCCGATCGCCACGGCGAGGACGGCGAACAGGGTCGACGGGATCGCCGGGTGGGTACGGACCGGCCGGGCCGGCGGCAGGGTGAGTGAGGCGTCCCGCAGGGCCGGACCCAGCAGCCGGCGCCGGGTGAGCGCGGACAACGCCCCCACGGCCAGCCCGAGCAGCAGCAGGGCGAGCACCGCACCCTGGAGAAGCGGCAGGTCCTGCGACTTGGCGGCCCCCAGCGCCGTACGCCCGATCCCCGGCACCGCGAACACCGTCTCCACGGCGACCGCGCCCCCGGTGAGCCCGACGGCGGCCATCCCGAACTGCGGGACGAGAGGCGGCAGTACGCGCCGTAGGGCGGCCGCGGAGACCCGGGCCCTGCCGACCCCGGCCCCGCGCCACAGCTCCACCCACCGCTCGTCGAGCACGGCGGGCAGCGCGTCCGCGACCAGCCGCCCGAGCAGCCCGCCCGCGGGGACGCCGAGGGCGAGGGCGGGCAGGACCAGGTACGCCGGACCCTGCCAGCCGGAGGTCGGCAGCCAGCCCAGCCACACCCCGCAGACCAGCAACGCGACGGTGGCCAGCAGGAATTCGGGCACGGCGGCCAGCATCGCCGCGAAGGCCCCGGCCGACCTGCGCCCCCGTACCAGCACGGGCGCGACCAGCGCACCCGCGAGCAGCACCGCGACGGCGAAGGCCGCGCCCATCAGCGCCAGCGACACCTGGAGCCCGGACACGACGGACGGCAGCACGTCGGTACCCGACACCCACGAGGTTCCGAGGTCCCCGTGCAGCAGATCGGACGCCCAACTCCCCAGCAGCGAAAGGGGACCCGCGTCGAGGCCGAGATCCTGTCGTACGGCGTCCAGGGCCTCCTTCGTCGGCTCCTGCTCGGCGGAACGGGCGCGCAGGACGGTGAGCGCCGGGTCCCTGCCGGAGAGCCAGGGGAGCAGACCGACGGCGGTCACGACCCCGACCAGACACAGGACCCGGGTCACCCCGGCCGCGGTCGGCCTCACTTGACGTACGTGTCGGCCGTGACCAGCTCACGCTCGCGCGGGTCGTGCGCGGCGTCCACGACGTCGGCGGCGTCGCCCTGGATCACGCGCTCGTGCAGCATCGGGACGGCCGCGTCGGTGCCGAGCACGGCGGCCTCGGCCGCGATGACGGCCTTGCGCCGGGCCTCGCCGGTCTCGGTCCCGCCGGCCTTCTTCAGGGCGGCGTCCACCTGGGCGTCGGCGAGCTGGGAGATGTTGAAGGAGCCGTCGGAGGCGAAGTCGCTGTAGAGGTAGGCGGCCGGGTCGCCGGAGTCGAGGACGGTCGCGCGGGAGAGGATGAAGGCGTCGAACTCGCCGGCGAGGGCGTCGGACTCGATGTTGGCGTACTCGCGGACGTCGAGCTTCACCTTGAACCCGGCGTTCTGGAGCTGCTGTTGGAGGGTGGCGGCGACCTCGGGGAGTTCGGCGCGGTCGGTGAAGGTGCCGATGGTGACGGTCCGACCGTTCGGCTCGGCGGCGGTGGTGCGCCGCAGGCTCGACCGCAGTTCGGCGGCCCACGGCAGCGCCGGCCCGAGCAGCCCCTCGGCGACATCCGCCCGCCCCTCGTACACGCCCTTCACGATCGATTCGGCGTCGATCGCCTCGCGGGCGGCGGCACGCAGGGCGGCGTCCTTGAAGACGCCCTTCTCGGTGTTGAGGTAGAGGGTGTTGGTGCGCGGCATCGGGACCTCGGTGATCAGGTCCTCGTCCAGGAGCGCGGCCTGGGAGACGGGGACCGCCTCGACGATGTCGGCCTCACCGCTGCGAAGGGCGGCGGCCCGGGCGGTGCCGTCGGGCACGAACGTCACGTCGATACCGGGGGACTTGGCCTTGCCGCCCCAGTAGGCGTCGTAGCGGTCGAGGGTGGCGGAGGAGGTGCCGTCGACCTCGGTGAGCTCGAAGGGGCCGGTGCCGGCGCCGACGGGGTTCACCGTCTTCCCGCGGTAGGCCTTCGCGGCGAGGATCGACAGCTGGGGCGAGCTGAGCCGCTGCGGGACGAGGGGGTCCTTGTCGGCGGTGGTGACGGTGACGGTGTCCGAGTCCTTCGCCTTCGCGGTCAGTTCGACGCCGTCGAGGATGCGGGGCTTGGGGGAGGCGGTGGCGGCGGTGGTGAGTGAGCGTACGACGGCCTCGGCGTCGAGCTTCGTGCCGTCGTGGAAGGTGACGCCGTCGCGTATCTCGAACGTCCAGGTCCTGCCGGACTGCTGCCACTCGGTGGCGAGCGCGGGCTCGGCGTCCCCGTCGGCGTCGAGCTTCACGAGGGTCTCCGCCGTCGACCAGCGGGACAGCTTGAACGCGTCGTCGGAGAGCGGGGAGAGGGCCGAGCGCGGGGGCTGCATCATCGCGACCCGGACGCGCCTGCCGTCACCGTCGCCGTCGCCCTCACCCTCGGCGGAGGCACCGGAGAAACAGCCGGTGAGCAGAGTGGACGCCACGGCGGCCGTGAACAGGTGACGGGCGGGCAGGCGCACGGAACCCTCCGGGTAAAGGGGTGGTCAAGGGTGAGTGCGCCGACGCTAACACGATGACAATCGTTTTCAGTAATCAGTGTGACGGAGATCGCGCAGCGCCGGGACCAGCGCGACCAGCATCAGTGCGGCCGTCGCCGCGAACGCCCATGGATAGCCGGTCAGTCCGGCGAGGACGCCGAAGCCCGCCGCGCCGACGCCCATGCCACCGTCGTAGGCGAGATTCCACAGTGCGCTGACCGTGCCGTACGAAGAGGCGGAGACCCGGGCGTACATGAAGGTCAGGGTGGCGTTCTGGGCGATGCCGAAGCCGGCCCCGAACAGCGCCGATCCCGCGACGACGGCGACCGGGCTGCCGGTCGCGGCGGTGAGCAGCACGCCCGCCGCAGACAGGAGCAGGCCGGGCAGGACGAGTCCGGCGCTGCCGTGCCGGTCGCCGTGCCGGCCCGCCAGCCAGCGGGTGACGGTCGCGGCCGCGGGCTGGGCGAAAAGGGCCGACGCGATCACTGCGGAGGACGCCGAACCGGCCGCCAGCGGCAGGAAGGTGACCAGGATTCCGGCGGCCGTCGCGGTGGCGCCGAAGATGAGAACCGGGCGCAGCAGGGCGCCGGTGCGCAGCCCGCGGACCACACCGACCGGCCGCTCGGCGCTCGCGCCGTGGTCCGGCAGACCGAACACCGAGACGATCGCGGCGAGTGCGGCAGCGCCGCCGACGGCCGCGACGGTCCCGTATCCCGCGTGCTCCGTCAGCCACAGCCCGAGCGGCAGCGCGACCAGCGACGGCACCCCGGACACCACGCCCACCACGGCAAGGCCCTCGCCCCGGCGCTCGGCCGGGATCAGCGTCGCGGTCAGGGCGCCGCCCGCGACGATGGTGAGCGCGAAGCCCAGTCCGCGCACCAGACACACGGCCACGATCCACCCGATGTCCCGCGAGGCGGTCAGCGCCAGAGCAGGGGCGCCGAGCAGGAACAGACCGGCGATCAGGACCACCCGGTATCCGAAACGTGCGACCAGCCGGGGAGTGACCAGTTCACCGAGGACCGTGGAGAGCATCAGGGCACCGGTGGCGAGGCCCGCCGCACCCCCGCCGCCCGACTCGGCCGCGTAGGCGGGTACGACCGACAGCAGCAGGAAGAAGCTGACGGTCGCCCCGATCAGGCTCACGAAACGGAGCAGCAGGGGCCGGGTGAGCAGGGGCGGACGTGAACCGGTCGTCCGCGCGGGGTGCTTGGCCGAAGTCGTCATACCGTCGACGGTAGGGTCGCACCGGCCCTCCGCTAAGCTCCAATTCCATGCCACTGCAATGGGCCGGTCTGTCGCCCGAGCTGCTTCTGACCGTCGACCGGGACAGCACACAGCGGCTGTCCGCGCAGGTGGAGGGGCAGCTGCGGGACGCGATCCGCACCGGGCGGCTCCAGGCCGGCGAACGCCTCCCGTCCTCCCGGGAACTCGCGCGCGAGCTCGGTCTGTCCCGTGGTCTCGTCCAGGACTGCTACGCCCAACTCCAGGCCGAGGGCTACCTCGTGACCCGCGTCGGCTCGGCCACCCGCGTGGCGGCCTGCGCCCAGCCGTCGCAGCCCGCCCGGGCACACCCGCCCGACCCCCACCCCCGGCTGATCGCCGACTTTCGCCACGGGGTGCCGGACCTGACCTCCTTCCCGCTCGCCGACTGGCTCTGGGCCACCAGGGAAGCGGCCCGGCACATGCCCACCGCCGACCTCGACTACGGTGACCCGCGCGGGAGTTCGGCCCTGCGCGAGGTCGTCGCCGGATATCTGCGCCGGGTGCGCGGCGCCGCCGCCGACCCCGCCAGGACCGTGGTCTGCTCGGGCTACGCGCAGGGGCTGAGCCTCGCCCTGGGCGCCCTCGCCCGCAGGGGTGTGCGGGTCGTGGCGTACGAGGACCCGGGCGGCCCGGCCACCGCGCGGGCGGCCGCCGAGGCGGCGGGACTGACGGCCGTACCGGTTCCCGTCGACGAAGAGGGTCTGGACGTAGGGGAGTTGGCGGCCACCGGCGCCCGGGCCGTGATCGTCACCCCGGCCCACCAGTGGCCGACGGGAGTCGTGCTGGCGCCCGACCGCCGCCATGCGCTGATCGACTGGGCCGTGCGCCAGGACGCGTACGTCATCGAGGACGACTACGACGCCGAGTTCCGCTACGACCGCGAACCGGTCGGTGCGCTCCAGGGATTGGCGGCGGACCGGGTGATCTCCATCGGCACGGTCAGCAAGTCACTGGCCCCCGCCCTGCGACTGGGCTGGCTGCTGTGCCCGCCGGTTCTGGCCGACCTGGTCACCGACCTCAAACGCGTCACCGACCGCGGCTCACCCACCCTCGACCAACTCGCCCTCGCCCGTCTCATCGAGTCCGGCCGCTACGACCGCCATCTGCGCCGGATGCGCACGACGTACGCCACCCGCCGTACCGCCCTGGTCGAGGCCCTGACCGCGCACGCCCCGGCGGTGCGGCTGTCCGGGATGGCGGCGGGGTTCCACGCGGTGGCCCATCTGCCCGCCACAGCGGACGAACACGCACTCGTCGACGCGGCTCGCACCCGCGGGGTCGGCCTGTACGGCATGAGCGCGTGCCGCACGTCGGGGGCCGCGGAACCACCTCAACTCGTCCTGGGATTCGGCAATGTGACGGAGCGTGCGATCACGGACGGGGTGGCGGCGGTGGCGGATCTTCTCGACGGTGCCTGAGCCACCGCTCGTTGCGGATGCCGCCTTGGATCGAGGTGGCGGCGTCCGGTGCCCCACCCACCTGCGGGTGGCTGCGCTTCTCGATGCCGGTCCAGGTATTTCAGCCGGTCCGGCGTTCGAGGACGAGGGTTTGCCGTCCCGATCCCCCACCCACCCGCATTTTTCAGCCCGTCCGGCGTTTGAGGACGAGGCCTTTCGGGCCGATGGGGGTCCAGGGGGCGGAGCCCCCTGGGAGCGGGGTCGAAGGGGCGGCAGCCCCTGGAGGATGGGACGGGTAGGGG
>NZ_JXTE01000560.1 GCF_000972385.1 Streptomyces sp. WM6386
CTCTTCGGCCGCGACGCGATCTGGGCCGCTCGCATGCTCCTTCCGCTCGGCACAGACCTCGCCGCCGGCACCTTGCGTACCCTCGCCCGCCGCCAGGGCGCGGTCACCGACCCCACCGCGGAGGAACAGCCAGGCAAGATCCTGCACGAAGTGCGTCGCGGCGCCCTGCAGATCGCGGACCGGCTCTCACTCCCACCCATCTACTACGGCACGGTCGACGCCCCCCCCCTGTGGATCACCCTCCTCCACGATGCTTGGCGCTGGGGCCTGGACGCCCAGGAGGTCGGACAACTGCTGCCGCACGCCGAATCGGCACTGGCCTGGATGCGTGACCAGGCGGACGCTGACAGCAACGGCTTCCTCACGTACGTCGACCGCACCGGCCGGGGTCTGGCCAACCAGGGC
>NZ_JXTE01000561.1 GCF_000972385.1 Streptomyces sp. WM6386
GTCCGGCGTCACAGCGAGGCTGCGCACGGCGGCAGTGTGTCCGGTGAGCACATGGACGCAGCGGGCGGAGGCGACGTCCCACAGCCGGACGGTGCCGTCGGCGGAGCAGGACAGCAAGTGCCGGCCGTCCACGCCGGGCAGGACGTCGACCACGGCATCGGTGTGTCCGGTCAGCACCGCCTCGCACTGTCCGTCGGCGGTCCGCCAGACACGTACGGTCGCGTCGGCGCCCCCGGTGACGACGTAGCGGCCGTCCTCGCTCAGCCGTGCGGCGCCGATCCACTCCTCGTGCCCGCCCAGCACCCACCGCAGTTCGCCTGTGCGCAGGTCCCAGATCTTCACGGTGACGTCCTGGCCGCGGGAGAGCCCGTAGCGGTGGTCGGCGCTGACGGCCACGTCCAGCAC
>NZ_JXTE01000562.1 GCF_000972385.1 Streptomyces sp. WM6386
GCCACCAGCAGCGCGTCCGGGTCCACCATGAGCTTGAAGCGCTCGACGTGGAGTTCGAGGGCGTGGACCGTCAACTCCAGGAAGCCGGCGTGGTCTTCGTCGAGCACGGACTCGAACGCCGATTCCGACCAGGCGATCGCGGCTGCGAGCGCTGCGGGCCGTTCCTCCTGCGGGCCGGTGGCCGCGGCATCGGTGTGCGCCCTGCTCACCAGGTAGGCGAAGCTCGCCTCGTTGGACGGGTCGGCGGGATCGAAGCGCTCCACGAGGATTTCCGGGAGCCCGGCTTGCGGAGGCAGCCGCGGGCACAGGTGCACGAAGGTGCCGAAGATGACGGACAGGTTCTGCTCCGCCTCGGGATCCTCGTCGCCCAGGTGCCGGAACCAGAAGGTCCAGAAGACATGGACG
>NZ_JXTE01000563.1 GCF_000972385.1 Streptomyces sp. WM6386
CGTTGCCGTTGGTGAAGTTGATCTGGCTGCCGGTGTTGGAGTCCTGCCGCAGATTGGGCTGGCCCCACGTCTTGTGGAACGAACCGCGGCCCTCCCAGTTCCAGACCACCGGCACGGCCTCGGCGTGCGGACGGAACGCGCCCTGGTAGCGGACCCAGCGGGCGCTGATGGTGTTGACCTGGATCTTCATGCCGGATTCGGGCGCCTCGACCATCATTCCGTTGCCGAGGTAGAGCGCGACGTGCGTGGGCCCGGCGCCGTCGGCGCCGAAGTACATGATGTCCCCGGGAAGCAGCACGGCGGACCCCTGGGACTTGAGGAGCTTCGTGTGTGCGTACCCGGGCGCGGCGAAGGTCGCCTGCGTCGTGCGCTCGGTGATGAGGTCCCGGCCGGTCGCCTTGTAC
>NZ_JXTE01000564.1 GCF_000972385.1 Streptomyces sp. WM6386
ACAGAATCTCGTCGTTGCTGAAGGGGACGACCTTGGCAACACGCCGAAAGAACTCGAGGTCCGGCTTGCTGGCACCCCAGTCGTCCGAGGTGCCGATCAGATCGACATCGGTCGAGAACAACTCCCGCAGGAGCTGGCCGGCCCGCGGCTGCCTCGACTGCGGCAAGGTCCCCAAGGACAACGGTCAGTTGCTTCTCCTCGCTCGGTTCCAGGGCAGATAGAACCCCCAGCAGTGTGTCGCGCGCCTGAGGCAAGTGCCCAGCCTTCAACTGCGTGTTGCCTTTGAAAGCCGCCAGCCGGACCGGGCTGAACCACCGGTGTCCCGGATGGGGCGCCGTACGACCGGATCGTCGTCACCGCGGCGGCGTGGGACATCCCCCCGTCGTGGATCGACGGGCTCACGG
>NZ_JXTE01000565.1 GCF_000972385.1 Streptomyces sp. WM6386
GTCTCACCCCGCCCGAGCGGGAGTTCCTCGACGCGGCACTCGCGGCCCGCGCGGCGCAGGCCCGGGCCTCAGCCCGTGCCGCCCGGCGCACCCGCGGCCTCGTTTGCGCGCTGTCCGCCCTACTGGCGATAGCTCTGATGGGCGGGCTGGCCGCCTGGCACCTGGGCGTCGACAACAC
Organism: Streptomyces sp. WM6386; assembly: GCF_000972385.1. GTDB lineage: Bacteria > Actinomycetota > Actinomycetes > Streptomycetales > Streptomycetaceae > Streptomyces. Next base: position 179 of record NZ_JXTE01000565.1, read on the forward strand.
ACGGCATCACACCGACATCGCCGCGCGCCGGGTCGCCGACCTCGCCGAGAGTGAAGGCGCCGGACAGCGCCCAGTCCTCGCTGACCTGGTGCTGGGTGAACTCCCGCACCACACCGGGCCGCACCGTGCCGGGCAGCCCCAGCGTGAACAAGGCCTCCTGCAGACCGGCCGGCCGCACCGCCCGGTAATCGGCCCCGCTGAGCAGGGCGGCCAGGGCGCGGGCCC
>NZ_JXTE01000566.1 GCF_000972385.1 Streptomyces sp. WM6386
CCCAGTGGTTCGCCGACGGCCCGACGTCCGCCGGCCGCAGCGGCGTTCGGGGAGACCGCGCCCGTGGCCGCGTGGCAGACCAAACCGTTCTGGGCGCTGGTCGCCGCGGCCGGACATCCGTACGGTGTCCGGCCGCGCCGATCTCACCACCCTGCACCGCGGTCGTCATCGAGAACCGAGACGCCGACTTTCAGCGGCGTTCGGGCAGGTCCGACTCGGCAGGCAACAGGGACGACCCGAACTTCGCGGCCGGCTTCTTGCCGCAGAACGCGGCCTCGAGCGTGCCGCCGAGCGCGGTGTTGGCGGATCCCTTGTTGGAGGTGTTGGCCATCGCGGAGAGGCTGCGCCGGCCGTCGGCGGTCGCGAAGACGTAGGTGTAGAAACCCTGCACGGTGCCGGTG
>NZ_JXTE01000567.1 GCF_000972385.1 Streptomyces sp. WM6386
CCATGCCGTCCGCCCGTGTGCAGCGTAGTTGTGCTGCCGCGCACGTGATCAGTCCCCGGCTTCCACGAACAGATCCTCGGCGGCGTCGGCCGTCGCGGCCCGGGTGACCCAGGTGGGGGGGGGCGCGGTCATCGGCACAGGTGCTCGATGTGCTCGCTGAAACTCGGGAACTCCGCTCTGGCCTCGGCGATGATCGTGTGCGCGGGGCGGCGGGGGGTCTCGGCGTAGGCCTCGGCCAAGGCCGTCAGCGGTGCGTTCGGGCGGGAGGCGTGGTCGTCGTACTCGACGGACTCCATAGGGCCCATGCCGTCCGCCCGTGTGCAGCGTAGTTGTGCTGCCGCGCACGTGATCAGTCCCCGGCTTCCACGAACAGATCCTCGGCGGCGTCGGCCGTCGCGGC
>NZ_JXTE01000568.1 GCF_000972385.1 Streptomyces sp. WM6386
CGGCGAGCGTCCCCGGGGCGACATCGACTACAACTTCACGGTGCCGATCGAGGGGGGCGACCCGTACGACATAGCCGTGCGGGAAGGCTGGATCGAGAAGACCGACCACCCCGTCGCCCACCTGCTCCCGGAGATCCTCGAGAGCTCCGCCGTCACCTTCTACGGCATCGAGTGCGGAGTCGTCGGCGGCTTCAAAAAGACCTACATCTTCTTCCCCCTGGACGACCTGGGCGACCTTTCGGTGCTCGCCTCGCTCCCGTCCATGCCGAGCAGCCTGGCCGAGCACGCCCGCACCTTCGCGGACATCGGTCTGCAAAAGCGTGTGTCGATCGTGGGGATCGACTACACCAAGAAGACCGTGAACATCTACTTCATGGCCGGGGGACTCGACGAGAAGAC
>NZ_JXTE01000569.1 GCF_000972385.1 Streptomyces sp. WM6386
CCGCGCCGCCCCCCTGACCGGGGGGCCGCCGCTGCGGCAGCAACGTCGGCCCCCGGCGCGGAAGTTGCTGCCGCGCAACTTGCTGTCGCCGGTCCGCACTGGTGCCGGCCCCGTGTCAGCGGCCACCCTGAAACAGGCGGCATACAGGCCGCGGTCCGGCCTGAGGGCCCACTTCCGGGGCCGGATCGCGGCGCAACGCGACAAAAGGCGGTGACGGCATGGACGGCATGAGCCACTCCGCACTGGCCGACCCGCCGGCACCCGGCGGCGGCACCCGCAGCCTGGTCCACCGCCAGCGCTCCTGGGAACCGTTCGGCCTGTCCGACGCGACCGCGGACCACCGTCAGGAGTTCGTGCTGACCGGGGAACTCACCACCGGCCACCCGCTCGTCGCCGCCG
>NZ_JXTE01000057.1 GCF_000972385.1 Streptomyces sp. WM6386
CGCCCAACCGAAGCAACTGGCAGATCCGTCCCGCCCTCATCCCACAGATGCCCAGGTCGTGCCCTGCTGGCGCGGGACAGATCTGCCAATTACCGGCGAAGAGCCTCGGCCGCCGGTACACCGAGGGCCCAGGGCCAGCCAGCCCGGCGATCCGTCCTGCCATGGCCAGCTGGACGGGAGCCCTCATACATCCCTCAGTTCCTGCCGAGGCCCCGGCTCCCGCACCCTCCACCGCCGCAGCGCCCGCACCTCCGGCAGTCGCGGGGCGAAAGGCCGCAGCACCAGCGCCAGCACCGCCCCGGCCGCGAGGCCCGGCAGCGCCCACCACCAGTCGGTGCCGTCACCCGATCCGGGCCGCTGGGCCGGGGCCGCCGCGGGCGTCGGCTCGGTGGCCTCCGCCGGCTCCGTGCCGTACATGTCCCAGGGCGGTGGGTACTCCACCGAGTAGTCACCGTCGGAGGCCTCGCCCATCACGCCCAGGTTCTCGAGGAGGCCGCGGAGGACGGCCGGCTGTTCGGCGCGGTGCCAGGTGCCGTTCGTCGACGCGTCCAGGTTGGCCGCCGTGTGTATCCAGACCGCTTTGGAATCCACCGCCGGATGGACCCGGTCGACCCGCCACGGCGTCACGTCGTGCAGCATCCAGGTGACATTGATCTGTGGGCCGGCGGCCAGATCGGCCTCGGGCGGCTTGTCCGCCGTGCCCGCGCCCGGTTCGCCGAGGAGCCGCTGCAACTCGCCGTACTTCTTGTCCGAGTGGTAGAGCGAGGCCGTCTCCGTACTCCACGGCGAGACGATCAGCACGCTGGTCGGCCCGCCCGCCGAAGCAGCCCCGGCACCCCACAGGGTCAGCCCGAGCGCAGCCGCCAACACCCCTGCCAGCGCCCCCAGTCGACGCCGCCCACCCTTCCAGCCGCTCATCCGCCTGTGCATCAGAACCCCCAACCAGCCGATGCCGTACGGCCCGCCCCCGTCTCCGCGAGCCGTGTGTCACTTCTGGTACACCGCCCGACCCGCCGGGGTTCCCACCCCGACCGCACTATTTCGGGGACTTCTCCAGCGACTTCGCGATCTCCACCGCCCGCGCCTGTGACACCACGCCCTCCAGCCGCAGCGTCACGTCCTCGGTACCCACCCCATGGCTCCACAGCAGGGTCGGCCCGGCGGTCCGCTCGGTGCGGGTGTAGCGCTCCCCGTCCGCGTCCACCAGCCAGAAGCTCAGCAGATGGGGGCGCGGAAACCACAGGGCCGTGTCGTTCGCCGTGCCGACGCCCCCAGGGTCGTCGCCCAGGGAGATCCACTCCGGCTGCTCGCGCACGGTCTTCGTGAAGGCGATGTCCAGTCCGGCCGCGAACTGGTCCAGCCGGATCGTCCTCCCCCGCTCACGCCAGCACAGGGTGACCAGGGTCCGCCCTCGCGCCTCCCCGGTCACCGTCACCGCCACCGCGTCCGGGCCGCCGAGCGCGTCCGGAACCAGCGGCGCGAACCCGGCCCGCCGCTCGGCCTGCGCGAGGGAGACCGAGCGGCCGCAGCCTGGCACCTCGGCGCCGGGCGAGGGCGTCGCCGACGGGTCGTAGCGCACCTCGACCCCGGCGAAACCGAACCAGTCGTAGACCGCGGCCCGCACCGGCGGGGTGAGCGCGAGCACCGTCAGCAGACCGCACAGCGCCGCGCTCAGGGAGCGCCACCGCATCCGCGTCCAGCGCCGCACCGCGGCCAGCCGCTCACGGGCGGGCGGCGGCTCGGCAACCGGGACCGGCACCTGGTCGGCGAGTATCTGCCCGAGCACCCGCTCGACCATGGTCTCGGAGCCGCTGGAGCCGCCGGTCTCGTCGCCCCCGGGCGCGTCCAGCGACCTGCCCAGCGCCCGCAGCTCCTCCGGCAGCCGCGAGGCACCGCCCTGCGACGCCCGCCCACGCCCCCACGGGCTGGGACCCCGGTCCCCGCCACGACCGCGCGGACCCCGGCCACCGGCGTCCTCGGGCCCACGGCTGCCCTCACCGCCGTACGGCTCTCGCCTCTCACCCACGCTCAGCACCCCCTTCCCGAGGCTCGAAATCCGGCAGCAGCCGACTCATTTTCCGCAGCGCGCGGTTCAGCCGGGATTTCACCGTGCCCCGGGGCCAGCCCAGGGCCTGGGCCGTCTCGGACTCGTCCATCTCCAGCAGATAGCGGTAGGTGACGACCAGGCGGTGCTCCTCGCTCAGCTTCTCCAGGGCGGACAGGAGGGCCGCGCGGCGCTCCGTCTCGAGTGTCGCGACCGCCGGATCCGCCGATTCCGGTATCAGCGGCTCCGTCTCCACGAAGGCCGCCTCCCGGCCGGCGAGCGTGCGCTGCCGGGCCGCCGTACGCACTGTGTTCCTCGTCTCATTGGCGACGATCGACAGCAGCCACGGCCGGAACACCGCCCCGTCCTTGAACCTGCCCAGCGCGCAGTACGCCTTGACGAAGGCCTGCTGCACCACGTCCTCCGCGTCCGCACCCGCCCCGAGTGCCGCGGCCGCCCGGAGCGCGATGCCCGTGTGGGCGCGCACCAGCTCCGCATACGCCTCGGCCTCCCCGGCGCGTACGCGTGCGATCACCGCGGCCTCATCGACGATGCGGCCCCCCTCCCGCGTTCTCACACCTTTGTTACACCGCAGGAGAGGGATCGGTTCCCATCTGTTTCCGACCAGTTCCGAATCGGGGCCCGACACCTGAGAGAATGGTGAGCATGGCCTCTGATCGTCCCCGCGTGCTCTCCGGAATCCAGCCCACCGCAGGCTCGTTCCACCTCGGCAACTACCTCGGCGCCGTTCGCCAGTGGGTGGCCCTGCAGGAGTCCCACGACGCGTTCTACATGGTCGTCGACCTGCACGCGATCACGATTCCGCAGGACCCGGCGGAGCTGCGCGCCAACACCCGGCTCGCCGCCGCCCAGCTCCTCGCGGCCGGTCTCGATGCCGAGCGCTGCACGCTGTTCGTCCAGAGCCATGTCCCCGAGCACGCCCAGCTCGCCTGGGTCATGAACTGCTTCACCGGTTTCGGTGAGGCCTCCCGCATGACCCAGTTCAAGGACAAGTCCGCCAAGCAGGGCTCCGACCGCGCCTCCGTCGGCCTCTTCACGTACCCGATCCTCCAGGTCGCCGACATCCTGCTGTACCAGGCCAACGAGGTCCCGGTCGGCGAGGACCAGCGCCAGCACATCGAGCTCACCCGTGACCTCGCCGAGCGCTTCAACGGCCGGTTCGGCGCGACCTTCACCGTCCCGAAGCCGTACATCCTCAAGGAGACGGCGAAGATCTACGACCTTCAGGACCCGTCGATCAAGATGAGCAAGTCGGCGTCCACGCCGAAGGGCCTGATCAACCTCCTCGACGAGCCGAAGACCACCGCCAAGAAGGTCAAGAGCGCGGTCACCGACACCGACACCGTCATCCGCTACGACGCCGAGAACAAGCCCGGTGTCAGCAACCTGCTCAGCATCTACTCGACCCTCACGGGTACGGGAATCGCGGAACTGGAGCAGAAGTACGACGGCAAGGGCTACGGTGCGCTCAAGACGGACCTCGCCGAGGTCATGGTCGAGTTCGTGACGCCGTTCCGGGAGCGCACCCAGCAGTATCTGGACGACCCGGAGACGCTGGACTCGATTCTGGCCAAGGGTGCCGAGAAGGCGCGCGCCGTAGCCGCGGAGACGCTGGCGCAGGCCTACGACCGGGTCGGCTTTCTGCCCGCCAAGCACTGAGGCGTAGGCCCGCACACACGTACCACTGGACAGAGCGCTGCACATCACTACGGTTGCGCCTGCCCACAACACAGCCGTGGCCGTACAGTCGATAGCCGTACGGCCGGGACGAACCCGACAGGAAGACAGGGAGACGACGTGGGGACCGTAACGATCGGCGTGTCGATCGCGGTCCCGGAGCCTCACGGCAGCCTGCTCCAACAGCTGCGCGCGGGCTTCGGCGACGCCGCGGCTCACGGCATCCCCACGCATGTCACGCTGCTGCCGCCGACCGAGGTCGACGACACGGCGCTCCCGGCCATCGAGGCGCATCTGACCGAGGTCGCCGCGACGGGACGGCCGTTCCCGATGAAGCTGTCCGGCACGGGTACCTTCCGGCCTTTGTCGCCGGTGGTGTACGTACAGGTCGTGGAGGGCGCCGAGGCCTGCACCTGGCTGCAGAAGCAGGTGCGTGACGCGTCGGGGCCGGTGGCGCGTGAGCTGCAGTTCCCGTATCACCCGCATGTGACCGTTGCCCACGGCATCGACGACGCGGCGATGGATCGGGCCCACGAAGAGCTCGGCGACTTCGCCGCCGAGTGGCCGTGCACCGGGTTCGCGCTCTACGAGCAGGGTTCGGACGGGGTGTGGCGCAAGCTGCACGAGTACGCGTTCGGCGGGGCCGTGGTGCCGTCGCAGGGTTCGGCGCCGGTGGAGCAAGGCACCAAGGCGTAGCGGGTCGCCCACGCGGCTCTGCCGCACATCGACCCAGCCGCGCGCCCCGGGAAGAAGGGGCGCGCCCAGCTGGACCCGCGTGAGCCGGAACCGCTCAGATCGGCAGCCTCCGGAACAGCTCCCTCGGTACGTGCCGCAGTGCCGACATCACCACGCGCAGCACCCCCGGCACCCACACCGTCTCCGAGCGGCGCCTCAGGCCCAGCTCGATCGCCGTCGCCACCGCCTCCGGCGTCGTCGCCAGGGGCGCCTCCGGAAGACCCGCCGTCATCTTCGAACGCACGAACCCGGGGCGTACGACCATGACGTGCACGCCGGTGCCGTGCAGCGCGTCGCCCAGGCCCTGGGCGAAGGCGTCGAGGCCGGCCTTGCTGGAGCCGTAGATGAAGTTGGAGCGACGGGCGCGTTCGCCGGCGACCGAGGAGAGGACCACCAGGGAGCCGTGCCCCTGGGCCTGCAACGCGCGCGCGGAGACCAGGGCGGCCGACACCGCGCCCGTGTAGTTGGTCTGCGCGACCCGCACCGCGCTCACCGGCTCGCGCTCGTCGTGCGCCTGGTCGCCCAGGATCCCGAACGCGAGCAGCACCATGTCGATGTCGCCCTCCGCGAAGACCTTGCCGAGGACCGTCTCGTGGGACTCGGGGTCCAGCGCGTCGAAGGCGACGGTGTGCACGTCGGCCCCCAGTGCGCGCAGATCGGCCGCGGACTGTTCCAGCGCGGGGGAGGGGCGCCCCGCCAGCCACACCGTGCGGCAGCGACGGGCGACGAGGCGGCGCGCGGTGGCCAGCGCGATCTCGGACGTGCCGCCGAGGACGAGCAGGGACTGGGGGATGCCGAAGGCGTCCTTCACGACAGCAGCTCCTAGAGGTTGCCGGGGGTGAGCGGAAGTTGCCGGGATTGCCTAGAGGGAGAGACGGCGCGACAGGTCAGAGACGAACACCGCGCGCGGGTCCAACTCGGCGCGCAGCGCCCGGAAGTCGTCGAGGCGCGGATACATCGCCGCGAGCAGCTCTGGCCGCAGCCGGGAGTCCTTGGCGAGGTAGACGCGGCCCCCGGCGGTGGCCACCTCCTCGTCCAGTTCGTCCAGGAGGGCGCCGAGGCCCGGCAGGCCCGCCGGGATGTCGAGGGCGAGCGTCCAGCCGGGCACCGGGAAGGAGAGCCAGCCCGGGTCGGCGTCGCCGAAGCGCTTGAGGACGGCCAGGAAGGACGGGCAGCGGCGCTGCGAGACGCGGCGCACGATCCGGCGCAGGGTCTCCTCCTGGCCGTACCCGACGACGAACTGGTACTGCACGAGGCCGCCGCGGCCGTAGACGCGGTTCCAGTGGGGCACGCCGTCCAGGGGGTGGAAGAAGGCGGAGATGCTCTGGAGCTGCCCGGTACGCGCGCGTGGCGCCTTGCGGTACCAGAGCTCGTTGAACAGGCCCACGGTCGTCCGGGTGAGCAGGCCCTCGGGGAGGTGGGCGGGCACCGCCGGGAGCCGGGAGGTGCGGAAGGCCAGCGGCTCTCTGCGCGCGCGTGTGCCGAGCGCCTCCAAGGGCGCGTGGTCGCCGCGGGTCAGCACCGCGCGCCCCGTCGCCGCACCGCGCGCGAGCAGGTCGATCCAGGCGACCGAGTAGCGGTACTGGTGGTCGGAGGCCGACAGACGGGCCATCAGGTCGTCCAGGTCCCGTGCCCGTTCGGTGTCCACCGACATCAGTGCCGTCTCGACCGGCTGGAGCTGGACCGTCGCGGTCAGGATCACGCCGGTCAGGCCCATGCCGCCCGTGGTCGCGTCGAACAGGGGGGTGCCGCGGCTCACCGTGCGGACCTCGCCGTCGGCGGTGAGGAGTTCGAAGGACAGGACGTGCCGCGAGAAGCCGCCGCAGACGTGGTGGTTCTTGCCGTGGATGTCGGCGCCGATCGCTCCGCCGACCGTGACATGGCGGGTGCCGGGCGTCACCGGCACGAACCAGCCCAGTGGCAGCAGCACCCGCATCAGCCGGTGCAGGGAGACGCCGGCGTCGCACAGCACGATGCCGCCGGCGGCGTCGATCACGTGGACGCGGTCCAGGCCCGTCATGTCGAGGACCGCTCCGCCGGCGTTCTGCGCGGCGTCTCCGTACGCCCGTCCCAGGCCCCTGGCGATGCCTCCACGGGCTCCGCAGCCCCGGACGGCGGCCGCGGCCTCCTCGTAGGTCCGTGGGCGGATCAGGCGGGCCGTGGTGGGTGCCGTGCGGCCCCATCCCGTGACGGAAACGGTCTCGGCAGACATGCCGGTGACCGTATCGCCCTTGAGCGGGCAATTGATTCTCAAACATTCCGGGACATTCATCCTCTCCCCGAAATGGGTGATTAATGGGATGTCGCTCAATATTGCCGGAGTTATCGCGGCGTTGACGTGAACAGTGACTCCACATGGACCCATTCGACGACCGCGACCACCTCGACGCCCTCGAAGGCATGGATCACCGAATCCTTTCGGCGATCCGGGCGTGCGGTGCCGACCCGCGCGTCGGCGGTGCCGCGCGTGCCCTGTCCTGGGCCGGTGAGCACGGAGGGCTGTGGCTCGCGGCGGGCCTCGCGGGGGCCGCCGTGGACAGCGCGCGGCGCGGCGCCTGGTTGCGCGCAACAGCGCTCGTCGCCAGCGCGCACGTCGTCAGCATGGGCGTGAAAAGGTTGGTGCGGCGCCCGCGTCCCGCGCACGTCGACCCCCCCGTCCGCACCGCCGGCCGACACTCCTTCCCGAGCTCGCACGCGACCTCCGCGACGGCCGCCGCGGTCGCCTTCGGCGTGCTGGGGGCACGCGCCGTCCCGCCCCTCGCCGCCGCGATGTGCCTCTCGCGCCTGGTCGTCGGGGTCCACTACCCCTCGGACGTCGCGGCGGGCGCGCTCCTGGGGGCACTCACGGCGCGCGCTGGAGCGCGCTGGATGAGAGGGGGCGCGTGTGACTGAGACAGCGCCCCTCACCAACAGCGCGCACTCCAAGAGCACGGCGCTTCTGGAGCAGCGCACGCCCCAACGCCACGCCCCACCACCCCGCAAGGGCTCCCTCCTGGGCGGTCTCGTCCGGACCGCACGCCCCAAGCAGTGGGTCAAGAACATCCTCGTCATCGCCGCCCCGGCCGCGGCAGGCCGGCTCTTCACCGCGCACGCCCTCACCCGACTCGCCCTGGTCTTCGCGCTGTTCACGGCCTGCGCCGCCGCCGTCTATCTGATCAACGACGCCCGCGACGCCGAGGCCGACCGCGCCCACCCCACCAAACGCCACCGCCCGGTCGCCGCCGGACGGGTCCCCGTACTCCTCGCGTACGCCGTCGGAGGCGCCCTCGCCGCCCTCGCGGTCGCCGGAGCCGTCTGGCTCACCCCGCCCCTCGTCCCGGCCCTGCTGACCGCCTACCTGGGCATGCAACTGGCCTACTGCGTCAGCCTCAAGCACGTCCTCGTCGTCGACCTCGTCCTGGTCACGACCGGGTTCCTGATGCGGGCCATGGTCGGAGGTCTCGCGCTGGGCATCCCGCTGTCACGCTGGTTCCTGATCACGACGGGCTTCGGGGCACTGTTCATGGTGGCGGCCAAGCGCTACTCGGAAGCGGTGCAGATGGCCGGGAACGCGGGCGCCACGCGTGCGTTGCTGACCGAGTACACCACCGGATACCTGCGGTTCGTCTGGCAGTTGGCGGCCGGGGTCGCCGTCCTCGGGTACTGCCTGTGGGCGCTGGAGGAAGGCGGGACGCACAGCAGTGTGCTGCCCTGGCGTCAGCTGTCCGTGGTCGCCTTCATCCTCGCCGTCCTCCGCTACGCCGTCTTCGCCGACCGCGGCACGGCGGGCGAACCCGAGGAGGTCGTCCTGGGCGACCGCGCCCTCGCCCTCATCGCTCTGGTGTGGCTCGCGATGTACGGGCTGGCGGTGGCCCGTTGGTAGACACCCGGGATCCGAGGAGTCTGCCCCGCGGAGGTCTCTGCCGCACCTCGCAGACCGCGAACGCCGTCTCCGTGGCCGGAATCGGCCCGGCACTCGCCGCTGTCCTGCGCTTTTGGGGTACCCGCACATGGGTGTTCCGCACCGAGGGGAGATTCGGATCATGGACTGGCTGAAGAAACTCCCTGTGGTCGGCCCGGCGGTGGCCCGGCTGATGGCCACGCACGCGTGGCGGTCGTACGAGCGTCTGGACCGGGTGAAGTGGGCCCGGCTGGCCGCCGCGATGACGTTCATCAGCTTCGTCGCGCTGTTCCCCCTGCTGACGGTGGCCGCCGCGGTCGCCGCCGCGACCCTCAGCAAGTCGCAGCAGGAGGAGTTGCAGGACAAGATCGCCGACCAGGTGCCCGGCATCTCCGACCAGCTGAACATCGAGAGCCTGGTCGCGAACGCCGGCACCATCGGCCTCATCGCCGGCGCCATCCTGCTGTTCACCGGCATCGGCTGGGTCGGCAACATGCGCGAGTGTCTGCGCGCGGTGTGGGAGCTGCCCGACGAGGAGGGGAACCCGCTCCTGCGCAAGGCCAAGGACGCGGGCGTGCTGTTCGGCCTCGGTGGCGCCCTGCTCGTCACGATCGCCGCGTCCACCGTGGGCTCCGCCATGGTCGGCTGGATCAGCGACGAGATCGGCATCGACCGGGAGGGCTGGGGCGCGATCCTGCTGCGGACCGCCGCGCTCCTGATCGCCGTACTGGCCGACTTCCTGCTGCTGCTCTACGTCCTCACCCTGCTGCCCGGCGTCCAGCCGACGCGCCGCCGGCTGCTGGTGGCGGCGCTGATCGGCGCGGTCGGGTTCGAACTGCTGAAGCTGCTGCTCAGCGGCTATATGCAAGGCGTGGCGTCGAAGAGCATGTACGGCGCCTTCGGTGTCCCCATCGCCCTGTTGCTGTGGATCAACTTCACGTCGAAGCTGGTGCTGTTCTGCGCCGCCTGGACGGCGACGCAGAGCAAGGAGGACACGGACGTCAGTGCCGACGACGTACCAGATCCGGCAGCGGCCACCGGCGGTTGACGAGGAACGCGCCGGCCGCCAGCAGCACCAGCACCCCGCCGGTGATCGCCAGCGCGATACCGATGCCGCCCGAGCCCTTCTCGACGGCGGCCGCCACCGGCTTGCCCGAAGCCGAAGCCGAGGCGGAGGCCCCGCCCGCCTGGCCGTTGTCGTTCGCCCCGGGCTGGGCACTCGCCTCCGCACCCTTCGGCGCCACCAGCTCACCCACCGGCTCGACCTTGCCCGCGGCCTTGAAGCCCCAGTCGAAGAGCTTGGCGGTCTCCTTGTAGACCTCGTTGTGGTCGTCCTTCTCCGGGTTCATGACCGTGACCAGCAGCACCTTGCCGCCCTGCTCGACGACGCCGGTGAAGGTGGCGCCGGCGTTGGTGGTGTTGCCGTTCTTCACGCCCGCGATGCCCGGGTAGACATCGACGTCGGAGTCACCGGACAGCAGCCGGTTGGTGTTCTGGATCTCGAAGGAACCGCGGACCTTCTTGCCCTTCTTGTTCTTCTTGGTCTCGCCGGGGAACTTCGCGGTGACGGTCGAGGAGTACTCGCGGAAGTCCTTCTTCTGCAGCCCGGAGCGGGCGAACAGCGTCAGGTCGTACGCGCTCGACACCTGCCTCGGGGCGTCGTAGCCGTCCGGGCTGACCACGTTCGTGTCGAGGGCCTGGAGCTCCTCGGCGTGCTCGTTCATCTCCGCGACGGTGTTCTTCACGCCACCGTTCATCGCGGACAGCACATGCACCGCGTCGTTGCCCGAGCGCAGGAAGACACCGAGCCACAGGTCGTGGACGGTGTACGTCTCGTCCTCCTTTATCCCGACCATGCTGGAGCCGGCGCCGACGTCCGCCAGGTCCGAGGGGACGACCTTGTGCTCGGTGGTACCGGGGAACTTCGGCAGGAGCGTGTCGGCGAACAGCATCTTCAGGGTGCTCGCCGGGGCCAGCCGCCAGTGCGCGTTGTGCGCGGCCAGCACCTCGCCGGACTCCGCGTCGGCCACGATCCACGACCGCGCGCTGATGTCCTTCGGCAGCACCGGCACCCCGCTCGCCAGATTGACCTGCGTCCCGGCCTGCCCGAGCCGGGCACCGCCGACGGTCGACATGTTCGCGGGGGGAGTGGCCGACGGACTGGTCGAGGCCGACGCCGAGGACGAAGCCGAGCTCGACGGCGTCGGACCGGGGGCCGCGAAGGCGGGCGCGGCGGCCAGTGCGAAGGACGTCAGGGCGGCGGAAGTGACCAGCAGGGAGCGCCTGGCGGTCTTCTGAGGTGCGGACACGGTCGGAAACGTACATGCCGTGGGCCGGGAAGTCCCGCCGCCCGCCCCACCCCGGACGCGGAACCGGACACCCGGCGGAGATACTGGGCGTATGAAGCTCAGCCGCCCCGTCTCCTGGTTCCTGCTCGCCTTCGGGGTGTGGAGCTGGATCATCTGGATCACTTTCGTCAAGAATCTCGTCAAGGACGGCAGCGGGCTCGCGTTCGACGACGCGGGCGACCCGACCGCTTACTTCTGGGTGCACCTGCTGCTCGCCGTCGTTTCCTTCGTATTGGGGACGGTCGTCGGGGCCATCGGGTTGCGCGCAGTGCGCGCACTGCGCCAGACGTCATAGAAGAGAACTGAGGGATACGACTCCGTGGTCATCGTCTTCGCGCTGCTCGCCCTGGGCGTCCTGGTGACGGGCAACTGGTACGTGTGGCGCCGGTTGTTCCGCGACACGACCGAGCGCCCCGGCTGGGTGCGCCGCGCGGGTGCCGCGCTGATCGCCGGCGGCTGGCTGATGGCGGTCGGCGCCCTCGTGGCCGAGCGCACCGGCGCGCCCTTCTGGTTGCAGCGCGCGCTGGCGTGGCCCGGTTTCCTGTGGCTCGCGCTGTCGATCTACCTGCTGCTCGGTGTGGTGGTGGGTGAGGTCGTACGACCCCTGCTGCGACGTTTCCTCGAACGGCGCGACCGGCGACGGGCGCCCGCCGAGGTCGCCCTGCCGCGGCCGGAACCCGTACCGCAGCCGGAATCCGTACCGGCGGGCGCGCCGCCCGAGGAGTCGCGGGAGGCCGAGCCGCAGCCGACACCCGCGGAAGCCGCCCCGGAGGAAGGCCCGGAAACAGGCCCGGAAGCCGCCCCTGACGCCGCCTCGGGAACGCCGCTTCCCTCCCGCCGTCTCTTCGTCTCCCGTGTCGCCGCCGGTGCCGCGGCCGCCGCGGCGCTCGGGACCGTCGGGTACGGCACGTACGGCGTCCTGCGCGGCCCGAAGGTCAAGCGGGTCACCGTGCCGCTGGCCAAGCTGCCGCGCGCGGCGCACGGTTACCGCATCGCCGTGGTCAGCGACATCCATCTCGGTCCGGTCCTCGGCCGCGGCTTCGCGCGGACGGTCGTCGACACGATCAACTCCACGCAGCCCGACCTGATCGCGGTCGTCGGCGACCTGGTGGACGGCAGCGTGAAGGACCTCGGTCCCGCGGCGGCGCCCCTGGCCCGACTCCAGGCGAAGCACGGCACGTTCTTCGTCACCGGCAACCACGAGTACTTCTCCGGCGCCGAGCAGTGGGTGCGGGAGGTACGGCGGCTCGGGATGCGCCCGCTGGAGAACGACCGTACGGAACTGCCGTACTTCGACCTCGCCGGCGTCAATGACATCGCGGGCGAGAGCGAGGGGCAGGGCCCTGACTTCGCCAAGGCGCTCGGCGACCGAGACAGGGCACGCGCGTGCGTGCTCCTCGCCCACCAGCCGATCCAGATCCACGACGCCGTCGACCACGGGGTGGACCTCCAGCTCTCCGGCCACACCCACGGCGGCCAGCTCTGGCCCGGCAACTTCGTCGCCGAGCTCGCGAACCCGACCGTCGCGGGGCTGGAACGTTACGGCGACACCCAGCTCTACGTCAGCCGCGGCGCCGGCGCCTGGGGTCCGCCGACCAGGGTGGGCGCCCCGTCGGACATCACGGTGATCGAACTGGCGTCGAAGAAGGCCTGAGGAGCAGGTCCGGCGACCCTCGCGGGCGGACTCTGTGACGGCCCTGTGAAACGGGGCGGTAACACCTTGCGGCAATGACTTTCTCAACTCTCAAGATCCCTCTTCCCCCACCTGAAACGCGTGTGGTTAGGTGAGCCGCGCCGCCAGGGGAGGCGGCGTTTTTGCGCTTGGGGCCGTGGGGGCCCGGGGAGGGCACCGATGCGATCGGTTCGCATACGGATTCTCGCGACGCTGCTGGTGTTGGCGGCCGTCGGAGTGGGCGGCTGGCAGCTGATGCCGTCGCAGGAGGATTCGGGCAAGACCATCAAGGTGGGCACGTCGGACGTCGTCACGTCCCTCGACCCGGCCGGCGCCTACGACGCCGGGTCCTGGGCCCTGTTCAGCAACGTCTTCCAGTCCTTGCTGACCTTCGAGGCGGGCGGCGCGAAGCCGGTGCCCGACGCGGCGAAGAGCTGTGAGTTCGACGGCAGCGATCTGCGCACCTACCGGTGCACGCTGCGGGAGGGGCTCGCCTTCCCGAGCGGGCGCGCGATGACCGGCGAGGACGTGAAGTACTCCTTCGACCGCGTCAAGAAGATCAAGTCGGACGTCGGCCCCTCCGCGCTGCTCGACACCCTCAAGTCGGTGTCCGTGAGCGGCCTGACCGTCACCTTCCATCTGTCCTCCGCGGACGCCACCTTCCCGTTCAAGGTGGCCACCGGAGCCGGCTCGATCGTCGACCGCACCAAGTACCCGGCCAATGGCCTGCGCACCGACAACGGCGTGGACGGCACCGGCCCGTACGAACTGACGGCGTATACGAAGAACACGAAGGCGGACCTCTCGCCCAACGGGCGCTACGAGGGCGCGGTCGAGAGCGCCGGACGCCCCGTCGAGCTGCGCTACTACAAGGACGCCGACGCCCTCAACAGCGCCTGGGAGAAGAAGCAGGTCGACGCCGCCACCCGGCAGCTGCCGCCGAAGACGCTCGCCGAGCTGAACCCGAGCGACCCGAGCATGCGGGTCTCCGAGGCCGACAGCTCCGAGGTCCGCAACCTCTACCTCAACACCCGAGCCTCCTCGCCGCTGCGCGACACCAAGGTCCGTCAGGCGATGGCCTGGCTGATCGACCGTGAGCGGCTGGCGGCCACGGTGTACGAGGGGACCGTCGACCCGCTGTACTCGCTCATCCCGACGGGCATCACCGGCCACACCACGGCGTTCTTCGACGCCTACCCGAAACAGAGCGCCGACAAGGCCCGCGCCCTGCTCACCGAGGCCGGAGTGAGCCTGCCGGTCCGCTTCACCTACGGCTACGGCATCGGTCGCGCCTCCGCCGCCGGGGAGGCGAAGGAGCTCAAGCGGCAGCTGGAGGCGAGCGGTCTGTTCAAGGTGACCGTCAAGGGCTACGAGTGGACCGACTTCCAGAAGCGCTGGGTCGGCGGCAAGCTCGACGCGTACGCGGTCGGCTGGGTCGCGGACTACCCCGACCCGGACACCTACGGCGGCCCGCTCGTCGGCACCGACGGAACCATGAGCACCGGGTACAGCAGCGCCCAGGTCGACGGTCTGATTCAGGCCAGTCAGCGGTTCGAGGACCGCGGTGCCGCCACGGACGACTTCCGATCGCTGCAGGACGCCGTCGCCCGAGATGTTCCGGTCATTCCGCTCTGGCAGGCCAAGGAGTACGTGGTGACCAGCGAGGACGTCGGCGGTGGCCAGTATCTTTCGGACGGCACCGGTGTCTTCCGGCTCTGGCGGCTCAACTGGATCTGACGCGATCTCGCGGCATTGACATTCGCCGGAGTGACGCGGGGTAGCAGCCCTACGCAGCACCATGTGACGGAGGTGTGCGCGGGGTGAGGAGCAAACGTGTTGAGACGCAACTCCTTCCGGCTGCCCCGGCATCCGGCTTCCGTCGGTCTCGCCCGGCGCCGGGTACGGGACCATCTGGCCGACTGGGGGCACGGGACCGACGATCCGGCGCTGGCGGACGCCGTACTGCTGGTGTCCGAGCTGGCGACGAACGTCGTACGCCACGGGCCCTTGCTGGAACGCGAGTTCGAGGTGGCGGTGACCGCGCTCGCCGACGGCTCCTGCCTCATAGAGGTGTCCGACGAAGGGCAGCTGGAGCCTCGGCTCAGAGTCGTCGGGGAGTGGGAGGAGACCGGCCGCGGGCTGCACATGGTGGAGAACATCGCCGCCGCGTGGGGCGTGTGGAGCAGAGGGCGGCACGGCAAGACCGTATGGGCCCTGGTACCGGCGAACACCTGACTACGTCCGCGCCGGCAGGATGACCGTCACCGCCAGCCCCTCGCCGGGAGCCGTCCGCACCGCCACCCGCCCGCCGTGCGCCTGCACGACCCCCTGCACGATCGCCATGCCGAGCCCGCTCCCCGCGCCCCCGCCGGCCCGGAAGAACCGGTCGAAGATACGCGCCGCGTCCTCGTCGCAGAGCCCGGGACCCTCGTCCGCGACACACAGCCGTACGACCCCGTCCGCCCGCTCCACCCCGAGCCGCACCGGCACGTCGGCGGGCGTGTGGGTGCGCACATTGCCCACCAGGTTGCCCAGCACCTGCCGCAGCCCCGACTCGTCGGCGTGCACCAGCAGCGCGCCCTCGGCGCCGACGCTGACGGGCCGGTCCGGCTGCTGCACCCGCAGGTCCTCGGCGGCGTCCCGCACCAGACGGCTCAGATCGACATTGCGGAACCGCAGTTCGGGCTGTTGGTCCAGGCGGGCGAGCGTGAGCAGCTCGTCCACCAGCCGCCCCATCCGGTCCGCCTCCGCCATCACCCGCGCCCAGGCCCGCTTGCGCTCGGCCTCCTCCCGCAGCATGCCCTTGTCGTACAGCTGGAGGTAGCCGCGTATCGCGGCCAGCGGGGTGCGCAGCTCGTGCGAGGCGTCGGCGACGAACCGGCGCAGCTGGGACGCGCTGCGCTCGCGCGTGCGGTACGCCGACTCCACCTGCTGGAGCATGGAGTTGAGGGCGACGCGCAGCTGCTCGACCTCCAGCGTGGCCTCCCGGCTGGACGGCACCCGCCGGGTCAGATCCCCCTCGGCGATCGCCGACGAGGTCTCCACCATGTCCTCCAGCGGCCGCATCCGGCGCCGCACGCTGAACATCGTCAGACAGGCCAGCAGCGCCAGCAGCAGGGTGCCTATGGCGAGATCGAGCTTGACGGCCTTGCCGACACCTCTGTGGACGGCCTCGGTGGAGGTGGCCAGCAGGACGTACGTGCCGTCGGCGAGGCGGGTCGCGGTCGCCCGGTAGGCGTCGCCGCCCACCCGGATGTCGTGCGGTTCGGTGTCGGTGGCCAGCACGCGCGGATCACCCACGGCGCTCGCGAAGTCCCGCTGGACGTCGCTCGGCGTGTATCCGGCCAGGGAGAGCGTGCCGCCCCGCTCGTCGACGAGTGTGAGGAGCTCGTCGGGCCGGGTCTCCTCCACGCTCTGCCGCATGAACTGCTCGCGCACGATCGCCAGGTCGGTGAGCCCCTCGATCATCTCCAGCGTGAGATGGGAACCGCCCAACGACTTTCGCGTCTGGTCGAGTTCGCCGTCGATCTGGTCGAGCAGGTAGTACCGCATGCCCATCACGCTCACCGCGGTCGCCGCGACGATGCCGAGCGCCAGCAGCGCCACGTTCGCCAGCGTGAGCCGGGCGCGCAGCGAGTGCCGGGACAGGGTGCGCGGAAACCTCATGCGAGCCCGTATCCCACGCCGCGCCGGGTCGTGATGACCGGCGGCCCCAGCGCGTCCAGCTTGCGCCGCAGATAGCTGATGTAGGTCTCCACGATCGTCGACTCGGGCGGGGTGTGCTCGTACTGCCAGACGTGGCGCAGGAGTTGCTCCTTCGGCACGATCCGCCCGCCGTTGCGCACCAGGAAGCGCAGCAGCGCGTACTCGGTGGGGGTGAGCTCGACGGTCCCTCCCGCGCGGTGGACGCTGTACGTCGTCTCGTCCAGCTCCAGATCGCCGTACGTCAACGGCGGCCGCTGCGGCAGCACGTCGGCGTGGCGCGTGCGTCGCAGTACCGCGGTGACACGGGCGATGACCTCGTCGATGTTGAACGGCTTGGTGATGTAGTCGTCGCCGAAGCCGAGGGCGCCGACGATCTCGCCGGGCGAGTCGCGTGCGGTGAGGAACACCAGCGCCATGTCGGGGCGCTCGGCGCGCAGTCGGCGTCCCAGGGCGCGTCCGTCGCCGTCGGGGAGCATGACGTCGAGCAGCGCGACGTCGGGCCGGGTGCGCTCGGTGAGCGCCAGGGCCTCGCGGACGGTGCCCGCGATCATCACCTCGAACCGGTGGTAGCGCAGGGCGATGGCGAGGACGTCCGCGATGCTCTCCTCGTCCTCCACCACCAGCACGGTGCCTGGGGCCGTCGTCATGCCCCCAGTATCGGCGCAGCCACTGACAGCCGGGCCGGTCGGGTGCTTTGGAGTTCCTTGAGAGTCGGTCGTAACCGGTGTCCACGCGCGCGGGCCGGCGCCAATCCTGTTGCCCAGGACCTGGGGGACCAACCGACCGACAAAGAGGGAGCGTTGATCGTGGCGGCATTGGCACGGTGGTGCTATCGGCACCGGCTGGTGGTCCTGTTGCTGTGGGTGGGGACGGTGTTCGGTGTGGGCTTCGCGGGTTCCGCCGCGGGCACGGACTACGCGAACACGTTCTCGCTCCCGAACACGGACTCCACGCGCGCGTACGACCTGATGGAGAAGGCCTTCCCGCAGAGCGCGGGCGACACCGACACGGTGGTGTGGAAGGTCGAGGAAGGGTCGGTACGGGACGAGTCCGTACGGTCCCGGATCGAGCCCGCGCTGAAAGAGATCGGCGCGATGAAGGGGGTCGGCGAGGTCACCGACCCCTACGCGGCCGGCGGCGCGGCGCAGATCAGTGAGAGCGGGCGGATCGCCTACGCCCAGGTCACCTTCGTCGAGCAGGCCAACGCCGTGCCCAAGGAACTCGTCGAGGACGTCGTCGACACCGCACGGGCGGCCGAACGCGACGGACTCCAGGTCGAGTTGGGCGGCCAGGCGATCACCCGGACGCAGGAGCCGCCGACCGGCATCGCCGAGATGGTCGGCATCGTCGCCGCGGCGGTCGTGCTCTTCCTGGCCTTCGGCTCGCTCTTCGCGATGCTGCTGCCCCTGGTGGTCGCCATCGCGGCCCTCGGCACCGGCCTGATGGCCACCTCGCTGCTCAGCCATGTCACCGACGTGCCCGAAGTCGCCCCGCTGCTCGGCTCGCTGATCGGTCTCGGCGTCGGCATCGACTACGCCCTGTTCATCGTGACCCGGCACCGCCGCGGCATCCTGCGCGGCATGAAGCCCGAGGAGTCGGCGGTCGTCGCGCTCAACACCTCCGGGCGCGCGGTGCTGTTCGCGGGCGGCACGGTGTGCATCGCGCTCGCCGGCATGCTCGTGATGAACATGCGGTTCCTGGACGGCGTGGTCATCGCGACCTCGCTGACGGTGGTGCTGAGCGTGCTGGCCGCGGTCACCCTGCTGCCCGCGCTCCTCGGCCTCCTCGGCATGCGCGTCCTCAGCCGCCGCCAGCGGCGCAGGCTCGCCGCCACGGGACCGGAGCCGGAGCTCACGAGCGGCCTCGCGGCGCGCTGGTCGTCGTACGTCCAGAAGCGCCCGCGCGCGGTCGCCGGGCTGGCCCTCGTGGTCATGGTGATCCTGGCGCTGCCCGTGCTCTCCATCCGGCTCGGCGCCACCGACCAGGGCAACCACCAGGAGTCGACGACGACCCGGCAGGCCTACGACCTGCTCGCCGAGGGCTTCGGGCCCGGCTTCAACGGCCCGCTCCAGGTGGTCGTCTCCGAAGGCGACGCCCAGGGGCTGGTCTCCCGTATCGAGGCCACCGAGGGCGTGGCTCAGGTGGCCGCCGTACCGCCCGCGAACGGGGTCACGCTGATCCAGGTCGTCCCGACGACCTCACCGCAGTCGGAGAAGACCGACCAGCTCATCGACCGGCTGCGCGACGACGTGATCCCCGCCTCCGGCGCCGAGGCCCACGTCGGCGGTGTCACGGCCGTCTTCAAGGACTTCGCGGCCGTGACCGGCGAGCGGCTGCCGTACTTCGTCGCGGCGATCATCTCGCTGGGCTTCCTGCTGCTGCTCGTCGCGTTCCGCTCGCTGGTGGTCCCGCTGACCGCCGCCCTGATGAACCTGATCGCGGCGGCCGCGTCCTTCGGCGTCCTGGTGGCGATCTTCCAGTGGGGCTGGGGGACGGAGCTCATCGGTATCGGCAAGGAGGGTCCGATCACGGCGTTCCTGCCGGTCATCATGCTCTCCCTGCTCTTCGGCCTCTCGATGGACTACCAGGTGTTCCTGGTGAGCCGGATGCACGAGGAGTGGGTGCACACGAAGGACAACGCGCGCGCGGTCCGGGTGGGCCTGGCCGAGACCAGCCGGGTCATCAACTGCGCTGCCCTGATCATGATCTGCGTGTTCTCCGCGTTCGTCCTCAGCGGTGACATGGAGGGCGCGATGGCGGGCATCGGCCTCGCGGCCGCGGTCGCCCTGGACGCGTTCATCCTGCGTACGGCGCTGGTGCCGGCCGCGATGCACCTGCTCGGCACGTCCAACTGGTGGCTGCCGGACGGGCTGGAGAGGCGGCTGCCGCATCTGGCGGTGGAGCCCAGGGAAGAGGCCGTCGCGGAGGCTCCCGTGCAGGACGACGGTCCGGCGTCCGTCGTCCACGGCTTCGTCCGGGACACCGACGGCGAGCCGGTCGCGGGGGCGGCGGTGACGCTCCTGTCGAGGGGCGGTCGCCGGCTGGACCGGGTGGTGTCCCTGGCGGACGGCTCGTACATCGTGTCGGTGCCCGCCCCGGGCACGTATCTGCTGTCGGCCTCGGCGCCCTCGCACGGCTCGCGTGCGGGTCAGGTGGTCGTGGGCGAAGGGCCGCTCGTGTACGACGTGGAGCTGGCCGAGGGGGAGCTGGACGCGGTGAACTGACGCGGTTCCTAGGGCTTCCTGCCGGGGTCGGGCATCATCCTCGTCATCCCCGGCAGGAAGTCCGTGAACAGCTCGTGCACCTCGCGCACGAGCGGCCGCAGCACCCGGAACCTGGCGAGGGCGACACCGCGCGCGGTGAGCCGGGCGCCGCGCTCGGCGAGCCGGTAGCTCCGCTCGCGCCCCTCGGTCCGGTCGAAGATCCAATAGAGCACGAGCCCCATCTGCGAGAGCCACATCAACTCGGGCAGCACATCCCGCAGATCCTCAGGCACCTTGGTCTTCGTACCGGCCAGCACGTCGCGGTGGACGCTGACGGCCTCCACGCGCGCGTGCTCCGACTCGGGGGAGAACGGGCTGAGCGGGCTGTCCGGGTCGGCGGCGTTCTTGAAGAACTGCACCGCGAACTCGTGGTACGGCGTGGCGATGTCCAGCCACGCCCGCAGCACACCGGCGAGCCGCGCCTCCAGGTCGCTCTCCCGCTCCAGGACCTCCCGGACCGCCACCTGGTGCTCGGCGGCGATCCGGTCGTAGAAGCCCTGGATCAGGTGCTCCTTGCCCTCGAAGTAGTAGTAGGCGTTCCCGACGGAGACCCCGGCCTCGTTGGCGATGGCCCGCATCGTCGTCTTGTCGTAGCCGCGCTCCTGGAACAGCCGCATGGCCGTCTCCAGGATCAGGGCGCGGGTCTGCTCGGACTTGCTGGGCGTACCGCCCTCTTCGTTGTTCGCGGGCACGACGAAGAGCCTAACCAGTGGCGCGGGTGCGATCAGGGGCGGCGTCCCAGCTCCGGCCGCTTGGTGTAGTCCGTGAACCCGAGGACGTTGCCCCACGGATCGGCGATCTCGACGGTCCAGCCGGTCGCCGTGGAGAAGGGCCCGTCGAGCAGTGCGAGGTCCGCCTTGCGCAGCTCCCGTGCCGCCACGCGCGCGTTCGGCACCTCCAGCCACACGCGCGGGGAGGGCCACGGCGGCGGACGGTGCCCGATCCCCTCCTCCTGCCGGAGCAGGAGCCCCGGCGTCTCGCCCCCGGCCTTCAGCACCGCGATCCCTGCCTCGTCGAGCCGGGCCGCCACCGCGAACCCGGCGCGCTCGTAGAAGCCGACGGCCTCGCCGAGGTCACCCACGGGCAGCAGGACGTTGTCGAAACCGAGCAGCTCGTACGACTCTTCATCTGACATGCCATCAGATTAGGTGCGGGGCCGACGGATACCCCGCGGGCTTTCCGCGGGGTCACTCATTGGGCCGAGACGGAGGTCCTCGCGTCGGTACGCTGAGCCGTCTTCAGAGCCGCGTGGCAAAGGGGGCGGGAATGGTTCCGGGAACAGAGGCCTTCCTCGACGAAGTCCGAGTGGCTTTCACGGACGTCGCCGAGAGGCTGGGCCTGAGCGGCCCCGGCGAGGGGGAGCAGGACCGGCACCTCGCCGTCGCGACCTACACGGGCTCCGGCGTGCGGTACCGGATCGTCCTCGGCCTGTGGGACGGCGACGTCGAGACACACGCCTGCCGCGAGACGGGGCTGACCGAGTGCAAGGTCGCCATCGGCAAGCTGGCGCTCGCCGCGGGAGTGGCCGACAGCCGGGTCTCCTTCGGCGCCCGCAGCCTGCGGCAGCTGAGGAAGTCGCTGGCCGGGCAGGTCCGTTACGTCGAACTGGTGCATCCGCTGGTCTCCGGGGAACCGGAGGCGGCCCTCGCGCTGATGCGGGCCGCGGGGGCGCGGGAGTGGAGCAGGCCCGCCCTGCGGTGACGCCCGGCCCGTTGTCAGTGGCGGGTCGTACTGTCGGCGGCATGGGAATCGTGAGGTTCGTCGACGAGACGACAAGCGGGAGCCGTAGCGACGGCTGGGGGCTGGAGATCGCCGAGGAGCGGCTCGGCGTGCGGGAGTTGATCCGGCGCCGGGTCTTCCAGGAGGTCGCCGAGTACAACGCCCGTACGCCGGAGGTCTTCCAGGGCCTGGTCCAGCCCGAGGACACGGAGCGCGTGCTGAACGGCTACGCCCTGCGCACGCCCCGCCGGATAGACCCCGAGAAGCAGACCGAGCTGGCGCTCAAGGCCTTCGCGGGCAACGGCTTCCTGGTGCTCGTCGGCGACCGTCAGGTCACCGAACCCGACGAGGAGATCGAGCTGGCGCTCGGCACCGAGGTCACGTTCCTGAAGCTCGTCGCCCTGGTGGGTGGATGATGCAGGCAACGTCCAGACGTACAAGGACCTGATCCGCAATCGCTCCGCCGACGGGCGGCCGGAGGCGCTCGCCCATGACCTGCTCAAGGCCGCCGTCGTCAACAGCGGCAACTGGACCGGTCTGTGGAGCGGCGTCCTGGACCGGCTGTGTCGCGCAGACCTGGCCGACCTGCGCGGCGAAGGCACCGCCTCAGGCTCCGCAGCCACCCGCCCGACGCGTGGTCACGGCGATGTCGTCGAGACGGATGTCGTACGAGGACGGGGTCGGGTCGCCCTGGTAGAGCTGCCAGCCGAGCTTCAGCTTGTCGAAGGCCGGGAAGAGGAAGTCGTCGGCCGTGCCGCCGTGTTCCTTCGTGGACACGGTCAGGTCGGACTGCTCGACGCCGTCGAAATAGATCGTGACCTGGTTGTCCGTCGCGTCCAGATGGAACTCGACGCACTGCCACGCGCCGCCCACCGCCGGTGCGGAGGTCTTCCACGACGTCCAGTCGCCAGTGGGCCCGAGGTCGGAGCCGACGCCCCAGAAGTTGCGCTGGTCGGTGGGGGCGTACTGCCCGCCGAGCGGCCGGACGAGTGTGGGGGAGTCGGATCCGGACGCCTCGGCGATCGTCCAGTGCGCCCAGTCCGGGGCGGTCGGGAAGGCGTCCACCCGGATGCGCAGACGGGCCCAGTAGCTGTTGCCGGGGGCAGCCAGGTCGGGGAAGACGAGGAAGGCGCGACCGTTGCCCTCGGTGTGGATCCGGAGCTCACGGCCGTGGCCCGTGCTGCTGGGGGCGACCGTCAGGGTGCCGTCGGCGGTGTCGGTGGTCCAGCCGTGGCCCTTCGTCACCGGGCCCAGGGGGAGACGGTCGAAGCTCTCCCGGGCGAGGGTGCCGTGCGGGGTGGGGGCCGCCGAGGAGGAGGCGGGGATCGCGAGGAGTACGGCCGCTGCGGCGGAGAGGGAGGCGGCGGCCTTCTTCAGGAAGGGCATGGGGTCAGTGTGCAACTGGAGTCACACAACTCACAGGTGTCACAGGGGAGTTGGCTGGATCTCAGTCGCTCTTCGGCTGGCCTGCCTTCAGGATCTCCGCCACGTCCAGGGTGACCTCGGCGCCGATGGATTTGGGCAGGGTGACTATCTCGCCGGGGGAGTGCGGGCGGTGGCTCTCGTAATCGTTCCCGGTGGGGTCGGTCAGGACGTGGAGGCGCTGATGCTTGCGGTCGATGATCACATAGACCGGGATCTTGGCAGCTCCGTACGCCTTCACCTTGTCTCGCAGGTCGGTCCGATAGTTGCTGGAGGTGACCTCGAGGACAAGGCGGAAGCAGAGGGGGTCGTAGCAGTTGTTCTCGACGTAGTGATCCCGGTAGTCGGCGTCGACCACCGAAAGGTCGGGGATCGCGTAGTCCTCGGTTCCAGTCGGTAGCCATAGGCCGGCGCCTTGGAGCACCTTCGACTCAGTCCCGTGGAGACCGGAAGTCGCGAAGGGCAGCACAAGGTCGGTCAAGCTCTCGGCGTGAGGGCCGTCCGGCGGCGGGGACACGAGGATCTGGCCTCCGATGATCTCGACGCGGTAGCCCGGGAGGCGATCCATGATCCGGTTCGCCTCCGTGATCAACGGACGGTCCTCATGCGGCCGCTCAACAGCTGCTGCGGACATCAGGTGCCTCCTGGGGGCTGGTGTCGAGACCATCATCGTAGGCCGACCACCACCGGTATGTCCTTAACGATCACGTTCAGCCAAACGGGTGTCCGCACGCCAGAAGGCCCCGCTCCCAACGGAAACGGGGCCCTCACAGCCGTACGCAAAGTACGGAAAGCCGTACCGCCGACGACCTCAGAACCGGCGCGTGATCAGCGCCTTCTTCACCTCGGCGATCGCCTTCGTGACCTCGATGCCACGCGGGCACGCGTCCGTGCAGTTGAAGGTGGTGCGGCAGCGCCACACACCGTCACGGTCGTTGAGGATCTCCAGCCGCTGCTCCCCGGCCTCGTCGCGCGAGTCGAAGATGAAGCGGTGGGCGTTGACGATGGCGGCAGGACCGAAGTACTGGCCGTCGTTCCAGAAGACCGGGCACGACGACGTGCACGCCGCGCACAGAATGCACTTGGTCGTGTCGTCGAAGCGCTCGCGGTCCTCGGCGGTCTGGAGGCGCTCACGCGTCGGCTCGTTCGTGTCCTTCGTGATGAGGAAGGGCATGACGTCGCGGTACGCCTGGAAGAACGGCTCCATGTCGACCACGAGGTCCTTCAGGACCGTGAGGCCCTTGATGGGCTCGACCGTGATCGGCTTCTCGGGGTTGATGTCCTTGATCAGCGTCTTGCAGGCAAGGCGGTTCTTGCCGTTGATCCGCATCGCGTCCGAGCCGCAGATGCCGTGGGCGCAGGAGCGGCGGAAGGTGAGCGTGCCGTCCAGGTCCCACTTGATCTTGTGGAGGCCGTCGAGGACGCGCTCCTTGGGGTCGATCTCCAGCTGGAAGTCTTCCCAGGTCGCCTCGGCCGAGATCTCCGGGTTGAAGCGACGGACGCGGAACGTGACCGTGATGTAGGGAGAGGCCGCGGACTCCGCCTCGACCTTGTCCAGAACAGGGGTTGCCATCAGTACTTACGCTCCATCGGCTGGTAGCGGGTCTGGACGACCGGCTTGTAGTCGAGCCGGATCGACTCGGCGCCGTCGTCGCCCACCTCGCGGTACGCCATGGTGTGGCGCATGAAGTTGACGTCGTCGCGGTTGGGGTAGTCCTCGCGGTAGTGACCGCCGCGGGACTCCTTGCGGGCCAGGGCCGAGACCGCCATGACCTCGGCGAGGTCGAGCAGGTTGCCCAGCTCGATGGCCTCCAGCAGGTCCGTGTTGAACCGCTTGCCCTTGTCCTGGATCGAGACGTTCCGGTAGCGCTCGCGCAGCTCCGCGATCTTCTCGACCGCCGTCTTGATCGTCTGCTCGGTGCGGAACACCATGACGTTGGCGTCCATGGCCTCCTGCAGCTCACGACGGATCACCGACACGCGCTCGGTGCCCGTCGACGAGCGCAGCCGCTCGACCTGCTCGACGACGAGCGAGGCCGGGTCCTCCGGCAGCTCGACGAAGTCCGCCGTCTGGCTGTACTCCGCCGCCGCGATACCGGCCCGACGGCCGAACACGTTGATGTCCAGGAGCGAGTTCGTGCCCAGACGGTTGGCGCCGTGGACCGACACACAGGCCACCTCGCCGGCCGCGTACAGGCCCGGGACCACCGTGGTGTTGTCCGACAGGACCTCACCCTCGACGTTCGTCGGGATGCCGCCCATGGCGTAGTGAGCGGTGGGCTGGATCGGGATCGGGTCCGTGTACGGCTCGATGCCCAGGTAGGTGCGCGCGAACTCCGTGATGTCCGGGAGCTTCGCGTCCAGCTGCTCCGGCGGGAGGTGGGTGAGGTCGAGGTAGACGTGGTCGCCCTCGGGACCGCAGCCGCGGCCCTCACGGATCTCCGTGTAGATGGAGCGGGACACGACGTCACGGGACGCGAGGTCCTTCATGACCGGCGCGTACTTCTCCATGAAGCGCTCGCCGTCCTTGTTGCGGAGGATGCCGCCCTCACCACGGGCGCCCTCCGTCAGCAGGATGCCCATGCGCCAGATGCCGGTCGGGTGGAACTGGAAGAACTCCATGTCCTCCAGCGGCAGACCGCGACGGTAGACCGCCGCCTGGCCGTCACCGGTCAGCGTGTGCGCGTTCGACGTCACCTTGAAGAACTTGCCGGTGCCGCCGGAGGCGTAGATCACGGCCTTCGCCTGGAAGATGTGGATCTCACCGGTCGCGAGCTCGTAGGCCACGACGCCCGCCGACCGCTTGACGCCGTCGACCTCGATGAGCAGCTGGTCCAGGACGTAGAACTCGTTGAAGAACTCCACACCCTCCTTGACGCAGTTCTGGTACAGCGTCTGGAGGATCATGTGGCCGGTGCGGTCCGCGGCGTAGCAGGACCGGCGGACCGGGGCCTCGCCGTGGTTGCGGGAGTGACCGCCGAAGCGGCGCTGGTCGATCGTCCCGTCGGGCGTCCGGTTGAACGGCAGGCCCATCTTCTCCAGGTCGAGGACGGCGTCGATGGCCTCCTTCGCCAGGATCTCGGCGGCGTCCTGGTCGACCAGGTAGTCACCGCCCTTGACCGTGTCGAAGGTGTGCCACTCCCAGTTGTCCTCCTCCACGTTGGCCAGCGCGGCGGCCATGCCGCCCTGCGCGGCGCCCGTGTGGGAGCGGGTGGGGTAGAGCTTCGTCAGCACGGCGGTACGGCTGCGCTTCGTCGACTCGATCGCGGCGCGCATGCCGGCGCCGCCCGCGCCGACGATGACGGTGTCGTACTTGTGGATCTTCATCAGGAATTCCTCAGCCCCGTGCCTAGCGGATGTTCGGGTCGAAGGTGAAGATCACCAGCGTGCCCAGCAGAATGGTGAACACCGTGGCGGTGTAGAGCAGGCCCTTCAGCCAGAGCCGGGTGTTCGCGCGCTCCGCGTAGTCGTTGATGACCGTGCGCAGGCCGTTGGCGCCGTGCAGCATCGCGAGCCACAGCATCAGCAGGTCCCAGACCTGCCAGAACGGGGACGCCCAGCGGCCGGCCACGAAGGCGAAGCCGATCTTGGAGACGCCGCCGTCGAGCACCAGCTGGATCAGCAGGTGGCCGAGGACCAGGACGACCAGCACGATGCCGGACAGACGCATGAACAGCCAGGCGGCCATCTCGAAGTTGCCCCGGGTGGACCGGGGGGTCTTCTTGGTGCGCTTGCGCGGGGCCTCGATGAGGGGGGCCGGGTTGTCGACGTCGTAGAGGGACTCACCCTCGACGGGGCCGATTCCGGACGCGGTCTTCTCGGTAATAGACATGCGCGTCAGCTCCCGAACAGTTCACGAGCGGCGTGACCGAGGACGGGGTAGATCGCCCCGATCATCAGCACGACCCACAGGCCTACGACCGACCAGAGCATCTGCTTCTGGTAGCGCGGGCCCTTCGACCAGAAGTCGACGGCGATGACGCGCAGGCCGTTGAGCGCGTGGAAGAGGACGGCGGCGACGAGGCCGTACTCCAGACACGCGACGAGCGGAGTCTTGTAAGTGGCTACGACCCTGTCGTAGTCCTCGGGGGAGACACGGACGAGAGCGGTGTCCAGCACGTGAACGAACAGGAAGAAGAAGATGAGGACGCCGGTGACTCGATGAGCCACCCAGGACCACATTCCTTCCCGGCCGCGGTACAGCGTTCCAGCCGGCACGGAAGTCCCTCCGGGAGCGGGGATTGGGGCCGCCGGCTTGTGCTGTCGGTCTGGCCCGGCCGGGTACGGTCCACCGGCCCCCAGCATGTTATCGATGCAGCGGAGTTTGGCTTACGCGGGGCCTGTCGGTGTGATCAAAGTGGCACGCGGATGGGTGAGTGGTGCGGCTAATGGGGTGGGGTGTCCCGTTATTTGCCGGGTGCGGGGTCGTTGTGGCTGGTCGCGCAGTTCCCCGCGCCCCTGACTGCGTCTACCAACCGTCCTTTTGCAAGGCGTCGCAGTTCCTCCGCTGCCACCACCCGCTCCTCCTCCGGATCGTTTGTCAATCGTGACCGGATTCCTGCCAGTACGTGGTCCAGGGCTTCACCCTCTGACAGTCCGTCCAGGCAGATGACGAAAGAATGGCCGAACTTGGACTCATATGCCGCGTGTGCCGCACTCAGGGCCATATGAGCGGCCTCGTACATTCCGTCCGGCAGAGTCGGCAGCGTTTCTCCCGCCAGGGCCTCCGACAGGTCGCCCGGGGACAGGTCGTACGCCGCCTCGTCGGACGCGGCCTGCAAGGAGTCCAGGTCCGGGTACGGGCGGTGGTCTGCCACTCGGCGGGCCCAGCGGAGGCTGCGGAGGCAGGCGAGAAGGAGGTGGTGGGCTTCTTCGGGGGACGCGGTGTTGAAGGCGTCCAGCAGATTCGGCGACCGTGGGGTGCGGGTCTGCTCGGGCAGGGCCGGTATGGCGACTCGGCCGGGAAGGTGTGTGGGCGTCACGTGTGTTTCGGCAGGGGAAGCTGTGTGAGGTGTGGCGTCACGTTATCGAGAGTGGGCACGACGTGTCCGACGGACAACCGAATTTCACCCGAACGGCAGAGTTTCGGAACGGCGGGTGGACACTTCCGGCCACTCCTCATGCCTAGGTTGGCCTTGTGAGCCAGCACAGGCGCCGGCCGTCGGCGGAGAAGGCACGGCAGACACGGCAGATGAGGACACGGGTGGTCGTCGTCGCGGCGGTGGCCGCGACCGTCGCCGCGGGGGTGGGGCTCGGGTTGTGGACCTCCGGGGACGACGGTGGCGGGGGGCCCGCGGGATCCGCGCGGCCGACGTCCTCCGTCGGGGCTTCGGCGGCCGCGCCCAGCGCTTCCCGGGAGACACCGAGCCCGTCTCCCACCCGCTCCTACCCCCTCTCGCGAACCCCGCGCACGATTCCCGCCGTCCAGGCCCACACCCCGGCGCGCGGCCCCGGCTGGCGGCCGCAGCGCGGCGCGCGGGTCGTGGTGAGCGACGCGGAACTGGCCGGGGAGGGGCGGCTGATCGCGAGTGAGCTGGGGCTGACGTACGCGGGAGAGCGGGGGGACGACAAGGACGGGGACCTGCGGCTGGCGCTCGACGACGGCGAAGGGGGCGATCCGGAGTCGTACACCATGACCGTGCGCGGTGGGCGGGTCAGCATCAGCGGGCCTGCCGACTCCGGGGTCTTCTACGGGACCCGCACCCTCAAGCAGGAAGTGCACGGCGGCGGTACGGCGCCGGAGGGTGTCGTGCGGGACGCGCCGGCCAAGGCGGTGCGCGGGTTCTCCCTCGACATCGCGCGCAAGCACTTCACCGCGGGCTGGATCGAGGACCGGGTCCGGGAGCTGGGCGATCTGAAGTTCAACCAGTTGCAACTGCACTTCTCCGACGACCAGGGGTTCCGGATCGAGTCCGACTCGCACCCCGAGATCGTGTCCGCCCAGCACCTCACCAAGGCCGAGGTCCGGAAGATCGTCGCGCTCGCCGCCCAGCGGCACATCACCGTCGTACCCGAGATCGACTCACCCGGACACCTGGGTGCCGTGCTCGCCGCGCACCCCGAACTGCAACTGCGCAACGTCTCCGGCGTCGCCACGCGCGGCGCGATCGACATCTCCAAGGACGGGTCCGCCCAGATCGTCGACGATCTGCTCGACGAGTACGCCGGCCTGTTCCCGGGCGTGCCCTGGCACCTCGGTGGCGACGAGTACCAGGCGCTGGTGGTGAGCGACCCGGAGGCGTCGTACCCGCAGCTGGCCGCCGCCGCGAAGGAGGCGTACGGGTCCGGCGGGACTGTCGCCGACCTCACCACCGGGTGGCTCAACGACCGCGCCGACACCGTCCGCGCCCACGACAGGACCCCGCTGGCCTGGAACGACGGTTTCTTCCGGGGTACGTCCGTGCGGCCCGACGCCGACATCCAGGTCGCCTACTGGACCGGCAAGGAGATCGGGGCACGGCAGCCCGTGGAGTATCTGAGCGCGGGGCGCAAGCTGATCAACTACAACGACGAGTTCCTGTACTACGTCCTCGGACAGCCCAACAACTTCGTCTATCCGACGGGACAGCGGATCTACGAGCTGTGGACGCCCCGGGTGGTACGCGGCACGCTCGCGGTCCCGGCGAAGTACGACGACCAGATCCGCGGCGGGTACTTCGCGGTCTGGTGCGACCTCGCGAACTCCCAGACCCAGGACCAGGTCGCGGCCGGGGTCCGGCTGCCGCTGAGGGCTCTGGTCCAGAAGCTGTGGGACGCGGAGAAACCGGCTCTGTCCTGGACGGAGTTCAAGGCGCTGGCCGATCGACTGGGCTGAGAGTAACGAGTGGACTTACGGCGCCCGTGAACCGTATCTTCCGCTTGCCGTGCGTGAGGCTCTGGGGAGGGCTGGGTTGCGGCGTTCCGTTTTCTCAGTACCCGGGGGGCAGCCTCACCATGATCGAAAATCCGCATACCCAACTCAACGCCGTACCCCATGCCTGGCTGCGATCGCCGATCGGGCTCGGGTGGGCCGCCGTCGCGGGGCTCGGTGTCGTGATCGCCACCGACCTGTTCGCCGTCTGGGCGGACGTCGTCATGCGCGACGTGACCGGTGACCTGGCGAGCGGCGCGGCGGTCGGCGACCGCGCCGACCGTGCGGACCGGCTCTACTCCGTCGCCGGCACCGTCCAGACGGCCGCGCTGCTCACGACCGCCGTCCTGTTCCTGTGCTGGTTCCATCGGCTGCGGGTCAACGCCGAGGTGTTCCGGCCGGACGGCCACAGCAAGACGCGGAGCTGGGCGATCTGGGGCTGGATCGTGCCGATCGTCAACCTCTGGTACCCGCGCCGGATCACACTGGACATCTGGGACGCCAGCGGCCCCTGGGGCGCGCCCCGGCCGCACGGGCTCGTCAACACCTGGTGGACGTTCTGGGTCATCTCGCTGCTCTCCGGACGGGCCGCGTCCCGCGCGTACACCAAGGCCGACAGCGCCGAGGAGATCCAGGACGCGGCGGGTCAGATGCTCTTCGCGGACGTCGTCGACATCGTGGCCGCCGCCCTCGCCATCGTCGTCGTACTGCGGCTGACACGGATGCAGAACGAGAAGGTGCGGCAGGGGCCCGCCCCTGTCTTTGCCTGAGGAGAGGGCCGGCGGCTGCGGGGGCCGGCCTTCGTCCACGTCTGAAGGGTCGGATTGTCCGATACGGCTGCGAACTGCCGTGCGACTGTGGTGTATTCGGCCCCGAGCCGCAGCCGAGACGCCGGGGGGAGCCGGGAATGGGCTACTGGGGGTATTTCGTCGTGGGCCGCAGTGAGCGGCCGCTCGGGGAGTTGGACGCGCTGGCGGGGGCCGAGGGGCTGAGTCTGCGGGCGGAGGCGTCCGGAGGATGGCAGGTGTGGGAGTACCCGAGCGGGGAGGGGGACGTCGGGTCCATGAACTCCCTGGCCCGGGAGACCGGGGCGCCCGCGCTCTTCGGGTACGTGATGGACAGCGACTGTGTGGTCGTGGAGGCGGCCGGGCCCCGGAGCGGGGCGTGGACGACGTGGCTGGCGCGGGCCGCGATGGCCAAGTACATCGGCGCCGACAAAGAGGGCCTCACGCTGGAGGACTACTTCCTGGAGCCGCGGGACGCCGCCGAACGGGCCGTCTCCTGGGCCGAGGAGGCCGGGCACGCCGTGGCGGCCGAGCGGTTGGTGGAGGTGCTGACCGCGGACCCCGACTCGTTGGCCGAAAACCTGTTCTTCCGGCTGCTCGACCGACTCGCCGTGGTGCCCCTGTGACACTCCGGCGCCGTCGCACGCAGTAAGGGGAAGTGCGGACTCCGTCAGGGAAACCGCAGGCGAGGGAGGCGTGGATGAGTCTGGTGGAGCTGATCGCTCAGGCCGACGAACGCGGACTGGCCGCCAGCGGGTTGGCTTGTTTGGACCGGTGCGTGCCCCTGCTGGGCGGTGACGACGAGCTCCTGAGACCGCTGTGGGCGAGCCTCGCCGACACCGGCGACTGGGGTGCGGGTCTGGAGGTCGCGCGCGGCAAACTCGGGGGCGGGGAGAACGCCGCCGAGGACGAGGCCACCGTGCTCGCCCGCCGGATGCTCGACGCCGCGCCCGCCACGCCGGACGCCGCCGAGGTGCGGGTGTGGGCCGACGCCTGCTCCGTCGCCTCGCTCCAGATCCACCGGCTCCTCGACCCCGCCGCCGATGGCGCCCCGCTCGACGCCCGTCGCGCAGGCCGCACGGAGGGCATGCCTCCGCTCGTCGCCGCCGAACTGCGCCGCCAGGTCACCGTCCTGGAGGTACTCGCCGGGCACGGCACGGCGGGGTTGCGGCGGGCGCTGGAGGTGTCGGTGGAGGGGCGGCGGGTTTTGCGTGCGGTGGTGTCGCGGCGGGCTCGGGGGCGGAGCTGATGGTCTGAAGGGTGAGTGGGTCAGCCACCCGGCCACCCGGCCACCCGCCCACTCCGCTGCGGTGAGGCTCGGTGGGTCAGCCACCCGGCCGCCCGGCCACTCCGCCACCCGGCCACACCGAGGCTCAGAGGACCAGCCACTTCACCACCGCATCGCCGTACTGCGCCGTCTGCCCGTAGAACGCCGTGAGATCCCGATGGGCCGCCGCGAAAGCGCCGCGCAGTTCCGGCTCCGCGTCCTGGCCGTCGTAGGGCTTCAGCAGGTCGACGCGCGCGTTCCGCCACAGGGACTCGAAGTCGGCGGTGGCGAGAAAGGCGGCGACGCGGTGCGTCTGGGCCGCGGTGAGCAGCAGGAACGGCGGTGCCGACGGGTCGGGGTGCGATATCGGCCGGCCCCCCATGACCACCTGCGTGTGCGGGCCCTCGCCGGTCAGGGCGTCGGCGTACAGGTGCTCATGGTCGAGGTAGCCGCCGTCCAGCACCTCCTCCCGGTGGCGGCCGATCCGCTGCCGTACGGCGTCCCAGTCGTCCTCGAAGAGCTTCTCCAGCCAGGCCGGGCTGTTGCGCAGTGCGGCGGGCGGAATGGCGCGGAAGTGGAAGTACATGCTCATCAGTGACAGGAGCGCACGGGGACGGCGAACCGTCACTCCCGGGCAAAACGCGCACCTGAGAGCGGCCTGTGACCGTCGTGGGGCGGAGGTGGGGCGGTCCTGCGCCGGTATCGGGGATCGGGCCGGAAACGGGTGACGAACCGGCTCCCCCGCACGCTCTTGGGGATGTGACGACCCATGTGACGACACAGCAGGTGACCAGGCCCCCGGCGGCGACCAAGCCGATGCGGTGGGCGGCGGACGCGGTGGCGACGATGCGCGAGGGCGCGCGGGTGCGGCTCGACTACTCGGCGCAGAGTCTGTGGCGCGTCGACCGGATGGTCGAGGACCTGCGGCGCGAGGGCACTCCGTACGACGCCGTCGAAGCGGTGCTGCGCGGTTTCGGCGCGTACGCGGGTGAGGTGATCGCCCGTCAGTCCGGTGCCGAGTGGTGGGCGAGCGGGGGTGACCACTGGATCCGTACGCCCGACGGGCTGCTGTGGGATCCGATGGACGAGGCCCGGCGGTGTTTCGCCGGGCACGGGTCGCTGCGGTTGCTGTGCCGGGACGCGACGGGTGCAGCCCGGCCGTAGGGCCGTTCCCCGAGTCGCTGCCCGGGGCGGCCGGGGCCCCGCCCACTGCACGGGGCCCCGGCCTTCGTTCCGGCGGTTCTACGGCGCCAGCACCTGGCCCAGTCGCGCGTCCGTCGGTGTCGCCAGCGTGGTCTTGCTGTAGATCACCGCGTCCGCGTACCCGAGGCCCGTGCTGTTGCTCGGCAGGTGGAGGAGGATGCCGTCGCCGGTGTCCTCGTTGTCGGCGCCGAAGGTGAGGTCGGCGCGGCCGTAGCCGGAGAGGTCGGTCAGGGAGACCGAGGAGCCGAAGCGGTCGTCGGTCTCCGTGGACCCGGGGACGCCCGAGGTGTCCTGCGAGACCGCCACCGAGCCGGAGCCCGTGAGCCCCGACGCCGTGCCCTTGACCAGGATCGCGTTGCCCGCGTTGGTGCGGTTCACGCCATCGCGGACCAGGTCCTCGCCCGGGGCGCCCGCGAGGACGTCCGCGTAGCCGTCGGCGTTGTAGTCGCTGACGGAGACCGAGCTGCCGAGCGCGTCGCCGGACTCGTCGCCGCCGGGGACGGACGCCGTGTCCTGGTGGATCACCGTCATGCCCGTGGTCGTGAAGCCGGTCGACGTGCCCGGCACCATCGTGATCTGGCCGCCCGACTTTCCGCCGGACTCGGAGGCGACCGGCTGGCCGATGACGATGTCGTCGTAGCCGTTGCCGTTGACGTCACCGGCGGCGATGGACCGGCCGCCCTTGACGGAGATCACGCCGGCCTTGGTCAGTCCGGTCGCCGAGCCCGCGAAGCGGACCACGCGGCCGATGCCGCCGGTGTCGCGGTAGTTGAGGGCGACGTCCGCGTAGCCGTCCCGGTTGAAGTCGCCCGTCGCGGCGTCCAGGTAGGCGACCGCGCCGGTGGCGGAGGTGAGCGTGCCGTACGTGTACTTTCCGGTGCCCAGCCGCGCGTTCCAGTTGCCGCCCTTGCCGGCGCCCGCCGAGAAGACGTCGGCCTTGCCGTCGCCGTCGAAGTCACCGACGGCGACGGTCGAGCCGAGCTTGGCGCCGGCCGCCGTGACACCCGAAGTGGTGTACGAGAAGCCGGTGTTCAGCGCCGGTCCGTACATCACCGTGACGTTGCCCCGGTCGGCGTTGCCGCTGGTGTCGTCCTCGCCGGGGGAGCCGACGGCGAGGTCGGCGTAGCCGTCGCCGTTGACGTCGCCCCAGGCGGTCGAGGTGCCGAAGGCGTCACCGGTCTCGGAGGAACCGGGGACGCCCGCGCTGTTCTGGGTGAGTGTCACCTTCGAAGCCGTGACGGGTCCGTCGACGCCGCCCGGGATCACCTTCACCGCGTTGGCCTTCGGTACGCCCGCGACCAGGTCGGTCACACCGTCCCGGTTGTAGTCGGAGGTGGCGAGGGCGTGCGAGATGCCCGGCGTCTTCGCGAGCGTGGCGATCGTCGACAGCTTCGAGTAGAGGTTGGCGCCGGGGCAGGCCGTGGCGTTGGTGTCCCGGTGCCCGAAGACCCGGGGCAGCGTGATCGAGGAGCCCTTGGCGACCTTGTTGCCGTCGACGCCGGCGTCGCTGCCGGAGACCAGGGTGACCTTGCCGGTCGGGTCGATGCCGTACATCCCGAACTTCCACGCCACGATCCGCGCGATGGCGTCGAGCGCGGCCTTGCTCGGCTTGGCGCTCTCGTAGTTGCCGATGTACGAGATGCCGACCGTGTTCGTGTTGAACCCGATGTCGTGCGCGCCGATCACCGGCAGGTCCATGCCGCCGCTGCGGCCCTCGAAGATCTGGCCGCACTTGTCGACGACGAAGTTGTAGCCGATGTCGTAGTAGCCGCGCGCGAAGTGCTCCTGCTGGATGGAGCGCAACCGGGCCCGGGAGTCGGCGCAGGACAGGGTGTTGTCGCTGTCCATGCCGGTGTGGTGGATGACGGCGGCCTTGATCTCGGTGCCGTAGCCGGGTGTGCCGTCGTAGTCCGTGGACGCGCCCCACTCGGCCTGGGTGATCACCGGCGGCTTCACGACCGTGGAGGGGCGGGGTGCCGGGACGGTGGGTGTGGGAGACGCGGATGCCGAGGCCGAACCGGACGGCGAGGCCGACGCAGAGGGTGACGTCGAGTCGGAGGGCGACGCCGACACGGAAGGTGACGTCGAGTCGGAGGGCGACGCCGACGGTGTGCCTGTCTCCGCCACGAACGCCGCCGGCTCCACCCCCCTGCCCTTGGGATCCGTACCGGGGTCGAGGAGCTTGACGTCCATCCCGGCCGGCTGCCCACCGGCCTCCGTGCCGTCCGCGTTCACGACCCGCACCTCGACACCGTCGGAGTCACCGGTCCACAGCGACTCCGTACCGCCCCGCAGCGCGGCCCGCTCGCCCTCGGCCCCGTCGGCCTGGCTCGGATCGTCCTGGAGCTTCTGCCAGCCCGACCACTTGCCCGACCCGGCGTCCCGGGTGCGCACTTCGGCCGTGCCCGGGGACTTCGCGTCGGGGTTGTCCCAGGTGACGAGGACCGCGCTGAACCGGTCCGTCTCCCGCCGGTCGAGCCCCTTGCGGCCCGAGCCCTCGCTCTGGAGCTTGAGCGTGTGGACGGTCGACCCACGGCTCCCGGCCCTGCTGTCGGACTGCGCGCTCGGATCGGCCATGGCGTACGTGGCGATGCCGGCACCGCTCAGCACGACGGCCCCGGCGGTCAGCCAGGCCCGTCTTCTGAGACTGAGCGGTCTGTACGCACGGCTGCTGCGAGGACTCAAGAATCCCACCCCTGAAAGATGAACACGGTCGTATCGGCCGCCACTTGGGCAGCACTTACAGACAGCGCAGGGCTTTGGCCAAACATCACGCGTTGCGTGACCGACGACGTACGAGAAAACAAAAGGTTGCACGGAGTCTGTGACGCATCTGTGTGGGAAGGGCCACGTCCGTGGCCCGTGATGTTCCTGAAGCGGCATCCGCTGGGACAGCGGGGAGTGCAAGCCGAACGAAGGGGTGGGGCCCATGGAGAGGCAGGCCGAACGGGTGCCGTGCGCGAGCGGGATGCGGGCGCGGGCGGCGGAGTTCGTCGCCCGGGTCACCGCGCGCAACCGGCTGCCGCTGGACTACTCCGTGGCCAGTCTGCGGGTCGTCGACTTCCTGGTCGACGGGTTGCGCAAGGGGGGTGCCGACCGGGAGCGGGCGAGCGGGCCGCTGCTCGCGCTGGGTGCCTACGTCGGTGAGGTGCTGGTGCGCCGGGCGGGCGCGGTGTGGGTCGATCTGGACGAGGCGCAGCGGGGGTACTTCGGTCAGCCGGTCGGCGTCCGGATGCCCGACGGCCGGGTCTGGAACCCCCTGGGCAAGGTCCTCAACCGCTTCGAGGCGGGCGGCCCCGAGGAGTCCCTGCAGACCTTCTATCTGACCCTGCACGGGCGGGTCCGGCGAAGGAGCGCGGTGTGAGGCGGACCATCGACGTCGCTTACGGCATGGGCTGGGACGCCGGGTCCGTCCTCGGGCCGATCGGTCCCGAGGAGGCGGCCGCGCGGGATGCGGCGGGGCAGCCGTACGCCGTCGTACTGCGGCAGACCGGCAGCGCCGAGGCCGTCGTGGCGCAGGTGGCACGGGCGCGGAACTACCTCGGTACAGCGGTGTACGACGACCGGGGGCGGCGCTTCCTGGAGGTCGACCTGCGGCAGCTGGACGCGGACCGGCTCTTTCTGCGGCGCCGGCGTGCGTGGGTCTACCCGGACGACCTGGCGCCCGAGTTCGCGCCGGACGCGGGGCGGGTCACGGTGTCGCTGTGGCCGGACGGGCGGGGCTCCGAGGTCGTCGAGCCGCAGGGCGACAAGGGTGGCTCGCGGCACACGGTCGCCCAGGTGCCGGACGAGCAGCGGTGGTTCGAGGTGCCCCGGTTCGGGTGCTGGGAGCGGCTGTTCGCGCCGCTGGGCATCGAGGGCGCGGACCGCGTCGAGCTGCGGGAGACCACGGACGTACCGAAGGGCGAGAGCGTCGAGCCCAACTGGCGGGCGCCCGAGGGGATGCGGCCCGGGCCGCTGGCCGAACTGTTCGTCGCGGGCACCCGGTTCTCGTCACCCGACGGCGACTACACCGTGCGCGAGCCGATCGAGGCGGGGACGCTGCTGCTGCCCAGCGGGCGGCTGGTGGCGAAGGACCCCACGTACGGGGCGTGCGACGAGGGCGCCGGGTTCACCGTGACGGTGGCGCCCGGGAGTTACCCGGTGCAGATCGCCCGCGCCGCCGCGACGTTCGAGGAGTACGTCGCCGCGCGCGTCCTGGTCTGCGACCGGCCGGCCGTGCGCTGGGAGGCCGCGCTGCTCGACGGGCAGGACGAACGGCTGCTGGGCGAGGGCGAGTTCTACGGCTTCGGGGTCGACGCCGGTACGGCCGCCTTCACCGACGCCACCGCCGCACCCGACCTCGGGCGCCGGTACTGGGACGATCTCGTCGCCGGTACGCAGGTGGAGGACGTCCACGGTGTCGCGGTCGTCGACGACCCGGCGAACGGCACCAATCTCGTCGCCTACCCGAGCGGCCGGGGCGACGGCTCCTACCCGGTGTGGGTGGGCCGGGACCGGGAGGGCGAGGTCACGTGCTTCGTGGCGGACATGCTGGTCCTGCACCGGGCGGAGCCGAGCACGGCGGAGGCCGTCACCTGACCAGGCCGTGGACGCGGTGGATCCGGGGAAGCCCGCCGCGTCCACGGCCTCCCCGCGACACGCGGGGCGCAGTGACACATCTGGGGCGTCCGGCGCTGTTGACCGTGGGGGAACACCCGCAGGGGCGGTCATGCAGAACGGTGCCGGACCGCCACGAACAAGTACGGACGAGGACAGTTCTTGGGTCGAGGAGGGGAACCCCGCCGCGTGCAGGCGTACGACGGGGAGCTTGGCGCGGCCGTCGCGCGGGCCCAGGAAGGCGACGAGGCCGCCTTCGCGGTCGCGTACCGGCTCGTGCAGCCCGGCCTGCTCGGCTACCTCCGCGGGATCGTCGGCGACGACGCCGAGGATGTGGCCTCCGACGCCTGGCTGGAGATCGCCCGCGACCTCGGCCGGTTCAAGGGCGACGGGGCCGGCTTCCGCGGCTGGACCGCCACCATCGGCCGGCACCGGGCGCTGGACCATCTGCGCCGGCTGCGGGTGCGGCCCCGGTCGGCGGCGCTGGAGCAGGACGTACTGGATCTGCCGGGCCCGCACAGCACCCACGACCAGGCGCTGGAGTCCATCTCCACGGACCACGCCCTGGAGCTGGTCCGGGGCCTGCCCCGCGATCAGGCGGAGGCCGTGCTGCTGCGGGTGGTCGTCGGCCTCGACGGCCCCGCCGCCGCCCGCGTCCTCGGCAAGCGGCCGGGTGCGGTGCGTACCGCCGCCTACCGGGGGCTGAAGCGTCTGGCTCAGCAGCTGGGCGTCGAGAGTGTGACGGATGACGATCCCCGGACGCTGGGGGAGTCGAAGCAGTGAAGGACGACGACGGCGGCGGCAGGCCGGACAGGAACAGGGACAGGGACGGGAACGGGCATGGGTGAAGGGCGGAGCGGCGGCGAGGTCCCCGGCCGTCGGCATGGGCACCCCGGCGGTACCGGTTCCCCGAACGCCGACGGGTCCGACGGCCTGGAGACGCTGCTCGCCGCCGCCATGCGCGAGGACGCCGGCCCACGCGCGAACCGCGCCGGTGACGAGGGCGAGCGGCAGGCCGTCGCCGCGTTCCGGGCCGCCCGCGACGCCGGGGCGCACCGGTCCCGCACCCGCCGCCGGGACGACTGGCGGCCCCGGGAGCAGCGCCGGCTGTCCCGTTCGCTGCGGACCACGCTCTCCGTGTTCCTGGCGAGCCTCACCCTCGGCGGCGTCGCGTTCGCCACGATCGGCACGGGCGGCTCGTCGCCCGAGGCCGAGAAGAAGGACCCGCCCCGGCCGCCGACGTCCGCCCCCGCGCGGCAGCCGAGCACCACCGCCCCCGCCACCGAAAGCCCTTCCGCGCAGCCCGACCGCCCGGTCACCGCCCAGGACACCGAGGCCCACTGCCGCGCCTACGAGAAGGTGCGGGGCCGCGGCAACGCACTGAACTCCACGGCCTGGCAGCGGCTCGTGGAAGCGGCGGGTGGTGAGGGGAACGTCCCGCAGTACTGCGCGGACCAACTGGCGCAGGGCAAGAAGGCGGACGAGCCCGGTAAGAGCGAGAAGAGCGAGAAGAACGCCGAGGACAGGGCCGGCAAGAAGAAGCAGTAGCCCGGCAGGACCCCGCAGCCAATGCAACGGCCGGGGCCGCCACCCCCCACAGGAGAGGCCCCGGCCGTCGCGCGGCACGGGCCGCGCGGCGACCCGTACTTCCTACAGCGCCATGGATGCGTTTTCTGTCACACAGGGGGAGTACCCGCCCCGTCCCGCGGTAGTTGCATCTTGTACGGACATGGACGAGCAGCGGTTTCAGGTCGTAACGTGCCTTTCGCGCCGAGCGCGGAAGCGAGAGATCACCGCAATCGCAGGCGGCCTCGGGGCCGCGACCATCGACTGAGGAACCATGCGTGCTGGGGGATGACGCGGAGCTGACCGCCGCGGTGCTTGCGGCGCAGGACGGGGACGAGACCGCGTTCCGGACTGTGTACCGCGCCGTGCACCCGCGGCTGCTCGGATACGTCCGGACGCTGGTCGGTGATCCGGATGCCGAGGACGTCGCCTCCGAGGCGTGGCTGCAGATCGCCCGGGACCTCGAGCGGTTCAGCGGGGACGCGGACCGCTTTCGCGGCTGGGCCGCCCGTATCGCCCGTAACCGCGCCCTGGACCACATACGTATGCGCGGCCGCCGCCCCGCCATCGGCGGCGACGAGAGCGAGCTCACGGGGAAGGCCGGCGCGTCCGACACCGCGGGCGAGGCCATCGAGGCCCTGGCCACCGACAGCACCCTCTCCCTCATCGCCCGTCTTCCGCAGGACCAGGCCGAGGCCGTCGTGCTGCGGGTGGTGGTGGGCCTCGACGCCAAGACCGCCGCCGAGACGCTGGGCAAGCGGCCGGGGGCGGTACGGACCGCCGCGCATCGGGGTCTGAAGAAGCTGGCCGAACTGCTCGGCGCCGATCCGGAAGCGGACGGTGTGCTCGACGCGCTGCCGCCCCAGCGAGAACCGCACCCTCGTACGGTGACGTCCGCGAGTGTGACGCATACGCGTCCGCGGACGCAGAAGGACATGTGATGGCCGACAAGCAGTACGGGTGGCTGGACCGCGAAACGGCGGAGCGTTTGCTGCGCGGCGAGTCACTGGACAACGCTGTCGACGCCGCCGACCGCGACGATGCCGAGCGTCTCGCCAAGACCCTCGGCGCGCTCTCCGTGGAACCCCCGATGAGCAGCGCCG
This sequence comes from Streptomyces sp. WM6386, assembly GCF_000972385.1. Classification (GTDB taxonomy): domain Bacteria; phylum Actinomycetota; class Actinomycetes; order Streptomycetales; family Streptomycetaceae; genus Streptomyces. Next base: position 39,860 of record NZ_JXTE01000057.1, read on the forward strand.
AACTCCCCGGCGAGGCCGCTGCCCTGGCCGCCTTCCGCAAGGCACACGCGAACCGCGGCCCGGCTACCGCCGGGCACACCCACCCGGCCCCCGGGGCCACGCCCACCGCAGACACCCCCTCGCCGGGCGCCGCCTCAGCTCACGCCCCGTCGCCCGCAGACTCAGGACACACGTCGTCGGCCGCCCCCTCAGCGCCCGCCTCCCCGACCACTGCCTCCGGCCACACGCAGCCGACTGACCCTGTCGGCCACGCCTCGCCGGCGGCGGACTTCGGGCGCGCCTTGTCCGGCGCTGCGCCGGGTGACGCCCTGTCGGGCAGCCCCTCCACCGACGCCGGGCTCATCCGTATCGGTGTCGCCGGTCATCGCGCCCCGCGTACCCGGCGCCGGCGGACCGTGCGGTTCGGGGTGGCTGCGGTGGTGGCGTTCGGGATGGTCGGTGGGGTGGTTGCCGCGGCTGCGACCGGAGTGCTGCCGAGGCCGTTCGGGGAGGACGAGCCGCGGCCGGGTGCCTCGGTGTCGGCCGCCGTGACGCCGGACCGTCCGCTGGTGTCGCCGTCGCCGGACGGTGCCGCGGAGGATGAGCCGAGGCCCGAAGGATCCGTCGGCGCCTCCCCCGATCAAGGCACCCCGCGTACCGACGCGGGCGGCGCTCCGAGCGCCGACCCCGACGGGCACGGCCGGACGGGCGGCTTCGGTTCCTGGTGGGACGGGGCCCCGTCGGCCTGCCGCGACATCCGTGACGGCAAGCGGCTGTCCACCGACCGCAGACGCGCCCTGGAAGGGCTGGCGGGCGGCTCCACGCGCGTGTGGAAGTACTGCAAGGACGTACTGAAGACCTCCGACGGTCAGGCCGGTCGGGAAGACGACCGCAAGGACTCGGACAAGGACCAGGACGGTCCGGGCGGTGACGACGAAAGCCACCACGGAGCCCCCGGCGGGAACGGCAACGGCCACGGCCGCGGCAACGACCACCACCAGAACGGGGGCCTCTCCACCCCCTCGCCGTCCCCGTCGGACGACACCGCGATTCAACCGAAACGTGCCGCCGCCGTTCCCGAACCGTCGCCCAACCCGTCGTACTCCGCCCTGTGACCTGCACGTCCCCCAGGGCGTTGAACTTTTTTCGCGACGGGTGTGACATTTTCGGCCGCGGTGGCGCTGAGATGAGTGAGCCGACTGGTCATCGGCCGTCGCACAGAGCCGGGGTTCCCCCCGTACTCACGGCTCGTGCACCTCGGCGCGGGCGGGACACGTTCCCCCGGTCCCGCCCGCGCCCCACAGGTCACCAGTGCACGACGACCTTGTCGCCGTCGCGCACCTCGTCGAACAGCTTCGCGATCGCCGCCTCGTCCCGCACGTTGACGCAGCCGTGCGAGGCGCCCGCGTAACCCCGGGCCGCGAAGTCGGACGAGTAGTGCACCGCCTGACCGCCGCTGAAGAACATCGCGTACGGCATCGGTGAGTCGTAGAGCGTCGAGACATGGTGGCGCGACTTCCAGTAGACGCTGAACACGCCTTCCCTGGTCGGGGTGTACTCCGAGCCGAACCGCACCGGCACCGTGGTGACGGTCCGGCCGTCCACCATCCAGCGCAATGTGCGACTCGACTTGCTGATGCACAGCACCCGGCCCGTCAGACAGCGCGCGTCCGGCTTGTCGGCCGGCTGCCCGCCCATCAGATACAGCTCCCACTTGCCGGGCTCATGGGTCATCTTCAGCAGCCGCTGCCAGGTGACGGCGTCGGTCTCGCCGGTCTTCGGCAGCCCACGCTTGCCCTGGAACCCCTTGACGGCCTCCTCGGTCGTCCCGTCGTACGTCCCCGTCGGCCCCTCGAAGATCCAGGCCACCTGACGCAGCCGGGCCTGGAGTTCACGGACGTCACGGCCGGTGTCGCCGGGGGACAGGAGCACCTTCGGCGGGGTCTTCGTCGGCTCGGCACTGGGCTTGTCGTCCGCCGCGCCGGCCGAGGACGAGGGGGAGCTCTTGGGCAGCTCGACCCGCACCGGGCTCTTCCCGTCGCCTTCCGACGCCTGCACGGTGCAGCCGCCCACGGCCACCGCCGCCACCAACGCGGCGATCACTCTCCTCATGCCCTCTGTACGCATGTCCGCCCCCGCCTTCTCACCACTGGTGTCACCAGAGATGGCTTCCCGCGGATGACTGGTTGCGAACGGCGCGGCATTGTTGTGAGGAACCGGCGAGTGATTCCTCAGCGGGAGGCGGCACACCATGACGCGCGAGTCGGAGTCCGGACTGCCCATCGAACCGGTCTACGGTCCCGGGGCCCTGGACGGCTGGGACCCCGCGGAGCAGCTGGGCGAGCCGGGCGCGTACCCCTTCACCCGTGGCGTCTACCCGTCGATGTACACGGGCCGCCCCTGGACCATGCGCCAGTACGCCGGCTTCGGTACGGCGACGGAGTCCAACGCCCGCTACCGGCAGCTGATCGCCCACGGCACGACGGGCCTGTCGGTCGCCTTCGACCTGCCGACCCAGATGGGCCACGACTCGGACGCCCCGATCGCCCACGGCGAGGTCGGCAAGGTGGGCGTGGCGATCGACTCGGTCGACGACATGCGGGTGCTGTTCGAGGGGATCCCGCTGGACCAGGTCTCGACGTCGATGACGATCAACGCGCCCGCGGCCCTGTTGCTGCTGATGTACCAGCTGGTGGCGGAGGAACAGGGCGTACCGGCGCGGCAGCTGACGGGCACGATCCAGAACGACGTGCTGAAGGAGTACATCGCGCGGGGGACGTACATCTTCCCGCCGAAGCCGTCGCTCCGGCTCATCGCCGACATCTTCAAGTACTGCCGGACCGAGATCCCGAAGTGGAACACCATCTCGATCTCCGGCTACCACATGGCGGAGGCGGGGGCCTCGCCCGCGCAGGAGATCGCCTTCACGCTGGCCGACGGCATCGAGTACGTCCGCACGGCGGTGGCGGCCGGAATGGACGTCGACGACTTCGCCCCACGGCTCTCCTTCTTCTTCGTGGCCCGCACGACGATCCTGGAGGAGGTCGCCAAGTTCCGTGCGGCCAGGCGTATCTGGGCGCGCGTGATGCGGGACGAGTTCGGCGCGCAGGACCCCAAGTCCCTCATGCTGCGCTTCCACACCCAGACGGCCGGGGTCCAGCTGACGGCCCAGCAGCCGGAGGTGAACCTGGTCCGGGTAGCCGTCCAGGGCCTCGCGGCGGTACTGGGCGGCACGCAGTCCCTGCACACGAACTCCTTCGACGAGGCGATCGCGCTGCCGACGGACAAGTCGGCGAGGCTGGCCCTGCGTACGCAGCAGGTGCTGGCGTACGAGACGGATGTGACGGCGACGGTCGACCCGTTCGCGGGGTCGTACGTGGTCGAGAGGATGACGGACGACGTGGAGAGGGCCGCCCTCGACCTCATGCGCAGGGTCGAGGACCTCGGCGGCGCGGAGGCGGCCATCGAGCACGGCTTCCAGAAGAACGAGATCGAGCGCAACGCCTACCGCATCGCGCAGGAGACGGACGCGGGCGAGCGGGTCGTCGTGGGCGTCAACCGCTTCCGGCTCGACGAGGAGGAGCCGTACGAGCCTCTGCGCGTCGACCCGGCCATCGAGGCCCAGCAGGCCGAACGGCTGGCCGGGCTGCGCGCCGAGCGCGACCAGCGGGCGGTGGACTCGGCCCTGGCGGCCCTGAAGAAGGCCGCCGAGGGCGAGGACAACGTCCTGTACCCGATGAAGGAGGCGCTGCGGGCCCGGGCCACGGTCGGCGAGGTGTGCAACGCCCTGCGGGAGGTCTGGGGGACATACGTTCCAGTGGATGCGTTCTAGCGTGCGACACTCGATTTCATGTTCGGCGTCATCGACCTCCCCACCTATCTCGCAGGCCTGGTCCTGATCGTGCTCCTCCCCGGGCCCAACTCCCTGTACGTGCTCTCCGTCGCCGCCCGGCGCGGGGTGCGGGCGGGGTACACGGCGGCGGCCGGGGTGTGGTGCGGGGACGCCGTGCTGATGACGCTGTCGGCCGCGGGGGTCGCCTCGCTGCTCCAGGCCAACGCCGTGCTGTTCGGGATCGTGAAGTACGCGGGCGCCGGATATCTGAGCTGGCTGGCGGTCGGCATGCTGCGGGCCGCGTGGGCGATGTGGCGGGCGCGGGGGGAGACGGCCGCGGTCGTCCCGGAAGCGGGTGCCGCCCATGAACGGCCTTTCCGCCGTGCGCTGGTCGTCAGCCTCTTCAACCCCAAGGCGATCCTGTTCTTCGTCGCCTTCTTCGTGCAGTTCGTCGACCCCGGGTACGCGTACCCGGCCCTGTCCTTCGTCGTGCTCGGTGTGCTCGCGCAGTTCGCGAGCTTCCTGTATCTCACTGCGCTGATATTCAGCGGGACGAGGCTGGCGGACGCGTTCCGTCGCCGGAGGCGGTTGTCTGCGGGGGTGACGTCGGCGGCGGGGGCGTTGTTTCTTGGGTTTGCGGTGAAGTTGTCTCTGGCCAGTGCGTGATGCCGGCTGCGGGCCGGTGGAGGCTGGTCGCGCAGTTCCCCGCGCCCCTATAGGCCCGTTGCCGTCACGTACTCCTGCAATCCCCTCGGCGTCTCGCCTGCCCAGCCCACGTAGCCGTCCGGGCGTACCAGGAACAGGCCCGTTCCGTACGAGGCCTGCGCATCTCCCTGTACGACCTTGATCGCCCCCGGCACCTCCGGCGCCTCGCTGCCCACCGCCACCAGCGTCCAGTGCGGCCCCCGGAACGCGTCGAAGAGCCGTGTGCCGCCCAGCAGTCCGTCCGGCGCGCGGTCGCCCGCGCGTACCCCGGTCGCTGTCGCCCTCGTCTCCTGGGTGAGGGACGAGTCCCGGTATCCCAGCCCCAGCTGACGGGTCGCGTCACCGCGTCGGGTCTCCCCGCGGTGGACGCTCGCCGACAGGCCGAGCATGTCCGCGGCGATGGGGCGCCGCTCCTCCTCGTAGGTGTCCAGCAGCGTCGCCGAGGCGTCGCCCCGCAGTACCGCGCCCAGCTTCCAGCCCAGGTTGTAGGCGTCCTGGACGCTGGTGTTGAGGCCCTGCCCGCCCGCCGGGGAGTGGACGTGGGCCGCGTCGCCGGCGAGGAAGACCCGGCCCGAGCGGAAGCGGTCCGCGAGGGCCATGCGGGGGCGGAAGTCCGAGGTCCAGCGGACCTCCGTGACATCCGAGGGGTCGAGGTGGGAGCGGGCGGCGACCACCTTGCGGACGCCGTCCGGTGACACGTCCACCGCGGTGTCCGCCGGGAACTGGGCCGCCACCTGGAAGTCCTCCGTGCCCGCGAGCGGGCAGATCGCCAGGAATCCGTCGCCCTCCCCGCTCGGCGGGAAGACGTGCCAGTAGTCGCGGCCCAGGCCGGTCAGGCGTACGTCCGCCACCAGCATCGGCTGCGGGTCCACCGTCTCGCCCGTCATCCCGATGCCGAGCGCCCGCCGGACCGCCGAACGGCCGCCGTCCGCCGCCACCAGATACCGGGCGCGGATGTTCTTGCCGTCCGTGAAGCGGGCCGTCACTCCTTCCTCGTCCTGGGTGAGACCGGTCAGCTCGCGTCCGAAGGCGACCTCGCCGCCGAGCTCCGTCAGCCGCGCCGCCAGGATCTGCTGGGTCCGCCACTGCGGCACCATCCACGGCGCGTTGTACGGGGAGTCCTCCGTCGCCTCGGCCGGGTCGAACATCTGGTGCTCGCCGACCCGCTTGCCGTCCTGCCAGACCATCCCGACCGGGTAGCTGCCGCCGGCGGCGTGGATCGCGTCCAGGACGCCGAGGTCGTCGAAGACCTCCATGGTGCGCGGCTGGATGCCCTTGCCCCGCGAGCCGGGGAAGAGCTCCTCGGCCTTCTCCACCACCAGCGCGTCCACCCCGCGCCGGGCCAGGTCGATACCGAGGGCGAGGCCGGTCGGGCCCGCGCCCACGATCAGTACGTCGGTGTGCATATTGGTACGCATACGACCATTCTCCTTAACGCTGTTAAGTGCCGTTGGCCACGAGAGTGCCCTTAACGTCGTTAAGCTGTCAAGCTGTCAAGCGTGACTAAGGAACGACGCGCGCCCCTCGACCGCACCCGGGTCGCGGACACCGCCCTGAAGCTCCTGAACGAGGTGGGTCTGGACGGGCTCACCCTGCGCGCCATCGCCAAGGAACTCGACGTCAAGGCGCCCGCCCTGTACTGGCACTTCAAGGACAAGCAGGCGCTGCTCGACGAGATGGCGACGCAGATGTACCGGCGCATGGTCGCCGGGGCCGCACTCGACGCCGGCGACACCTGGCAGGAGCGGCTGCTGAAGTCCAACCGCGGGCTGCGTGCCGCCCTGCTCGGTTACCGCGACGGAGCGAGGGTCTTCAGCGGCTCACGCTTCACGAGCCTCGTGCATGTGGAGGCGATGGAGGACAACCTGCGCCTGTTCACGTCCGCGGGCTTCACCCTCGCCCAGGCGGTCAGGGCCTCCTCGACGACGTACCTCTACACCCTCGGCTTCGTCATCGAGGAACAGGGCGTCGAGCCCCTCCCCGGCGAACGCCGTGAAGGCTACGACATCGACGAACGCGCCCGCCTGATGGCCGACTTCCCACTGTCGGCCGCGGCGGGCGCGGAGATCTTCGCGGACTACGAACGCCACTTCGAGGAGGGGCTGGGCCTGGTGATCGCGGGAATCGAGGCGCGGTACGCGCCTCTTCAGGGGCGCGGGGAACTGCGCGACCAGCCCCCACTCGGCCGCAGTCGAACTCAGACCTGACGAGCCCGAATCCTCCGCACGGCCCGCGTGACGATCGGCGGCAGCAGATCCACCGTGATACGCCGGGCCGGCGAGCGACGAGGCGCCGGCCTGGGGACGGGCTCCACCGGCGGAGCCACATAGTGCCGCGACCTGGGAAACTCCGGCGCCTTCATCCCCTTCGCCCGAGCCCGGACCAACCGATGCCCCGCCGCATGCTGCACACTCAGCCCACAGTCCGCCCGCCCCCGCAGCATCTCCAGCAACTCCTCCTGCACCGACGAGGGATCACCCCACGTCCCGTACAGCTTCTGCGTACTGAGACAGATCGGCCGCAGCCCGCGATTGAGCACCGCCTCCCACGCCGCGACCGACACCCCCGGCGTGTGCTCGGAGCGGAAGTCGTCGAGGACCACCACGCCCTCCGGCAGCAGGATCTCCCGGGCCGCACCGATGTCGTCGCGGACATGCTCGTACAGGTGCGAGGCGTCGATGTGGACGAAACGGCAGCTCCTCACAGCGACCTCGGAGGAGATCACCGAGCTCGGCGCCTCGATCACCTTCGGGAGGGTGTCGTGGAAGGAGAGGTAGTTCCGCTCGAAGGCCTGCCGGGTGAGGGAGGCGTACGACTTCGCTGTCTCGGCCTTGTTCGCCCCGTCCGGGGCGTCGCCGCCGAAGAGGTCGCAGACCGTGAACCGCTCGCCCTCCTCCAGGTGCCGGCCGAGCAGGATCGCGCTCTTGCCCATGTAGGCGCCGAGCTCCAGGAGGTCACCGGTGAGGCCTCGCGTCCGCTGCCGTTCGAGGAACCAGGTGAACAGGACCTGGTCGAGTGGAGGGAACCAGCCCGGTACGTCGCCTAGTTCACCGGGGTATGTGTACGTCGTCTGCTGTGCGTTGGCCATGGAGCATGTCTGCTCGCTGGAGCCCGCCCCAACTTTCCCCCCGCTGAACGTCCGGTGAACAACCTCAGCGAGCCTTGGCCAAGGCCGAACGCAGCTTCGGGGTCAGGGGCTTCTCGACGTACCGGTTCATCAGCCAGGCCAGCAGCAGCATCGAGGTGACCGTCAGCGCGAACGTCTCCGCCGACGGCAGCCCGAGCCCGATGTGCAGCCCGTGGATCACCACCCAGCCGAGGTGCTCGTGGACCAGGTAGAAGGGGTACGTCAGCGCCCCGGCCACCGTCAGCCAGCGCCAGTTCGCCCAGTTCAGCCAGCCCAGCGCGATCGCGGTGACGGCGAGGAAGCCGAACGCGACGACGAGGACGATGCCGAGGGTGGTGCGGTGTGCGAAGGCGTTCGGGTCGGCCGCGTTCCACAGGCTGCGGACCGCGTAGTGCTGGCCGATCAGGAAGCTGACGGCGACGATGCCCCACGCGTAGACGTCCCGCCGGTCGCGGTGGACGAGGTAGAGACCGACACCGCCGATGAAGAAGGAGGCGTACTCGGGCATCAGCACGATGTCGAGCAGCGGCTCCCTGGAGGCCTGCGCGATCGCCGCGGCCAGCGTCCAGCCCGCGCAGAACATGATCACCCGGCGCCGGGAGGCTCCGGGCAGGACCACGCACAGGGCGAACAGGGCGTAGAAGCGGACCTCCGCCCACAGCGTCCAGCACACGCCCAGCACCCGGTCGACGCCCAACGGCTGCTGGAGCATCGTCATGTTGACCAGGGCGTCGCTCGGCGCCACCGCCTTGAAGGCGACCATCGGCAGCGCGAACACCGCCGTGACGAGCACGACCGCCACCCAGTACGCGGGCAGCAGCCGGGACGCGCGGGACGCGAAGAACGACTTCAGCGGTCTGCCCCAGCCGCTCATGCAGATCACGAATCCGCTGATCACGAAAAAGACCTGAACGCCGAGACAGCCGTATGCGAAATACCCGCTCAGCGTCGGGAACTGGTCTTTCGGGGAACTTCCCCAGGCCGTCGTGACCTCACCGCCCCGGCCGCCGTAGTGGTAGGCCGCCACCATCAGCGCGGCCACCAGGCGCAGTCCGTCCAGGGCCCGCAGACGGGTCTCACGGGGAGCCGTCCGGTCCGGCCGCCGGGGCGTCTCGATCACCTGGCGGACCGTCGTCGTGGTCACGGATATCCCCTCGATACAGCTGTTCCTACGGGTTCACACAGGCACATTAGTCCGAATCACAGGGATGTCTTGGACGGCGATCCAACGATTGGCCGCACCGTCCCGGTGAGTTCACCTGGATGTCGTTTTGGCTTCCTAAATTCCCTCAGAATCCCCCCACGCAAGCGGTAAAGCCCAAGAACTCGCCTGAGCTTTGGTAAGAAGACAAACAGGAGTGCCATGACGACGGTCCAGAAGAGACGTGCACGTGCGCGTGGAGGGGAGCTGGACGACTGCCTGCGCGCCTGCGCGGTGCACAGCGGAAAGGTCGTCGGCAGCATCGACCGGCGCCGCGTCGAACTCGCGGAGCAGCTGCGCAAGCTGCTCGTGGTGTGGGGCACGACGGCCACGTCCGCCCCCGTGCCCGCCCCGGCCGGCGGCGCCACCGCGCTGCTCAAGCGGGCCGTCAAGGGCGCCGCCACCCCGGCCTCCGCCATCCCGGGCGAGCTCCTCGACGCGCTGCTCGCCGTCGCCAACAAGGCGCTCGAGTGCGGCTACGACGACGAGCTCGACCTCGCCCTCGTCATCAGTGACACCGTCCTCGTCCACCGCAAGAACTCCCGCGCCGGCTGGCGGCTGCGCGCCCGCCTCCTGGAGGCCCTCGGCGAGGAGACCGAGGCCGTCGAGGCGTACGAGAAGTACCTCGCCCTCACCGACGACGACGGGTTCGGCGTCCGCGCCAAGATCGCCGGGCTGCGCGTCGCGGCCGACAAGGAACGGGAGCTGCTGGCGCTGCTGAAGCGGCAGTCCCCGCGCGCCGCGGAGTTCACCCGCCGTGCCGCCACCGACGTCTGGGCCGAGGGCCTGGCCGCCCACGCGGTAGGGGACTGGACCGAGGCCGAGCCGCGTCTCGTGGGAGCGCTCCTGACGCTGGCCGCCGAGGACGCCCCGGTCGCCGACCGGCAGGAACTCCTCAGCCAGTACCTGGACTTGCGCACCACCGAGTCGACGGACCTCGCCTCCCTCACCGAGGCCCTCGCCCTCTACGCCGAGCAGCGCCGCAACCGGATGCGCGGCCCCGTCGCCGACCCCACCGTCGGCGGAGTGCAGTGGATCAGCCTCGGCGAGTTCCGCAACCGGATCGCCGGCAAGTCGATCTGCCTGATCGCCAACTCCGGGCGCGTCGGCGCCAGTTCGATGGGCGCCGAGATCGACGCGTACGACCTCGTCGTCCGCTTCAACTCGTACCGGATCGACCCGAAGCACACCGGCAGCCGCACCGACATCCACGCCACCATCCACAAGCACGGCTTCAACTGGGACCAACAGGTCGACACCCGGCTCGTGTTCGGCGGCATCTCCGGCGACTGGAAGTACTCGCTGCGCAACCGGCTCGTCCCCGGCGCCCAGACCTTCCTCGGCGACGAGTCGCTGCGCTGGCCCGTGCGCAACATCGGCAAGCTCTCCGCCGACGTCTGGTCCGGCATCCCGACCACCGGCTTCAACATGCTGTACCTGCTGGACTTCCTGGACGTCAGCCCGACCCTGGACCTGATCGGCTTCGACTTCTACGAGAGCGGCGCCTACCGCGTCCAGGAGGCGATGAAGCTCGCGATCACGTCCGTGCACGAGTACACGAGCGAGAAGGCATGGGTCATGCAGCGGGCCCAGAGCGTGACCGACATGAGGATCTCCCTGCGATGACCACTGCCCTGCCTGCGACACAGGCCCCCGCCACCGACGCCCACGCCCTCACCGGCAAGCGCCGCATCGCCTTCGCGTCCTACGTCGACGAGAACTACCTGCCCGGGTTCCTGACGCTCCTGCGCAGCCTCGCGCTCTCCAACCCCGGCGTGTGCGAGGACTTCGTCGTCCTCTACGACGATCTGCGCCCCGGCTCGATCGCGCGGATCCGCGCCCTGCACCCGCGGATCGTGTTCAAGCGCGTGGGCGACACGCACTACGACTCGTACAAGAAGGGCGACCAGGACAACTACCTGGTCCGCAAGGCGTACTTCATCCTCGACGTGTTCAGGATCCGCGAGTACGACACGATCATCACCCTCGACACCGACATGGTGGTACTGGGTGACCTGGGTGAACTCCTGCGGCTGCGCGAGGGGTTGGCGGCCGTCCCACAGTTCTTCTACGGACAGCACAAGCTCAACTCCGGGCTTCTCGTCATCCAGCGCGAGTATCTGAGCGACGAGTTCTGCGCGAAGGTCGACCGCTGCGGCCGCACCGGCGACTACGAGCTCGACAAGCACGACCAGGGCATCCTCAACGCCGTCCTCGACGGCGACTTCGTGCGCATCGACCCGCGCTACAACTTCGTCAAGCGGCGCCTGTCCGGAGACCTGCCGGTCCCCGAGGACACCGCGATCCTGCACTTCACCGGCCGCCACAAGCCCTGGCAGGGCGGCGAGGCCGGGTACAGCCAGGCGGAGGACCGCTGGCGCGAGTTCGAGCTGTCGGACGCCGACTTCCAGAGCGCCTACCTCGCATCGAGCGGCGGCCTCCACCACGACCTGGTCGTCCACTTCGGCACCCCGCACGTCCGGCGCACCGGTGACGTCGAAGTGGCTCGCAAGGTCGCCGCCGCGCACATCGCGAACGGCGACTACCAGGACGCCGTCGACGTCCTGAGCAGCGTCCGGATCCCGCTCGACGAGGCCTGGCCGCACGAGGTCCTCGGCCACGCCCTGATGAGCGTCTCCCGCTACGAGGAGGCCAAGGCCCAGCTGCTGCTGGCCACCGCCGCCCCCAACCGGGCCGCCACGGCGTACGCCCGACTGGCCCAGATGGCGTGGGTGCACGGCGACAACACGGAGTCCCTGCGGCACGCCACCGCCGGTATCACCGTCGACCCGACCCACCGCTCCAGCCGGCTGTGGGCGCAGCGCGCGGGCGCCGTCCCCTCGCAGGAGCGGGGCAGCGCCGAGGACCAGCTCGCCCACGTCGCCTTCTACATGGACCGGCAGGGCAACGCGGGCGACAAGCTCCTCCCGGAGACCGTCCGGCTCGCCTTCGGCCCCGACGTCACCTCGCGGCGCTGGCACTCGGTCCACGCCCACCGCCTCTTCGACGAGGCCGCGTTGGAGCGCGTCAACGCCCGCCGGGGCCTGGTCATCGGCGGCGGAGGGCTCTTCATCCCGGACACCATGCCCAACGGCAACAGCGCCTGGCAGTGGAACGTCCCGGACGAGCTCCTGAACCGCATCGACGTACCGATCGCGGTCTTCGCCGTGGGCTTCAACGCCTTCGACGGCCAGTCCTACCGGGCGAACCGCTTCCGCGACTCGCTCCTCCAACTGGTCGAGCGCTCCGCCTTCTTCGGCCTGCGCAACCACGGCTCGATCGAGAAGGTCCGCGCGATGCTGCCGTCGCACCTGCACGACAAGGTGCGCTTCCAGCCCTGCCCCACCACGGTCATGCGTCAGCTGGTCGCGGGCTGGCAGGACCCCGTGCAGCGCGAGAACACGATCCTCATCAACGCGGCGTACGACCGCGCGGGCCTGCGCTTCGGCCATGACTACGGCTACTTCCTCGCCCAAATGGCCCAGGCCGTCCGGGACTTGGGGAAGCTCGCCGAGGTGCAGTGTGTGGCGCACTCGCTCGACGACGAGAAGATCGCCTTCGATCTGCGCCGCGAGCACGGTATCTCGCTGCCGGTCATCCCGATGTACGACTTCGACAACGACCAGATACGCGAGCTGTACGCCCGCACCAAGCTGGTGATCGGCATGCGCGGCCACGCCGGGATGATCCCGTTCGGCGTCGGCACGCCCGTCATCAGCCTGATCTCGCACCCGAAGATGGCGTACTTCCTGCGGGACATCGAGCGCCCGGAGTGGGGCGTCTCGGTCCACGACCGCCACCTCGCGGCCCGTCTTGTCGAGCGCGCGAGCGACCTGCTCGCCGACCACGCCAAGACGGTCGCCGACGTCCACGGCCGCCAGCAGGAGCTGTGGAAGGTCACCGAGGCCAACGCGGCCGACCTCCGGGTGATCCTGGGGAGTTGAGAGACGGCGGGCCCCCACGGCACAGGGGGCCCGCACCTCACTCGTCCGGCAGGTGTTCCAGCACCAGGTCGATGGCCTCCCGCGCTGTCGTCACCCGGCCGAACGACTCCTGCCGGGACGGGCCCATGACGAAGTAGGTGCCTCCGTACTCGGACAGGACGAAGGGGACGTCCCAGGTCCATGGCTGCTCCGCGGTGCGGCTGAAGTGCAGCTCCCCCATCCCGACCCAGGGGAACCGGCGCCGCAGGCGGGGTTCCGCGTAGGCCAGGTCCAGCAACTCCGGCCGTACGCGCCCGTCGTCCCGAGCCCTCTGCCAGCCCGCCTCTATCGCCGCGTCCGTGTCCATGGGCCCATCATGCGACAGCTCAGCGGCCGACGGCCTTGTGCAGGAGCCGGGTGAGCTTCGAACCGCTCGGCTGCTCCTGCTCGTACGTTTTCCTCAGCTGCTCGAAGTGGTCCGCGCGGGTGCGGCTCAGATACTCGTCGGAGGTCAGCGGCCCGGCGATCGACCAGGCCCGCCGGTGCTGGCCGTCGTAGTGGGCGACATACGCCTTGGACAGCTCAAGGACGGACTTGAAGGGGATGCCGCCGGTGTGGTCGCGGTCGATCTTCTCCTGGACGGCGGAGATCAGGGCGAGCTTCTCGTCGACGGTGTAGTCGTCCTCGGTGATCCGCTTGAGGACGTCCGCCGGGATCGGCTTCGTCACCTCGAAGGCGAGGGTGGAGCGGATCGGCGGACCGGCGATCTCGATGTACGGCAGCAGCGCGCCGGTGCTGTGGTGCAGCCACGGCAGCCGGGGCCCGGCGAAGTCCTGGTGCAGGACGACCGTCCCGGGCCGCATCCGGCTCAGGAACCGCTCCGACACACACCGGAACACCCGGGCGGTCTTGGCTATGTCGATGTGCAGGAACTCCACGGGGCTGGTGTCCTCGGGGTCCGAGGTCTGCCACAGGTCACCGGCGTGGATCTCCAGGAACGGCAGGAAGGGCTCCAGGCGCCCCCTGAAGTCGTCCAGGAAGGAGTTGTCGTCCGCCGGCTTGTGACCGGAGTCGAAGAACTTCTCCGAGGCGAACGTGCCCTTGCCGACCCGGAAGAAGTCGTACGCGTGCAGCCGCCCGGCCTTCTGGTCGAACACGGGGCTCTCGCTCAGGCCGAGCGCGAGCGCGTACGTCGATCCGCCGCCCCCCGAGCCCAGTTCGACGATCCGGTCCCCGCCCGTGAGGTGGTGCCGGCCCACCAGGTACAGGAACTGCAGCTCCCAGGCGCTGCACTGGGTGTAGGGCAGATTCTCCGGCAGGGTGACGCTGTCGAAGAGGGAGTAGAGCCGGCCGAGCTTCGTCATGAGTGCCTCACGGGATTCGGATAGGCGGTGCCCGTGATCCTAGGGATCCGGACACCGCTTCACCATTGAATCAACGGAGTAGCTCGATGGTTGGGCTGTATTTCCACGGCCTTTCCAGGGAGTTCATCCCTCATTCGCTCAGCGCTTCACGGCCTTCCGCAACGCCTTGGCCCGCCGGACCACCCGACGCGCGGTGGAGTTGCGCGGCAGGAACGACAGCCGCTCCGGGATGCCGCCGGGCAGGCCCAGGGACGTGAGGCGCTTCTTCTTGAAGTACCGCCGGGTGCGCGGGCGCAGCTGCTTGGCGAGGTACTTCTCCGCTGTCTCGCGCCGGCCCGGGTAGATCCGGTCCTGCATGGTGAACCCGACCGCGGTGACCAGACCGTTCAGCTCGTCCGCGGGCAGCGGGTCCTCGCCCTCCCGCTGCTCCAGGTCCGCCAGCACCGCATCGGCCAGCACCGCCGGGACCCGGTTGCTGTTCTGGTACGGCGTGAGCCGGTCCAGGAGCGGCTCGGTGCCGATGCGGGCGACGGGAAGGTCGTAGAAGACGGACGCCGTGAACAGCGCCGTCGAGAAGCAGCCCACGACCAGCGCCGGCCGGGCCTTCTCGAACAGCACCTCGGCGAGGACGGGGATGTCCAGGACGGTCAGGTCGACGCCCAGCTTCCCGGCCTCGGTCTCCAGGGCGCGGCTGAAGCGGGCCGGCGCGGTGGGGTGCGGCTTGAAGACGATGCTGCGATGCCCGCGCTCGACCGCGCCGCGCATCATCCGTACGTGCAGGTCCTCCTCCTCCTTGGCGGAGAGGATGTTCAGCGCGGACAGGTACTGACCGAGGAGCAGCGCCGAGTTCTCCGGCAGCTCGGGCAACTCCGGTACGGCCTCGCCGAGTTCGCTCAGCACCTTCAGGAACGCGCCCGTCGGCACGGTCTGCCCGGGCACGTCGAACTCGGTCAGCAGCATCGGCGTGAGGCCCGGCACCAGGTCCAGGTGGAGCAGCCGGCGCACGCGCGTGCCGACCAGCGGGTCGAGCTTGTTGCGGGTGGGGCCGTAGCTCATCAGGCCGTCCGCGTAGACATGCACGGGGGCGCCGGTGAACAGCTGGGCCACGGTGAGGGCGGGGGTGACCTGGATGGACTCCAGGACCAGCTCGACGCGGTCGTCGCCGAGGTCCCACAGCAGCCGCAGATAGCGCTCGAAGAGCGGGATGTCGTCGGGGCGCGGTGTCCAGGAGCCGGGGTGGAAGGGGCGGATGGCCTCGTTCCACGACACCACGTCGTCGAAGTGGTCGCGCAGCGGTTCGAAGCCCGGCATGGCGTCGACCGCCAACGTGGTCTCCGGGTTCGCCGAGTTGTTGAACACCAGCAGCACCCGCCGCTCCGCCTCCTCGAAGAGGTCGGAGTCGATCGCGGCGGCCAGGGTGGCGGCCCCGTACAGCGTGGAGGCGCAGAAGATCTGGGTCGTACGACGGGGGTGGGGGGACATCAGGCAGCCGCCTTCGCTGTGGTGACCCGGCGCCGCAGCCGCCGCAGCTTGGACGAGCGGCGCAGGTCCATCGTGTCGAGTACGTCGCCGAGGGCGTCCTGCGGCATCCGCCTTATGGCCGCCGCGCTCATCGCCTGGAGCTGCTTGGCCACGCCCGGCTCCCACTTGGCCTCGTCGGAGAGGTGGTGGGCGATGATCGCGCAGTAGGTGCGCACCGCCTTCGGGAGCAGCCGGGCGGCGTCCCGGTCCGTCGCCGTCTCCTCGATGACCTGGTCGAAGGCGCGGATGAAGTCCAGCTGGCGGGCGTCGCCGATCTGGGTGAGCGAAGAGGCCACCCCACGCCGGTAGAACACGCCGAGCAGGCTCACCACGGCGAACGACTCCGCCTCGCGGTGCAGCTTCCAGATCCACGGCCGGTCCTCGGCCGTACGCAGCCCGTCGGTGAAGTGCAGCAGACCCTTGTCCAGAAGCCGGCGGTGGTAGGCGCCGGCCCACGCGTACGCGTAGTCGACGGAGGTCGTCCGGTCGGCGGGCAGGATCGCCTCGCGCGGGTTCAGCACCTCCCCGCGCAGGCCCACCGGCGCCCGGTGGACGGACCGGGCGCGGGCGGTCGCCTGGACATGGTCGGTGCGGATGAAGTCGCAGCCCAGGTCCTCGATGGCCGCCACCAGCTCGGTGAGATAGCCCGGCGCGAGCCAGTCGTCGCCGTCGAGGAAGGTGAGGTACTCGCCCGTCGCCGCGTCCAGTCCGGTGTTGCGGGCGGTGGCGAGACCTCCGTTCTCCTCATGGCGGATATATCTCACCTGCGCGACATCCGAAAGCGACTCGGCCGCCCGTTCGAGAATGGCCGGTGTTTCATCCTTGGATTTGTCGTCGACCAGGATGAACTCGAAGTCGCTCCGGGCGTTGAGCCGCAGAGTTCTGAGGGTGTCCGGGGCGTATTGCTGCACGTTGTAGAACGGCACGATCACGGAAAGCTTTGGCACCTGCGAAACGGTAGAAGGCCGCCCGGCAGGGGAACTGGACGGTGATCGTACGGGGGGTGAACTCAATGTGTCGGAACGGTGCATCCCCTGTACTTCCTGGTCTTCGGCGGGCCAGTTCGGCTCTCGGTGGGCTGTTGTTAACTTTTCGTTGATTCGCGGTTGGGCCATTCCTGGGAATTGCTTCCTAGCGTCTTGGACGTGCCAGCAAGTACAACGAAGCCGACGCGAATCGCGGTCCTAGCGGACTCGGACACCCGCTGGAAATGGGGTGCCCTCACATCTCATCGCATCGCCCCGCGCGAGGATGCGCAAGGGCCCCTCGCCCTGAGCGGATTCCTGCTGCGCGGACGCGCCACCCCCACCCCGCGCCAGCTGGCGGAGGTCGGCGTGCACGCCGACTCGCTGCGGGAGGTCACGACCGTCGAGTTCCTGCGCGCCATGGCCGAGGAGGAGTACGACGTGGTCGTCGTCGCCCTCGTCGGCGGCGGCGTCCAGGCCGTGCTGCACGGCCTCAAGCGGGTGTGGGAGGGCCGCGAGAAGCGTCCCGTCGTCGTCACCGGCTACGTCGGTGTCGTCTACGAGAAGCTCGCCGACGGCCTCCTCCTGCGCCACGGCGCCGACCTGGTCCTCGCCAACTCCCGCCAGGACGCGGACCGTTTCCGGGCCGTGTACGAAGGGGTGGGCGCCGACGCCTCGTCGGTCACGGAGGTGGCGCTGCCGTTCCTCGGCGGGGCCGCCTACGAGGGCGCTGCGTCGTCCCGGGGGACAACCCCCGGACCCCCGGCCGAACGCCGCCCGTACACCGTGGTGTTCGCCGTGCAGCCCTCCGTCCCGGACAGCCGCAAGGACCGTACGTACCTGCTGAACCGGCTGATCCGGCACGCCCGGCTGCACCCCGAGCGCGAGGTGCTGCTGAAGCTGCGCTCCAAGCCGGGCGAACACACCACCCACATCGAGGAACAGCCCTACCAGAAGCTGGTCCAGCGGCTCGATCCGCCGGCCAACTTCCGCCTGGTGTACGGGAACATGGGCGAGGTCCTCGACCGCACCGACCTGCTGGTGACCATCAGCTCCACGGCCGCGCTGGAGTCCCTGCACCGGCGGATCCCGACCGTCGTCCTGACCGACCTCGGGGTGCGGGAGGTGTTGGGCAACCATCACTTCGTCGGCTCCGGGTGCCTCGCCTCCTGGGACCAGCTGGACGCCGGGCACCGGCCGGTGGCTGACCCGGAGTGGGTGGCCCGGCAGGGGGTTGTGGCGGACGGCTCGTACGAGACCGCGTTCGACGCGGCGCGGGAGCGGATCGCGAAGCTCCTTGGCCGGCCCGGGGGGTTGGCGCCGTTGACCCCCTACTACACCCCGGCCACCGCGCCCGGTTATCTGCCCGGCATCCTCGCCCGCCATCACCTCGGTCCCGACGGCAGTCCGCTGCCGGGGGCGCCCGCGGCGGACAGGGAGCCCGGTCCTGTGCGGCAGATCGTGCGGCGGGCCGCGCGTGGTGCGTATCGGCACGGGGTGCAGCGGGTGGCTCCTGTCATTCGGCGGATGGGGGAGTTGTGAGCGCCTCCGGGAGTGCCCCTTCAGGTCGTCGGGCGGGTGCGGCGCCGTCTCGGCCGGTCGCGCAGTTCCCCGCGCCCCTAGGGGGCGGCTCCGCCGGCCCCCTCCCTACCTCCGCGAACTCTGCGCAAGGAGTGCAATCCATGTCCGACTCCCCGGCGGTGCGCCGTGTGCTCGCCGTCATTCCCGCTCGCGGTGGCTCCAAGGGTGTGCCCGCCAAGAACCTTGCCTCCGTCGGTGGTGTGCCGCTCGTGGCGCGGGCCGTCCGTGAGTGCCGGGCAACGCGCCTGGTGACCGACGTCGTCGTCTCCACCGACGACCAGGCCATCGCCGCCGCGGCCCGTGAGGCCGGTGCAGAGGTCGTGTTGCGGCCCGCCGCGATCGCGGGGGACACGGCGACCTCCGAGGCCGCGGTGCTGCACGCGATGGACACCCATGAGGCGCTGCACGGAGCGGCGGTCGACGTGGTGGTGTTCGTGCAGTGCACCAGCCCGTTCCTGGTCCGCGAGGACATCGACGGGGTGGCGGGCGAGGTCGTCGAGAACGGCGCCGACACGGCCGTCACCGTCGCCCCCTTCCACGGCTTCATCTGGCGCGACGAGGTCGACTCCGCCGAGGAGCCCGGCGGTTACGGCGTCAACCACGACAAGTCCTACCGCCCCCGCCGCCAGGACCGCCCCCAGGACCTCCTGGAGACCGGCGCCGCCTACGCGATGGACGCGGCCGGCTTCCGCAAGCACCAGCACCGCTTCTTCGGCCGCACGGAGCTCGTACGCACCGATCCCGCGCGCGTGCTGGAGATCGACGACCCGCACGACCTCGCCAGGGCCCGGGCGCTCGCGCCCCTCTTCGACGCCGACCGCCCCGGCGCCCTGCCCAGCTACGACGACATCGACGCCGTAGTCCTCGACTTCGACGGCACCCAGACCGATGACCGGGTGCTGATCGACGCCGATGGAAAGGAGTTCGTCTCCGTGCACCGCGGGGACGGTCTCGGCATCGCGGCCCTGCGCAACAGCGGCCTGAACATGCTGATCCTCTCCACGGAGCAGAACCCGGTCGTCGCCGCCCGGGCCCGGAAGCTCAGGCTCCCGGTCCTGCACGGCATCGACCGGAAGGACCTCGCACTCAAGCAGTGGTGCGAGGAGCAGGGCATCGCGCCCGAGCGCGTGCTCTACGTCGGCAACGACGTCAACGACCTCCCGTGCTTCGCCCTCGTGGGCTGGCCCGTGGCGGTCGCGAGCGCCCACGACGTGGTACGCGGCGCCGCCCGTGCGGTCACCACCGTCCCCGGTGGCGACGGCGCGATCCGAGAGATCGCCAGCTGGATCCTCGGCCCCTCTCTCGACTCCCTCACCAAGTAAGGAACTTGCCTGCCATGAGCACCAACTCCCGCCTCCGCTCCTTCGGTTCCGAGCGTCTCGCCGGCCCCGGTCAGCCCGTCTACATCTGCGGCGAGATCGGCATCAACCACAACGGTGAGCTGGAGAACGCCTTCAAGCTCATCGACGTGGCCGCCGAAGCCGGCTGCGACGCCGTGAAGTTCCAGAAGCGCACCCCCGAGATCTGCACCCCGCGCGACCAGTGGGACATCGAGCGCGACACCCCCTGGGGCCGGATGACCTACATCGACTACCGCCACCGCGTGGAGTTCGGCGAGGACGAGTACCGCCAGATCGACGAGTACTGCAAGAGCAAGAACATCGCCTGGTTCGCCTCCCCGTGGGACACCGAGGCCGTCGCCTTCCTGGAGAAGTTCGACGTGCCGGCCCACAAGGTGGCCTCGGCCTCCCTGACGGACGACGAGCTCCTGCGCGAGCTGCGCGCCACCGGCCGCACGGTCATCCTCTCCTCCGGCATGTCCACTCCGAAGCAGATCCGCCACGCGGTCGAGGTCCTCGGCTCGGACAACATCCTGCTCTGCCACGCCACGTCGACGTACCCGGCGAAGGCCGAGGAGCTCAACCTGCGCGTCATCAACACCCTGCAGGAGGAGTACCCGAACGTCCCGATCGGCTACTCCGGCCACGAGACGGGCCTGCAGACCACCCTCGCGGCGGTCGCCCTCGGCGCCACCTTCATCGAGCGCCACATCACCCTCGACCGCGCGATGTGGGGCTCCGACCAGGCCGCCTCCGTCGAGCCCCAGGGCCTGACCCGCCTGGTCCGTGACATCCGCACCATCGAGGCCTCCCTCGGCGACGGCGTCAAGAAGGTCTACGACTCCGAGCTCGGCCCGATGAAGAAGCTGCGCCGTGTCTCGGGCGTCGTCGCCGAGGCGGAGATCGCCGCCGCCGCGGGCGAGCCGGTCTCGGTCTGAGGCTGAAGTTCCGAGGCTGAAGTTCTGAGTTGAATCACTTAGGGGACGGTCGTACGTCGATGAGCCGCCGCGCCGGATCAGCCGGCAGCAACTCCACTCTCGCGTTCGTCGAGAGCCCGGTACAGCTCCTGAACGTGCTGGAGTGGGCGCACGCCCACGCACCCGGCGCGGGGCTCACCCTCGTCGTGCTGTCCCCGACCGACCCCATGACCCGCGGCCAGCTCCGCCGGATGGCCGAGCTGGCCCGCGACGAGGGTCACGCGGTCCGCTGGGAGGAGGCCCGGGGCGGCCCCGCGGCCCCGTTCCAGACCATCGGGGGCCTGGCGGGCACGCTCCGCAAGGCGGACCGGGTCGTCCTCGGCGACCCGTTCTCCCGCTACGTACAACTGCTGCTGACGATCACGCGCGCGGCCGAACTGGTCGTCGTCGACGACGGCACGGCCACGATGGAGTTCGTGGCCCAACTCGCCCGTGGGGAAAGGCTGGTCCGCTGGCACCGCAAGGGCGGCCGCCCGGGCCCCCGGGACCTGATCTTCGCTCCGGTGTCGGCCTCGGCCCGCAAGCGGCTGACCCCGAGCGAGCGCCGGCGGGTGCAGATCTTCTCGTCGATGCCGATGGAGGAGACCCCGGCGGGGGTGACGGTCTCGGCCAACACCTTCGCCTGGACCCGCGCCCGCTTCGGCCCGCCCCGCATCACCAAGGGCGCCGACATGGTGGGCACCTCGCTGGTGGAGACGGGCGTGGTGGACGGCGAGCGGTACCTGGAGGCGGTCCGCACCCTGGCCAAGGCCCACGGCACCACCCGCTACTTCGCCCACCGCCGCGAGAGCACGGACAAACTCCACCGCTTGGCGGTCGAGACCGGTCTGGAGATAGTCCGCCCGGACCTCCCCCTGGAACTGATCGCCCGCCGGGGCCCGATCGGCCGCACCATCCTGAGTTTTCCCTCGACGGTCGTCCACACCCTTCCCCTGGCCCTGGTCGGCACCGACGTGCGGGTCTCGGTCTGCGACATCGACCCGAGCTGGCTCACGGAGAACGCCTCACCCCGGGCACAGGGCTTCCTGTCGGGGGTGACGGGGACGGCCCGGGATGTGCATCGGCTGTCGTCGGTGGTCGCGGCGGTGTGAGGGCGGGGCGTCTGCGGCGGACCTACCCGTCCTTGCGCGCCAGGAGAAAGGCGCGCGGGCGCACCTCGCCCTCCTGCGGCTCTCGCAGCACCCGGGTGTGCAGGCGCAGGCCCGCCTTGCCGAGCTGCTCGGCCACGGCGTCCGGGTCGCGCCAGTAGTAGTCGAGCGAGATCTCGTGTCCGAAGCGCTCGGTCAGGTGCAGGTGTTCGGCGCCCTCCTGCGACCCGGCCTGGAAGGCGAGGAGCACGTATCCGCCGGGCACCAGGACCCGCCGGAACTCGGCGAGCGTCGCGGGCAGGTGCTCGTCCGGGACGTGGATGATCGAGTACAGGGCGGTGATCCCGCCCAGCGTGGCGTCCGGCAGATCCAGGGACGTCATCGAACCCACATGAAACCGCAGGCCGGGATGGTTCCGCCGGGCCAGCTCCACCATCCGGGGCGAGACGTCGACACCGAAGACGGACAGGCCGAGCGTGTGCAGATGGGCCGTGACATGTCCGGGACCACTGCCGAGGTCGGCCACGGGGGCGGGGGTGCCACTCGCCCGCACGAGCTCGGCGTAGGCACCGAAAAAAGCACGCTCCACGGTGAGGGCGGCGAGGCCGTCCACGGGAAACTGCTTGTCGTAGGCGTCAGTGATCGTGTCGTACGAGGTTCGGGTGGCCTGTATGAAGGGCGGCGGGCCGGGGTTCGCGGGGGTCACGGGGGCACCCTAGACGGTGAACATCGGTAGCGGCGTGGACGGTTGGACGGGTTGGTACAAGCCACCCGCTTCTCGGCGGCGCCGTGCTTCCGCGAGCCGGCGGCCCGGCGGCCCGGTGGGCGGGGGGGGGAGG
>NZ_JXTE01000570.1 GCF_000972385.1 Streptomyces sp. WM6386
AGTCGAACTACGGCAATCTGACCTGGGACCCGAAGACCTTTCCCGACCCCAAGGGCCTCTCCCAGAAGATCCACGACATGGGGTTCGACTTCGGCATCTGGGTCACCCTGTGGATCAACCTGGACTCCGACAACTACCAGTACGCGGTCGACCACGACTATCTGCTCAAGGACGCCAAGGACACGAGCAAGCCGTGTGAAGTGACCTGGTGGAACGGCCAGGCCGGCATCATCGACCTGGCCAACCCCGACGCCAAGGCCTGGTACGAGGGCAACCTCAAGACCCTCATGGACACGTACGACATCGACGGGCTGAAGTTCGACACCCGCTTCTTCGACGAGAAGTGCGCGCCGCGCGAGGGCCACCAGGCCACCGACTATCAGAAGTTGGGCACGCAGC
>NZ_JXTE01000571.1 GCF_000972385.1 Streptomyces sp. WM6386
TTATTTTCTTGCGGTGGCGGAAGATTTACATTTCGGCCACGCCGCCGAACGGCTGGGAATCACCCAGCCTGCACTGAGTCAGCAAGTCAGCAAGCTGGAGATGGAATTCGGCGCCACCCTGATCGAACGCACCAGTCGCACGGTCTCGCTCACCGAGGCCGGACGCGACGTACTGGGCCCGCTGCGGCGCTGCGTGGCCGCCTACGAAGAGGCGCGCGTCGTCGCGCGCCGGGCCCCGTCGAGCGGCGGCGAGGTCCTGCGCATCGGCTTCCCGCGCGGCGAGTCGAGCACCGTGCTGACGCCGTTCCTGCGCCGGATCGCCCACGGCGCCCCCGGCATCCGCATGGAACTCACCGACGTGCCCTGCGAGAGACAGGCGGCGGCCGTCCGGGAGGGCG
>NZ_JXTE01000572.1 GCF_000972385.1 Streptomyces sp. WM6386
CCCCGGCCGGCCCCCCCCCGCACCCATCCGGCGCCCCCGCCAGGCCGACGCCGTCATGGGGGGGGCCCTGGCCGACGCCTGCCGCACCCACGGCCGACGGCTGCTGTACGCGAGCGGTGCCTGGGTCTACGGCGACCACGGCGAGCGGTGGATCGACGAATCGGTACCGCACCGCCCCGCCCCCCTCGGGGTGTGGCACGCCGCGGCGACGGCCCGACTGCGCGCCATGGCGGCCGACGGCCTGGACTCGGTGGTGCTGCACGCCGGATTCGTCTACGGACCGGGCGGCAACTTCCGGGCCGCCTTCGCCGATCAGGCGAGCCGGAGCGGGCGCATCCGTCACCCCGGCGACGGCTCCAACCACTGGAGCTGCGTCCACCTCGACGACCTGGCGGCCG
>NZ_JXTE01000573.1 GCF_000972385.1 Streptomyces sp. WM6386
CTCCGCTTAGAAGTCCTTTCCGGATTAGATGCTTCGCAGTCGGCCTTCCTTTTGCAGGTCGGCCCATGGGTAGACGTGGCGCATCGGCTTGTACCTGGGCCGGGGCGAGTGGGTCGCTTCCAGCAAGGTGGCCAGCGCGCGCCGTAGCGTGTCCCCGTCGGCGCTGCTGATGCCCGCGTAGTAAGCGTCGCGCGCGGCGGAGTCGGTGGCCCGGTCGTAATAGGGCCGTTCCCTCGCGAGCCGGAGGGTGACCAGGGCGGCGTTCACTTCATTCTCGGCCGCGGAGGTCCTGTCCGTTCGACCGGCGGGGGGAAGCGTCGGCGTGGTCGCCGGCACAAGGGCAACGGCAGACGCAGTAGTGGTGACCACTGTCGGGTCGGCCGTGTCGAGTCCGA
>NZ_JXTE01000574.1 GCF_000972385.1 Streptomyces sp. WM6386
TTCCAGGCCCATGCCCAGCCGAAGCAGCCCGGCCAGGCGCTGGGTCCACTCACTCAGGGCTTCCAGCTGGCCGATGCGTTCGGCCGCGATCTTGGACGGTGTGATCAGCCACGGCACCCCCACCACCGCCGCGCTCAACAGCAGGCCTGCCACGAAGTTCCCGGACAGGAGCCACACCGCGAGAAAGACAACGAGCGCGCAGACGGCAAGGGCTCGCCGACGTAGCCGCACCTCCTCGCCCTGGTCCTGGTGCTGGCCGGCCCGCAAGGCTTGCCAGCGCTGGCGCAGCGGGGCCTGGCGGGGTGCGGTGGTGCCGACGATCCCGGCGACGGTGCCGATCAGCCCGCCGACCACGGCCATCCCGGACAACAAGGCGAGCAACAGGGTCATCGGC
>NZ_JXTE01000575.1 GCF_000972385.1 Streptomyces sp. WM6386
CCTTCCGCGCTCTCCTCGGCGTGGCGGCGTGGCGGAATCAGGGGAGGCGGAGCCGACGAGGGCCGTCCCAGCCGGACGCGGCGAGGATGACGGCCGCGGCGCCGGTGCCGAGCACGGCGCCGGCGATCACGTCGCCGGGGTAGTGCACGCCGGTGTGGACGCGGGAGTAGCCGACGGCACAGGCGAGCAGGCCCAGCGGGAGGGTGGCGGCGGGGAAGGCAGGACCCACGGCGGCCGCGAAGGCGACCGCCGAGGCGGTGTGCCCGGAGGGGAAGGAAGCGGACGCGGGCATGGGCACGTGGCGTCCGGGAAAGGGCGAGTCCTCGGCCCGGTGCGGCCGGGGCCGGCGTACCAGCTGCTTGCCGAGCAGGTTCGCCCCGGCCGAGGCGACGC
>NZ_JXTE01000576.1 GCF_000972385.1 Streptomyces sp. WM6386
GAGCTCGGCCATCTGCTCAGCGCCAAGGCGGTCGCCGACAACATCGGCCCGCACCACGGCAAGAAGCAGAGCTTCGGGTTCCTCAAGCACGAGGCGGGCCGCGAGCCGGACCCGGAGCAGGCGACGATGTTCGTCATCCCCAAGGTCCTCACCGACCCCAGCCATCTGTTCCGCCAGGACAGCCACCAGTAATACTTCAACGTCGCCGCCAAGTACGGCTGCACGACCCGGCAGAACTGGTTCGCCACCGACCTCGACTTCGACGACGACGGCGTCTCCATCACCGGCAAGAACGGCGAGGTTTTCCGCGCCAAGTACCTGATCGACGCGAGCGGCTTCCGCTCCCCGCTGGCGGAGAAGTTCGCCCTGCGCGAGCAGCCCGCCCGCTTCAAG
>NZ_JXTE01000577.1 GCF_000972385.1 Streptomyces sp. WM6386
AGGGCGGCGGCCAGCGGGACCACGCCCCGGGTGCCCGCCCAGGTCAGTACCACCGGCACCCGCCAGTTCATGCGGGTGATGCCGCCCTTGCGATGCACCACCGCCGACAGCGGCGCCAGCCACAGCATGCGTACGGCGATCAGCGTGGCGGCGACGGCGAGCGCGTAGAGGGGCCAGGCCCGGTCGCCGTTGGACAGGGCCTGTACCTGGGCGGGCAGGGCGAGGCGTCTGCCCAGCGCCGTGACCGCCACCGGGTCGGTGCTTGCGAGTACCGCGCCCAGCACGAGGGCCATCTGCCACGACAGGGGGGACACCAGGGCTGCCCCCGCTCCGACCGCCGCGGCCGAGGCCAGCACCAGGCCGATCGACAGCACTCCGACCGGCTTCCACAC
>NZ_JXTE01000578.1 GCF_000972385.1 Streptomyces sp. WM6386
AGCCCGATTCGCACGTCGGAGGAGGCCTGGTCCTGCCACTTGCCGAGGTAGGGCGGGTTCACCGCCTCCGCGGTCACCTCCTCCGGCATCACGATCAGACCGCGGACGGAGATGCCCGACAGGGCGATGTGGATACGCGGCCAGTGTCCGCCGGCCTCGATCCGGAAGGAGGGGAAGTGGCCCGCCATGCCCATCCCCGTCCGCAGCTGGGCCCAGTTCATCGCGTCGGACGGGAGCCGCTCCGGCGAGTAGGGCCCGCTGGTGCGGTGCCCAAGGTCGCCCCCCCTCATCATGAACACGGCCTCGAACCCATCCCCGCGCAAGGCCATGCCCACTGGGAAGTACGCCCCGACCTCCGCCATGAACTCCTTGCCGGTGATCAGGACGCCCA
>NZ_JXTE01000579.1 GCF_000972385.1 Streptomyces sp. WM6386
CGCCTGGGGCGCGAGCCTGGACGCGAGCCGCACGCACCGGCTGACAGGCCGTTCCTGGTCCGGGACCGACGGCATCGTCCGCGTGGACGTCAGCACGGACGGCGGGCAGCGCTGGCACCGGGCACGGCTGCACGATGCCGCGCGCCGCGACAGCTGGGTCCGCTGGTCCACCGACTGGCGTCCACCGGCCCCAGGCACGTACAGCCTGCTCGCTCGTGCCACGGACAGCACCGGCCGTACCCAGCCGGACACCACCGTGCCGAACACCCAGGGCTACCTCTTCGACGCCGTGGTCCGACACCCGGTGCAGGCAGTGTGAGCCAAAGCGAGCGGCGAGTTCATCGGGATGGATCAGAGCCTTGGCGAGTCCCGTCCCTTCGCCGCGTCCGG
>NZ_JXTE01000058.1 GCF_000972385.1 Streptomyces sp. WM6386
GCCCAGAACGGCACCCGCCACCCCCACGCGGCGAACTGCGCCTCGGTCAGCGACGCCGACAGGACCAGCATCACGCCGTTGGCGAGCAGAAATCCCACCGCGGGCCCGATCTGGGGGAAGCTCGACCACAGGGCCCGCCGCTCGGGCGGCGCGTGCTCGGCCGTCAGCAGCACCGCCCCGCCCCACTCCCCGCCGAGCCCCAAGCCCTGCAGGAACCGCAGCACGAGCAGCAGCAGGGGGGCGGTCACCCCGATCGAGTCGTACGTCGGTACACAGCCGACCGCGACCGTGGCGCCGCCGGTCAGCAGCAGCGAGGCGACGAGGACCGGCCGCCGCCCGCGCCGGTCCCCGATGTGCCCGAACAGCACCGAACCCAGCGGCCGCGCCACGAACCCCACGCCGAACGTGGCGAAGGCGGCCAGTGTCCCCGCCAGCGGCGAGAACGTCGGGAAGAACAGCGGCCCCAGGACCAGCGCCGCCGCGGTCCCGTAGACGAAGAAGTCGTAGAACTCGATGGCCGTCCCGGCGAGCGAGGCGGCCGCGAGCCGCGGCATGGAAGGCGCCCTTACGGTGCGTACGTCGTGCATGCCGCGTCAACTACCCACGGTGACGACGGGTTACGGGGGCGTGCGGGCGCGTCAGTAGGTGACCGTGATGCGCCGGGCGGGTCCGTCGACGCGGACGAGACCGCCGTAGGGGATGACGAGTTGGGGATCGGTGTGCCCGAAGTCGACGTCGAAGACGATCGTGGTGTCCGGGGCATAGTCCCGCATGGCGCGCAGTACGGCCTCGCGCTGTTCGGACCCGTAACGAGCGGCGTCCTCCGGGCTGTTGGGACGCTCGAAGGACCAGGTCTTCGCGCGCCCCATCAGCAGCGCCGAGAAGCGGTGCAGCAGCCCGCGCTCGCCCATGTTCCGGAGCGTCCAGAACACCTCTGTGGCGCTGGGCATGTCCTCTGATGTCTCCAGGAGCAGTACTGCGCCGTCGTACTCGCTCAGGTCGTGCGAGACCTCGCGGTCGGCCATCAGCAGCCATCCCACGATCTCCAGACAGCCGCCCCACGTCCTGCCCTCGACCACGCGGTCGGCGTTCACCCAGGTCCAGCCGCTGCCAGGCCTGGCGTCCGGCTCCGCTTCGAAGGTCGCAGGGTCCGCCCAGTCACGGTTGACGTCGTTCCAGCGGTCGGCGGGCCTCAGCTCGTACTCGCCCGAGGTGAACAGTGCGGCCCGCAGGGAGTCGGCGGTCTGCGGGTTCATGGCGCCGGGACGGCCCAGCTCGCACATCACGGTCGCGCCGTGGTAGCCGACGATCCCCGTGTTCCGCAGATACATCAGCAGGTTCGTGTTGTCGCTCGTCCCGAAGAACGGCTTCGGGTTCGCCCGGATCAACTCCCGGTCCAGGTACGGCAGCACGGTGATCTGGTCGTCGCCGCCGATGGACGCGATGACCGCCTTGATCTCCGGGTCGGCGAAGGCGGCGTGGATGTCGTCGGCACGCTCTCGCGGCGTCGTGCCCATCTTGCGGGTCGTCGGGTACTCGACCGGGATGAGGCCGTAGTCCTCGCGCAGTCGCTCCAGGCCCAGTTCGAAGGGGCGCGGGAACAGTTCGGGCAGGCCGGCGCCGGCCGAGATGACGGCTATGCGGTCGCCGGGGGAGGGCTTGGGCGGGTACGAGATCGTCGTCATCCGTGGAGGGTACGGCTGTCCGCTCCCCGGGTGCACCGTGATAAACCGGGGTCTGAGCAGCGGTCTTCAACGGATCGCGCACCCGCCACCGGACCGGAGGAACCGTGCCCCGCACCCTGGCCAACGCCCCGATCATGATCCTCAACGGCCCCAACCTGAACCTGCTCGGCCAGCGTCAGCCGGAGATCTACGGTTCCGACACCCTCGCCGACGTCGAGGCCCTGTGTGCCAAGGCCGCGGCCGCGCACGGCGGCACCGTGGACTTCCGGCAGTCCAACCACGAGGGTGAGCTGGTCGACTGGATCCACGAGGCGCGGCTGAACCACTGCGGGATTGTCATCAACCCCGGCGCCTACTCGCACACGTCGGTCGCGATTCTGGACGCACTCAACACCTGCGACGGACTGCCGGTCCTCGAGGTCCACATCTCCAACATCCACAAGCGCGAGTCCTTCCGCCACCACTCCTACGTCTCCCTGCGCGCCGACGGCGTCATCGCCGGCTGTGGCGTGCAGGGATACGCGTTCGGCGTGGAGCGGGTCGCGGCGCTGGCGGGGGCGGGACAGGCCGAGGCGTAAGCCCCGTCCTCCTGGCGAGCGCCTGTTACAGGCGCCCGGCCTCCACGATCCGCCGCAGGAAGCGCTGTGTGCGCTCCTGCTGCGGGTCACCGAAGATCTGCTCGGCCGTCCCGCTCTCCAGGACCACGCCCCCGTCCAGAAAACAAACCTGGTCGGCGACATCGCGGGCGAAGCCCATCTCGTGCGTGGCCAGCACCATGGTCATGCCCTCGTCCTTCAGATCACGGACGACGGTGAGAACCTCGCCCACGAGCTCCGGGTCGAGGGCCGCGGTGATCTCGTCGAGGAGCAACAGCCGAGGACGTACGGCCAGAGCGCGCACGATCGCGACCCGCTGCTGCTGACCGCCGCTCAGCCGGTCCGGGTACTCGCCCGCCTTGCCACCGAGCCCGAGCCGCTCCAGCAGCTCCTTGCCGCGCTCCTCGGCCTCCGCGCGGGACACCCCGTGCACACGGCGCGGGGCGAGCGTGATGTTCTCCAGGACGGTCATGTGCGGGAAGAGGTTGTACGCCTGGAAGACCACGCCGATACGGCGGCGTACCGCGTCCTGGTCAACCCGCGGGTCGGTGATCTCCTCGCCTTCCAGCCAGATCGCGCCGTCGTCGATCTCCTCCAGGAGGTTCGCGCAGCGCAGCAGCGTGGACTTGCCGGAACCGGAGGCGCCGATCAACGCGGTCACCGTGTGCGAGGCGACCTCCAGGCCCACGTCCCGCAGCACGACCGAGCCGCCGAACGTCTTGCGGACGGACTCCATCCGCAGCACCGGTGCGTCGCTCATGTGGTCCCTCCCTGGGCCCGCTGACGGTCCATGCGAGCCGTCACCCAGTCCGTGAACCGGGTCATCGGAATGGTCAGCGCGACGAAGACCAGGCCCGCGACGATGTACGGCGTGTAGTTGAGACTGCGGCCCACGATGATGTCGGCGGCCCGTACGGCGTCCACCGCACCGCCGATCGACACGAGCCCGGTGTCCTTCTGCAGCGACACCAGGTCGTTGAGCAGCGGCGGCACCTGGCGTCGTACGGCCTGCGGCAGCACCACGTGCCGCAGCGCCTGCCGGTTGGAGAGCCCGAGCGAGCGGGCCGCGGCGCGCTGCGAGGGGTGGATGGACTCGATGCCGGCGCGGAACACCTCGGCCACGTACGCGGAGTACGTCAGCGTCAGCGCCGTGCCGCCCAGCAGCACCGGGTCGACGGTCACGCCCTGGAGCCGCAGCGCCGGGACGCCCAGGACCACGATCATCAGGTTGATGATGAGCGGGAGGCCCCGGAAGAAGTCCGTATAGGCGGCGGCCAGTACCCGCAGCGGGAAGAACACCGGGCCGCGCAGGGTGCGGGCGATGGCGATGAGCATGCCGAGGACGAGCACGGCCACGCCGCAGATCAGCAGCAGCCGGAGGTTGAGCCACAGCCCTTCGAGGACCTTGGGGAACGCCTCGCGCGCGTACTCCCCGTTGAAGAAGGTCTCCTTGGTGCGTGCCCAGCCCGGCGCGTTGACGACGACCAGGTAGAGGACGACGGCCGTGACGAGCGTCGAGAGCGCGGCGATCGCCGTGGCACGGCGGGAGCGGGCCCGCTTGTGGCGTTCCCGCTCGAGCCGCCGCTCGGAGGGCGTGTACGCGTCGCCCGAGTCCGGCGTCTCCGCGCCGGACTCTTCCTTCGTGAGCGTCACTTGAGCACCGGGGCGTCGACGGCGTCGGACAGCCACTGCTGCTCGATCTTCGCCAGCGTGCCGTTCTTCCGCAGGGTGTCGACGGCGCCGGTCACGCAGGACGTGAGCGCGCTGCCCTTGTCGAGGACGAGGCCGAACTGCTCCGGCGTGCCGCCCTGGTTCTCGAACTGGCCGACGATCTCGGCGTCGGTCACCTCGGCCGCGGTGATGTAGAAGGCGGTCGGCAGGTCGACGACGATGGCATCCACCTGGCCGTTCTTCAGGGCGGACTTGGCCTGGTCGTTCTTGGCGTAGGCGGCGGCCTGCCGCGTCGGCTTCACCACGTCCTCGATGTAGTTGAGGCTGGTCGTGCCGACCTGGGCGCCCAGCTTGAGGCTCTTCAGGTCCGCGATGCTCGTCGCTTTCGCCGCCTTGGTGCCCTTGAGGGCGATGACGGCCTGGCGCACGTCGTAGTAGCCGGACGAGAAGTCGACGGCCTTCTTGCGCTCGGTACTGATCGACACCTGGTTGATGTCGAAGTCGAAGGTCTTCTCGCCGGGCGCGAACGCCTTGTTGAAGGGAACGCTCTGCCAGACGACGGCACTCTTGTCGTAGCCGAGCTGCTCCGCCACGGCGTAGGCGACCGCGGACTCGAACCCCTTGCCGTTGGCGGGCTTGTCGTCCTTGAACCACGGCTCGTACGCGGGCTCGTCCGTGGCGATCGTCAGCTTGCCGGACGTCTCGGTGGCCAGCTTCCCCTTGGCGCACGTGGTGCCGGTCGACGACCCCGAAGGCTTGGCGGCCGAGTCCTCCTCCGGCTGCGGTGCGCAGCCGACGGCGGTGGCGAGCAGGGCTATGGTCGCGGCGGCGACAGCGCGGCGCAGGGTGCGGGGGGCGAGGTGCATGGCGGGAGATTGACAGCAGGTCGCCCCGTTTGTCGAGGTCACGACGGTATTTGTCCGCATACTGGGAACGGGTGTTGCGTTCTTGTGAACGCCCCCTGTGCACGTCGCCGGGGCCGCCGGTCGAGGGCGGGGATCGGAAGACCGGCGGCCCTTGCCGCGCAGGAGCCGTCATCCTGTGCGGGGCTGCTGCCAGTTGACCGCGCAACCATGTGCGCGGGGAGCGTGCGCGGGACACCGGCGTGTGTGAACGGTTCACACGGGGCGCGTGCGAAGGCATGCGCGCCGGGGGCGCGAAGGTGCGGCGCGTAAAGGTGAGTTGTGCGCGGGGCGCGCGAGGGTCGTGATGCCTCGGGCGTGTATGAACTGCTTACGCGCCGGTGCGCAGGGATTCGTCGCGCGCCCCGTTGTTCACCATCCGCGCGCGTGCCACTCCGCCAACTGCGGACGCTCGGCGCCGAGCGATGTGTCGTTGCCATGACCCGGGTAGACCCACGTCTCGTCCGGCAGGACGTCGAAGATCTTCGTCTCCACATCATGGATCAGGCTCGCGAACGCCTCAGGATCCTTGCGGGTGTTGCCCACGCCCCCGGGGAAGAGGCAGTCGCCGGTGAACACATGGGGGTGGCCGTGCGGGTCGTCGTAGACGAGGGCGATCGACCCCGGCGTGTGCCCGACCAGATGGCGCGCGGTCAGCTCCACACGCCCCACCCGGATCGTGGCGCCGTCGTCGACGAGGACGTCGGTCGGAACGGGGATGCCGGCGGCGTCCTCCCGGCCCGCGTACGTACGGGCGCCGGTGGCGTCGACGACCCGGGCGAGGGCCTGCCAGTGGTCGCCGTGCTGGTGCGTGGTGACGACGGACGCGATGCCGTCGTCACCGATCATGCCGATCAGCGTCTCCGCGTCGTTGGCCGCGTCGATCAGCAGCTGTTCGTCCGTGGCCCGGCAGCGCAGCAGATAGGCGTTGTTGTTCATGGGACCGACCGCGATCTTGGTGATCATCAGGTCCTTGAGTTCGTGCACGTCCGCCGGGCCACCGACCGTGACCTGTCCGCTGTACGTCATGGCGGTAAGTCTAGGGCGCGGAGGGTGGGTGGGAGCTGTCGAGCCGTCCCACCGGCCCCTCCCCGGACGGCGGCCATCTCTACAGCGGTGGGAGCCCGGGCAGCGCCCCGCCCTCCACGGTCAGTCCGGATCCGTCGCGGCGACCCGCCAGCCAGCCGAGGAGGTCGGCTTGGCGGCCGCTGACCGTGAGTCCGGGGAGCGGAGGCTCGTGGCCGCTCTCCAGTTGCTCCTTGGAGACGGACCCGACGGCTCCGGTGGGGATCATGCGCCCGTCGTCCTGCTTGATCAGCAGTGCGGGGACGTCCGGGTGGCCACGGAACCGGTCGGCGAGGAAGTTGATCTCGCGCTGCGTGAACTCCTCCGGTAGATCCTCCAGCTCGTACCCGATCCCCAGATCCACGTGATGCAGCTCCACCTCCACCCACCGCCGGAACGGCACCCGGGCCGCCGAGTCGGTGACGCCGTTGCGCAGCTGCACGATGCGCGACCAGTCGGCCGGGGCGGCTCCCACCTCCTGGAAGCGGGCAGCGCTGTCACGGACGTCCGTGAGGTGGATGCCGAGGGGGCGCGGAGCGTCCCGGTCGATGTCGGCGTCCCGGGCCTCCCCGGAGACGTACATGGGCCGCCCCTCCAGAACGTTCACGAGGGCGTCCGCGTTGCGGGCGAGGTGGGCGAGGACATGGCCGCGGGTCCACCCGGGGAGCCGTGACGGCTCGGTCACAGACGCGTTGTCCAGTTTGGCGGCTGCGGTGAGCAGCCGCTCCGTCGCGTCACGTACAGACGCCAGGTCATGCGCGTGATCAATCATGCTGCTGACACTAGCCGCGCCACTCCTTTGGGTGAAGGTGGTGGAGCAGTGCCGTAAATCGAATGCGCGTGCTATATGGTCGACAGCGGCGTCGGGCATGCTGGAAGGCCGGGGATTGTTATGCATCCGGGAATCCGACCGGCGTTGTCAGTGGCTCCCCCTAGTCTGAAAAAGCACGGGGGCCTCGCCCCTGTCACTTCTTCTCAAGAAAGGTGCGGACCGGCGTGGCCGACCGTCTCATCGTCCGTGGCGCGCGCGAGCACAACCTCAAGAACGTCTCGCTCGACCTGCCGCGTGACTCGCTCATCGTCTTCACGGGCCTGTCCGGGTCGGGCAAGTCCTCCCTGGCCTTCGACACGATCTTCGCCGAAGGTCAGCGTCGGTACGTGGAGTCGCTCTCCTCGTACGCCCGCCAGTTCCTCGGCCAGATGGACAAGCCGGACGTCGACTTCATCGAGGGCCTCTCGCCCGCGGTCTCCATCGACCAGAAGTCGACCTCTCGCAACCCGCGCTCGACGGTCGGCACCATCACCGAGGTCTACGACTACCTCCGGCTGCTCTTCGCGCGGATCGGCAAGCCGCACTGCCCCGAGTGCGGCCGCCCGATCGCGCGCCAGTCGCCGCAGGCCATCGTCGACAAGGTCCTGGAGCTGCCGGAGGGGAGCCGCTTCCAGGTGCTGTCGCCGCTGGTGCGCGAGCGCAAGGGCGAGTTCGTCGACCTCTTCGCCGACCTCCAGACCAAGGGCTACAGCCGCGCGCGCGTGGACGGCGAGACCATCCAGCTCTCCGAGCCGCCCACACTGAAGAAGCAGGAGAAGCACACCATCGAGGTGGTCATCGACCGCCTCACGGTGAAGGAGTCCGCCAAGCGCCGGCTCACCGACTCCGTGGAGACCGCCCTCGGCCTCGCCGGCGGCATGGTCGTCCTCGACTTCGTCGACCTTGCCGCGGACGACCCCGAGCGCGAGCGCATGTACTCGGAGCACCTGTACTGCGCGTACGACGACCTGTCCTTCGAGGAGCTGGAGCCCCGCTCCTTCTCCTTCAACTCCCCCTTCGGCGCCTGCCCCGAGTGCAGCGGCATCGGCACCCGCATGGAGGTCGACGCCGAGCTGATCGTCCCCGACCAGGACAAGTCCCTCGACGAGGGCGCCATCCACCCCTGGTCGCACGGGCACACCAAGGACTACTTCGGCCGGCTGATCGGCGCGCTCGCGGACGCGCTGGGCTTCCGGACCGACATCCCCTTCGCGGGCCTGCCCCAGCGCGCCAAGAAGGCCCTGCTGTACGGCCACAAGACGCAGATCGAGGTCCGCTACCGCAACCGGTACGGACGCGAGCGGGTCTACACGACACCCTTCGAAGGAGCCGTCCCCTTCGTCAAGCGCCGGCACAGCGAGTCCGAGAGCGACGCCAGCCGTGAGCGCTTCGAGGGCTACATGCGCGAGGTGCCCTGCCCGACCTGCGAGGGCACCCGCCTCAAGCCGATCGTCCTCGCGGTCACGGTGATGGGGAAGTCGATCGCCGAGGTCTCCGCGATGTCCATCAGCGACTGCGCGGACTTCCTGGGCGAGCTGAAGCTCAACACCCGCGACAAGAAGATCGCCGAGCGGGTGCTCAAGGAGGTCAACGAGCGGCTCAAGTTCCTCGTCGACGTCGGCCTCGACTACCTCTCGCTCAACCGCGCGGCCGGCACCCTGTCCGGCGGTGAGGCTCAGCGCATCCGCCTGGCCACCCAGATCGGCTCCGGCCTCGTCGGTGTGCTGTACGTCCTGGACGAGCCGTCCATCGGTCTGCACCAGCGCGACAACCACCGGCTGATCGAGACCCTGGTCCGGCTGCGGGACATGGGCAACACGCTCATCGTCGTCGAGCACGACGAGGACACCATCAAGGTCGCCGACTGGATCGTCGACATCGGCCCCGGCGCCGGCGAGCACGGCGGCAAGGTCGTGCACAGCGGCTCCCTGAAGGAACTGCTCACCAACGCCGAGTCCATGACCGGCCAGTACCTGTCCGGCAAGAAGGCGATCCCGCTCCCCGACATCCGGCGCCCGCAGGACCCGTCCCGCCGGCTCACCGTGCACGGCGCCCGGGAGAACAACCTCCAGGACATCGACGTCTCGTTCCCGCTCGGTGTGTTCACCGCGGTCACCGGCGTCTCCGGCTCCGGCAAGTCCACGCTGGTCAACGACATCCTGTACACCCACCTGGCCCGTGAGCTGAACGGCGCCCGGAGCGTTCCGGGACGCCACACGCGCGTGGACGGCGACGACCTCGTCGACAAGGTCGTGCACGTCGACCAGTCGCCCATCGGCCGTACCCCGCGGTCCAACCCGGCGACGTACACCGGCGTCTTCGACCACGTCCGCAAGCTGTTCGCCGAGACCACCGAGGCGAAGGTCCGCGGCTACCTGCCCGGCCGCTTCTCCTTCAACGTCAAGGGCGGCCGCTGCGAGAACTGCTCGGGCGACGGCACGATCAAGATCGAGATGAACTTCCTCCCGGACGTCTATGTCCCGTGCGAGGTCTGCCACGGCGCCCGGTACAACCGGGAGACCCTGGAGGTCCACTACAAGGGCCGGTCCATCGCCGAGGTCCTGAACATGCCCATCGAGGAAGCCATGCACTTCTTCGAGGCCGTCCCGGCGATCAACCGCCACCTCAAGACGCTCAACGACGTCGGTCTCGGCTATGTCCGCCTCGGCCAGTCCGCGACCACCCTGTCCGGCGGCGAGGCACAGCGCGTGAAGCTCGCCAGCGAGCTTCAGAAGCGCTCCACCGGACGCACGGTCTACGTCCTGGACGAGCCGACCACCGGTCTGCACTTCGAGGACATCAGCAAGCTGCTGAAGGTCCTCGCCGGCCTGGTCGACAAGGGCAACACGGTCATTGTCATCGAGCACAACCTCGACGTGATCAAGACCGCCGACTGGGTCGTCGACATGGGCCCCGAGGGCGGCGCGGGCGGCGGCCTCGTCGTCGCCGAGGGCACCCCCGAGGAGGTCGCCGGAGTCCCCGCCAGCCACACCGGCAAGTTCCTGCGGGAGGTTCTCGGCGCCGACCGGATCAGCGACGCGTCCTCGGTGAGAGCCCCGCGCAAGACGGTGGCCAGAAAGACCGTCGCCGCCAAGACGGCGGCGAAGAAGACGGCCACGGCGAGGACGACCGCGACCAAGGCCGCCGACACCACGGCGACCAAGAAGACGGCCGGCGCCACCAAGAAGGCGGCACCCGCGAAGAAGGCGACGCGGGCTCGCAAGGCCTGAGCCCCATGGACGACAGGTCCTGAGAAATACGGAAAAGTTCGGCGCCCCGCGGGAACCCCCCGCGGGGCGCCGATCGTTGCAGGATCAGCCGCCCGATCCCTGCGGCTGCGACGCACCTTGACTTCTGAACAGTGGAATCGGCGGAAGGCCGAACGCCCCCTACAGGTCCCCGAGTTCGGAGGCGTACGGCGGTTCCGCCCCCGCCCGGGAGCAGGTGATCGCGGCTGCCCGCGCCGCGAATCGCAGCAGTCTTGTCCAGCCGTCGGCGCCCAGTCCCAGGAGCGCCTCGGCGGACAGGGCGTCCCGGACGGACAGACCGTGCAGGAGCGCCGCGTTCACCGTGTCACCGGCTCCGATCGTGTCGACGACGTCGACCTTCTCGCCCGGCACGGAGTGCACCGAGCCGTCCCGGGTGAAGGCGGTCAGACCCTCACCGCCCTGAGTGATCACGACGGCCGAAGGTCCCGCGGCCAGCCACTCGCGCGGAGTGCCGCCCAGCCACAGCGCGTCCTCCTCGGAGAGCTTGAGCAGTGACACCGACGGCAGCCAGCTCCTGAACCGGGCCCGATAGGCGTCCGGATCGGGGATCAGCCCGGCCCGGATGTTCGGGTCGAGCGCGGTGAACACGCCCTGCGCGGCCGCGGTCCGCATCAGCTCCGCATAGGCGCTCGCCCCCGGCTCCAGGACGAGCGAACAGGTGCCGAAGGACACTGCGCGCGTACCGGCGGGGAGCTCGGCGGGGGCCGCGAACAGACGGTCGGCGGTGCCCTCGACATAGAAGGAGTAGGCGGCCGAGCCACTCGCGTCGATCGTGGCGACCGCCAGGGTGGTCGGCTCCGGCCCACGCTGTACCGCCGACACGTCCACCGACGCCTGCCGCAGCCCGTCGAGCAGGGCCTCGCCGAACGCGTCGGACGACGTACGGGAACAGAAGGCGGCGGGGGAGCCGAGGCGGCCGAGGGCGACGGCCGTGTTGTACGGGCCGCCGCCGAGCGCGGGCGTCAGTCCCGCCAGGGCTCCCGTGCCCTGCGGTACCAGGTCGATGAGGGCCTCACCGGCGACGACGATCACGAACGTGTTCCTTTCTCGGGCTTGCGGGGCTGTCCTGCGGTACGGGGCCGGGCGGAGGCGACGGCAACTTCCCCTCGGGCGGCTGTCGTTGGGGCACCCGGCCTCCTCGGGCAGTCGCTGTCGCGACACCCCGGCGACTTCGCCAGCCGCTGCCGGAACACCTCGGACCCCCTCGGGCGGCCGTCATTCGGACACCACCGCCTCCTCGGGGCACCCGCACGACGTGCGATGCACGAGGTCACAGGGCAGGCGGACCGTCCGGGCCGGCCGGTCCGGATCGGCCAGGCGGTCCAGAAGCACTCGCACCGCCCGGGCGCCGATCTCCTTGCTGGGCTGGGCGATCGCGGTGAGCCGGGGCGAGAAGAGGTCGGCCCAGGCGAAGTCGTCGAAGCAGCACAGGGCGATGTCGCCGGGCACGGCAAGACCATGGTCGCGCAGGGTGCGCAGCGCGCCGATGGTCATCGCGTTGTTGGCGGTGACGAGCGCCGTCGGCGGTTCGGCGAGGGCCAGCAGGGCCGCGGTGGCCCGCTCGGCACCGGTTGACGCGGAGTCGCCGTGGACCACGAGCCGTTCGTCGTACGGCAGCCCGGCGGCCGCGAGCCCGCCACGGTACCCGGCGATCCGCTCGCTGCTGGTGCTGAGCCCGGGCAGGCCCGCCACCAGCCCGATCCGCCGATGGCCGAGCACGGCGAGATGAGCGACCAGCTCGCTCATCGGCGCGGTGTTCTCGGCGCAGACCTGGTCGAAGGGCGGCGCCGCGTCGACGACACGGTCGAGGAGCACCGTGGGTACGGCATGGCGGCCGAGGTAGGCCAGCAGCTCCCCGGGGTCCGCGGAGGGCGCGACGATCATGCCGTCCACCCGCCGCTCGTGCAGCAGCTGGACGACCTTGCGTTCATGGGCGGGGTCGTCGTGCGGATCGGCGATCAGCAGGCTGTAGCCGCGTTCCAGGACCTCGGCCTCGACGCCCTGGAGGATCTCCGTGAAGTACGGATTGCTGATCGCCGACACCGCGAGCCCGATGGACCGGGTGCGGGAGGTCACCAGGGAGCGGGCCAGGGTGTTGGGTGTGTAGCCGAGCTCGTCGATGGCGTCCAGGACGGCCTGACGGGTGTGCGGGAGCACCGGCCGGGTGTCGTTGAGCACATGCGAGACGGTCGCCACGGACACGCCCGCACAGCGCGCGACATCGGCCATGGTCGGCATGACGTTCCCTCCTGGGCAGCCCTTGGGCGACACCCCTGGGCGGGCACCCCTCAGGCCGGGAACGTATCCCATCCGACGGCAGACGTAAACGTTTGCGCAAGCGTTTACGTCAGACACGCCTCAGGCAGCTCACTCCCAGTCCCAGCCGATTCCCACGATCCCCGTCCGCACCCGCGGCTCGACGATGTGCACCGACCGGTGCGTCCCGGTGAGCGCCAGCTCCTGGCGCCCACTGCGCGGGGCCGCCGCCGAGTGCTGGGTGAACCGGTGGCAGCGGGCCGGCAGCGCGTTCTCGTCGAAGCGCACCTGGAGTGCGTACTGCCCGCCGGACGGGCCGAATCCGCGGATGTACTCGCGGGAGACACCCGCCGTGCCGTCCTCGACGCCGTAGCGGAACAGGAAGGTGTCGCCGGCCCGCAACCGTGTGTCGAAGAGCAGCTCGGCCACGAGCACGCCGGTCTCGTGGTGGGAGCGGACGCGTCCCGCGCGGCAGTTCTCCAAGGCGTGCACCTGCATGCGTTCCGGCGCGCACCCCGGGTCGCCGTGGTGCACGGCCACGAACCGGTCGACGCCGTCCTGGTGGGCGCGCACGATGTGGTGCGACTCACGCCCGAGAAGCTCCCGACGTCCCCCTATCCGTACCCGCTCGTGGTGCCCGAGGGTGTGCAGCCCGCCGTCCGGCGGTGAGTCCAGCTCGGCCAGCAGCCGCTCCAGTACGCCGGAGGCCTCGACCAGGGAACGGTAGGAGCGGACGGCGGGGCGCTGGCAGGCCGCGTGTGCGTCGGCCTCGGCGAGCAGCCGGATCAGTGACTCCTCCGGCAGCTGGAGGATCTCCTCCAGAGCCCGCACCGCGCGCAGCGACTCGGGGCGCTGGGGGCGGCGCGCACCCTGTTGCCAGTAACTCAGGCTGGTGACGCCGACCTTGACCCCGTAGCGCGACAGATGGTGCTGCACGCGTTGGAGCGGCAGTCCGCGGGCGGCGATCGCTGCCCGCAGGGCGACATGGAAGGGGCCGCCTCGCAGGGCCGTGTCCAGTTCCGCGTCGGCGACGGCGGAGACGTCCCCGTGCTGTGTGGCGTGCGGCATGCAGGGGCCTTTCTGTGTGGTCACGACGGCTGGTCAGACCGTTCGTGCGGATTCGCACCGGGGCCGGGGCGTCTTCACATCCGTACGCCGTCCTTCACGGTCCCGAGTTCCCCCGCATTGAAGCGTGTTGACCAAGTCCCGACA
Source organism: Streptomyces sp. WM6386 (assembly GCF_000972385.1). Taxonomy (GTDB): domain Bacteria; phylum Actinomycetota; class Actinomycetes; order Streptomycetales; family Streptomycetaceae; genus Streptomyces. The sequence continues at coordinate 13,468 of NZ_JXTE01000058.1, forward strand.
ACACCTCGTGCCCAACAGTCACGCACTCCTGGCCGGGAGACGGCCTGGGGAAGTCAAGTCGGCGCGCCCGGGCTGTCGTTGCCCAGTACGTCTCTGATCGCCCGCGCGCAGAGCGCGGACTTGTGAAGGAAGCCACGCGCCGGGCTGGCCGCGACGAGTTCCTCGAAGTCGTCCAGGGAGTGTGTGGAGATCAGGATGATCACGGAGGTGACATTGCCGGCGAGCTCCACCGCGAGGTCGAAGCCGTTCTCCCCGTTGAGGTCGAGATCCACCAGGACGATGTCCGGGGCCAGCTCGGTGGCCCGTGCCAGAGCTTCCGAACCTGACATGGCGACGCCGACGACGGGTATCCCGTCGCGCTCCAGCAGAGTGCGCGCGGCTTCCAGGAACCGGATGCTGTCATCGACGAGAAGACAGCGCATGGACATGGCCCACAGGGTCCCAACAGGCAGGTGATTGCGCTTTCCGGCTACCCGGAAAGAGTCGACGCGCGTTGCTTCCGGGCAGCTGGAATGTGCTGAAGTCCCTTGCCGAACCCACCGGTTCCCGCTCACGCAGCGCAGCGGCATGTCACCAGGGGTAGCATGTGGGCTGCCCTGGGGAGGCCGCTGAAGGCCGGTCGAGTGGGGGTGCGCGATGCGGGCGTGGGCCAGGAACGTCGGAGCGGGTCGGCATCATCGCGCCCTGGCCACAGGGTTGTTGGGGGTCTTCCTGCTGCTGGCCGCGTGCGGTGGGGGAGGCGCTGACGACGACGGCACGGGTGGCAAGGCACGCAGTGACACGACCTGCGACGGCAGGATCGAGGGCACCGAGCATCTGACGATGTGGTTCCACGCCGGGCCGAGCGGGGAGCTCAGCACCCTGCGGAAGCAGGTCGCGGAGTTCAACAAGGCACAGAAGCAGGTGCGGGTGGAGCTCGTCACCCTGCCCGAACACCGCCCGTACACCGACCTGGTGAACTCCGCCGCGGCCAGCGGCGACCTTCCGGACCTGCTCGACTTCGACGGCCCCCATCTCTACAGCTACGCCTGGTCCGGCAAGCTCAAGCCGATCGACTCCTGTGTCCCCGGGAGCGCGCGGAGCGATCTGCTGGCCTCGATCCGCCGACAGGGCACATACGCGGGGAAGCTGTACGGCATCGGCACCTTCGACTCCGGGCTGGGACTGTATGTGCGCCCTTCGATGCTGGAGAAGGCCGGCATCCGTATGCCCCAGGGCGTAGACGACGCCTGGACCTCCGACGAATTCACGGACGTTCTGCGCACCCTGCGCAAGGCGGGTCACAAGACCCCCCTCGACATCGGGCTCGTCTATGCCAAGCCCGGCGAGGAGTGGAACACGTACGGCTTCGCACCCGCGGTGTGGTCGGCGGGCGGTGATCTCATCGAACCCAGGACGTTCCGCACGGCCGACGGCTTCCTCAACAGCCCTGAGGCGGTCCAGGCGCTCACCACCATGCAGACCTGGGCCAAGGAGGGGCTCGTCGAGCCCGGCAGGACCGACGACCAGGCGTTCACCGAGGGCCGTAGCGTCATCTCCTGGACCGGCCACTGGTGGTATCCGGCCTACAGCAAGGCGCACCCCGGCGACGTGGCGATCGTGCCGCTGCCCGACTTCGGCCGGGGCACGGTGACCGGGATGGGCTCCTGGCAGTGGGGCGTCACCTCCGGCGCGGCCGACGGAGACGCCGTCTGGCGCTTCCTCGCCTATCTGCTGAAGCCGGACCAGGTCCACCGGATGAGCGAGGCCAACGGCGGTATCCCGGCCACACACAGCGCGGTGAAGCTCTCGTCCGCCTACGGCACCGACGGTGCCGAGCACCTGTTCATCGAGCAACTGACGGGCGGCGTCGCCCGGCCCCGGCCGCAGACGCCCGCCTACCCGGCGATCACCGACGCCTTCTCCCGGGCCTTCGCCAAAATCATGTTCGACAAGGCGCCGGTGAAGGCCACGCTCGACGGGGCGGTGGAGGCCATCGACAAGGACTTGGCGGATCACCAGTACTACCCGCCCACCGGGCCCTGAGGAACGAACGTGCGCGGCGTGAGACCGACACGGACGGAGCGTCCAGCGCTCCTGGCCCGCCTGCGTGTCGGACGCAAGCTGATGCTTCTCGTGCTGCTGCCGGTGACCGGGTTGCTGGCCTTCACCGCCTTCAGCGGCGTCGCCCAGTGGCAGGAGGCGAGCGACCTGCGGGCCTTCCACACCACGACCGAGGTGTCGTTCGCGCTCACCGAGGTCTCCGACGCCGTCGCCCGGGAGCGGATCGCCGCCGTACAGGCCCGGCTGCGCCCGAGCACGATCACCCCGGCGGCCCGTGCCGCGGCCGAACGGGCCACGGACCAGGCCCTGGAGCGGGCCGTCGACCGAACCGCCGGCTGGACCGGGGCCGATGCCGCCGGGGACCTCGACGCCGTCGGCCGCCGACTGCACGCGCTGCGCGTCCAGACGGGCACCGCCTCGCTCACCGCCCGCACGGTGGCCCAGGACTACGCGGGCATCGAGGACGCCCTGCTCGACAGCGTCGCCGTGTTCGAGTCGGGGAGCCCCACCCAGACCTCGGGCCGCGCGGCGGACGCCCACATCGCCCTCGTACGGGCCATCGAGGCCGCCGAACGCGAGCGCGTGGAGCTGGCGATCCTGCTGGACGCACCTCCCGAGCAAGGCCCCACCACCGCCGGACGCTGGCCCGAGCTCGAGGCGGCCGAACTGGACACGTTCAAGCAGAACACCTCGGACGAACTGCGGGGCGAGCTGTACAGCACCCAGTTCGAGGCGCCCGGCCGGGCCGTCCGCAACGTCCGCGAGACGCTCGTCGCACCCGGCCCCAAGACCGTCCACCGGCCGTCGTACGACAGCTGGCTGACTGACTCCACGGCCCGCATCGACTCCCTGCGCGGCATCCAGGACCATGCCGCGCGCGCCCTCGATGTCACCGCCGCGCGCGACCGCCACAGCGCGGAGACCCGCGTACGGCGCGACCTCGCCGTATCCCTGGCCGTCCTCGGCCTCGTCACCCTTCTCGCGCTGGCCCTGCGCCACTCCATCACCCGCCCCCTCAGCGAGGTCTCGCAGGGCGCGCGGGCCCTGTCGTACGGCGATCTCTCGTACGACATCCGGTACGCCGGCCGTGACGAACTCGGCGATGTGGCCGACACCTTCCGCGAACTGCGCGTCACCACCGAGCGACTGGCCGGCGAGATCCGGGCCATGAACACGGCGATCGACGACAACCGGCTCGGACACCGCGCCGACGTCGCCTCCTTCGACGGCACCTGGGCCCAGCTGCTCGGCGGCATGAACGGCACCATGGCGTCCTTCGCGGCGGCCCACGGGCGGCGCGAGAAGGCCGAACAGGAAGTGGAGAGCATCTTCAACCTCTCCCTCGACCTGCTCTGCATCAGCGGCCTCGACGGCTACTTCAAGCGGGTCAACCCGGCCTTCGAGAGGACCCTCGGTCATTCGGGCGAGGAACTGCTGTCCAGGCCCTACATCGAGTTCGTGCACGAGGACGACCGGGACAGCACCCGCGTCGCCCTCGACCGTCTCGCGAGCGGTGTCGACGTGGTCGAGTTCGAGAACCGCTACCTGCGCGCGGACGGCACCGAGTGCCGGCTCCAGTGGAGCGCCCGACCGGTCCCCGAGGAAGGCCTCATCTACGCCACCGCGCGCGACGTCACCGAGAGCCGCAGGGCCGCACTGGAGCAGGCCGCGCTGCGCCGGGTCGCCACCCTGGTGGCCCGCGGAGCACCGCCGTCCGAGGTGTTCACGAGGGTGGCGGAGGAGGTCGGGGCCCTGCTGAACACGACCGCGGCCGTGCTGCGGCAGGAGCCCGACGGCAGCCACACGGTCCTCGGTACCGCGTACGGGATCCCGGAGGAGCTCGAGCGAGCGAGCCGCGAGGAGCGTCGGCAGGCGGGCCTCAAGGCGATGCGCGAGGTGTCCGGGACCCGGCGCGCGGCTCATGTAGGACAGGTCGTGGGCGCACCCATCGTCGTCGACGACCGGCTGTGGGGCTTCATCCTCGCGGCCTCCCCGCTGGACGCGCTGCCCGGCGGCACCGAGTCGCGGCTGGCCGACTTCACCGAACTCATCGCCACCGCCATCGCCAACGCCGACAGCCGCGCCCAGCTGACCGCGTCACGCGCGCGCGTGGTGGCCGCCTCGGACGCCTCCCGGCGCAGGATCGAGCGCGATCTGCACGACGGGGTCCAGCAGCGGCTCGTCGCCCTCCAACTGGACCTGAGGCTCGCTGAGTCCCTGCTGACGGACCAGTCCTCCGAACTCGCCGAGCAGCTCGCCCATGTGAGCAAGGGCCTCGACGACGCCTTCCAGGACCTGCTCCAGGTGGCCCGCGGCATCCACCCGGCCATCCTCTCCAAGGGCGGCCTCGGCCCCGCCCTGCGGTCCCTGGCCCGCCGCTCCGCCGTCCCCGTGGAACTCGACCTGAAGCTCCCCGTGACGCGCCTTTCGGAGCAACTGGAGGTGGCCGCGTACTACGTCACCTCGGAGTGCCTCACCAACGCCGCGAAGCACGCCCACGCGCGCGTGGTGGAGGTCGGGGCCGAGATCCGGGACGACTGGCTGGAGATGGTCATCCGCGACGACGGCGTCGGGGGAGCCGAGCCAGGCCGGGGATCCGGGCTGATCGGGCTCATCGACCGCGTCGAGGCGATCGGCGGCAAGCTGGACGTCAGCAGTCCGCCGGGCGAGGGCACCACCATGGGGGTACGGCTGCCGCTGAGCCCACCGTCGACGAACGTGTGACCGCCCGACGCGCACGCGGGGGGAGTTGTCCAGGCGGGGGACCTCGGACTTGGTGACGTCGCGTACGCGCCGGGCGGTCGTGTCGGACGGAGAGGCTGCCGTCCGGTTCTAGGGGCGGTGGGTACCGCCGTGGTGTGCCGACTGCAGGCGCTTGGCGCGCACTATGTCGGGATCCCGGGGGTCGAGGACATCGCCGAAGCCGTACGTGTCCTCGGTGCCGGGGCGGACACGCGTCGACCGCCTCGCCTTCTCGATCCGCGTCCGCCGCATGTCCCGCAACCCTTCGGTCCCGCGACCCGTCGCCCAGGTCCTGGCGTCACACTCCCGTCTGCCGCAGACGGACGACGGGAGTGTGACGCCAGGACCTGCCCGAAGCGACCGGTCCTTCTGCATCGCACTGATACGAGAATCGCTCGCAGACGTCCGTGTGTCGTCATGGCAAACCCCCAATTCCGCTTCCGGCTAGCCGTAATCCGGCCGGTGGGGCAGGCTGTTGGGCGCGCAGCAGATCGGTCGGGCAAGGGGAGCCGGGGCCATGGACGACGCATCGCAGCGGCAGGTGCGGGGACGGGTGGTCCTCGCCGACGACGACATCCTGCTCCGGGAGGGACTGGCGAGTCTCTGCGAGCGAGTCGGGTACGAGGTGGTCGGCCAGGCGGGTGACGCGGAGCGGCTCCTGGAACTGGTCCATGAGAAGCGCCCCGACATCGCCATCGTCGACATACGGATGCCGCCCGACCACTCCACCGAGGGTCTCAAGGCGGCCCGCACCATCCGGGAGCGCCATCCTGGCACCGGCATCCTCGTCCTGTCGGCGTTCGTCGAGGTCGATGACGCCCTGGAGCTGCTGGCCGGCGGGCGTGGGGTCGGCTACCTGCTGAAGAGCCGGGTCACGGTCGTCGACGAGTTCATCGAGGCCCTGGACCGCGTCGGCAAGGGCGGCGCGGTGGTCGACCCCTCCCTGGTCCACGAACTCTTCACGGCCCAGCGCCGCGACGACCCCCTGTCCCACCTCAGCGCCCGCGAAAAGGAGGTCCTGGCCCTCATGGCGGAGGGCCGCTCCAACGCCGGCATCGGCCGCCGCCTGTGGGTCACCGAGGGCACGGTCGAGAAACATGTCCGCAGCATCCTCGGCAAGCTCAGCCTGACGGAGGACACGGACGACCATCGCCGGGTCCTGGCCGTCCTGACGTTCCTGGAGTCCAGGTAGAGGTCACTGCCCGGTCGGTCCCCGGCCCCGTCGGACTGTCAGCCCCCGCCAGTAGGGTGGGAGACATGGCCGACCCCTCCAGCTACCGCCCCAGGCCGGGACAGATCCCGGACTCTCCCGGGGTCTACAGATTCCGCGACGAGCACCGCCGGGTGATCTACGTCGGAAAGGCGAAGAGCCTGCGCCAGCGCCTGGCGAACTACTTCCAGGACCTGGCGAGCCTGCACCCCCGCACCCGCACGATGGTGACCACGGCCGCGTCCGTGGAGTGGACGGTGGTGTCCACGGAGGTCGAGGCCCTGCAGCTGGAGTACTCCTGGATCAAGGAGTACGACCCCCGGTTCAACGTCAAGTACCGCGACGACAAGAGCTACCCGTACCTCGCGGTGACGATGAACGAGGAGTTCCCGCGCGTGCAGGTGATGCGCGGTCACAAGAAGAAGGGCGTCAGGTACTTCGGGCCCTACGGCCACGCGTGGGCGATCCGCGACACCGTCGACCTCCTGCTGCGCGTCTTCCCCGTCCGCACCTGCTCCGCCGGCGTCTTCAAGAACGCCGCCCGCACCGGCCGCCCCTGCCTCCTCGGCTACATCGGCAAGTGCTCCGCGCCCTGCGTCGGCCGCGTCTCCGCCGACGAGCACCGCGAACTCGCCGAGGATTTCAGCGACTTCATGGCAGGCCGGACCGGGACGTACCTGCGCCGCCTGGAGAAGCAGATGATGGAGGCGGCCGAGGAGATGGAGTACGAGCGGGCGGCCCGCCTGCGCGACGACATCGAGGCCCTGAAGAAGGCCATGGAGAAGAGTGCCGTCGTGCTCGCCGACGCGACCGACGCCGACCTCATCGCGGTCGCCGAGGACGAACTCGAAGCCGCCGTGCAGATCTTCCACGTCCGCGGCGGACGCGTGCGCGGCCAGCGCGGCTGGGTCACCGACAAGGTCGAGGAGATCACCACCGGCGCCCTCGTCGAGCACGCCCTCCAGCAGCTCTACGGCGAGGAGACCGGGGACTCCGTCCCCAAGGAGGTCCTCGTCCCGGCCCTGCCCGACCCCGTCGGGCCGGTCCAGGAGTGGCTCACCGGGCGCCGCGGTTCGAACGTCTCGCTGCGCATCCCGCAACGCGGCGACAAGAAGGCGCTGATGGAGACCGTGCAGCGCAACGCCCTGCAGACCCTCGCGCTGCACAAGACCAAGCGCGCCTCCGACCTGACCACACGCTCGCGCGCCCTGGAGGAGATCGCCGAGGCCCTCGACCTGGACAGCGCGCCCCTGAGGATCGAGTGCTTCGACATCTCGCACCTTCAAGGCGACGACGTCGTGGCCTCCATGGTCGTCTTCGAGGACGGTCTGCAGCGCAAGAGCGAGTACCGCCGCTTCCAGATCAAGGGCTTCGAGGGCCAGGACGACGTCCGCTCGATGCACGAGGTGATCACCCGACGCTTCCGGCGCTACCTCGCCGAGAAGGAGAAGACCGGCGAGTGGGTGGAGGACGGCCACCAGGACGGGCTCGCCGGTGAGCCCGTCAACGGCCTCAAGGACGACGACGGCCGCCCCAAGAAGTTCGCCTACCCGCCCCAGCTCCTCGTCGTCGACGGCGGACAGCCCCAGGTCGCCGCGGCCAGGAAGGCCCTGGACGAGCTCGGCATCGACGACATCGCCGTCTGCGGCCTCGCCAAGCGTCTGGAGGAGGTCTGGCTGCCCGCCGAGGACGACCCGGTGGTCCTGCCCCGCACCAGCGAGGGCCTCTATCTGCTCCAGCGCGTCCGCGACGAGGCCCACCGCTTCGCGATCACGTACCAGCGCGCCAAGCGGGCCAAGCGGTTCCGGTCGAGCCCCCTGGACGACGTCCCGGGCCTCGGCGAGACACGCAAGCAGGCGCTTCTCAAACATTTCGGCTCGTTGAAGAAACTTCGATCTGCCACCATCGACCAGATCTGCGAGGTCCCCGGCATAGGCCGCAAAACGGCAGAGACCATCGCCGTGGCCCTCGCCCAGGCGGCACCGGCCGCGCCCGCGGTGAACACAGCTACTGGAGAGATCATGGAAGAGGAACCCGACACCATGGGTTCCGGTGGGGAGCCCGTGACGGCGGGCACCCCGGACGAACGACGGGGGCAGGAGACATGAATGTGAACGAGCACGAAGGCCAACAGAGCCAAGACGGAGACGGAGCACAAGTGAGTACGGGCACGACCGGCGAGCCGGCCGGACTTCCCGAGGCGGCCATCCCCGAGCTGGTGATCATCTCCGGCATGTCCGGAGCCGGCCGGTCGACCGCCGCCAAGTGTCTGGAGGACCTCGGCTGGTTCGTCGTCGACAACCTGCCGCCCGCGCTGATCCCCACCATGGTGGAGCTCGGCGCCCGCTCCCAGGGCAATGTCGCCCGGATCGCGGTCGTCGTCGACGTCCGCGGCCGCCGCTTCTTCGACAACCTGCGCGAATCCCTCGCCGACCTCGAGGCCAAGCACGTCACCCGGCGGATCGTCTTCCTGGAGTCCTCCGACGACGCCCTGGTGCGCCGCTTCGAGTCGGTGCGCCGCCCGCACCCCCTCCAGGGCGACGGCCGCATCGTCGACGGCATCGACGCCGAGCGCGAACTGCTGCGCGAGCTGCGCGGCGACGCCGACCTGGTCATCGACACCTCCAGCCTCAACGTCCACGAGCTGCGCGCCAAGATGGACGCCCAGTTCGCGGGCGAGGAGGAGCCCGAGCTGCGGGCCACCGTCATGTCCTTCGGCTTCAAGTACGGCCTCCCGGTCGACGCCGACCTGGTCGTGGACATGCGCTTCCTGCCCAACCCGCACTGGGTCCCGGAGCTGCGCCCCTTCACCGGCCTCAACGAGGAGGTGTCGGCGTACGTCTTCAACCAGCCCGGCGCGAAGGAGTTCATCGACCGCTACTCCGAGCTGCTCCAGCTCATCGCCGCCGGCTACCGCCGCGAGGGCAAGCGGTACGTGACGATCGCGGTCGGCTGCACCGGCGGCAAGCACCGCTCCGTCGCCACCTCCGAGAAGCTCGCCGCCCGTCTCGCCTCCCAGGGCGTGGAGACGGTGGTCGTACACCGGGACATGGGACGGGAATGACAGGACGTTCTCCGCGGCTGAGCAGGCTGCGCCGGGTCGTGCCCGAGGGACGCACGACCCGGCCCGTGGAGGCCCGCGGCGCCAAGCCGCGCCGCCGCGGTGCCCAACCCAAGGTCGTCGCCCTCGGCGGCGGCATGGGCCTGTCCGCCTCGCTCGCCGCACTACGCCGGATCACCGGCGACCTCACCGCCGTCGTCACGGTGGCCGACGACGGCGGCTCCAGCGGGCGGCTCCGCGACGAGCTGGGCGTACTGCCGCCCGGCGATCTGCGCAAGGCGCTGGCCGCGCTGTGCGGCGACGACGACTGGGGCCAGACCTGGGCCCGTGTCATCCAGCACCGCTTCCAGTCCAAGGGCGACCTGCACGACCACGCGGTCGGCAATGTGCTGATCGTCGCCCTGTGGGAGCAGCTCGGCGACCCCGTCCAGGCCCTCGACCTGGTCGGCAGGCTGCTGGGCGCGCACGGCCGGGTGCTGCCCATGTCCGCCGTACCCCTGGAGCTCCAGGCCCTGGTCAAGGGGCATGACCCGGAGCGGCCCGAGGACGTGGACACCGTCCGGGGACAGGCGACCGTCGCCCTGACCCCCGGCGAGGTGCAGTCCGTGCACGTGGTGCCGCACGACCCGCCCGCCGTGCCCGAGGCTGTCGCAGCCGTCCTCGACGCGGACTGGGTGGTGCTCGGACCCGGCTCCTGGTTCTCCTCGGTCATCCCGCATCTGCTGGTGCCCGAACTCCTGGACGCCCTCACCCAGACGAAGGCGCGCCGGGTGCTCTCGCTGAACCTCGCCCCGCAGCCCGGAGAAACCGATGGCTTCTCCCCGCAGCGTCATTTGGAGGTTTTGGGACGACACGCCCCTAAACTCGCCCTGGACGTGGTGCTGGCCGACCAGGCCGCCGTGCCCGACCGCGATTCCCTGACCGATGCCGCCAAGCGGTTCGGTGCCGCGGTCGAGCTGGCGCCGGTGGCCCGGCCCGATGGGACCCCGAGGCATGACCCGGAGCTGTTGGCCGCCGCGTACGACCGTATTTTTCGGATGCATGGAAGGATCGGCCCATGGCGATGACGGCAGCGGTGAAGGATGAGATCTCCCGGCTTCCCGTCACCCGGACCTGCTGCAGAAAGGCGGAGGTCTCCGCCATTCTGCGGTTCGCCGGCGGCCTCCACCTGGTGAGCGGGCGCATCGTGATCGAGGCGGAGCTGGACACCGCGATGGCGGCCCGTCGGCTCAAGCGGGACATCCTGGAGATCTTCGGCCACAGCTCCGAGCTGATCGTGATGGCCCCGGGCGGACTGCGCCGCGGTTCGCGTTACGTGGTGCGCGTGGTCGCCGGTGGTGACCAGCTGGCCCGGCAGACCGGCCTGGTCGACGGCCGGGGCCGCCCGATCCGCGGTCTGCCCCCGCAGGTCGTCTCCGGGGCCACCTGTGATGCCGAGGCCGCCTGGCGCGGGGCCTTCCTGGCGCACGGCTCGCTGACCGAGCCCGGCCGTTCCTCCTCGCTGGAGGTGACCTGCCCGGGTCCGGAGGCCGCGCTCGCCCTGGTCGGCGCCGCCCGCCGGCTCTCCATCGCCGCGAAGGCCCGCGAGGTGCGCGGGGTGGACCGGGTGGTCGTCCGTGACGGCGACGCGATCGGCGCGCTGCTCACCCGGCTCGGCGCCCATGAGTCGGTGCTGGCCTGGGAGGAGCGCCGGATGCGCCGCGAGGTGCGGGCCACGGCGAACCGCCTCGCCAACTTCGACGACGCCAACCTCCGCCGCTCCGCGCGCGCGGCCGTCGCCGCCGGCGCCCGCGTCCAGCGGGCCCTGGAGATCCTCGCCGACGAGGTGCCCGAGCACCTGGCCGCCGCCGGGCGTCTGCGCATGGAGCACAAGCAGGCCTCCCTGGAGGAGCTGGGCGCGCTCGCCGACCCGCCGCTGACCAAGGACGCCGTCGCCGGCCGGATCCGCCGGCTGCTGGCGATGGCCGACAAGCGGGCCCAGGACCTCGGCATCCCGGGCACGGAGTCCAGCATCACCGAGGAGATGGCCGACAACTTCGCAGGCTGACTCACCGTCACCACGCCGGTGCCGATACTCCATTGGAGTGTCGGCACCGGCGTTTGTCCGTCCTTGAGGCCCCCTTGACTGGATCATGAACTGTCATGAGCCTGGCATCTGTTCGCTGCTGTGGTGGACACACGCAAGGGGGGCACATGAGACGAAGAGCGAGACCGATCCTCGCTGTTGGCGCACTCCTTCTGGGCGGTGCGGGCATCGCACCCATCGCCCAGGCCGCGGAGAGCGCAGGCTCTCCCGATCCCGACGGGATCAAGGTCTTCCGGGCCGAGGTCACCAACCAGCAGGTACCCCTGCTGCTGGCGGCCGGGCAGGACGGCCACGAACTGAGCGAGCAGGTGCCCGCCAAGGGCACCGCGGCCGTCGAGGTCTACCTGACCGACCAACAGGCGGACAAGCTCGAGAAACAGGGCGTCGACCTCACCGAGCACACCCTCTCAGCCAAGGCCGAGAAGCGTGTCGAGGCGGCCGCCGACGGTGTGTTCCGCCCGTACAGCGGGGCAGGGAACATCAAGGAGGAGATCCTCCGCACCGGCCAGGAGAACCCCGGCCTCACCAAGGTCGTCTCCATCGGCAAGACGGTCGGCGGCCAGGACATCCTCGCGCTCAAGCTCACCAAGAACGCGAAGAAGACCAAGGACGGCGCCAAGCCCTCCGTGCTGTACATGTCCAACCAGCACGCGCGCGAGTGGATCACGCCGGAGATGACCAGACGGCTGCTCCACCACTACGTCGACAACTACAAGTCCGACAAGCGCATCAAGGAGATCGTCGACTCGACCGAGCTGTGGTTCGTCATCTCGGCCAACCCCGACGGCTACGACTACACCTTCCAGAGCGACGACTCCCGTCTGTGGCGCAAGAACCTGCGGGACAACAACGCCGACGGCACCATCGCCATCGGCGACGGCGTCGACCTCAACCGCAACTTCTCCTACAAGTGGGGCTACGACAACGAGGGTTCGTCGCCCACCCCCACCAGTGAGACCTACCGCGGCACGACCCCGGGCTCCGAGCCCGAGACGAAGGCCATCGACGCCTTCCAGAAGCGGATCGGCTTCACGTACGGCATCAACTACCACTCCGCCGCCGAACTCCTCCTCTACGGCGTCGGCTGGCAGGTGGCCACCGACACGCCGGACGACGTCCTCTACAAATCGCTCGCCGGCACCCCGGACAACTCCGCGATCCCCGGCTACCGGCCCCAGGTCTCCTCGGAGCTGTACACCACCAACGGCGAGGCGGACGGCCACGCGTCGAACGTCAACGGCCTGGCGATGTTCACTCCCGAGATGTCGACCTGTCAGACCGCCTCGGACCTCTACCCCGACGACCAGTGGAACGCGGCCGACTGCCAGTCGGTCTTCAACTTCCCGGACGACGAGAAGCTGATCCAGCAGGAGTTCGAGAAGAACATCCCGTTCGCGCTCTCCGTCGCCGAGTCCGCGGCCCGGCCCGACCAGCCGAAGTCCTCGCTCGGACTGAAGGCCGCCGACTTCACCCCGAAGACGTTCACCACGTCGTACTCGCGCGGCGCGGACCAGGAAGTCTCCGTCGTCGCACGCAGGTCCGTGCGCGACAAGGAGCTCAAGTACCGCGTCAACGGCGGTCGTGTCGAGGACATGGCGCTCAAGGCCTGGAAGGGCGGCGAGACGTTCGGCGGTGAGGACAACCTCTACTTCGACGAGTACCGCGCCAAGGTCGCCGACGGCGATCCGGGCGACAAGGTCGAGGTGTGGTTCACCGGCGAGACGCGCGGCGGAAAGCGCACCTCCAGCGAGCACTTCACATACACCGTGGCCGCGCGGCCACGCGCGGACGTGCTCGTGGTCGCCGAGGAGGGCGCGGCCGCCACACAGGCGCAGACCTACGTCGACGCCCTGAAGGCCAACGGCCGCAAGGCGATCGTCTGGGACGTCGCCACCCTGGGCACGCCCGACGCGCTCGGTGTCCTGGACCACTTCAAGACGGTCGTCCACTACACGGGCGCGAGCGTCCCGGGCAACGCCACCCAGCTCCAGCTGCGGGCCTTCCTCAACGAGGGCGGCAAGCTGGTCGAGGCGGGCGAGCGGACCGGCGGCAATGTCGACCTCGGCGGCGGCACCCTGTCGAACGACTTCAGCCAGTACTACCTGGGCGCCTACACCCGTACGTCCCTGCCGGGAACCACCGCCTTCCAGGGCGTCGGCAAACTCGCCGGAGCCGGCGGAGCGCTCGGCGCGGCCCCGGGCAACCCGCTCGACACGGCCGGGTCGTTCAGCGTCACCTCGGACACCCTGCCGGTCGCCACGTTCCCGCAGTTCGCGAGCGCGGGCGGCGGCACCTACCCCGGCACGGTCAACCCGTACGGCCCCTACGAAGGCGCCTCCATGGCGGCCGTCACGCACAGCGACTACGCCTGGAACCGCCTCACCCGCACCATCGACCTCACCTCGGTGACCGCCGCCCAGGCACCCACGCTCAGCACCCGGCTGCTGTGGAGCACCGAGGAGGGCTACGACCACGCCGTCCTCGAGGCCCACACGGCCGGGGCCGACGACTGGACCACGCTCCCGGAGAAGAACGGCAAAACCACCACCACCGTGCCCGCGGAGTGCGACGCCGGGTACTTCATCGCGGCCCATCCCGCGCTCAAGCGGTATCTGACCCTCGGCGACGGCGGCTGCACGGCCTCCGGCACCAGCGGCCAGTGGAACAGCTTCACCGGAGCGTCGGCCGGCTGGCAGGAGGTCTCCTTCGACCTCTCCGCGTACGCGGGCAAGAGGGTCGAGGTCTCCCTCAGCTACATCACCGACCCCGGATCCGGCGGCCGCGGCGTCCTCGCCGACAACGCGTCCGTGGTGATCGGCGGCAATGCCGTCGAGACCGAGGGCTTCGAGACGTCGCTCGGTGCCTGGAGCGTCCCCGGACCGCCCGCGGGCAGCCCGGCGGTCGTCAAGGACTGGGGGCTCTCCGGCGAGCTGTTCAAGACATACGGCGCGGTCACCACGGACGACACCGTGCTGCTGGGCTTCGGCCTGGAACACGTCACCGCGGCGGCCGACCGCGCGACCCTGCTCGGCAAGGCGCTCGCGGCTCTCGGGAGGTGAACACACCGGTCAACGGTGACTGACTCTCCGTAACCAATTCGAGCGACAGCGACTTTCGGGCCGGGCGGTCCGTACCCCTACTGGCGGGTACGGACCGCCTGCCCGTGTATGCGGCATCTCGATGTCACCGGGAGAGCCTCAGGGAGGTAGGGTCGTAGGCGGTCGGGGACATCCCAAACAGAGCTCGCCGGCACTGCATAGCCGGCGTACCAACGAGGAGATCGGTTCGTGACGATCCGCGTAGGCATCAACGGCTTCGGTCGTATCGGTCGCAACTACTTCCGCGCACTGCTGGAGCAGGGTGCTGACATCGAGATCGTGGCTGTCAACGACCTGGGTGACACTGCGACCACCGCCCACCTGCTGAAGTACGACACCATCCTGGGCCGCCTCAAGGCCGAGGTCACGCACACCGCCGACACCATCACGGTCGACGGCCACACCATCAAGGTGCTCTCCGAGCGCAACCCCGCCGACATCCCGTGGGGTCAGCTGGGCGTCGACATCGTCATCGAGTCGACCGGCATCTTCACGAAGAAGGCCGACGCCGAGAAGCACATCGCCGGTGGCGCCAAGAAGGTCCTCATCTCGGCTCCGGCCAAGGACGAGGACATCACCATCGTGATGGGCGTCAACCAGGACAAGTACGACGCGGCCAACCACCACGTCATCTCCAACGCCTCCTGCACCACCAACTGTGTGGCGCCGATGGCCAAGGTTCTGGACGAGAACTTCGGCATCGTCAAGGGCCTGATGACGACGGTCCACGCGTACACCAACGACCAGCGCATCCTGGACTTCCCGCACTCGGACCTGCGCCGCGCCCGCGCCGCCGCCGAGAACATCATCCCGACCACGACGGGTGCCGCCAAGGCCACCGCCCTGGTCCTCCCGCAGCTCAAGGGCAAGCTCGACGGCATCGCGATGCGCGTCCCGGTCCCGACCGGCTCGGCCACCGACCTGGTCGTGGAGCTCCAGCGCGAGGTCACCAAGGACGAGGTCAACGCCGCGTTCAAGAAGGCCGCCGACGACGGCGACCTCAAGGGCATCCTCGTCTACACCGAGGACCCGATCGTGTCCTCGGACATCGTGAGCGACCCGGCCTCCTGCACCTTCGACTCCTCCCTGACCATGGTCCAGGAGGGCAAGTCGGTGAAGATCCTCGGCTGGTACGACAACGAGTGGGGCTACTCCAACCGACTCGTCGACCTCACGGTCTTCGTCGGCAACCAGCTCTGACCGACAGAGCAGGCACGTTGATGTGAGAGCAGGGCTCGGGCGGCGCAAGGACGCGCCGCTCGGGCCCTGACTCACGTAAAGACCAGCCCTCTTAGGATCACGAGCACCACCAGTCCTCTCGGGAGCCCTCTCAATGAAGACGATCGACGAACTTCTCGCCGAAGGCGTCGCAGGCAAGCGGGTCTTCGTCCGCGCCGACCTGAACGTGCCGCTGGACGGCACCACGATCACCGACGACGGCCGTATCCGCGCCGTACTGCCCACCGTCAAGGCATTGGCCGAGGCGGGCGCCCGCGTGGTCGTCGCCTCCCACCTGGGCCGCCCCAAGGGCGCCCCGGACCCGGCCTTCTCCCTCGCCCCCGCCGCCGCGCGCCTCGGTGAACTCCTCGGCGCCGACGTGGCCTTCGCGACCGACACCGTCGGCGAGTCCGCCACGGCCACCGTCGCCGGCCTCGCCGACGGCCGGGTCGCGGTCGTGGAGAACCTGCGCTTCAACGCCGGCGAAACGTCCAAGGACGACGCCGAGCGCGGCGCCTTCGCGGATCAGCTCGCCGCTCTCGCCGATGTCTACGTCGGCGACGGCTTCGGCGCGGTCCACCGCAAGCACGCCTCGGTCTTCGACCTCCCGGCCCGCCTGCCGCACTACGCCGGCCACCTCATCGCCACCGAGGTCGGCGTCCTGAAGAAGCTCACCGACGACGTCCAGCGCCCCTATGTGGTCGTGCTCGGCGGTGCCAAGGTCTCCGACAAGCTCGCCGTCATCGACGAGCTGCTCGGCAAGGCAGACCGCATCCTCATCGGCGGCGGCATGGCCTTCACCTTCCTCAAGGCCAAGGGCCACGAGGTCGGCGCGTCCCTCCTCCAGGAGGACCAGATCCCGGCGGTCCTGGAGTACATCGAGCGTGCGGAGAAGACCGGCGTCGAGCTGGTCCTGCCGCTCGACGCCGTGGTCGCCCCCGCCTTCCCGGACCTGAAGACGAAGGCTCCGGCCGATTCCACCACCGTCGCCGCGGACGCCATCCCCGCCGACCGGATGGGCCTGGACATCGGCCCGGCGTCCGGCAAGCTGTACGCCTCGAAGATCACCGACGCCGCCACCGTCTTCTGGAACGGCCCGATGGGCGTCTTCGAGCACCCCGAATTCGCCGAGGGCACCAAGACGGTCGCCCAGGCACTCCTCGACTCCCAGGCCTTCACGGTCGTCGGCGGTGGCGACTCTGCCGCGGCCGTCCGCATCCTGGGCTTCGACGAGAACGCGTTCGGCCACATCTCGACCGGTGGCGGCGCCTCCCTCGAATACCTCGAGGGCAAGACGCTCCCCGGCCTCGCCGCACTGGAGGACTGACCCCGCATGACCACTCGCACGCCGATCATGGCGGGTAACTGGAAGATGAACCTCAACCACCTCGAGGCCATCGCGCACGTCCAGAAGCTCGCTTTCGCCCTGGCCGACAAGGACTACGAAGCCGTCGAGGTCGCCGTCCTGCCGCCCTTCACCGATCTGCGCTCCGTGCAGACCCTGGTCGACGGCGACAAGCTCAAGATCAAGTACGGCGCCCAGGACATCTCCGCGCAGGACTCCGGCGCCTACACCGGCGAGATCTCCGGCGCCATGCTCGCCAAGCTGAAGTGCACGTACGTGGCGATCGGCCACTCCGAGCGCCGCCAGTACCACGCCGAGACCGACGAGATCGTCAACGCCAAGGTCAAGGCCGCCTACAAGCACGGCCTGACCCCGATCCTGTGCGTCGGCGAGGAGCTGGACGTCCGCGAGGCGGGCAATCACGTCGCCCACACCCTCGCCCAGGTCGAGGGCGGCCTGAAGGACCTCCCGGCCGAGCAGGCCGAGTCCGTCGTGATCGCCTACGAGCCCGTGTGGGCCATCGGCACCGGCAAGGTCTGCGGCGCCGAGGACGCCCAGGAGGTCTGCGCCGCCATCCGCGGCAAGATCGCCGAGCTCTACACCCAGGAGCTGGCCGACCGGGTCCGCATCCAGTACGGCGGCTCCGTGAAGTCCGGCAACGTCGCCGAGATCATGGCGCAGGCCGACATCGACGGTGCGCTCGTGGGCGGTGCGTCGCTCGATGCCGACGAGTTCGTCAAGATCGTGCGCTTCCGCGACCAGTGAGTATGCGGTAAGCGGGATCCGTCGTACCCTTGCGGGGGCACAGCCTGAGGCTGTGCCCCTGTCGTCCATCCAGATCCGAGGAAGTTGGTCCAGCCGTGGTTATGGGGTTCTCGATCGCCCTGATCGTCTTCAGCGGCCTGATGATGCTGCTGGTGCTCATGCACAAGGGCAAGGGTGGCGGCCTCTCCGACATGTTCGGTGGCGGTATGCAGTCCTCCGTCGGCGGCTCCTCGGTCGCCGAGCGCAACCTCGACCGGATCACCATCGTGGTCGGTCTGCTGTGGTTCGCGTGCATCATCGTGCTCGGCCTTCTGATGAAGGTGAACAACTGACCGGCACGCACAATCCGTACGTAAGGCCCCATGTTCGGTACGCGCACCTGAGCGCGGCCTATCATGGGGCTTGCGTCTAGGTGTGAGGGCTGTAACTCCAATCACTGGACGCGCGTTGGGCCTTACGTAGACTGAGGCGCTCGCAACGAAGCGAAAACGCCGACTCGCTTCGCGGCACCATCACGCAGGGAGTTACGACCGTGGCAAGTGGCAACGCGATCCGAGGAAGCCGGGTCGGGGCGGGGCCGATGGGCGAGGCCGAGCGTGGCGAGTCCGCGCCCCGGCTGCGCATCTCCTTCTGGTGCTCCAACGGGCACGAGACGCAGCCCAGCTTCGCCAGCGACGCGCAGGTTCCCGAAACCTGGGACTGCCCGCGCTGCGGCTTCCCCGCCGGACAGGACCGGGACAACCCGCCGGACCCGCCGCGCACCGAACCGTACAAGACGCACCTCGCGTACGTACGGGAGCGGCGCAGCGACGCGGACGGCGAGGCGATCCTCGCCGAGGCGCTCGCCAAACTGCGGGGCGAGATCTAGGAATTGACAGCCGGCCGGGCACCGAGAGGTGCCTGGCCGGAGCTGTTCTCACGTTATCCACAGGCCCACCGCGCTGTCAGTGGTGACCTCTACGGTTTGTGCATCGCCGCAAGGCGGGCGAATCGTGAGGGGGAAGCTGTGGTGACGGTCGAGGCTGCGGGTGTGCGGGTGCCCGCGTGGCGTGGAGGTTTCGGGCGGCTGTGGAGTGCCGCCGTGCTCTCCAGTTTCGGTGACGCGCTGCGTACGGCGGCGCTGCCCCTGCTGGCCGCCACCCTGACCGACGAGCCCCTGGCCATAGCGGCGGTCACCGCCTGCGGCTATCTGCCCTGGATCGTCTTCGGGCTGCTCGGCGGAGCGGTCGCCGACCGGGTGGACCAGCGGCGCGCGATGTGGACGGTGGATGCGCTACGAGGGCTGCTGGTCGCCTGTTTCGCGGTGGCCGTGGCGCTCGGGCAGGCCTCCATCGGTCTGCTGATCGCGCTGGCCTTCGCCCTGACCACTCTGCAGACACTCTTCGACAACGCGTCCACCGCCCTGCTGCCCGCCCTGGTGGACGACGGGGCCCTGGGCAGTGCGAACGCCCGTCTGATGACCGGGCAGAAGATCGCCGGCGGTCTGCTCGGCGCCCCCGTCGTGCCCCTGCTGCTGGTGGTCGGCGCCCCCGTGCCCTTCGTGGCCGACGCGGCGACCTTCCTGGTGGCGGCGGCGCTGGTCGCCTCCCTGCGGACCGGTGCCCCCGCGCGGAAGCCGAGACCGGCGGGCAGCACTCTGCGCCGGGAGATCGCGGAGGGGCTGCGCACCCTGGCCGGGGATCGGGCCCTGCGCGGCCTGTGCGCGGCCACGGCCCTGTGCAATGTCGGCGTGGGCGCCCTCATCGCCACCATGGTGCTTCTGGTGACCGACTGGATCGGCGCGGGGCATGCCGGGTTCGCGGCGGCGACGACCGCCTACACCGTCGGCTCCCTGGCCGGGGGAGCGCTCAACCGCCGACTGGTCTCCCGCATAGGGCGGGTGCGGGCGGTACTGCTCGCCGGGACCGTGCAGATCGGCGCGCTCGTCGTGATGGGGACGGTGCGGAGCCTGGCCGCGATGGTGGCCGCGATGGCCGTCTTCGGGCTGATGGGCATGGTGTGGAACGTCAACACCACGACCCTCATGCAGCAGCGCAGCCCCGCCGGGATGCTGGGCCGGGTCAGCTCGGCCTTCCGGACCCTGGCGGTCGCGGGGGCGCCCCTGGGCGCACTCCTCGGCGGTGTCGTCGCCACGGTCTGGGGGCAGGGCACCCCGGCGATGCTCGCGTCCGGTTTCTTCATTCTCTCCGTCGCCTCGTTGACACCTGCGCTCAAGCCGGACGTACCTGTTGTTGCACCGCAGGACGGCGCCGCGACAGCTCATGTCACGCGCTGATCAACTAGGTTGGACCAGCTGGGACAGGCACGAAAGAAGGCTGAAGTCGGACATGAACGCAGACGGCCGTACGAGGCTCAACCAGACACCCGAGTGGACCGCTCTGGCCAAGCACCGCGAGGAGCTCGGCGAAGTGCGGCTGCGCGAGCTGTTCGCCGCCGACCCGGGCCGCGGCACCGGGTACACGCTCCAGGTCGGGGACCTGCACGTCGACTACTCCAAGCACCTCGTCACCGAGGAGACGCTGCGGCTGCTGCGCGAACTGGCCGCCGCCACCGATGTCTTCGGCCTGCGGGACGCCATGTTCCGCGGCGAGAAGATCAACACCACCGAGGACCGGGCCGTCCTGCACACCGCGCTGCGGGCGGCCCGGGACGCGGTGGTCGAGGTCGACGGGGAGAACGTCGTCCCGGACGTGCACGCCGTCCTCGACAAGATGGCCCGCTTCGCCGAGCGCGTCCGCTCCGGGGAGTGGAAGGGGCACACCGGCAGGCGCATCAAGAACGTCGTCAACGTCGGCATCGGCGGCTCCGACCTCGGCCCGGCGATGGCGTACGAGGCACTGCGCAGCTTCACCGACCGCGACCTCACGGTCCGCTTCGTGTCCAACGTGGACGGCGCCGACCTGCACGAGGCGACCCGCGACCTGGACCCGGCCGAGACGCTGTTCATCATCGCCTCCAAGACCTTCACCACCATCGAGACGATCACCAACGCGACCTCGGCACGCCAGTGGCTGCTGGACGCGCTCGGTGACGAGGCCGCCGTCGCCAAGCACTTCGTGGCGCTGTCGACGAACGCCGAGAAGGTCGGCGACTTCGGTATCGACACGGCCAACATGTTCGAGTTCTGGGACTGGGTCGGCGGACGGTACTCGTACGACTCGGCGATCGGGCTGTCCCTGATGATCGCCATCGGCCCGGACCGCTTCCGGGAGATGCTCGACGGGTTCCGGCTCGTCGACGAGCACTTCAGGACCGCGCCCGCCGAGTCCAACGTGCCGCTGCTCCTTGGCCTGTTGGGGATCTGGTACGGCAACTTCCACGATGCCCAGTCGCATGCGGTGCTGCCCTACAGCCACTACCTGTCCAAGTTCACGGCGTACCTCCAGCAGCTGGACATGGAGTCCAACGGCAAGTACGTGGGCCGTGACGGTCTTGCGGTGGAGTGGCAGACGGGGCCCGTGGTGTGGGGGACTCCGGGGACGAACGGGCAGCACGCGTACTACCAGTTGATCCACCAGGGCACGAAGCTGATCCCGGCGGACTTCATCGGCTTCGCCGAGCCCGTCGCCGAGCTCGGGGACCAGCTCAAGGCGCAGCACGACCTGTTGATGGCGAACTTCTTCGCGCAGACGCAGGCCCTCGCGTTCGGCAAGACACCGGACGAGGTACGGGCCGAGGGGGTGGCCGAGGAGCTGGTCGCGCACAAGACCTTCCAGGGCAACCACCCCACCACGACGATCCTGGCGAAGGAACTGACCCCGTCCGTCCTCGGTCAGCTCGTGGCGCTGTACGAGCACAAGGTGTTCGTCCAGGGAGCCGTCTGGAACATCGACTCCTTCGACCAGTGGGGAGTGGAGCTCGGCAAGGTCCTCGCCAAGCGCGTGGAACCCGCACTGACCGAGACGTTGACATCAGCCGCTGCCGCGGCGGGGGACGTGCCGGGTCTCGACGAGTCGACCAAGGCTCTGGTGGCCAAGTACCGGGAGCTGCGCGGCCGTTCGTGACCGCACATCGCGGAAGGCGGGCGGCGCGGAGCCGTCCGCTTCCCGTAGAATCCCCGACGATCATGGAAGCCGTGGCTCGGGGGAGTGCGAAGTGGCTGGTTCACAAGGAAGTTGGACGGGCGGCGCGCTGACGGCGGGGTCGCTCTGGAAACCGAAGTACGCGGCACGCGCGGTGTTTCACCCGGCGTGGATACCGGAGTCCATCGACCCGGCGGTGGAACAGCTGAAGAAGATCCGTCTCATCGCCGGGACGGTCGCGGCGATCGGTGTGTACACCTTCGTCGAGGGCGGCTTCGCCTTCGACGAGATGCTGGAGAACATGCTGACGGCCTCCGTCGTCCTGCTCTTCATCACACCGTTGACGGTCGGCATCATGCTCTTCGTGTGGCGGCGGCGCGGCTCCGTGAGCGGGCTGAAGCCCTCGCTGTTCAACTCGCTGAAGCTGCTGCTGCTCTTCGTGGGGACGATCGTGCTCACGGTCGTGCTGCTGCGGGCAGCGGGTGGCGCGGGGTTCTTCATCCTGGTCCTCGGCCCGGCCGTGCTCTGGCTGATCGGTTTCGTGGCCCGCGGGGCCTGGCACGTGGGTGCGAACTTCTTCGGCACGGCCGGCGTGCACCGCTGTCTGCCGCCGCTGCTCGCCACGGTCACGTCCTGGCTGATGGCCCTCCCCGACCTCCTGACGGGCGACCTGCACGGGCTCAGCCTCGGGATGGGCGTCCTGTTCATCCTGGGCGCCCCGATGACGGTCACCGGGATCGCGCTCCTGGAGATGCGGCGACTGGAGCAGCAGTACGGCATCCGGCTGGCGGCCCACCCGGCAACCCAGCCGCACCTCGCCCCACCGCCCCCGCCGATGCCGCCGTACGTGCCGCCGCAGGGCAGCCCGTACGGGCCGGGCCCGGGACAGACGTACCCCCCGGGCAATCCGTACGGACCGGGCACAGGGCAGCCGGACCACCACGGCAACCCCTACGGGCCGCCCGCTGGGAACCCGTACAACCAGGGCAACCCCTACGGGCCGCCGGCTGGGAACCCGTACAACCAGGGCAACCCCTACGGGCACTGACGGGCCCGGTTCCACCGCGGCAGCGTGCCGTGAACGCGAGAAGGCCCCAGGTCATCGACCTGGGGCCTTCCGGCAGTGCGCTCAGGGTGACGCCGGCGGATACAGCGAGCGCGGCAGTTGTGAGGCCGCTGCCGCGTCCAGGAGCCACAGGGTGCGCCGGCGGCCGTGCGCGCCGGCCGCCGGGGCCTGGATCTCGCCCGCGCCCGAGAGGGCGATCGCCGCCGCCTGGGCCTTGTCCTCGCCGGCCGCGAGGAGCCAGACCTCGCGGGCGGCACGGATGGCGGGCAGGGTCAGCGTGACCCGGGTCGGCGGGGGCTTCGGCGCGCCGTGGACGCCGACCACCGTGCGCTCGGTCTCGCGGACCGCCGGGAGCTCCGGGAAGAGCGAGGCGACGTGGGTGTCCGGACCGACGCCCAGCATCAGGACGTCGAAGGTCGGCACCGAGCCATGGTTCTCCGGGCCCGCCGCACGGGCGAGCTCCTCGGCGTAGGAGGCCGCAGCCGCCTCCACGTCCTTGCCGTACGCGCCGTCCGAGGCGGGCATGGCGTGCACCCGCTTCGGGTCGAGCGGCACCGAGTCCAGCAGGGCCTCGCGGGCCTGCGTGACATTGCGGTCCGGGTCACCCTCGGGCAGGAACCGCTCGTCACCCCACCACAGGTCCAGCCGGCCCCAGTCGATCGCGTCCCGCGCGGAAGCCGCCGCCAGCGCGGCCAGCAGACCGTTGCCGTTACGGCCGCCCGTGAGGACCACGGACGCGTAACCCCGGGAGGCCTGCGCGTCCACGATCTTCGTGATCAGACGGGCCGCGGCGGCCTGCGCCATCAGCTCCTTGTCGCGGTGCACGACCAGCTGCGGAGTGCTCACTTGGCCGCCGCCTTCTTCACCGGGCCGGGCTTGGCCGCCGCCTTCTTCGCGGGAGCCTTCGCCGCCTCCTCCACGGGAACCGCGACCGGTTCCTCGGCCGAAGCGACCGGAGCCGAAGCCGCCGCAGCCGCCACGCGCTGCGCCGGAGGGTTCAGCCGCTCCACCCCGAACCGCAGCGCCGAGGCGTACGTGTCGTCCGGGTCGAGCCGCCGCAGTTCCTCCGCGATCAGCTCGGCCGTCTCCCGCCGCTTGAGCGCCACCGCACGGTCCGGCTGGCCCTCGATGGACAGCGTCGCCAGCGAGCCGTCCGCGCGGTCAAGGGTGATCGGACCGTGGCTGGTGTCCATGCGGACCGCGGTGAGGCCGGGGCCGCCCGACAGTGAACGCTTCACCGGGACGTCCAGCCGGTCCGCGAGCCACATCGCAAGGAGCTCGCAGCTCGGGTTGAACTCCTCGCCCTCCACCTCGACGGCGTTGACGTCCACGGTGACCTGGTCCAGGGCCGCGGCCAGCATCGAGCGCCAGGGCGTGATGCGGGTCCAGGACAGGTCGGTGTCGCCCGGCGTGTAGGTGTCGGCGCGGGCGCCGAGGTCCCGTACCGGCTGCTCGGAGGCGTAGGTGTCGGTGACCCGGCGCTGGGCGAGGGCGCCCAGCGGGTCGTTCGCCGGGTCGATCGGTGCCTCCACCGGCCACCAGACGACCACGGGGGCGTCGGGCAGCAGCAGCGGCAGGACGACCGACTGGGCGTGGTTCACGACATCGCCGTACAGCCGCAGGATCACCGTCTCGCCGGTGCCCGCGTCCGCGCCCACCCGCACCTCGGCGTCGAGGCGGGACTGGGTGCGGTCGCGGGGAGTGCGGGAGACGCGCTTGATGACCACGAGCGTGCGCGAGGGGTGCTCGCGCGACGCGTCGTTGGCGGCCTTCAGGGCGTCGTACGCGTTCTCCTCGTCCGTGACGATGACCAGCGTGAGCACCATGCCGACGGCTGGCGTGCCGATGTCCCGGCGGCCCTTGACCAGCGCCTTGTTGATCTTGCTGGCCGTGGTGTCCGTGAGGTCTGTCTTCATGGCCGGCGCCAGCTCCGTCCCTCTCGTGCGAGCATTTCGTCCGCCTCGACCGGCCCCCAGGTGCCGGACGGATACTGGGCCGGCTTGCCGTGCTGGTCCCAGTACTGCTCGATCGGGTCGAGGATCTTCCAGGACAGCTCGACCTCCTCGGTGCGCGGGAAGAGGTTCGAGTCACCGAGCAGGACGTCGAGGATCAGTCGCTCGTAGGCCTCGGGCGAGGACTCCGTGAAGGACTCGCCGTAGGCGAAGTCCATCGACACGTCCCGGATCTCCATGGAGGTGCCGGGGACCTTCGAACCGAAGCGGACCGTGATGCCCTCGTCGGGCTGGACGCGGATGACGATCGCGTTGGAGCCCAGCTCCTCGGTGGCCGTCGAGTCGAAGGGGGAGTGCGGCGCCCGCTGGAACACCACCGCGATCTCGGTGACGCGGCGGCCCAGGCGCTTGCCGGTCCGCAGGTAGAAGGGGACGCCCGCCCAGCGGCGGTTGTCGACCTCCAGCTTGATGGCGGCGTACGTGTCCGTCTTGGACTTGGGGTCGATGCCCTCCTCCTGGAGGTACCCGACCGCCTGCTCACCGCCCTGCCAGCCCTCCGCGTACTGTCCGCGGACGGTGTCCCGGCCCAGGTGCTTCGGCAGCTTCACCGCGCCGAGCACCTTGGTCTTCTCGGCGGCCAGCGCGTCCGCGTCGAAGGAGGACGGCTCCTCCATGGCGGTGAGGGCCATGAGCTGGAGGAGGTGGTTCTGGATGACGTCACGGGCGGCGCCGATGCCGTCGTAGTAGCCGGCCCGGCCGCCGACGCCGATGTCCTCGGCCATCGTGATCTGTACGTGGTCCACGAAGGACCGGTTCCAGATCGGCTCGAACATCTGGTTGGCGAAGCGCAGCGCCAGGATGTTCTGGACGGTCTCCTTGCCGAGGTAGTGGTCGATCCGGAAGACCTGGTCCGGGGCGAAGACCTCGTGGACGACCTTGTTGAGGTCCTCGGCCGACTTCAGGTCGTGACCGAAGGGCTTCTCGATGACCGCACGGCGCCAGGAGCCGGCGGACTGGTCGGTGAGCCCGTGCTTCTTCAGCTGCTGGATGACCACGGGGAAGGAGCGCGGCGGTACCGAGAGGTAGAAGGCGAAGTTGCCGCCCGTGCCCTGTGCCTTGTCGAGCTCCTCGATGGTGCCGCGCAGCCGCTCGAACGCGTCGTCGTCGTCGAAGGTGCCCTGGACGAAGCGCATCCCCTGGATGAGCTGCTGCCAGACCTCCTCGCGGAACGGCGTACGGGCGTGCTCCTTGACGGCGTCGTGGACCTCCTGCGCGAAGTCCTCGTGCTGCCACTCGCGCCGGGCGAAACCGACCAGCGAGAAACCCGGCGGCAGCAGACCCCGGTTCGCGAGGTCGTACACGGCGGGCATGAGCTTCTTCCGGGACAAATCGCCCGTGACGCCGAAGATGACAAGCCCCGACGGCCCCGCGATACGCGGGAGCCGTCGGTCGGCGGGGTCACGCAGCGGATTGCTGCTCGACAAGGTTTCAGCCCTCCGAGGGGGCGAGGCGCTCCAGCTCTGCCTCGGTCGACTTGAGCAGGTCGTTCCAGGACGCCTCGAACTTATCGACGCCCTCGTCCTCCAGCAGCTGTACGACCTCGTTGTAGGAGATCCCGAGCTTCTCGACCGCGTCGATCTCGGCACGGGACTGCTCGTAGGTGCCGGCGACGGCGTTGCCGCGGATCTCGCCGCTCTCCTCGGTGGCCTGGAGCGTGGCTTCCGGCATGGTGTTCACCGTGTTCGGCGCCACGAGCTCGTCGACGTAGAGGGTCGGCTTGTAGGCCGGGTCCTTCACGCCGGTCGAGGCCCACAGCGGGCGCTGCTTGTTGGCCTGCGCCTTGTCCAGCTCCTGCCAGCGGGAAGAGGAGAAGACCTCCTCGTACGCCTCGTAGGCCAGACGCGCGTTGGCGACGCCCGCCTTGCCGCGGGCGGCCTTGGCCGCCTCGGTGCCCAGCGCGTCGATCCGCTTGTCGATCTCGGTGTCCACGCGGGACACGAAGAAGGAGGCGACGGAGTGGATCAGGGACAGGTCCAGGCCCTTGGCCTTGGCCTTCTCCAGACCCGCGAGGTACGCGTCCATGACCTCGCGGTAGCGCTCCAGCGAGAAGATCAGCGTGACGTTGACGCTGATGCCGTTGCCGATCACCTCGGTGATGGCCGGCAGGCCCGCCTTGGTGGCCGGGATCTTGATGAGGGTGTTGGGGCGGTCGACCAGCCAGGCCAGCTGCTTGGCCTCGGCGACGGTCGCCTTGGTGTTGTGGGCCAGGCGCGGGTCGACCTCGATCGACACGCGGCCGTCCTGGCCGCCGGTGGCGTCGAAGACCGGGCGCAGGATGTCGGCGGCGTCGCGGACGTCCGCCGTGGTGATCATGCGGATGGCTTCTTCGACGGTGACCTTGCGGGCGGCGAGGTCGGCGAGCTGCTGCTCGTAGCCGTCACCGCTGCTGATCGCCTTCTGGAAGATCGACGGGTTGGTCGTGACGCCCACGACGTGCTGCTGGTCGATCAGTTCGGCGAGGTTGCCGGACGTGATCCGCTTGCGCGACAGGTCGTCCAGCCAGATCGCGACGCCTTCTTCGGAGAGGCGCTTGAGTGCGTCTGTCATGGAATTACATCTCCTACGTGTCGTATATGAGCGTCAGCGCTGGGCAGCGGCGAGGGATTCCCGCGCCTTCGCGGCCACGTTCTCCGCAGTGAAGCCGAACTCCTGGAAGAGGACCTTGCCGTCGGCCGAAGCACCGAAGTGCTCCAGGGAAACGATGCGGCCCGCGTCCCCGACGTACTTGTGCCAGGTGAGACCGATGCCGGCCTCCACCGCGACACGCGCCTTCACCGAGGGCGGCAGGACGCTGTCCCGGTACCCCTGGTCCTGCTCCTCGAACCACTCCACGCACGGCATGGACACGACCCGCGTCGGCACACCGTCGGCCTCCAGCCGCTCGCGCGCCTCGACGGCGACGTGCACCTCGGAACCGGTGGCGATGAGCACGACCTCGGGGGCCTCGTTCGACGCCTCGAAGAGGACGTAGCCGCCCTTCACCGCGTCCTCGTTGGACTCGTACGTCGGCACGCCCTGACGGGTCAGCGCCAGACCGTGCGGGGCGCCCTTGCCGAAGACCTTCGTGTAGCGCTTGAGGATCTCGCGCCAGGCGATCGCGGTCTCGTTGGCGTCGGCCGGGCGGACCACGTTCAGGCCCGGGATGGCGCGCAGCGAGGCGATGTGCTCGACCGGCTGGTGGGTGGGGCCGTCCTCGCCGAGACCGATGGAGTCGTGCGTCCACACGTACGTCACCGGCAGGTGCATCAGCGCCGACAGCCGCACCGCGTTGCGCATGTAGTCGGAGAAGACGAGGAACGTACCGCCGTAGATACGGGTGTTGCCGTGCAGCGCGATGCCGTTCATCTCCGCGGCCATGGAGTGCTCGCGGATGCCGAAGTGGATCGTGCGGCCGTACGGGTTCGCCTCCGGCAGCGGGTTGTCCGCCGGCAGGAAGGAACTGTCCTTGTCGATCGTGGTGTTGTTCGAGCCGGCCAGGTCGGCGGAGCCGCCCCACAGCTCGGGGATCACCGCGCCGAGAGCCTGGAGCACCTTGCCGGAGGCGGCACGCGTGGCGACACCCTTGCCGGGCTCGAAGACCGGGAGCTTGTCCTCCCAGCCCTTGGGCAGCTCACCGGCGACCATGCGGTCGAACTCGGCGGCGCGCTCGGCGTTGTTGTTGCGCCACTCCTGGAGCTGCTTCTCCCACTCGGCCTTGGCCTGGCGGCCGCGGTCGAGGGCGCCCCGGGTGTGGTCGATGACCTCGTCCGAGACCTCGAAGCTCTGCTCCGGGTCGAAGCCCAGCACCCGCTTGGTCGCCGCGACCTCGTCGTCGCCGAGCGCCGAGCCGTGGGCGGCCTCGGTGTTCTGCGCGTTCGGGGCGGGCCAGGCGATGATCGAGCGCATCGCGATGAAGGACGGCTTGTCCGTCACCTGCTTCGCGGCCTCGATGGCGTTGTAGAGGGCGTGCGGGTCGAGGTCGCCGTCCGGCTTGGGGGCCACGCGCTGCACATGCCAGCCGTACGCCTCGTAGCGCTTGACGGTGTCCTCGGAGACGGCCGTCTCGGTGTCGCCCTCGATCGAGATGTGGTTGTCGTCCCACAGCAGCACGAGGTTGCCGAGCTGCTGGTGGCCGGCCAGCGAGGACGCCTCGGCGGAGATGCCCTCCTGGAGACAGCCGTCACCGGCGATGGCGTACACGAAGTGGTCGAACGGGGACTCGCCCTCGGCGGCCTCCGGGTCGAACAGACCGCGCTCGTAGCGGGCCGCCATCGCCATGCCCACCGCGTTGGCGACACCCTGGCCGAGCGGACCGGTCGTCGTCTCGACACCCTTGGTGTGGCCGTACTCCGGGTGACCGGGGGTCTTCGAGCCCCACGTCCTGAACGACTTCAGGTCGTCCAGCTCCAGGCCGAAGCCGGCCAGGTAGAGCTGGGTGTAGAGGGTCAGGGACGAGTGGCCCGCGGACAGCACGAAGCGGTCACGCCCGACCCACTCGGGGTCGGCGGGGTCGTGCCGCATCACCTTCTGGAAGAGGGTGTAGGCGGCGGGAGCCAGGCTCATCGCCGTACCGGGATGGCCGTTGCCGACCTTCTGTACGGCGTCGGCGGCCAGGACGCGGGCGGTGTCGACGGCCCGCTGGTCCAACTCGGTCCACTCGAGGTCTGTGGTGGTCGGCTTGGTGCTCACCCTGGGTCAGGGCTCCTCTCCACATGTCACGCATGTCGAATGCCGGTGCACGGGGCGCCCCGGCCGTTGTCGAGCCTACCCCCGTAAGTACGTGCGTTTTTTCGCGTCATTCCAGACTGCCGGGAGTCAAGACGATCCGCCTCCTGACTGGGCCGATTCGCCATTCGGCAACTGAATACGGACGCGCTCGTTCGAGTGCTCAACCGAGTGTCGATCGGCTCGTCCGGGGGTGTTGATCAGCTCTTCCGGGGGCGCTGTCCAACACGACCCCACCCCCGCGAATGTCGGGGTATGGGCAACGTCTAGAGTGGCGTGGTACGCGCGAGCCTTTACCGGGACTTCACACGGGAGGGGTTTGCTGGGATGTCTCTGTAGGGGTGTGCGTGACGGCCGTCGAATCCCGTCCAGCCGGGGTGCTGGGGGAGAGCAAGAGCTCGGGTCACCGGCCGTTCGGGGCCCGTGTCAAGGCATTCGTGGCGCTGACCAAGCCCCGGATCATCGAACTGCTGCTGATCACCACGGTCCCGGTGATGTTCCTCGCCGAGCAGGGTGTGCCCGACCTGACGCTGGTGCTCCTCACCTGCCTCGGCGGCTACCTCTCCGCGGGCGGCGCCAACGCGCTGAACATGTACATCGACCGCGACATCGACGCGCTCATGGACCGCACCTCGCAGAGACCGCTGGTCACCGGCATGGTGTCGCCGCGCGAGTGCCTCGCCTTCGGCATCACCCTCGCGATCGTCTCCACGCTCCTGTTCGGCCTGACCGTCAACTGGCTGTCCGCCTGGCTGTCCCTCGGAGCGCTCCTCTTCTACGTCGTCGTCTACACGATGATCCTCAAGCGGCGTACGTCGCAGAACATCGTGTGGGGCGGCATCGCCGGCTGTCTCCCGGTGCTGATCGGCTGGTCGTCCGTCACGAACTCCCTGTCGTGGGCGCCGGTCATCCTCTTCCTCGTCATGTTCTTCTGGACCCCGCCGCACTACTGGCCGCTGTCCATGAAGGTGAAAGAGGACTACGCGCGCGTGGGCGTGCCCATGCTGCCGGTGGTCGCCTCCAACAAGGTGGTCGCCAGGCAGATCGTGATCTACAGCTGGGTCATGGTCGCCGTCTCGCTGCTGCTGACCCCGCTCGGCTACACGGGCTGGTTCTACACACTGGTGGCGCTGCTGGCCGGCGGCTTCTGGCTGTGGGAGGCGCACGGACTCCAGAACCGGGCCAAGTCCGAGGTGACGGGCGGGAAGCTCAAGGAGATGCGGCTGTTCCACTGGTCGATCACCTACGTGTCGATCCTGTTCCTCGCGGTCGCGATCGACCCCTTCCTGCGCTGAGTGCCCCGTAAGGGGCGCGGGGAACTGCGCGAACAGCTCGGACGGGCCGCGGCCGACGAGCTGTCCCGGGTGAACGGCGCGTGGTCAAAACCACGTGACCCGGCAGTCGCAGTACCAGCTACCCGTCGGTAGCATCCTTGTCATGGCAGACATCAAGCAGGCGGCCCAGGCCGAGCGCCGAGCGACCCGGCTGGCCAAGCAGATCAGCGCCTTCTCCAAGGCACACGGTGGCGCCGAGGGCCAGGTGGCCTACCTGGGCGACCGCGGCGCCCGGATCGCCCTCGTCGGCGAGGACGGCGACTG
This sequence comes from Streptomyces sp. WM6386, assembly GCF_000972385.1. Taxonomy (GTDB): domain Bacteria; phylum Actinomycetota; class Actinomycetes; order Streptomycetales; family Streptomycetaceae; genus Streptomyces. The sequence goes on from NZ_JXTE01000058.1 coordinate 44,438, forward strand.
GGGCAACCTGGTGGCCCCCACCGTCGAGATCGCCCAGAAGGCGGTCGAGAAGGCCGGCATCACCGTCCACGAGGACTTCGACGGAGAGTTCGCCGCGAAGGTGCGCACGGGCCCGTACGAGTGGACCCGCATGGCGGGCATCCAGGTGGGCGGCCCGAAGAACGGCTGACGCACACGGCTTTCACACCGGGTGTGTGACAGCAACACCTGACACCCCGTTCACCCGTTAGGCCCCGTAGCAAGGACACGGTCCAGCCACGGGAGCCCGGATGATCGAAACGCCGTCCCTCGTGGACCAGTACTGCCACGGCGTGCTGAGAACCGAGCTGGGCCTCGGCACCTTCGAGGCCCAGTTGGGCCGTACCGAGGGGCCGCCCGCCCCCGGTACGACCCTCTTCGACACCCAGACCGGTTTCGCCCTACGGCGGCTGTGCCCCCCGCTCCTCGGTCTGGAACCGCACTGCCCACCCGCCCGCTATCTCGCCCGGCGTCGTGAACTCGGCGTACTGGAGGCGGGCCGCAGGCTGCTGCGGGGCAGTGGCATCACGACATACCTCGTCGACACGGGCCTGCCCGGCGATCTGACCGGCCCCGGCGAGATGGCGGCGGCGTCGGCCGCCGAGGCCCGCGAGATCGTGCGGCTCGAACTCCTCGCCGAACAGGTCGCCGACACCTCCGGCACGGTCGAGTCGTTCCTCGCCAACCTCGCCGAGTCGGTGCACGGTGCGGCGGTCGGTGCGGTCGCCTTCACCTCGGTGGCGGGGGTACGGCACGGACTGGCGCTGGCGCCCGAGCCGCCGGGGCCGGGGGAGGTGCGGGGCGCGGCCGGCCGCTGGCTGGCGGGTCGCCGGGTGGGCGGCGAGCTGTCCGATCCGGTGCTGCTACGACACCTGCTGTGGATCGCGGTCGCCTCGGGGCTGCCGCTCCAGCTGCACGCCGGGCTCGGTGAGCCGGGGCTGCGGATCGACCGAACGGACCCCGTCCTGCTCACGGACTTCGTCCGCGCCACCGCCGGGCTCGGCACCGACCTGATCCTGCTGCACGGCTACCCGTACCACCGTCACGCCGCCCATCTCGCCGGTGTCTTCCCGCATGTGTACGCCGACTCGGGCGCCGCTCTGGTGCGTACGGGCGCCCGTGCGGCGACGGTCCTGGCGGAGATCCTCGAACTCGCGCCCTTCGGCAAGATCCTCTTCTCCAGTGGCGCCCAGGGCCTGCCCGAACTGCACGTCGTCGGCGCGCGGCTGTTCCGCGAGGCGCTGGCCCGGGTGCTGGGCAACTGGGTCGCCGAGGGGGCGTGGTCGCTGGCGGACGCACAGCGGGTCGCGGGGCTGATCGCGGCCGGGAACGCGCGCCGGGTGTACGGGCTGGAGTGAGCCGGGGGCGGGTCCGGGTTCGGGTGCGCCCGGACGGGGTGCGTGGAGGGTGTACGGGCGCGGGTGGGCTGTACAGGATGGGCGTATGCAGACCGATGCGTTACTCGACCGCTTCCTCACCGGCCTCGAACCGCTCGCGCCACTCGCTGTCTGGGCCCATGGCTCCCTCGCCGGCGGCGACTACCAGGAGGGCCGCAGCGACCTGGACCTGATCGCCGTACTGGACCGTCCGGTCTCGCCCCGCACGATCTGGCGGCTGGCGAAGGGGCACGCCCGGCTGCGGGACGAACCGCTCGCCCCGAACCTGCACTGCACGTATCTGACACCGGATGCCGTGGACAACTCCGCCCGGCCGCACCTGACCTGGGCGCACGAGCAGCTGTTCAAGCGGCCCGTCACCCCGGTGACCCGGCGTGAACTGCACATGTTCGGGCGGGTGCTGCACGGGAAGGCCCCGGCCGGACTGCTGCCGCCGGTGCTGGACCTCGAACTCGACGAGTTCGTCGTACGCGACCAGCGTGACTTCTGGCGGCCCGAGCTGGAGAAGGCGGAACGCTGGCGGCGGGCCCCCTGGGTCGACGTCGGCCTGACGACCTTCGCCCGGGCGACCGCCACCCTGCGCGACGGACGGCTCATCACCAAGCGGGAGGCGCTGGAGCTGCTGCCGGAGCTGGGGGCGCCGGTCGAGGTGGTGGAGGACATCAGGCGGCGGCGGTACGAGGACCCCGCGCCGCCCACCGAGGAGTGGACGGCGCGCAGGGGTGAGCTGACCCGGGGCTACCTGGGCCCGGCGATCGACCGACTCGTGGCGGGGTACGCCTGACCGGATGCTCGCGCCGGACCGTGGCGGAGCTGCTCGCGGTGTTCGAGGCGGAGGGTCAGATCCCGGCGGAGAGCGATGACGTGGCCTGCGCCGGGAGCGGCACCTCGGTGTCCGTCTGCGGACGCTCCCGCAGCGCCAGCAGCACTCGCAGGACCGCGATCCAGACCAGGCACGAGCCGAACATGTGCAGGCCGACCAGGATCTCGGGCAGATCGGTGAAGTACTGGACGTAGCCGATGACACCCTGGGCGAGCAGGACCAGGAAGAGGTCACGGGTGCGGTGCAGGGGGCCCTTCGGCGCGTCGACCGCCTTGAGGACGAACCACAGGGCGAACGTCAGCGTCACCACGATCCAGGCGAGGACGGCGTGCAGCTTGCTGACCGTCTCCCAGTCCAGCGGCATCCGCTCGACCTCGCTGGAGTCGCCCGCGTGCGGTCCCGACCCGGTCACCACCGTGCCCACCGCGATCAGCAGCACGGACGCGGCGACCAGGAACCACACCAGCTGCTGCACCGACTTGCCGACCAGCGGACGCGACTCCCCGTCGCCCTCCCGGGTGCGCTGCCACATCACCGTGGCCACCGCGATCAGCGCCGTCGACAGCAGGAAGTGCGCGGCGACCGTGTACGGGTTGAGGCCGACCAGCACCACGATGCCGCCGAGGATCGCGTTGCCCATCACGACCCAGAACTGCGCCCAGCCCAGCCGGGTGAGGCTGCGCCGGTACGGCTTCTCGGAGCGCGCGGCGATGATCGCCCAGCCGACGGCGGCGCACAGCACGTACGTCAGCATGCGGTTGCCGAACTCGATCACACCGTGCACGCCCATGGCGCTCGTGGTGGTCAGCGAGTCGTCGGTGCACTTGGGCCAGGTCGGGCAGCCGAGGCCCGAGCCGGTGAGCCGCACCGCACCGCCGGTGACCACGATGACCACCGACATGACGAGTGCGGCGAGGGCCGCCCGCCGCACCGTCCGGGGATCCGGGGTCCAGCGTGCGGCGATGAAGGCGAGCGGGTTGCGCACGGCGGCTGCGGCGTCGGCGGGGGTCAGGTTCGGCACGTGCCCCATCGTAGGCCGCCGCTTGTGCACGCTTTCACGAGGGTCCGGCACGGACCTACTCCCAACGGAAGAACCTGCCCGCCGCGGCCAGCCCCACGACCGCCCACACCGCCAGGATCCCCAGGTCGCCCCACGGCATGCCGGCCCCGTGCTGGAGCACGTCCCGCAGTCCGTCCGACAGCGCGTTGACGGGCAGCAGGGCGAGTACGTCCTGGGCGCCGGGGGGGAACTTGTCCATCGGGATGATGACTCCGCCGCCGACGAGCAGCAGCAGGAAGACAAGGTTCGCGGCGGCCAGGGTGGCTTCCGCCTTCAGGGTGCCCGCCATCAGCAGGCCCAGGCCGGAGAAGGCGGCGGTGCCCAGGATCAGCAGGAGCAGGACGGCCAAGGGGTTGCCGTGCGGCTCCCAGCCCAGGGCGAAGGCGATCACCGTCAGCAGGACGATCTGGAGGATCTCCGTGACCAGGACCGACGCCGTCTTGGCCGTCATCAGGCCCCAGCGCGGGAGCGGGGAGGCGGCCAGCCGCTTCAGGACGCCGTAGCGGCGCTCGAAGCCCGTCGCGATCGCCTGGCCGGTGAAGGCCGTCGACATGACCGCGAGGGCGAGGACGCCGGGGGTCAGGAAGTCCACCGCCTCGCCCGCGCCCGTGTCGACGATGTCGACCGAGCTGAACAGGACCAGCAGCAGGGTGGGGATCACGACGGTCAGCAGGAGCTGCTCGCCGTTGCGGAGCAGCATCTTCGTCTCGAGCGCCGCCTGTGCCGCGATCATGCGTCCCAGGGGAGCCGCGCCCGGCCTCGGGGTGTACGTGCCGGTCGTGGTCATGAGCGCAGCTCCTTGCCGGTGAGCTCCAGGAACACGTCTTCGAGTGTGTGGCGTTCGACGGAGATCTTGTCCGGCATCACCCCGTGCTGTGCGCACCACGAGGCCACCGTCGCCAGCAGCTGCGGGTCGACCTCGCCGCCGACCCGGTACGAGCCCGGCGTCAGCTCCGCGGCCGTGCAGTCGGCCGGGAGGGCCTTCAGCAGCGAGCCCACGTCCAGGCCCGGGCGGCCGGTGAAGCGGAGGGTGTTCTCGGCGCCGCCCCGGCACAGTTCCTCGGGGGAGCCCTGGGCGATGACCTTGCCCGCGTCGATGATCGCGACGTCGTCGGCGAGCTGTTCGGCCTCGTCCATGTAGTGGGTGGTGAGGACGACGGAGGCGCCGTCGGTGCGCAGATCGCGGATCAGGTCCCAGGTCGCGTGGCGGGCCTGCGGGTCGAGCCCGGCGGTCGGCTCGTCCAGGAACACCAGCTCCGGACGGCCGACCACGGCCATCGCGAGGGCGAGCCGCTGCTGCTGGCCGCCCGACAGCCGGCGGTACGTCGTTGTGCCGCAACCGCCCAGTCCCAGGCGCTCGATGAGCGCGTCCACGTCCAGCGGGTGGGCGTGCAGCTTGGCGACATGGCGCAGCATCTCGTCCGCCCGGGCACCCGAGTAGACGCCACCGGACTGCAGCATCACGCCGATCCGGGTGTGCAGCTCACGGGAGTTGCGGACCGGGTCGAGGCCCAGGACGCGCACCGTGCCGGAGTCCGGCTTGCGGTACCCCTCGCAGGTCTCGACCGTGGTCGTCTTGCCCGCCCCGTTGGGACCGAGTACGGCGGTCACTCCCGCCGTGGCCACCAGGTCGAGGCCGTTCACCGCGGTCTTCGTGCCGTACCGCTTCACCAGGGCCTGGACCTGGACCACGGGCTCGCTTCGCATGGCTCAAGAGTCTAGGTACGAGAGGCGCGCCTCAGACGGGCGGGTGCAGGATCTCCTCCTCACGGGGGCGGTGCACCGCCAGCCACCGCTCGGCGTAAGCCACGGCGTCGGCCACCGGGAACAGCCGTGCCTCGGCCGCGCCCACCGTCCCCCGTACGACGGGACGGTCCCGCTCGAAGTCGTGCCCGAGCTCGTCGAACCGCTCCGAGGTGATCGACACCTCGGTCACCGTCTCCCAGCCGGCCGCGCCCGGTCGGCCCACCTTCACCAGGGGCGAGGGGGTGCGGTACTCGGCGAGATGGAAGCTCGTGCAGGTGTCGTAGCCGGCGCCGAGCAGCAGCACGCGCGCGTCCAGGTCTTCGAGGCGGGCGAGAGGGCTGTGCTCGCCGAGGCGGCAGTCGGTCGCGTGTGCGTCGGTGATCTCACGAGCGCGGCCGCCGATCGCCGCGAACGACGTCTGCGGGTGCGCGCTGCGCAGGGCGCCCGGCCAGGTGCGTACGGTCTCCGGGAGCACGCCGACCCCGCGTGAGGGCGTGACCTGGGGGTCGTAGACCGGCATGGATGTGCGGATCGTGTCCCACCACTCCTCGGGCACCGGTGGGTTCGCCCACAGGGCGGGGTCCGAGAGGTCTCCGGTCTGGGTGGGGACCACGAGGGTGCCGTTCGGGCCGAGGGCGTCCAGCAGTCCCTGGACCACGGCCACAGGTCCTCCGCAGACCCAGCCGAGCGACTTCAGGGAGGAGTGGACGAGGAGGGCCTCGCCGTCCCGGACGCCCAGCTCGCGCAGGTGTGCGGCCACTGTGCCGCGGGTGACAAGAGGGCCGGTCGGAGGGGGTATGGGCATGGTTGTGGAGTGTCCCGCAAGAGGTCCGGCGATGCCACCGAATTGATCGATCAAAGATCGTTCCCGCAGGTCAGGTTAGCTTTACCTAAGTGATGCACCGCACCGTCCATCGGCCGGGACGTGGGTTGCCCGCCTCTGAGGAATTACGCAACAATGGTGTTGTGAAAAACGTCGGCGAGGTTCAGGGGACCCCCACGGGGGCCCTGCAGGAGGAGCTCGCGACCGGGGAGCGGTCAACCCGCAACCGGGTCGCGCGGTCCATCCTGGACCACGGGCCGTCGACCGTCGCCGAGCTGGCGGGCCGTCTCGTCCTGACCCAGGCGGCCGTACGCAGGCACCTGGACGCGCTGGTCGTCGACGACGTCGTGGAGGCGCGCGAGCAGAAGATCTACGGCGCGCGGACGCGGGGGCGTCCCGCCAAGGTCTTCGCGCTCACCGACTGCGGCCGCGACGCCTTCGACCAGTCCTACGACAAGCTCGCCGCGGACGCCCTGCGCTGGATCGCGGAGCGGTTCGGTGGGGACGAGGCCGTCGTGGCCTTCGCCCGCGCGAGGATCGCCGAGCAGGCCACCGCGTACCGCAAGGCGATCGAGGCCGCCGCCCCCGAGGAGCGCACCGAAGCCCTGGCCAAGGCCTTGAGCGCGGACGGGTACGCTGCTACGGCGCGCAGTGCACCGGTCGGCGAGCAGCTGTGCCAGCACCACTGCCCCGTCGCCCATGTCGCGGAAAAGTTCCCCCAGCTCTGCGAGGCGGAGACCGAGATCTTCTCCCAGCTGCTCGGAACGCACGTCCAGCGACTGGCGACCATCGCGCACGGTGACGGCGTCTGCACGACGTTCATCCCAAAGATTTCCCACACCACACATAACGCATCCGCAAGCACGGCCGGGAGGAACCCCGCATGACTCTCCCCATCGAGGAGACTGCCCACCCCGAGCTCGAGGGCCTGGGTAAGTACGAATACGGCTGGGCGGACTCCGACACGGCCGGTGCTTCCGCGCGGCGCGGCATCAACGAGGACGTCGTCAAGGACATCTCCGCGAAGAAGTCCGAGCCGGAGTGGATGACCAAGCTCCGTCTCAAGGGCCTGCGCCTGTTCGGCAAGAAGCCCATGCCGAACTGGGGCTCGGACCTTTCCGGTATCGACTTCGACAACATCAAGTACTTCGTGCGTTCCACGGAGAAGCAGGCGGAGTCCTGGGAGGACCTGCCCGAGGACATCAAGAACACGTACGACAAGCTCGGCATCCCCGAGGCGGAGAAGCAGCGCCTCGTCGCCGGTGTCGCGGCCCAGTACGAGTCCGAGGTCGTCTACCACCAGATCCGCGAGGACCTGGAGGAGCAGGGCGTCATCTTCCTCGACACCGACACCGCGCTGAAGGAGCACCCGGAGCTCTTCAAGGAGTACTTCGGCACCGTCATCCCGGTCGGCGACAACAAGTTCGCGTCGCTGAACACCGCGGTGTGGTCCGGCGGCTCCTTCATCTACGTGCCGAAGGGCGTGCACGTGGAGATCCCGCTCCAGGCCTACTTCCGTATCAACACGGAGAACATGGGCCAGTTCGAGCGGACGCTGATCATCGTCGACGAGGACGCCTACGTCCACTACGTCGAGGGCTGTACGGCGCCGATCTACAAGTCGGACTCCCTGCACTCCGCGGTCGTCGAGATCATCGTCAAGAAGGGCGCCCGCTGCCGTTACACGACCATCCAGAACTGGTCGAACAACGTCTACAACCTGGTCACCAAGCGCGCCGTGGCGTACGAGGGCGCGACCATGGAGTGGATCGACGGCAACATCGGCTCCAAGGTCACCATGAAGTACCCGGCCGTCTACCTGATGGGCGAGCACGCCAAGGGCGAGACCCTCTCCATCGCCTTCGCGGGCGAGGGGCAGCACCAGGACGCCGGCTCCAAGATGGTCCACATGGCGCCGAACACCTCCTCCAACATCGTCTCGAAGTCCGTGGCGCGCGGTGGCGGTCGTACGTCCTACCGCGGTCTCGTCGAGATCGGCGAGGGCGCCCACGGCTCCAAGTCGAACGTGCTGTGCGACGCGCTGCTCGTCGACACCATCTCCCGCTCCGACACGTACCCCTACGTGGACGTCCGCGAGGACGACGTGTCCATGGGCCACGAGGCGACCGTCTCCAAGGTCAGTGACGACCAGCTCTTCTACCTGATGAGCCGGGGCATGACCGAGTTCGAGGCGATGGCCATGATCGTGCGCGGCTTCGTCGAGCCCATCGCGAAGGAGCTGCCGATGGAGTACGCGCTGGAACTCAACCGGCTGATCGAGCTGCAGATGGAAGGCGCGGTCGGTTAAGACCCGTCTCCGACAAGCAGCTAGCGAAATCTGACGTAGGAAGAGAGCAGACCGACAGCCATGGCTGAGGCTCAGAACATCCCGGTGGGCAGCACGACCGCCGGCCAGATCGCGGTGGCCGCCGAGTCGACCGTCGCCACGCGCATGAGCGCGCCCCCCTCCTTCGACGTGCAGGACTTCCCGGTCCCGCACGGCCGTGAGGAGGAGTGGCGGTTCACCCCGCTGGAGCGCCTGCGCGGGCTGCACGACGGCACCGCCGTCGCCACCGGCGAGGGCCTGAAGGTCGACGTCGAGGCGCCCGAGGGCGTCACGGTCGAGACCGTCGACCGCGACGACGCGCGCCTGGGCAAGGCGGGCACCCCGGTGGACCGCATCGCCGCCCAGGCCTACTCGGCGTTCGAGAAGGCCGGCGTGATCACCGTCCCCAAGGAGACGGTCCTCACCGAGCCGATCCGGATCGCCGTGCACGGCGAGGGCGGCACCGCCTTCGCCCACCAGGTGATCGAGCTGGGCGCCTTCGCCGAGGCCGTCGTCGTCATCGACCACACCGGTGACGCGGTCCTCGCCGCCAACGTCGACTACCTCCTGGGCGACGGCGCCAAGCTGACCGTCGTCTCCGTCCAGGACTGGGACGACAAGGCCGTGCACGTGGCCCAGCACAACGCGCTGATCGGCCGGGACGCCACCTTCAAGTCCTTCGTGGTCACCTTCGGCGGCGACCTCGTACGCCTCCACCCGCGCGTGACCTACGCCGGCACCGGTGGCGAGGCCGAGCTCTTCGGTCTGTACTTCACGGACGCCGGCCAGCACCAGGAGCACCGCCTCCTGGTCGACCACAACGAGGCGCACTGCAAGTCCAACGCCGTCTACAAGGGCGCGCTGCAGGGCGAGGGCGCCCACGCGGTATGGATCGGCGACGTGCTCATCGAGGCCAAGGCCGAGGGCACGGACACCTACGAGATGAACCGCAACCTCGTCCTCACGGACGGCGCGCGCGTCGACTCCGTGCCGAACCTGGAGATCGAGACCGGCGAGATCGTCGGCGCCGGACACGCCTCCGCGACCGGCCGCTTCGACGACGAGCAGCTCTTCTACCTGATGGCCCGCGGCATCCCCGCCGACGAGGCCCGTCGGCTGGTGGTCCGCGGCTTCTTCGCCGAGCTGGTCCAGCAGATCGGTGTCGACGACATCCAGGAACGCCTTCTCGTGAAGATCGACGAGGAGCTGGAGGCGTCCGTCTGATGACGTTCGTACGCGCCTGTGGGCTGAGCGAGCTGGAGGAGGACACCCCGAAGCGGGTGGAACTCGACGGCACGCCGGTCTCGGTCGTCCGCACCGAGGGCGAGGTGTTCGCGATCAACGACATCTGCTCGCACGCGAACGTCTCGCTCTCCGAGGGCGAGGTGGAGGACTGCCAGATCGAGTGCTGGCTGCACGGCTCCGCGTTCGACCTCCGCACCGGCAAGCCGTCCGGCCTTCCCGCGACGCGCCCCGTCCCCGTATACCCCGTAAAGATCGAAGGGGACGACGTGCTCGTCTCCCTCACCCAGGAGTCCTGAGGAACCCATGGCAACGCTTGAAATCCACGACCTGCACGTCACCGTCGAGGCCGACAACGCCACGAAGGAGATCCTCAAGGGCGTCGACCTGACCGTGAAGCAGGGCGAGACGCACGCCATCATGGGCCCCAACGGCTCCGGCAAGTCGACCCTCGCCTACTCGCTCGCGGGCCACCCGAAGTACACGATCACCGGCGGCACCGTCACCCTCGACGGCGAGGACGTCCTGGAGATGTCCGTCGACGAGCGCGCCCGCGCGGGCCTGTTCCTGGCGATGCAGTACCCGGTCGAGGTCCCCGGCGTCTCGGTCTCCAACTTCCTGCGCACCTCCGCCACCGCCATCCGCGGCGAGGCCCCCAAGCTCCGCCTGTGGGTGAAGGAGGTCAAGGAGGCCATGCAGCGCCTCAACATGGACCCCGCCTTCGCCGAGCGCAACGTCAACGAGGGCTTCTCCGGCGGTGAGAAGAAGCGCCACGAGATCCTCCAGCTGGAGCTGCTCAGGCCGAAGGTCGCGATCCTCGACGAGACGGACTCCGGTCTGGACGTCGACGCCCTCCGTATCGTCTCCGAGGGCGTCAACCGCGTCCGTGAGAGCGGCGAGGTCGGCACCCTGCTGATCACGCACTACACGCGCATCCTGCGCTACATCAAGCCCGACCACGTGCACGTGTTCGCGAACGGCCGTATCGCCGAGTCCGGCGGCCCGGAGCTCGCCGACCAGCTCGAGGCCGAGGGCTACGACAAGTACGTGAAGGGTGGCGCATCCGCGTGACACAGCTGCCGGGCCTCCTCGACACAGAGGCGATCCGCAAGGACTTCCCCATCCTGGACCGCCAGGTCCACGACGGTAAGAAGCTCGTGTACCTGGACAACGCGGCGACCTCGCAGAAGCCGCGCCAGGTCCTGGACGCCCTGAACGAGTACTACGAGCGCTACAACGCCAACGTCCACCGCGGTGTGCATGTGCTCGCCGAGGAGGCCACGGCGCTGTACGAGGGCGCGCGCGACAAGGCAGCCGCGTTCATCAACGCGCCCAGCCGCGACGAGGTGATCTTCACCAAGAACGCCTCCGAGTCGCTCAACCTCGTGGCGAACATGCTCGGCTGGGCCGACGAGCCCTACCGCGTGGACCACGAGACCGAGATCGTCATCACGGAGATGGAGCACCACTCCAACATCGTGCCGTGGCAGCTGCTCTCGCAGCGCACGGGCGCGAAGCTGAAGTGGTTCGGCCTCACCGACGACGGCCGCCTCGACCTCTCCAACATCGACGAGGTCATCACCGAGAAGACGAAGATCGTCTCCTTCGTCCTGGTGTCCAACATCCTGGGCACCGTGAACCCCGTCGAGGCGATAGTGCGCCGTGCGCAGGAGGTCGGTGCGCTCGTCTGCATCGACGCCTCGCAGGCCGCCCCGCACATGCCGCTGGACGTGCAGGCGCTGCAGGCCGACTTCGTGGCCTTCACCGGCCACAAGATGTGCGGTCCGACCGGTATCGGTGTCCTGTGGGGCCGCCAGGAGCTGCTCGAGGACCTGCCGCCGTTCCTGGGCGGTGGCGAGATGATCGAGACGGTGTCGATGCACTCGTCGACCTACGCTCCCGCCCCGCACAAGTTCGAGGCGGGCACCCCGCCGATCGCGCAGGCGGTCGGTCTGGGCGCGGCGATCGACTACCTGAACTCGATCGGCATGGACAAGATCCTCGCCCACGAGCATGCGCTCACCGAGTACGCGGTGAAGCGGCTCGGCGAGGTCCCGGACCTCAGGATCATCGGCCCGACGACGGCCGAGGACCGGGGCGCGGCGATCTCCTTCACGCTCGGTGACATCCACCCGCACGACGTGGGCCAGGTGCTGGACGAGCAGGGCATCGCGGTCCGCGTGGGCCACCACTGCGCCCGCCCGGTCTGCCTGCGCTACGGAATTCCTGCGACCACGCGAGCGTCTTTCTATCTGTACTCCACGCCGGCCGAGATCGACGCTCTGGTCGACGGGCTGGAGCACGTACGGAACTTCTTCGGCTGAAGGGCGTGAGCTGAGACCGTGAAGCTGGATTCGATGTACCAGGAAGTCATCCTGGACCACTACAAGCACCCGCACGGGCGCGGTCTTCGGGATGGCGACGCCGAGGTGCACCACGTCAACCCGACGTGCGGCGACGAGATCACGCTGCGCGTGAAGTACGACGGCGAGCAGATCGCCGACATCTCGTACGAGGGCCAGGGCTGCTCGATCAGCCAGGCCTCCGCCTCCGTGCTGAACGACCTCCTCGTCGGCAAGGACCTCGCCGAGGCGCGGAAGATCCAGGAGACCTTCCTGGAGCTGATGCAGTCCAAGGGGAAGATCGAGCCCGACGACGCCATGGAGGAGGTGCTGGAGGACGCGGTCGCGTTCGCCGGTGTCTCCAAGTACCCGGCCCGGGTCAAGTGCGCCCTCCTCAGCTGGATGGCGTGGAAGGACGCGACGGCCCAGGCCCTGGGCGGGGCCGACGCCGAAAGGAAGACGGCATGAGCGAGACCCTTGAGATGAAGCCGGCCTCCGAAGAGGAAGTCCGCGAGGCCCTGTACGACGTCGTCGACCCCGAGCTGGGCATCGATGTCGTCAATCTCGGCCTCATCTACGGCATCCACATCGACGACGCGAACATCGCGACGATCGACATGACCCTGACCTCGGCGGCCTGCCCGCTGACCGATGTCATCGAGGACCAGGCCAAGTCCGCCACGGACGGTCTCGTCAACGAGCTGCGCATCAACTGGGTCTGGATGCCGCCGTGGGGCCCGGACAAGATCACCGACGATGGGCGTGAGCAGCTTCGGGCGCTCGGGTTCAACGTCTGACAGACCCTGCCGAAGGGGCCGTGGCCGTGTGCCGCGGCCCCTTTCGCGTGCTCAGGCCAGCCCGTCCACCAGCCGGAACGAGGAGTCCGCCATGTACTGGGGGCTGTACTCGAAGCGTTCCAGGCGGACCACGAAGTTCTTGTGGCGGAGGTAGTAGCCGGGGTAGTTGACGGACTCCAGCATGGTCGCGCCGGAGTAGGAGGAGGCGCGGGGGCAGAAGGTGGCGTCCTGCTCGAAGAGGGATGAGCCGTCGTCGCGGGCGGCCCGCAGGACGAAGTTGCTGTGGCGCAGGTACTTGCCGTCGTGTGTGGTGAAGGAGTAACAGGAGGCGTTCGCCAGGCCCTTGACCACCTTGAAGGTCGAGTCCTCACGGGATTCCGAGCCGCGGACCGGGTCCAGGCCGACAAAGTATTGCGTCACGTGCCAGTAGTGGTCGGGGTAGTTCACCGAGCGGACCGAGCGCCACTTGACCGTCGGCTTCGGGGGCGACGAACTCGGCTTGGACGAGGGGGACTTGGCGGGCGGGTCAGGAGCGGGCGAGGGGGAGGAGCCCTGCTGGCGCGCGGCGGAGGCGGTCTCCTCGGAGGTCGCCAGGCCGCTCTTGCCCTTCGGGGGGACCGTCGTGGTGTCGGACGGGCTGGCGTAGCCGGCCAGGCCCGGTATCGTCCCGCCGTCCGCGGGGGGCGCCGACTTCGCCACGGCGTCAGGAGTGCTGCCCGTCATGGATATCGCCGTGACGCAGGCGACGACCGTGGCCACGGCGAGGACGCCTGCGAGATAGAGACGGCGGGTTCCCGGTGCCCGGGAGGTGTCGGGCGCCCAGCCGGTCTCCCACGGTCGGTCATGTGGGGGCTGGGACTTGGTGTGTGGCATGCGCAGTTCCTCCGGCGGAGCCCATGGGGGAGGCCGCAGCCGTGACGGCGCGGTAGATGAACGGTGAAGCAGATGGCACAGTAGTGGACTTGGCGCTCTTCGAGCAGCCGTTTGTGCGAGCGGTTTCCACATCGTTTTCTCAGCAGCTTGCTCTGCTTCCTCCTCCGTGCGCCCCGTCTTCGTACTCGGCTGCGCCCGCAGACCTCCATCCACGCACTGGGGCTGGATGCGGGTCTGCGCACTGCGTCGCGCGGCCCACAGCAAGCGGCGGCTGCTCGGCCGGTCTCTGTGCGAGCGCCGTTATGTACACTCGTACACATGGGATATGTGCTGCTCGCCGGAGCAATCGCCGCCGAAGTGGCCGCGACGACCGCCATGAAGTACAGCGACGGTTTCAGCAAGCTGCTGCCGTCGCTGCTGACCGTCCTCGGATACGCCCTGGCGTTCGCGCTGCTCGCGCAGACGCTGAAGACCGTGTCGGTCGGTACGGCCTACGCGATCTGGGCGGGCGTCGGTACCGCGGTGATCGCCGCGATCGGATTCACGTTCCTGGGTGAGGGGATGAGCCCTGCCAAGGCCGCCGGGATCGTGCTGATCATCGCCGGGGTGGTCGTGCTGAACCTGGGCGGTGCGCACTGATGGCCCGGCGCTACGACCCCGAGCGGCGGCAGCGGATCATCGACGCGGCGATCCGGGTCGTGGGCAGCCATGGCCTCGCCGGGCTGAGCCATCGCTCCGTCGCAGCCGAGGCCGATGTACCGCTCGGCTCGACGACGTACCACTTCAAGACCCTCGACGAGCTGATGGTCGCCGCGCTGCGGCAGGCCAACGAGGGGTTCGCCAAGGTCGTCGCGGCGCGGGGCGGCCTGGAGGACCAGGGCGCGGACCTGGCCACCGAACTCGCCGGTCTGCTGGGTGAGTGGCTCGCGGGTGACCGTACCGGCGTGGAGCTGGAGTGCGAGCTCTATCTCGCCGCCCTGCGCCGCCCCACGCTGCGGCCGGTCGCCGCGGAGTGGGCCGAGGACCTCGCCGAGCGGCTGGGCCGCCACACCGACGCGGTCACGGCGCGGGCGCTGGTGGCGCTGATGGACGGGATCTGTCTCCAGGTGCTGCTGACGGACGGGGTGTACGACGAGGAGTATGCGCGGGAGGTGCTGGGGCGGGTCATTCCTTCTGGAGCCCGCTGACGGTCGACAGGGCGGCTTCGACGCTTCCCGCGATGTCCGTCACCGGGTACTGCGCGTCCCGTACGACCCGGTCGCGGTCCACGACCAGCGTCAGGCGCTTGAGCCGGCTCGCGCCCGCCGCGCGGAACGTCGGCAGGCGCAGGGCGGCGATGAGGGACAGGTCGGCGTCGGACAGGAGCGGGAAGCGCAGCTGCTCCGCTGCCGAGAAGGCCCGCTGCTCGTCGGGGCGTTGGGTGGAGACGCCGTGGACGGTGGCGCCGGCCTCGGTGAACTCGGCGTGGCGGTCGCGGTAGGTCCGGGACTCCAGGGTGCAGCCGGGGGCGCCGGGGATGTCGGACCAGCCCGGCGGGTAGGCGTCGGGGCCGGCGTAGGCGCCGGGGAAGCAGTACAGGACGGTGTAGGGGGTGCTGTCGGCGATCGGGTCGCGTGGCCGGCCCCGGTCGTCGAGGAGCTGGAGTTCCGGGACCTTGGTGCCGACGAGTTCGTGTACGCGGCGGGCTTCCGTGGACGCCTTTGCCGCGGTGGCTGTCGTGGCGCCGGGATCGTCGCCGAGGATCCAGGCGTCGCCCCAGTCCTGGAGGGCGATCAGGACGGGGAGCAGGGCGTGGCCGCGGGCGGTGAGGCGGTACTCGTGGCGTACGGGGCGGTCCTGGTACGGGGTCTTCGCGAGGACGTCCGCCTCGACGAGGAGGCGCAGGCGTTCGGTGAGGACCTTGCGGGACAGGCCGAGTTCACGTTGGAGGTCGTCGAAGCGGTGTACGCCGCGGGCGGTGTCGCGGACGATCAGGAGGGTCCACCAGTCGCCCACGACGTCCAGGGCCTGGGCGATGGCGCAGCTGGAGTCCTCCAGACTCGTCCTGCGGGCCATGGGCGTACCGTCCCTTCGCGCGTCGCTGCACCGACAGCGTACGTTCCCAAAAGAGACCCATGGGGGGTGGGGCGGGGGGGGCTGTGCAGGGTGATTCTTTC
>NZ_JXTE01000580.1 GCF_000972385.1 Streptomyces sp. WM6386
TGGGGCACCGCTGGTGGAGACCGTCCGCCGGATCGGCCTCGACTCCGCGCTGTCGGCGGCTCTGGAGCCGTGGCGCAGGCCGGGGGCGGTGCGCACTCCCGTGAAGGTCCTGCTCGACCTGGCCCTGGCGGTAGCGTTGGACCGGGACTGTCTGTCCGACATAGGCATGCTGCGGGCGGAGCCCGCCGTCTCCGGCCTGGTGGCCTCAGATCCGACTGTCTCCCGGCTGGTAGATGCGCGTGCCGCAGCTCGACCCCCTGCCCTGGCCGCTTTCCGGCAGGCTCGGGCCGACGTCCGCGAGCGGGTCTGGGGATCACGCCCGCAGACATCAACAGGTCACCCCTGACGGCCCAACGAATTCGCCGAAGGACTGCGGGGCAGCTGCCCCGC
>NZ_JXTE01000581.1 GCF_000972385.1 Streptomyces sp. WM6386
GTTCTCGATGCGTCTCGGGATGCACGTTGTTGACGTACGAACGGAAAGCGACCGCGCCGTCGGCACTGACGTCCACGTCCGTCGGCAGCCACTGGAACTTCTCCGAGAACTCGTACTTCGAGTACCGGTCCGTCGGATTACGCCAAGCCCCCTCGGGTGCACCGCTCACCTCTCTCACCAGACAAAACAGCGAGGGGTGGACAAGGTCCAGTACGAGGCCGTCGGATCCGGGATGCCAGTCCTGTTCTGCTTCGGGGACCTGTTCCAGAGTTCGCACCGCTTCACGCAGCCGCAATCTGAGTTTGTCGTCAACAAGAGTGTCCGCCTGCCACACTCCATCGACGGCGGATACCTCGATGCCGGTTCGTGCGTCTCGCAGCGCCGCGTAAT
>NZ_JXTE01000582.1 GCF_000972385.1 Streptomyces sp. WM6386
AACGCCCAGTCGTCCTTGGCGACATGCCCCAGCAGCAGGTGCGCGGGGGCAGGTCTGCGGTCGACCGTCTGCTGGTTGCAGCACGCCAGCACCGTGCCGTCGAAGGCCACCACCGGCCAGGCGGCCATCGCGCACGGCAGCGCTCGGCCTCCGTCCGGGCGGGGCGCGGCGGCAGTGGCCCAGGAGGCCGCCCGGCCCACCGGACGTATCTCGTTGACCAGCATCGGCACCCGGTCGGCGAACTCCCGCCTGATCGCGGCGGTCACGTCGGCAAGGTAGGGGTCCTGCGGTCCCGTACCGGCGAGATGAAAGCTGACGGGGGTCCCCGAGTCGAGTACGTGTCGCACTGCCCGGAAGACGTCGGTGCGGCGGACCTCCCGCTCGTGGAAG
>NZ_JXTE01000583.1 GCF_000972385.1 Streptomyces sp. WM6386
CAGTACCGGCGGGGGCGGGGGCCCCGGGCCCCGGGCCCCCCCCCGCGGGGGGGGGTGAGGGGGCGGGGGCGGCAGGGGGGGTGGGGGAGGGGATGGCGGGGCCCCCCCCCCCCCCCCGGCGGGGGCCCCCGCCCCCGGGCCCCCGGCCCCGCCGGTACTGCACCCGGCGACCACGCCGTCCCACGGCACGGCGATACCGACGCCGCCGCAGGCTCACGGCACACCCGTGCACAGCGCACCCGCACCGGCCCCCAGCACCTCTGTGCGGTCGCCGGCCCCCAGCGCCCCGTCCTACACGGACGCACCCCCTCCAGCGCCCTACGCCGAAACCCCACCCCCCCCGCCACCCGCCAACCCCTGGCGGAACTACGACCCCTGGGCCCCCGTCC
>NZ_JXTE01000584.1 GCF_000972385.1 Streptomyces sp. WM6386
CGACGAAGCGGTTGGCGAAGGTGCGGTTGAAGCGGGCCAGTCGCCGTTGGATGGCGGACATCCGGAACTCCTTAAGCGTGCGGGGTCAGACGTCGAACATGGGGTGGGTGCCGCGCTGTTCGGCCTCCAGGGCGCCCATGGAGCCGCGGAAGAAGATCAGCGGTTCGGACTCGCCGCTGGACACGCCCAGTTCGGCGACCTTACCGATGAAGATCGTGTGGTCGCCGCCCTCGACGGCGTTGACCAGGCGGCACGACAGGAACGCCATGGCGCCGCTGAGCACGGGCACGCCGGCGGTGGAGTAGTGGTGGTCGACGCCGTCCAGGTTCGCGGTGTGCCTGCCCGCGAAGGCCCAGGCCAGGGGTTCTTGCCGGCCGGCGAGGAAGTT
>NZ_JXTE01000585.1 GCF_000972385.1 Streptomyces sp. WM6386
GCATGCAGTTCGCCCTGTCCGAGTGGGCTCCGGAGGAGCTGGGGCAGCTGGCCACCCTCTTCCACCGCATGGTCGACGATTTCTGGGCTTATGCCGTCGCCGACGACCCGGAGGCACGGGTCGTCGTGCTCACCGGGCGCGGCCGGGCGTTCAGCGCCGGCGGCAACTTCGACATCATGACCCGCGTCCAGCGCGACCGCGCCTTCCGGGAGCGGAACGTCGACCAGGCCAGGCGGATCATCACCGGCATGGTCCGCTGCCCGCTGCCGGTGATCGCCGCGGTCAACGGCCCCGCCGTCGGCCTCGGCTGCAGCCTGGCCCTGCTGAGCGACCTCGTGCTGATCGCCGACGACGCCTACGTCGCCGACCCGCACGTCCAGGTCGGGCT
>NZ_JXTE01000586.1 GCF_000972385.1 Streptomyces sp. WM6386
GGGCAGGACGACGGACTGCGCCACCAGCCGGTCGAGGAGATCCAGCACCTCGTCCCGGCCGATTCCGTCGCCCCCACACACATCCTCGGCCGCGTCCAGGCCGAAGTCGTCGGCGAAGACCGAAAGCCGGTGCCACAGCAGCCGCTCGGCAGGGGTGCACAGCTCGTGACTCCAGTCGATCAGCGCGCGTAGCGTGCGCTGATGCGGCCGGGCTACCCGGCTGCCGTTCGTGAGCAGCCGGAAGCGGTCCTCCAGCCGGGTGATCGCCTCGTCGATGGTCAAGGTCCGCAACCGGGCCGCGGCCAGCTCGATGGCCAGCGGCAGCCCGTCCAGGTCGGCGCACAGCCGGAGGATCAGGGCGCGGTTGCCGTCGGTGACCTGGAACTC
>NZ_JXTE01000587.1 GCF_000972385.1 Streptomyces sp. WM6386
GGGGCGCGCTCGCCGACCCCATGCTGCGCCGCCGGATGGTGGACGCCTGGATCTCCGTACGCATCATGCGCACCACCAACCTGCGGACCATCGCCGAACTGACCGCGGGCCGGACACCGGGCGCGCAGGCCACCACCGCGAAGCTGTACGCCTCGAAACGCCACCAGCACCTCGGCCACCTGGCCATGGAACTGGCCGGCCCCGCCGGGCAGATCGTCGGCGAGGACTACGGCCTCGACACCCGTCAGCGCTCCTTCCTGCTCTCGCTCGCCGAGACGATCTACGGCGGGTCGAGCGAGATCCAGCGCAACATCATCGGGGAACAGGTCCTCGGTCTGCCCAAGGAGCCGCGGCCATGAGCAAGGCGGGGGGTGGGGCCCCGGAAA
>NZ_JXTE01000588.1 GCF_000972385.1 Streptomyces sp. WM6386
CGACGACCCCGAAGTCGATGCCGCTGAACCCGATGGGGAATCCCGCGTGGAGTTCTGCCAGCAGGCTGCCGACGGGGTGGTCGGTCGCCTCGATCAGGCCGTTCGACAGGGCGACGGCGTACGGGTCCAGGTCCGGCGGGAGCATGGTGAAACGGCAGTCGAGATCCCCCGCGTTGCGCTCCCCCGTCGCCACCCGGAAGGCGACCACGGCCTGCTCGAGCGTGTCGCCGTAGGCGGACAGGATCGAGCGGACCGTCTGCGCCGAGCAGGGCACTCCCACCAGTCGGGAGACTTCCTCGATGATCGAAAGGTCTGCCGGGTCGGCGTTGTCCCGCATTTTCCCACCGTTCGGTTGTCGACACGGATCCCATGGGGTCGGCCATGAG
>NZ_JXTE01000589.1 GCF_000972385.1 Streptomyces sp. WM6386
TAGTCGGCCCGGGCAGTGAGGTTGCGCGGGAACAGCTTCCCGTCGGGGGACGGAAGGTCGGGCATGGACGGCTCCTTCAGACGGCGCTGGCGGGACTGGCGGGGCTGACGAGAGCGGTGGTGGAGTCTGCGGGCGTACGGAAGAACTCGGGTGCGGTGGCGCACAGTTCGACGTAGGCCCGCAGGCAGAAGGACAGCCAGCCGCGGATGTATTCGCAGCCCGGGCGTCCTCGGCGGCTCACCTCGTGGTAACAGCCGCCGCCGCACAGGTAACGGGCCCAGCAGGACCGGCACGGCTCCTGACGATCGACATGGCGTACCGCCAAGTGCCGGGCGCGGGCGGCGACGTCGGAACCCCCCGCCAGGGAACCCATGGCGAAGGCCGGG